>JBBKWY010000001.1:0-18562 GCA_037969215.1 Halioglobus sp.
GAAAATAGCGTCGTGATCGAGCTGTTTTCCATGGCGGATAGCACGGCCCATGTTGGCGTCGACGAGGCGCAGCACATGGTGCGCTACCACTTGCCCGAGGAGGGCAGACTGTACCTGTCCATCGACGGTCGCGGCGCACAATACCGCGATATGATTCGGCTGGACGGCGTTCAGGATCAGGTGGGCGGCAGTGGCAGAATTATCGCGCCCATGCATGGCCTGTTGTTAGACGTACGCGTTGCCACTGGTGACACGGTCGAAGCCGGCCAAACGCTGGCCATTCTTGAAGCGATGAAGATGCACTACGAAATCGTCGCTGATGCCGCAGGCGAAGTGACGGAAGTGATGGCCGTGGCGGGTACGCAAGTTGCGGCGGATGATCTCTTGATTGAAATCAGTGTCGCTGAACAATAGTCATCCCGCTGCGCTGCCGCACGCTCAGGGTTTCACTTCTGCACACTGACAGTCGCCCGGCTTGGCGGGCGTTCTGCGGCCAAATCGCACACCGTTACGAACCCGCGGCGGATGATAGTCGCTTGCCATGCCTTCGGTAGCACAGTACTTGCGGCATTTCTCCTCCTGGCTTGAGAGCCAATACTGCATTGAACTCCCTATCGCGATAAGGACAGCCAGCCAGAATACAAAGTGGAAGAGAAACGGTCGCATTGCACAATAATCCCCGTATCCAGGTGCCTATACATTCCCCGTACCACAGTTCCAGCACAGATCGAACGATTCGTCGTTTTCCTCTTTACAATTTTTGCATATCCAGGGCGATGCATTCTCGTCACTGATCGCGCTTTCCAGAATCCTGCACGCTTTGTCGTAATCCGCATCTCTGACAACCCAAAGTTGAACCCAGGTATCGAACGGCGACACCTCGCCAATCGCACTTGAGGCGAACTCATTCTTGACGACTATTTTCACATCGTAAGACTCAAGAATATTCTTCGCATTACCGACGATAAACCGGTTGCTGTTGGTATAAACCATTCTCACAGTTCGTGTCTCATGTCAGCTCCCGGACACAGCTTCTATCTTGTTATAGTTTTCCCAGCCAGTCTTCTGCGTCGTTGGTGTCATTAAATTCAGCCAGCGTATACCCACCGTTGAACGCAGACATATCGATAACAATATTGGGATTGTGACTCTGCTTGTGAAGTACCGCAACCCTGGCATCTGACAGCTCGGGATGGCTCGCAAGAAAGTCGCCAAAGGTTTGTTGATCCTGGAAAGACAGCCTCATTTCCAGCTCGCGGACATTCACCAGAATACGCAGTGGTCTCAAATGTGCATATAACCGGCACACCTCTTCCACTGCCCGCACCCTCTCGTCCAAACTCACCGCGTCAGAATAAATCACATGCACAATATTGAGCGGCTCATGATAAGTGATCAAATAACCCATATTATTTCTTTCGTCCTGATTTCAAGCACAGATATGCAGTATTTGCGGTGCACAGCGATGCAAGTCGAATCAGATCTATCTCCTGCATTGTGCTGATAGTCTGAGACAAATCCGGCCTACAAAAAGTAGGAATAAAGTGTGGCTGGACTGCGTGCGCATAATAGTCCGTTTCAGGCGACAGCTCCACCGCACTGCCGCCATCGAGCCATTTCGATGATTTTAACCGGAATAACAGACAAAAGTTGATGTTTTTCCGGATATTGTGGGGGAGATCACTCGTAACACACCGAAAATGTGCAGGCCCGGGCCCAAGTGGAAAACACAGCTGGATGGACGGCTAAATACATTGTGATTTTACCTAACTGCTATAACCTAGAGCGTAACTTCTGTTTTGTCATTTATCTTGGATAGATAGCTGGCTTAGCGCCCCAATCTGGAGGCCGCCTGATGACAAACCTACGCTTACGCTACCAAACCGTCGAGTTTGGGAAAATCGATATACATGTTTGCACACTGCGCAGTAAGCAGGAGTTTGCCGACCCGACCGGTATTGCTGAAGAGCTGGGGATATCCTCGGCCTCCTGGCCTTTGTTCGGCGTCATCTGGCCATCGAGCCTGGTGCTTGCTCACTTCATCGCTGACTACGACACGGGTGCTAAACGCATTCTGGAAATCGGCTGTGGCATGGCGCTAACCAGCTTGCTCCTCAACAAACAATGCGCTGATATTACCGCCACGGATTATCACCCTGAAACAGGCAAGTTCTTACTCAGGAATACGCTACTCAATAATGGCCAATCCATCGCTTACGAACAGGTTGATTGGGCCAACGGCCATGACGATCTCGGGCTTTTTGACTTAATCATCGGCAGCGACCTGCTGTACGAAGATCAGCATATCGCGCAACTTGCCGAATTTATAGAAGCGCATTCCAAGCCGATCTGCGAAGTCATTATCGTTGATCCGGGACGGGGAAGAAAAAACAAATTGAGTGCCAGGATGATTGAGTTTGGATATAGCTCCAGCCATCTGAAACCTGTCCATACAGACTATCTTGAGCAAGAATTCAAAGGTCACATTCTAAAATTCGAACGCTGAACCCTGAGACAATACGAGCGCTGGTCTCGCTTACTTTAGCTTTGAGGCCCATATCGCAAGTTTGTGTTTCATCGACAACTGGGATATTTGATCCTGAGGGACGGGCTGTATTATTTTATCGTGTACCAGTAAACGATAAATGTATTCGATTTTTTCATTTGCCGAGTCCGTTGGCTCGAATTCAACCACACCTCTTTCTTCTCCGTATTTCATTCCTTCGGCGATTGCCTTCTTTACCAGCTCTTTCTCATTTTTCAATTTTTTCATAATCAGGTATGCCTGCTAACGCCTCAAGAAGCGGTGGCATAGCCAGCCGCTCACTTGAGTTGTTATCTGTTTCAGACTAAACCGCAACAACTTTATTGGCACAGGGGCCTTTTTGGCCCTGGCCAACTTCGAACTCAACAGCTTGGCCATCACTCAAGGTTGCATACGCGCCGCCTGCCTGAATTTCTGAATGGTGAACAAACAGATCCTTACCACCGTCCTCAGGGGTAATGAAACCGAAGCCTTTATCAGCATTGAACCATTTAACGGTACCTTTACTCATTTTCTGTACTCACTATTGTTGGTGAAATATAAAAGAATATATCCGAATTCACCGGTTCGGATATAAAGCGAAAAGATTCGATGAAGACCCATAACCGGCACTTCTTGCGATCAGGTCAGATCCAGCAAGGGTCACTTGAATTAGCATCGCTGTTTTCTGCTTCAACGTAATCCACTTATAGCTCAATCCCCTTGAGATGTCATTATTTCCTATTCCTCATACACCTACTGACCAAATCTGCGCTACCAGAAGGTTCCAGGAATCGGTAGTTTGTGACGAGTCGTGGGGACCGCAAATTTGGATAGAGCTTAGCCGCATGAATGCGTACACTCGTCGCTATCTCTGTAAGTCTCCCGCTGGAAAGTCGATGGGGGGGGCGTTTACCTACTTTTGGGAGCGGTTATTAATGGACTGGAAGATTTTCCTGACTATCTTTGCCTCTGTCTTTATTGCAGAGCTGGGTGACAAAACACAGCTGGCCACCATGCTGTTTGCCGCTGATAAAGAAGTGAGTAAATACACGGTGTTTTTGGCGGCGTCTGCAGCCCTGATCGTGGCCTCGGCTATTGGCGTATTAGCTGGCAGCTTGCTCGCCGAGTATATCAATACCAAGTATCTACATTACGTTGCGGGTATCGGTTTTATCGGTATCGGAATTTTCACCTTGTACAATGCGTAGCAACCGAGCGCCGCTCGCGTTGTGCACCGCACAACTTACACGCTGTTCCAGCATTAGCCGTCCGCCCATTGGAGGCAAGCAGTGAAAAGGTCAACAAAAGCGATGCTGTTATCAGGGTTGGTTTTCCCCGGTGCCGGACATTTTTATCTGAAGCGGTGGATAGAGGGCATTGTGCTGTCCGGTGCCGCTGCCTGGGCGCTGTATTCTATCTTTACTGTGGTCATGAACACCGCGCTCTCTATTGCCGGTCAAATTGAAAGTGGCGCCGTATCGGCTGACGTCGGCACTGTCTCGGCGCTGGTGACGCAGCAGTTGCAAGCCACTGAGGGCGCCACCAACCTGGCGACGATCGTATTGATGTCCAGTTGGGGCATCGGGATTATCGCATCGTATTGGCAAGGGCGTGACGGGGAGTCTTCTGATGAACCGTTTTAACGGCGCAGGTGAAGGCACGCTGCACGTGTGCGATAACGCAGGATAAGGCGCTTATGTCACTGGAAGAACTGGTCGCCAACTACGGCTACACCGCCGTCGCGATTGGCACGTTTCTCGAAGGGGAAACTATCCTGCTGTTGGGCGGTTTTGCAGCGCATCGCGGGTTTCTTGAATTGCCCTGGGTGATCGTATGCGCGTTTTTGGGCAGCTTTGTGGGCGATCAGGCATTTTTCTATATCGGTCGAACGAACGGCGAAAAAATGTTGCAGAAGCGTCCGCACTGGAAGGCGAAATCCACAAGAGTTCTCGCCATGGCGGACAAGCATCAAACATGGCTGATCCTCGGGTTTAGATTCCTGTACGGGTTGCGCTCAGTGACCCCGTTTCTGCTGGGTGCCGCAAAAGTATCACCGGTCCGGTTCTTCTTCCTCAACATGGTAGGCGCGGGGGTGTGGTCTGTCGCGGTCGGCAGCCTGGGGTACTACTTCGGCTATGCCATTGAGTCTGTACTCGGCAACATTAAACGCTATGAAATGGGCGTGTTCGGCGTGATGGCTGCCGTAGGTCTGGGCTTCTGGCTATTCCGTCTGTTGACCAAAAAACGCACGGGGTAGGCCTACCCCGCGCTTGACGATTTGGATCAGGCCGCTCGCAGCGCCCGACCCAGCTTCTGACTACCCAGCGCCTCGGTGGCTGCACCGTCCTGCCATACCGGCTCACCCTTGATCAACACCGCCGTCACCACCCCCTCGGAGCGGTTGAACATCTGCCGATGCTTGAACAGCTCGCGGTACTCCAGCACGCGATGGTCGTTGGAGTCCCAGGTCTTGAGCACCTCGGGATCCAGCAGCACGATGTCCGCCTGCGCGCCTATATCCAGCGTGCCCACATCCAGGCCAAAAAACTCAGCCGGCTCACGCGTCAAGCGTTTCACCATGGTCGTGACCGTTTCCATGGATCGCGCCTGAGCCAGTTTCAGAGACATTAGGTTGGCATCAAAAAATGCCATATTGGTAATGTGTGCACCAGAGTCGTTAAAACCCGGCATGGCATGCTCGTACAACAGGATATCCAGCGTTGCGCGATTGCCTTCGTTACCCACATCCACCCAAAAGCGGAAGGATTTGTCGTAGGTGCGCATCATATGCAGCATGAAATCCGCGTCATCGCGAATGGGCCGCGGAAATTTCTCGAAGGCCTCGCGCTCGGCGTCCGAGCGGGCTGCGCCAACGGCGCCGTACTGGAAGCGCTCCAGTCGATCGTACACCGCCTGCATACTTTCCCCGTCCCAGTCCGCAACCGGGGCACCGTCAAAAATCATCAGGTGCAAATCCCGTATCACGATATTGTCAGGCATACCCATTTTGGACTTGAGGTGGGCCAAGGTACGACCGCGCCGGCCGAAGTGCCAGTCCGCGCGAAAGCGTCGCACAAAATCCGGATTATTGAGCAGCGCCATGCGCCCTTCGACATCGTCGTACTCTTTGGAAATCAATTCGCAGGTGGACTCCAACTCCTCGTACAACGGCGAGACAATACCGTCTGACCAGATCCGGAAGTTGGTACCCAGCGCCTGAAAATGCAGGTTGCCCTTTAGCAGTCGACTGTTAACCAGTGCGGCAAAGCCGAGGAAGCCCTTGTGCGCGCCGGGCATCAGTACGAACTCCATCGCCGACAGCGCCGAGGTCTTCAGCGTTTTACCAAACAGGCGACCGCTGGAGAGCAGGAAGTACAGGAAGGCTTTGGCACGGTTTTCGATGATGGGCGTGGTCTGCCACACTCTATCGTGTTTGCGCACCACCTTGAGCAGGCGCTTCATCTCACTGAAGCTGGCAAACTGGGTGGGTATCCGCTTGTCGGTAAAGGGTTCGGTTGCCAGATAATGGAAGGGCAGCCCGTCGGTACTCATCCCCAGATACCCCTGCGCCATCCCCTCTTCCAACAGCTGTTCCATGCGCACCAACTCCGCCTCGGTGGGCTCGCGACTGACACTGTCGCGCAATCCCATCGCCTCGATCCTGAGCATGGAGTGGGGGATAAAGGCGCCGACATTGGGGCCCAGTGGAATGTTCTCGAAATGGTCCATGTAATCGCCGGTATTATCCCATTCCACCGCGTCGACACATTGGCGCAGTACAGATTTAGGGATATTCTCGACGCGGGTAAAACAATCGACGATGGGGTTCTGTTCGCCGCTCTGCTGCCGACCAAAACACGTCCCGAGGCTACAGTTGCCCACCAACACCGTGGTCGTGCCGTGCCGCACGACCTCCGGCAGACCGGGCTCCAGATCGACCTCCAGATCCAGATGGGTGTGGATATCGAGTAGCCCCGGCATCAACCACTTGCCCTCGCCCTCTATCACGCGAGCCGCCTGCGTGGCGGGCAGCTCGCTGCCCCGGGCGGCGATACGACCGTCCTTGATAGCGATATCGACATTCTGCGGTGCGGTACCGGTCCCGTCGAACACCAGTGCGTTGCGAATCAGGGTATCCCAGGTCTTCTTTGCCATGGCGTGTTTCCTCACATTCCGGATCTTTGTTGGCATGTCTGCGAACCACGTATCAAGCCACCACCGGACGCTGCCGTCAACCCGCTAAATCCCCCGCAGGCTGGATAGTCCCGTGACATTGCGGCATGATCTGCCCTCACCCATGGGCCGCCACACCGTGCCCGGCACTCTGGGAACAACTCATCAACTTAAGGAGTCCGCTCAATGGACCCTATCGCCTTCGACAACAGTTATGTGCGCCTTCCGGATCGGTTCTACAGCCGCCAGACACCGCAGCCGGTGACTACGCCAGGCCCGATCCGCGTGAACCGTGAGTTGGCCACGGAACTGGGCATAGACGTTGCGTGGCTGGACTCGCCAGCGGGCACCCAGATGGTGGCCGGCAATGCCATTCCGCCAGGCGCTGAGCCCATTGCCACAGTGTATGCCGGGCACCAGTTTGGCGGCTTCAACCCGCAGCTGGGCGATGGTCGCGCGGTACTACTGGGGGAGATCGTGGCTCCCGATGGCCGCCGTTTTGACCTGCAACTGAAAGGTTCCGGCCCCACGCGCTACTCCCGCGGCGGCGATGGCCGCTCCCCAGTGGGCCCGGTACTGCGGGAATATATCCTCACCGAAGCCATGCACCGCCTCGGTGTGCCCACCACCAGATCGCTGGCTGCAGCGACCACAGGGGATAAAGTGGCGCGCGATCGGTTCTTGCCCGGCGCAGTGCTGGCGCGCGTGGCCAGCAGTCATATCCGTATCGGTAGCTTTGAGTATCACGCAGCGCGCAAAGACACCGAAGCACTGCAATTGCTGGCCGACCATGTGATCGATCGCCACTATCCGGAAGCCCGGAACAGTGAGAACCCGGTACTGGCGTTGCTGCAAAGTGTCATTGCAAAGCAGGCCCACTTAATTGCGCAATGGCAGTTGCTGGGTTTTATCCACGGTGTGATGAACACAGACAATATGCTGATCTGCGGAGAGACCATCGACTACGGCCCCTGCGCTTTCATGGACGCGTTCAACCCGGAACAGGTATTCAGCTCCATCGATCACAACGGGCGTTACGCCTATCGCAGCCAACCCGGTATCGCGCACTGGAACCTGTCCTGCCTGGCCCAGTCGCTGTTGCCCATTCTGGACGCCGATCCCGAAATTGCAGTTGCACAGGCACAAAAAGCCATCGACGCGTTTCCCGAACAATTTCTGCTCGCCAACACGCAGGGCATGGCGCGCAAATTGGGCCTGACGGCGATTGGCGAACAGGACACAGCACTGATAGAAGACCTTTGGCAGCTGATGGCGGAGCACTCGCTCGATTTCACCCTGACCTTCCGTCGACTGGCCGATCTGACGCACCCGCGTGACAATGCCACGCAGACTGTGGCCGCGCTGTTTGAATTCCCCGAGGCCCTGCAACCCTGGTTGGAGCGCTGGCGCACACGACTGGAACAGGATGCTGTGCCAAGTGCTGAACGACAGTCCCTGATGGACCGCGCCAACCCGGTGTTTATCCCGCGCAATCATCTGGTAGAAGCCGCGATCTCCGCAGCGACGGACAGGGACGATCTAAGCGTGTTCCACCAGTTGGCGGAAGTACTCGACAAGCCGCACGACTATCGCCCGGAACTGGCGCAGTTCGCCACACCGCCGCAACCGGAGCAGATAGTGCTGCAGACATTTTGTGGTACCTGAAACCGGGATCACACGATGTCCGTCAGTCTTTCACCAGCGCAGCAAGCAGTCGTTTATAGCGCGGCAAACCCGTATAATCGACCGCATTGTTAACGGCATAACCCATCGACGCACGAGCTCTGAACCTTGACTATGGAATTCTTCGGCAAAACGCTGTCCGGCCCTTTCACCATACCCTCGGGGATCGTCACCACAGCGACTCCTATTATCCAGTACATTTTTGATCACATGCCCGAAGTCGGCGTGGTGACCACCAAGAGTATCGGGCTGGAGCCACGCGAGGGGAATCGTGAACCGGTGTACAGCCAGTACGCACCGGGCTGCTTCGTCAACGCGGTGGGCCTGACAAACCCGGGCGCACAGCAAGCGCTGGAAGCATTGGGCGCACTGAAGATCCCCGATGACCGGTTTCTACTGACATCCATTTTCGGTGGCAGCCTTGAAGAGTTTGTCGCAGTTGCCAAGATACTGGCACCGGTGTCGGACGGGCTGGAACTGAACCTGTCCTGCCCCCATGCCAAGGGCTATGGCATGGCAATGGGCCAGGATCCGGAACTGGTGCGGGAGATCACCGCCGCCGTGAAAGCGGTGGTCGATATTCCGGTGATTCCCAAACTCACACCAAACACCCCGGACATAGCGGCAATCGCCAAGGCGGCGATTGCCGGTGGCGCCGACGGTCTATGCGCCATTAACACCGTGGGGCCCGGCTACACCGCGGCCCATGGGCACCCGGTGTTGAGTAACGGCTCGGGCGGCATGTCCGGCAAGGGCATTTTACCCATCGGCCTGAAATGCGTACGCGAGATTGCCGCGGTCGTGGACTGTCCGATTATCGGCTGTGGAGGTGCCAGCAGCGCGGATGATGTAAGCGCTTACTTCGACGCTGGCGCCATTGTAGTGGGCATCGGATCCTCACTCACGGGGCTGACGACGGACGAGATAGGCACTTATTTCAAAACGCTGAGCCGCGACCTGGAGTACGGCAGTACGCGTGCCGAGATGCTGGTTCGCTACGATATCGACATGAATTTTCGTCCTGTCACCCTGGTGGAAAACACCCGCGTGTGCGCCGATATCGCCCTGCTGAGGTTCGACCGCAAAATTAATATACAGGCGGGAGAATTCATTTTCCTGTGGATACCCGGGCTGGGCGAGAAGCCTTTCTCCGCCCTCACCGACGACCCCTTTACGCTGGCTGTCATCGATCTGGGGAAATTCACGCACACCCTGATGGACTTGCCGCCGGGCACACAAGCGTATGTACGCGGTCCGCACGGCATCCCCGTGGCACCGCCCGAGGATGCCAAGATCATCGCGGTGGCGGGCGGCACCGGGCTGGCCGCTGTGTACCAGATAGCGCGCGATTTCGGCGACGCCGACGTGTTTGTCGGGGCGCGGACTGCGGAGCGGCTGTACTACCTGGACGAATGTCGTCAGGTGGCTGATGTCCATGTCGCCACGGACGACGGCAGCGCCGGCTACCACGGGGTCGTCACCGAATTACTGCGCGAGCGCCTGACGGCAATGAGCCAGTCCGAGCGCGAGCAACTGGTCTTTTACAATTGCGGTCCCGCGCCCATGGTACACGCTGCAGATGCGGTACAGAGGGAGTTCTGCCGACCCGAGCAAATCTTCAGTTCTATCGATTACCTCACCAAATGCGGCGTGGGCATTTGCGGCGCCTGCGCGACGCCAGACGGACGCCGCTTGTGCGTCGACGGCCCGTTCCTGGAAACGCTGTAACCTCAATCATACTAACAAGGAGCTACTTGCCATATGGCCGGTAAAGGAATCTACAACGCGCGGTGGGAAAAATCGTTTGATCGACTTCTGACACCGCTGGAAGAGTTTATACATCGCCAGACCACCAGCGGTGTACTGCTGATGATCTGCGCCGTAATCGCACTCGTTATCGCCAACAGCCCGCTGCACGATCAATACGAACACTTACTGCACACAGAAATTGGAATCAGCCTGGGCAGCTATACGTTCTCCCTGTCGATACACCACTGGATCAATGAAGGTCTGATGGCGGCATTTTTCTTCATCATGGGCCTCGAACTGAAGCGCGAGCTGATGGTGGGAGAGCTTTCATCACCCAAGCAGGCACTGCTGCCCATCATGGCCGCCATCGGCGGTATGGTCGTTCCCGCACTGTTCTACCTGGCACTTAACACCTCCGGCCCCAACGCCACCGGCTGGGGAATACCAATGGCCACTGATATCGCGTTCGCCATCGGCGCCCTGAGCCTGATGGGCAACCGCGTACCCAAAAGCCTGGTGACTTTCCTGATCGCCCTGGCCATCGTCGATGACCTCGGCGCAGTGGCAGTGATCGCGCTGTTCTATACCGAGAACCTCAACCTCGTGGCGCTGGCCTACGCCGGTGCTTGCACACTGCTGCTGATGGCACTGAACCTGGGTGGAATTCGCCGTCCTCTGCCGTACGCGGGCGTGGGTGCGTTGCTGTGGATCGCGATGTTAACCAGCGGCATTCATGCCACCATCGCCGGTATCGTGGTGGCTTTCATGATTCCGATTCGCCCCAAATTTGAACCCGAAGTCTTCGTCCAGCGGGTAAGAGACACGTCCGTCAAGATGCTCAAATCCATCTCGGAACAAGCCGACATCATCAAGAACAACCGCTTTCGCTCGCTGGTGACATCGCTGGGCGATGGGGTGCGACTGGTACAGGCACCGGCACAGCGCCTGGAGCACTCGCTGCACCTGCCAGTCGCCTATCTGGTGATCCCGGTTTTCGCGCTGGCCAATGCCGGCATTCCCGTGGACTTTGCCGGATTCTCGCAATACTTTCAGAACCCCATTACACAGGGGGTGCTGGCCGGGCTATTGCTGGGCAAGCCTGTCGGCATCGCGGGCCTTACCTGGCTGACGGTAAAAATGGGCTGGGCTAATTTGCCCACCGGTTTGAATATGAACCACATTCTGGGTGTTAGCCTGCTGGGCGGCATCGGCTTTACGATGTCGATTTTCATCGCCGATCTGGGCTTCGCCAATTCTCCGCAGGACTTGCTCATGGCGAAAACCGGTATTTTGCTGGCCTCTGCGCTGGCCGGCTTTGCCGGCTTTTTCTGGTTGATGATGCATACCAAAAAGCCCGGTACGGAGCAGGTTTAAGACCCCCAATACAATAACAAATAGGGCCCCACACTCTGCGTCGGCGGACACAAATGTCGTTAGCCCTTTATCGGCACACGGTAGCCAGACATTGGCAGTGGATGTCTGCCAACCCTGTCTGTTTCAATTCATCGACGGCGTGGCCGTCGTGGTTTCCAAGTATTGATCCAGCGGTACCAGCAGGTTTTTGGCGGCGCCCAGCTCGTCCGAAAGTGCCTGCGCTGCGGCGACCATATCGGGGGTTAAACCCCTGATCGCTGCAATGTTCATTTTGGCATGGTTGTCGGGTGAGCTATCCATGGTTGCTGACTGCAGTAACAGCGCCAGACCGAGAATTTTGTCCGCCGTCACACCGTCGCCGCGCACATAGAGCATCCCCAGATTACCAATGGCGAGTGCATCGCCTTGCGCCGCCGCCTTGCGATACCACTGATTGGCCTGCGCAAAATCCACGGCGCTGCCACGACCGTTTTCATAGAGCACGCCCAGATTGAATTGCGCGTTGGAATTGCCTTGCTTCGCAGATTTTTCATACCATACAAGCGCTTGTTTTTCGTCCTTGGCGACCCCGATGCCCTGCTCGTACATCAGAGCCACATTGTATTGGCTATCGGTGTTGCCGGTTTCCGCGGCGGCGCGAAACTCCTTGAATGCCAGCGGCAGATCACCGGCTTGATAGGCCGCAAGGCCCTCCTCCAAACCGGCCCGCGCCGGACTGCTCAGGACGCTGAAGATCGCGGCGAACGCCAGTGTGGCGGCAGCGAAGTGAAGGATTCGACTCATGGCTGTCATTTGTAAGGTTCCTGATTGGCTGGTGAAGTCGCGACCTATCGCCAGTTATAGGTGAAATCTATCAGCAGCGAGTAAGGGTCCTTCGTCTTACCTGCCACCCTGCCCCTGTCCAGCGAAGGGCCGGTATCGATTGGCGAGCTGCCGGTATCGAGTACGTCCACACTGAGGGCGAGGTCGTTGCCATTGTCCAGCTTATAGGTAACGCCAGCACCAACGCCCCACATCTCGTCCATAGCAATACCAAAGGTGCGCGCATCTTCATCCATCGGACTTTGCACCCACAAGAGGCCAGCCGCACCACGCATTTTGTCGTTGATCGGCCAGGTAGTACCTACGCTGGTGGCGAAAAAGTTATTGTAAATACCCTTCGGGGTATTCAGGGTACCGCGATCGAGCGACACCTGGGTCACGCCAAATTTGGAGAACTCTATCCAGAGCGCGTCGAAGGTGAGTTCCCAGTCATTCTGTAATCGGTGGTAGACGCCGAAACCCGCCGTCATCGGCACATTGTCAGCGATATCAATGTTCTGGCTCTGCAGGTCATTGATGACCTCCGGGGGAAGGCGGACGTCGCGAAAATTGATATCGGTATCCACATCAATATTCACCTGTGAACTCCAGGTCAGGCCAACACGGGTATCCGGTGAAAACGAGTACAGCATGCTCAGGGCAGCACCGTAGCCGACCCCATCGGACTGTACCGTCACTCTACCGTCATCCTCAAAGCGATCCACCAGCAGTTTGTTATTCACCTGGGTGTGAACTTCGGAATCTGCATACATGATTCTCACACTGGCACCCACTGACAAACTGTCATTGAATTTGTAGGCCACTGCAGGGTTGAGGGCGATATAGACCAGCGAAGAACGGTCAGAGTAGTAGCGACCCGCCCAGTTGGGCCCGTCGGTGGCGCCAAAGCCGGTGGGAACATTGAGGGAAGCGCCGAAGTGCCAGTTGTCATCGTATTGCCGGGCATAGTAGAAGGACGGAATGATCGACCCCTGGGGATCCCTCGGATCGCCACCATCAACAGTGGTCTTGTTCTCATCCACTTCAAAATGGGAAAAATCAGTGGCCAGGATACCGTTCACGGTCATCTGTGTACCATCGAGCCGGGTCATGCCGGCAGAGTTGGAAAACACCGTCTCAGCGGAATCGGCCCGGGCGACGAAGCCGTTACCGACGGGGCCATGCGCCTGGCTGGCTGCGGCTGCGGCGAGGGATACGAGGATGGTGGTAAGGCGCAACTTTGTCGCTTTCATACGGTCTCCGGTAGGTGATTTAGCGGCCTGGCCCGACCAACTGGCCAGGTGATCTAGCCTCTGCTAGCAAATGTCAGTAAAAAATGGGTCGCGGCCAAGCGCCCCACAGACCCCAGTTCATCGCCGCATTCGTCTGCGCCATATCGACGTCGGCCGCGGTTGCTTGCTGTTCATTCGCAACGTTTTGCTGGATGGAGAGACGCTCATATTCCTGGTAGTTCTTCTGCGATCCAACGTAAACACATTTACATGACTGTGCGTCGGCATACACAAACACCGTTTGCCCATCGAGGCTACTGGGCACAAGTCTGCGATCAGCCAGTGTTTTAAGATGCGCCATTTTCTCTGGCGTATCCGCCAGCTTCATCTGGAAACCTGCGGCAGATAACCTGCGCTCGATATCTACTGCATTATCATTCGCTATAGACGCGCAACCCCCGAGGATTACCGTGGCCAACGCAGCCGTTATTACTTTTTTAATGCTTGAAGACATAGGTTTCTCCATCAAGTTGTAATTAAATATGATTGTTGGATCGTGTAAATCAGGGCGGCCAATCTGGCTGATTGGCCGCCTGCAACAAGGAAAAAATCCTGACCTGCTTCACCGAAGCATCACCCGCGTGCAGATCTTTTGCACGGATGGGGGGAGCCCTATTTAGTCGAAGCTAAAGATCTCCTTCCAGTCGTCTTTCATACTGACAACGATCCAGCCCTGCTTCTTCGCTTCGTCGTAGAGCGCCTGGGTGAACGTGCCAACCTTCGAGTCTGGTAATCCAGTCGCCGGGCCATAGGCGTACTCGCGTTTGGCGTCGTCATGCAGCAACAACATCGACAGCCGCGCACCATCGCCAGCCTTGGTGTACTCCAGCATCTGCTGGTCGCCGGTCGAGTTGCCAAAGGCCGCATGAGGTCTGCGTCCGATCATCAAATGGATACCTTCTGGCTTGCCGGCATCATTGTCATTCAGCAGCAGCTTCGCCTCCTTGGTCAGGAACTGCTTGCCGTCCTTACTGTATCCATATTTTGTGGCCCCCGCGGTTCCGACCACCTGCTCGGGAGGAATTCCATAGGTCGATTCGGAATACACACGGACGAAGTCCTGACCGCCGCCGGTGACGATGTAGGTCTTGTAGCCATTGTCACGCAGGTACTGCAGCACTTCCTGCATCGGCTGATAGACGAGCTCGGTAAAGGGCCGCTGCCAACGCGGATCTTTGGCCGACGCGAGCCACTTCGACACTTCTGCACTGAATTGCTCCACCGGCATGCCAGTAAAGGTGGCGGCGATGATTTTTTCGAGGTCGGGCAAAGTGAGCTTGGCCATCGCCTCGCGATTGCCCGACAGCACAGTCTTGAAAGGCTCGACGTCCTTTAATTCAGGCTTGGCCTCAACCAGCGTTGGCACCCGCTCCAGTGCATACATCACGAACGAATACATGGGACGTTCAACCCACAGCGTGCCGTCCTGGTCGAAAGTGGCGATGCGTTCAGAGGCTGGAACGAACTCCGCGTTTCCCGGTGTCGTGGTGGTCTTCACGAATTCGACGATGGCATTCTTCGCTGCACCGTCATTCCAGGACGCTAGTGGGCCAGCGCTCTGTGCGACTGCCGATGCGGAGAGTGTAAACGCAAAACACAAGGACAGAACTGAACGAAAGAGTGTATTCATAATAGTATTATCCTTTTTACACAGGCCTTTGCTCTAGTTGTTGAGTTTGCTCTAGCTGCTGATATTGCACTGCTTCTTGATGTCGGCAATTTTCGCGTCCAGCTTTTTGTTGTACTCGCCAGTGCCTATCTCAATGCTTTGCGATTCACTACCGCCAAACAGGTGCGCGACCGCGCCGATAGGGATGATCGAGCCGGCGCCGTCTTCAATTTCCTGCGAGGTGCGGGCTTTTTCACTGGCCAGTGTTTTAATGTCAGCTGGAGCCGTAGAGCAGTCAACGGTTTTTTTCAGGTTTGCCTGTACAGTTTTCTCGGGTGCTGGTGCGTTTGCTGCGCAACCTGCAAAGAGTGTGAGCGAAACTAATAGTGGTGTCAGGAATTTCATAGTTAATCTCCGGTAAGGTACTTCTAAATGAATTTCGTACTACTGAGATAAAAAATCGGGCGGCGATCTCGCAAGAGCGCCGCCCGAAAAGTTACAGTCTTTCAGAGGGCTAGCTGCCCGCGTGGCCGTTGATGTGCGACTCCTGCATTTGCTTGATGACCTGATCAAGGTTATAGCTGGACGGCGTCTGCAGCGCAGGGAATTCCTCGTAGCTCCTCAGTTCCTTCATCCACATCAGTTGTCCGATGGGCAGCAGGTTCCAGTCGTACATGTAAGCCGTGCTTGGCGCGGCCAGTGCGCCGGATACGCCCGAGAGAGTGCCTTCATTCATCACCGAAATTTCGAATGGATCACGTTTGATGTTGTTCACCATCGTCCAGTGAAAAGTCTGCACGCCCAACAGGCCACCTTGAGGTGTTGAAGGCGCCATCGCGTAGTAGAACTTCCAGTTCTTGTAACGCACTGCCGAGGGGTGGGTGCCGCTGTAGTAGAACAGATAGTCACGCGCGGAATCACCCTCGCCTTCGAGGTAGGCGCGCTGATTGACGCCGTCCAGTCTGGTCTTCAGGATGCCAGGGTACTTACCGGCCTGAATCTGCTTGTTCAGGTCGTCGCCCTTGGGGCCGCCGGCGATATCAACGAGAGTAGGTACAAAGTCCAGCATCGAAAATATCTGATCCTTGAGGATACCTGCCTCGATGTGTCCGGGCCAACGGATCAACAACGGTACTCGCATGCCGCCTTCCCAGGTCGTCAGCTTGCCGCCACGGAATGGCGTGACGCCACCATCAGGGTAGGTAATAACCTCAGCCCCGTTGTCGGTGGTGAAGACGATGATGGTGTTGTCCATCTCGCCCATCTCCTCGAGCTTCTTGAAAACCTCGCCGATGTTGTCGTCCATCTGCTTCATGCCGACTTCGTTGATGCCCCAGTCCTTGCCGCCCTTCACACCCAGCATGGCTTCGTACTTGGGCGAGAACACAGTCGTGATATGCATGCGCGCCGGGTTGTACCAGACGAAGAAAGGCTTGCCAGTCTTCTTCGGATTGTTGCGGTCGAGAAAGTCGATGACCTTGGCCGAAATCTCCTCGTCCACGGTCTTCGAACGCTCCAGCGTCAGCGGACCTTCATCCTTGCAGCTCTGGTTACTTTCCGAGCCATCCGAAGAAGTGCAGTGGATGACTGGCCGTGGCGGCGTCATGCACAGCGTGGTTTTCGGGTCTACCGCGCCCGGTACCTCGGCGAGTCCCTTGACTGGCAAGTTCTCGCACGGTGGCACCACAGCCTGGTCGATCGATGTCGAATTGATGTCGGGGAAGCTCACACCCTGCATCGCATCCAGGTGATACAGATAGCCCCAGAACTCCTGGATGCCATGGGCCGTCGGCAGTGAACCGGGCTTGTCACCCAAGTGGTTTTTGCCGAACTCGCCTGTGGTGTAGCCAAGATCGAGCAGGAATTTTGCGATATGCGGAGTGCCGGGCAACAGGGAACTTGTGGAGCCGGGCAACTGCGGCATGATCATGCCCGCACGCAGCGGGTTCATGCCGGTGGCGACTGAGGTACGACCGGCGGTGCAACTCTGCTCCGCATAGGCGGTCATGAATCTTGCCCCCTCCTTCGCGATACGGTCTATATTCGGTGTCTCCCCTACCATCAGGCCCTGGTGGTAGGCACCGACGTTATAAATGCCGATGTCATCACCCATGATGAACAGGATGTTGGGTTTTTCACTGACGGCACTACTGAATGCTGAATGTATCAGCAGTACCCCTCCAAAGGCAGCTGCAAGATATTTTCTAAGACTCATCGGAATTTCCCCTTCCTGGTGGATAAATGCTCGTGCATGAAATCGTTGTTCGTTAGCACCCAATGCGGCGCATGGCCAAGGTCAATGCGAAGCATCGCGAGTATTGACGACAGTGTAGTCAACATATTAGAAGGTACTATTCGCTTCACCACCTAAACTACGTACGTAGTAATAAAAGCGTAACAGTTGGATTTGTCACGAGGCCGTCGCGACGAATTGCTTGATCCGCTCCAGCAAGGAATGCTGTTCAAACGGCTTCTGGATGACATCTACCGCACCCTGTCTGATAGCCTGTACTGCCGTGGGCACGTCGCCGGAATGCGCTAACACCATCACCCGGTGCGTTGCGCAAATGCCTGCAAGCATCGCGATTTGATTCGGCGTAGCCAGGTCGCCCTCGGCCGAGTCCCACAGCATCCAGCAGGCAGGCGCGGGCTGTGTGCCGCTTGCCAGCCACTGCTCCAATGAATTGGCTGATACGGTAGCAAGGCCAGCGTCTCTGACAAGCGCTTCGAGCGACGCGCGCATTTCAGGCTGATTACTGACAATAACAACTGTGTTGCAGGCCATCGACAACTCCGGGGGCAGCCCAGCAGCTGCGCATCGTCACACGTCTCGTTGCGCCACTCCGAGTTGTGCGTGGTGCGTGGTGCGTGGTGCGTGGTGCGCAGACTCTGCTATCACAGCGTCTACCGGCATTCGTGAGGATTGGAATCTAAACGAAAGTAGCAGCAGCGGATATTCGCTTCGCTACTGAGTCTACGTAAGTAGGCGGTGGGGCCGAAACGGCGTCAGCCTTCGACTTGATGAGTGACCAGAAGCAGCAGTAATTCCTTCACTGAAGAAACCTCCAGCTTTTGTAGCAGGTTGTGCCGGTGCGCCTCTACTGTGCGCGGGCTAATGGTCAGTTTTCTGGCGATCTCCTTGCTGGATTCGCCCTGTCGAAGGCAATTAAATACCTCTATTTCGCGCTCGGTGAGTACGCTGAGACGACTCTGAAAGCCGTCGCCTGCGCTGGCAGAACGCCTGTCATCTGCGTTCTTCAGAAGCGCGGTGTTAATGCTATCCAACAGCGCCTGTTCCCGGTATGGCTTCTGGATGAAATCCAGAGCGCCGTTGCGCATTGCCTCCACCGCCAT
>JBBKWY010000002.1:0-3568 GCA_037969215.1 Halioglobus sp.
CCAGCCCGAGGCATCAAAACTTGCCTGGTCCCAACCAGCGGGTTCCTCCAGCACCTGAAAGGCGCAGGCCCCCTCCCCCGCCACGGGATTTGCCTCGCTTTCACAGGCCTTGTCCAGCGGCGCGCTATGTACAACCAGACACTGCCACTCTTCATTACTGACGGCGACAGGCGCACCTGACACATCCTTTATCTGCAAGATGAGGCCACCGTCCCCCATCTGTTGCCGCCGCGTCCCGATATATTCCAGACCGGAGTCATTCTCTTTGAAATCCTTGGCGACGAGAGCAATCACGAAAGGTCGATCAGCTACAAACTCGAAGCTCTCGGCATTGAACGAGCGCTCCGTCGTGATCGGCACGCTGTCTTCGGCCACCTTGCTGCCATTGATTCGCATTTCGAACCAGTTGTCGGCCCAGACATCGGCGGTAAAGGTCTCCGCAGAGACAACAGGTGAGAGAAGGCAAAGCAATGCCAAAGTGGTGATGCTATGTTTCATACAGAAATCCTCGTGTATTCGAAAGAGTATCCATGCTGGGCGTCGTCATGATCAACTAAGTCGCAGGTAGTATTGACCCTTTTTATGCGCGTCTTATGCTGCTTGGCCGCTTCGGTCTTGAATTCTTCTGTATAGCGTTTGCCGCTCATAAGAAATACCTTCTGTTTGCGTCAATTGTAACGCTATCAGGTATCTACGATACCATGGGCTTGCCACTTAGCCAGTGGCGATCAGGTAGTCAGCGATGCACAGGGCCAGCACCAACAGGGTGGCGGCAACAATTTGGACACACCCCGGAAATACGAAATACGTCCGCTTGCGATATCGCTCTACTGGTGATCTGTTCAGACTCTCCAACACCCGGGTGCCCTGCCTGTATATCAATAGCCGCAGTATGCTAAACAATCCAGTAGTGGCGTCGCAGAAAATGTGAAGAAATTGTGGAATCTAATGGTGGAACATCGCTGCTCCAGCATATGCAGCGAGGTGCTCCAGTTTTGATACTGCCTCCAAATCCGGAACGCGGTTGGTAATGCGCCCAATAATTCGGAGAACTACAAGAACAGCAACGGTAATGCCAATGGTAAAATGCAACTGCAGGGCAGCCCAACCTTCAGGGGACTTCTCTTCCGTAAACCAATCCCTACAATAAAAAGTTACGTATGAGCCCGGGAACAGTAGAGCTCTTGTCCAATGTAGCCCACTTAGCGATAGAGCCATAGTTGCTGGTAGTATTTTTAAATCCTATCGCTTACTCCAACGTATGCCGTGACTATAACGCCGTCCGCAGTGAAGGCGAGCGTTTTGTGCAAGCGTAGCAAAAAAGCACAAAATGAGCGTCGAAACGGAGGTCCAAACCGCAGTGACTGAAAACGGCGATCAGGTTGTTGCCTCATTGATTGCAGAAAGGCGGCTGCCAAGCTTGCCTGCGTAGTTGTGTAAATGAGTGGCGAGTTGCCGTTCCATTCTGCTGGAGCGACATGGCCAATAAATTTGTTTAGGGTGTCGCTGCAAGAGTAGTGCTATTGAGCTACCAATGTATCTAGATTGGCGAGACTACTCAAATATAATCGTCATTCTCACCTTCCGTATCGGAACCATTGGTGCGGATGTGCTCTATATACTCTAGTTCCGTTATTGCGCCCTGATCGTCCGAATCGATTTCCAGACATTCTCTAAATTTCGCCTCGGCTTCATCCAAATTTCCAAGTTCTATCAAGTTATATCCAACGCCTCTCTTGGCCCGCGTTAGTTCCACCACTTTCACATCGTCGGGAGAGAATGTGGTTGCTGCGGCCTCTGCTTTGGTAAACATAGCCAGCGCGTTTTTCCAATCGCGCTTTGATTGATATATATGCCCCATTTCGGAGAGGTACATTGAATTAACAGGGGCCATGTCGATTGCTCTTTGAATATACTCCTTCGCTATCTCTATTTGACCAAAGTCCATACTGGCATAGCCCCGTAAATAGAGGGCATTTGAACAGGTCGGGCCAACCGCAATAGCCGATTCCTTGTCAGCTGCTGCTTTCGCCATATAGTAAATAGTTTCGTTCAGCCCCCTGGATGCGTAGGTTCTCTGTTCGCTATTGGAGTACTGGCTCTCGCAAAGAGCTATGGCTTGGTCAAAGTCGTTAATGGCGGCGTTTGTCTTTCTCGCAGAAAGATTCGTAAAGCCGCTCTCCAAAATAAGTTCTGTGTTGGCAAATTGCTCTGGTTGTTCGACAGCTTGTTGATTAGCGCAGCCTGACAAGCACAGGAGAAAAACAGCGATAATTGTTCTCATATGGAGTGTCCAAAATCGTCGTATTGATGCGCCTGGACTACATTCCGCCAAGTGCTTTATCATTTTTCAATATGATGAGGGCCGTGGCCCCCAGAATTAACATCCGTAACAGCCGCAATTTATTTGAATATGTGATCATACTGTTGGCCCGAATGTATAGTGCAGTGGCGGCATAGCGATGCTTCGCGCAGAAAGTAGAGTGCACGAATTATTCAGGTGAAAAACCCTCAAAAATCGGTGCGCGTCGTCGAGTCCTCCACGCTTGATTTGGTATATTCGGGGTTGCGCTCAAATTTTCCATTGTCCAGATAATAGATAACTTGAGATATAACCTCTTCATTTTCCATCATAAACGGGTGGGTTGTAGATATCTCTATATGATCATTCATCCCATCAAGCTTGGTTCGCTCTACGGATACTTTTCCGTCATCAACGCCCGGTATCAGCGATGATAAGATCCAGTTGATACTTCTGTTTCCGGCGATGATACCTACGTTAAATTGAGGTGATCCAAGTTTGTTCGGTATGCTTAGCTCACCTGTTCCCAGTTGCAAACCTGCATCTCCGTTTACGAAATGAAATCCGGGTATATCAGACAGCTTGTCGACAGTCTCACTTCCCTTGTTTGGCGGGCCTAGCATAACAACATATTGAAGGTTCTTTATTTCCCTTTTGGATAAGGTTGACGCTGAAGGCTAATGGTACTCCCCACAAAAAGCAGTCACCAAACTCATGCGGACAAGGCAGACTTCCCTCTATATACAGGCTGGATCAGGGCATCGATAAAACGTCGCAGGTGAGTTTATCAACCACCCGTTCCACGGTATTGCCATTTACCAGCGCGGAAATTCCGGAGCGTGCAGAATTGCCGATCACCACCAGACTAGCCTTCATTTCCCTCGCTGTTTCGACGATCACATCCTCCGGCTCGCCCATTCGGACATGTACCTTACTTGGGTCCAGGCCATAGTTTCTGATCAGGGCATGCCTGTCAGGGGCTGACGCCAGGTCTCTATGTACACTTAGAAAGTGGACTTCGGCGATGTTGTTATCCATCACTCTGCGACTGAACTCCACAATATGCTGGTTCAGCTGTTTATAGGTGCCCTTACCTCCACTTACACCGATGGCAGCAAGTACTTTCGGGTGCTCTGGCACAGCATCGCCCTTCACCAGCATGACCGCACAGGCGCATTCCCGTATTAACGCCCAATCGGATGTACGGTTAATAGTCCGCTGCCCCGAGGTATGCGGAGTAGAGGATTTAAGCACGATATCCGCACC
>JBBKWY010000003.1:0-24148 GCA_037969215.1 Halioglobus sp.
GGCCCTGCACGGGGATAAGAGCCAGGGGGAGCGGACCCGTGTGCTGGCTGGCTTCAAGAGCGGCAAGCTGTGCGTGTTGGTCGCCACGGATATTGCGGCGCGGGGTCTGGACATCGCTCAGCTGCCGCAGGTAGTCAACTTCGATTTACCCAATGTGCCGGAAGATTATGTGCACCGTATCGGGCGGACCGGACGGGCGGGATTGTCGGGTCGTGCCTATTCTCTGGTCAGTGCAGATGAGATCAAACAGCTCAACGGTATTGAGCAAGTCATCCAGCGGCAAATTACGCGTGAATATATTGGCGGTTTTGAGCCCGATCACGAGGTGCCGGCCAGTGCGCCTCTGCGCAAACCGCGAACGTCAGGAAGGGCGTCTCCAGGCAAACCACCGGGCGCGCGCAAAAACGGCGGTGCGAGACCCACAACCACCGCGCGCAGACGAGGTGGTGAGGGGCTCAAACGATCACGGCGCAGCAAGCGCGGGGGTGGTCGCCCCGGTCAATAGCCCGCTTTCCCGGCACGTAACACCGCGGCGAATGCCTCATCCAGTCGTGTGTAAGTGTTGCTGCGCGGTTTGAGGACATAGATGGGATCGCTGACCTGATCCAGGTCATAGCCCTGTTTACGCAGCTCTCCCTTGACCATTTTGAATGTCCCGGTGGTGTCCAGCTCGCGCTGGAGTCGCAGGAATACCGGGCGCGCATATCCGGGTAAGTGTTCATTGACGTAGGCAGAAAAGCTGTCCACATCGAGTGCGTCTATCCCCTCCGCCAGAACCAGAGACGCCATGCCGGCCTTGCCATCCGCTTTGGGAATTTCCACGCCGTAGACATTGCAAAAATCAATCTGTGGGTGACCGTTGATGAGTTCACCGACCTCGTTGGTCGATACATTCTCGGATTTCCAACGAAAGGTGTCGCCAACGCGGTCCACAAATTGGTAGTGGGGTAATCCGAGTGAGAATCCGACATCTACCGTTTTCATCAGGTCGCCGGTATTGAACCAGGCGTCGCCCTGTTTGAAAACATCGCGCAGAATTTTCTTCTCGGTATCTTCCTTGCTGGTATAACCCTCAAATGCGGTTGCTTTGGTAATCTGGCCGAGCAGTAAACCGGGTTCCCCAGCGGCGACTTTTACCAGATGACCGTTCTCGTCGCGTGCCATTTCATCGGCATCCACATCGTATTTGACCAGCGCGATGGGAATGCTGGTAGTGCCCACCGTGCAGTCCTTGTTCAGCATATTGACGAAGGCGACGTTGCCTTCGCTGGAGCCGTAAAATTCTGCAACCCGTTTGATACCGAAACGCGCCTTGAATTCATGCCACACGTCCGGGCGCAAACCGTTGCCCATCATGGACGTCAATGGGCTGCGGTGGTCGTCGGCTTTGCGTGGCGTATTCAGTAAATAGCGGCACAACTCGCCAATGTAAATGAAGCAGGTGGCACCGCTTTCTCGTATGTCAGTGAGAAAATTGCTGCCGGAAAACTTGCGACGAATGAACATGCTGGCGCCGGTGGAGAACGAGGCGCCCACGCCCAGAAACAGCCCGGTGCCGTGATAGAGCGGTAGACACAAGTAGATACAGTCGTTCTCTTTGCACTTGAGGCCGCCCTTGTAGGACATGGCCGAGGCGAGTAGGTAGCGACGATTGGAGATTACCGAGGCCTTGGGGAGGCCGGTTGTGCCGGACGTATAAATGTACAGCGCTGTATCTGCCAGTGTGTTCTGGCCAGTTTGGGAGGGGTTGCCGCTGGGTTTCCCGGAGGCCTCTTCGTCGAAGTCCAGGGCCCAATCGGGACACGACTCTGTGTTTGTATCGCTCACGAACAACCAGCTTTCTATCCCTGCAATATCCGGTTCGGTGCGCACCTGGGCTACCGCTGCCAACTGTTCTTCGCCGAATATACAGAGTCTTGATTGGGTGATTTTAATACAGTGGATCAGGGGTTTACCGGTCAGATTGGTGTTAATCAGTGCGGCAATGATGCCCAGTTTATTGAGTGCGATAATCGTGGCGAGAAACTCGATACGGTTTTCCATAATGAGACTGACGGCGTCACCGCGCACCAGGCCCTGCGCTCGCAATGCTGCGGCATAGCGGTTGGCCTGTTCGTTGAGCTCATTCCAGGTCAGGCGCTTACCCTCAAAAATTACGGCGGTATGATTGGGGAAGCGGGCGGTGGTGCGCTCTACTCTGGCAGCGAAGCAGTCGCGAGTCGTGGCAGGTTTGGGTTTAACTTCCTTTACCACCTGTAGCAGAGTGGAGGCCTCTGCCATGGTTGTTACAACATCTCGTAGGCTCATCGATAGTCACTTTTTCTATGAATTATGAGGGAAAGATAGCGGGTCTGTTGCGCAGCGGCAAGCACTACGGCCAGGAAAATCGGTTCGCCCCATGGCGCCGCGATCAAGGCCCCAACAGATTGGCAACCTTCCCCGCCGAGAGCTGGGAAAACCAGGCCTCGTCGTAAGCGCGCTGTAGCAGATTTATCGCAGACAGGGCTGATACAACGGATTCGGCGAACGCAGTACGCCTGGCGCTCAATTCGTTTCCGCGGCCATCCAGTAGCGCCAGATGGGCGGCCAGGCGCAGGCCGTTGGTGAACAGATCCTGGGAGACGGAGGATTCACAGCTGATGGTCCGGCGCAGTAGCATTTGCTGACCCTGGGCCAGGAGTTGTCGGGTAAAGGCTTTCTGGTCGTGAACAGGCCGACTGTCCATATCCAACAGTGCTACCGCGATGATCAAATAGGCCTCGGTGATGGAGCGCAAAATGGCGTGACCAAAACGCGGTGGTGTGTCGCGCAATAGTGTCTGAATTGAATGATCACCGCTGTCCCAGTGCGGGTAGCGCCTGCTGGTTTCCTGTAAAACATCGTCCCAGAACTCTCCGGCCGATTTGTAGAAGAATTCAAATTTGTACAGATCCCGCAGCGCAGTAACGTTGCTGCGCAGAGAGTCGACATTGGGGATATCGATATCCAGGGCACACATCGCCAATCCGATCTCGCCCAGCGCCGCGTGCAAAAAATAATGGGTGATGGTGTTGCGATAATAGGCAGCGGCCAGACGTTGTTCGCCGGGAATGTAGTAGACCGGCACTTGCGCTCCGTCGAAGCATTTGACCAGCCCCGATGTTTCCAGCACCAGCACGGCTGCGCTAACCTGGGCTTCGTTGCTCAGGCTGAAACCGGAGGAGGCGGGCAGCTTGCGCTCTCGAATAAGCTCCTCAATGCCGGCTGACTGCTTATACATTTCCTGTGCCGTCAAGGCGCGCTTGTTGGCACCCAGCAACACCATCGACAGCACATCTGCCGATTTGATAGGGGTAATCTGCTCGATGCGTGTGCATACTTCCAGGGCCATGCGTGTCACATCGAAGTGCTGTTGGCCTGCGCCGGGGGAGTCCGTGCCCGGCTGTTCCAGCGGCAGTGGATCGCCGTAGCGTACATAGACTTTGCCGTAAGGCTGTCGCATACCGAATATATAGTTAAAAAACCAGCGCAGGGATTCCTTGCGCTTGGGCAGTCCGCTCTGCAGCGCGACGTAATCGTCAATCTCGGCGATGCGATCGAAGGCAATGGAAACAGGTACCAGCAGCACGTTCTGCGTCTGCTCGCGATGGCAGGATTCCACCACCCAGTTCAGCAAACCCAATTTGGGCGGCGACAGTTTTCCTGTCCGGGACCGGGTGCCTTCGATCGACCACGACAGCGGCATGCGATTGCGAATCAGGTGGTCAATATAATGGCGAAAGACCAGTTTGTAGACAGGATCTTCCTGAAAAGAGCGGCGCAAAAAGATAGCGCCCACGCGACGGGCGAGGGCGCCAAAACCCAGAAAGTTCATGTTAATGCCGGCAAAGATCAGCGGCAGGGGGCGAAAATGGTTTTGGTACAGGGACAGGAGAAACACAAAACTGTCCATGTGAGATTTGTGTGACCACAGGAACAGCAATAAATGGTCCTTTGACAGGGCCCGCAATTCTTCCAGTTTGTCCAGATTGATATCCAGCTCGGGCTCGTAACTGCGGGTATAGATAAACTTCGCCAGTTTCGCCATGGGGCGCAGCCAGGTATCCTGCGGTGTCGCCTCAATTTCCTTGAGACACTTGCTGGCGTACGTCTGTGCCTGTTCCAGTGTTTTGCCACTAGCGTCTGCCGCGAGCTGTAGTTCTGCTCGGAACGATGTCTCGTGAAACATGTCGGTGGCACTGGTGCTCGCCGTCATAGTTTAAAAACTCCAAACAGTGCGGCGTGGTCGGACAGTTCACGCCACGGGCCCGAGCCGAGGCGTTGGCAAGCGACCGGTGTCAAACCGCGGTAATAGATACGGTCCACCGCGAGCATCGGTCGCCACACCGGGAAGGTCAGCGCGTGTCGCCCTTTCATCTGCACGAACAGCTCCTTCAGACCCAGATCGGCATGCAGGTGATTTTCGGCGCGACGACGCCAGTCATTGAAGTCCCCGGCAATGATCATAGGTTCATCTCTGGGCACGTGGCTGTTGATCCTGTCTGTCAACGCCTGCAGTTGCTCGCGCCGTTCCTGCTCAAGTAGGCCAAGATGAACACAGAGCGTGTGCAGGCGAGTCTTTTTGTGCGGCAGTTCGATGATGCCATGCAGGATACTGCGACTGGAGCGCGGGAAGATCGATACGTCGATATTCTCATAACTGGCGAAGGGATACATACTCAGGATCGCATTGCCGTGATCGCCCTTGCGATAGATTGCATTGCGACCATACGCAAAGTGCGGCCAAACCTGATCGGCGAGGTATTCGAAATGTGGTTGGTCTGGATAGGAGAAACGACGGCGTTTGGATTCGCTCTTGATGGCCGTGCCGTGAATTTCCTGCAGGAAGACGATATCAGCACCGGCTTCGTTGATACGCTCACGCATGGATTCCAGCACAAAACGGCGGTTGCCAGTGCAATAGCCCTTGTGAATATTGTATGTCAGAACGCGTATTTCCTTGCTCACGGGCGACCCGCCAACACAGTACAGAACTTCTCAGGCACCCGTTTATTCCTTAGTTTTTTGTGATTCAATGGCCTTGATCGTCCAGGACATTATGTAATCGAAACCGCTGGCCGCCGCTATAAACAGCACGGCTGCTGCGCCGAATAGCGTCAGCTCCGGTGGTATGTTTTCCACAACCTGCGCCGCCAACACCAGCACACAAAAGCCGATCTGTATGGCCATATTGCTTTTGCTCAGGCTGGTAGCGGCGAATTCAAATGGACCGATGAATCTGTAGTAACAGGCTGCGCCCGCAACAATCACCAGGTCGCGCACGATCACGGCGATGGTCAGGTACCAGGGCAGCAATTCGACCTGAGCCAGGCATAAAAACGTGATCATTATCAGCACTTTGTCGGCAATCGGATCCAGTGCCGCACCGAACTGAGAGAGGGCGTTGAGGCGCCGGGCGAAAAAGCCGTCAAGCGCATCGGTTACGCCCGCCAGCACGCCGATCGCCAGCGCCCAGTCATACTGACCGCGCAAAATTAACCACCCCAGTGGGAGAGCCAGTAACAGGCGCAGAAACGTCAGGCTGTTGGGGAGGTATTGCAGCATACTCAGACCTATTTGTTAGCCTCAGGCTGCCACAACAAATATACCGCGAGCTCACGGCGCTCTGTCTCGCTTAGCGGAAAAACGGGCATGGGAGACTGCGGCGCTTTGAGTGCATCGATGACGGCGCCGTAACCGAGGCGCTGGGCAAGGTCGTCCAGTCGTACCGGATTGGTGCCCTGTTCGTGGCAAGTGCTGCACTGGTAGCGCTGGTACAGTTCACTGCCGCTGCTCGCCATCTGCGGCAGGTCGGCGTCGGTTAGCCACTGTGGCGGTTGTGTATCGAGACGATTTACGGTGGGCATTATCATATCCGGGCCAGTCTTGCCTATGCTGGATTCCTGGTAGGCGACCCGGTAGATCGCGCCGGCGTAATCGTCGGATATGTAAATGGCGCCGTCAGGCCCCTGGGCCACGTCGACGGGGCGGCCGCTAATACTGCCCTCCTGATTGAAACCGGCAAGGAAATCGCGCTCCTCGATACCGTCCTGTGTCCAGTGCAGTGACACGACTTTATAGCCGTCAGGTGTGCTGCGATTCCAGGAGCCATGCAGCGCGGCCAGCGCACTTTTCTGGTATTGGGGTGGGAGCTTTTCGCCATCCAGAAATGTCATCCCCAGCGGTGCATTGTGTGGGCGAAAATTGTGGCTGGGGGGGATCGGGTTGCGCTCCTCGGCGAATGGGTCGGCACCCATATCGGGGTCGGGGATATTGTCGCCGTTATAGTAGGGCCAGCCGTAGAAATAGCCTTCTTCGATAAGATTCAGTTCGCAGGGTGGGAAATCATCACCGAGCATGTCACGGCCGTTTTCTGTGGCGTAGAGCTCGCCACTCCAGGGCGCCCAGTCAAAGCCGGCACTGTTGCGCAAGCCGGTTGCAATGATTTGTGGATCGCTGCCGTCGAGTTCAAAGCGCATCATGGTGGCGCGGCGGGGATCCTCTTCCTCGCAGACATTGCAGGTCGACCCCTGTGCCAAATACAGCTTTTGATCCGGTCCGATGCGGAGTGTTTTGGACCAGTGATTGCCGTTGTCGGTCAAGCCTGCTACCAGCGGCTGGAGGTCACCGTTCACGGCGCCAGTGTCGCTGTTAAAACGTATTCGGCTGATTCGATTTGACTCGGCGATATACAACCAGTCGTCATTGATATCCAGCCCCAGCGGTCGCTCCAGTCCTGTCATCAGGATTTCGCGTGCATCGGGGTGACCATCGCCATCGGCGTCACGCCGCAGTAGCACGATATCGCCCATGCCGGGGCGGCTCACCAGCAGGTCTCCCGCGGGGGTGAACCGCAAAAATCGGGCGCGTGTCAGATCGGCAGCATACAGTTCGAGTGTAAACCCGTCCGGGACCTGATACCGCTGGCGCACGGTGGCGTCATTTGCGGCTGGGCCGGGCACGCCCAGTATGGTGTTGAGCAGTATGGGCAGGCTGCTGGTGGCAATCTGCCCCGTGGCCATTAACCCGCCGATCAAACCGGCGATGAGGAGGATCAGCACACCCAGGCCAATTAGAATTTTACGCATGTATCTTTCCTGTGTTCTTTTGAGTAGGGCGGTTAGGTATCAGGCGGGAATATAGCACAGGCGACGCCTGGGTAGGCACGGGCACATGCCCTCTTATTCGATACGAGGGGACAATTTTTGCTCAGTCGCAGGCCTCGATACCATTATCTGTAGAAATCTCCACTTAATTGTGGACAGCTATGAAACGCTTCCCTAGTGTCAAACAGTGGAATACGCCGCTATACAGGTCATTTGCCGATAGCTGTGCTGTACTTGAGACGATACAGAACTATAACCGGGACGTCTGGCACTATGCTGAAAACCCTAAAGATACTCACCAGTGATCTAAACATTGGTATGTATGTCAGTGGACTGGATCGCCCCTGGTTGGAAACGCCCTTTATCACGCAGGGCTTTCTGATAGAGCGCGATGAGGATATCCGCGCCCTGCAAAAATATTGCGAGTCTGTTTACATTGACAGTCGGCGCAGCCAGCGGTCCGGTACAGTGGCTCGGCGTGAGGCACCCGTGCGCTCGGAACCGCCCACCCCTCGTGAGCCATCAAGCCGCCCGGAACAAGCTACAGCAAACAAAATGAAGGATCGCCCACGGGTCCCTTTGTCACACATATTTTTTGGACGCTCGCTCAAGCCCTACCGCGATGACAGTCTCTGGGAGGAAGAACATCCGCGAGCACAGCGTGCTCTGGACACGCTGATTGGCGATATCGATGAGATATTCGAGCACGTCAGTGCCGGTGAAAAGCTGAACGTCATCAAGTTGCGCAAATCGGTGGAGCCGATTGTCGATAGCATCAGCCGCAACCCCGACGCCTGTTTGTGGGTCAGTCGTTTGAAAGATCACGATCAGTATACCTACCAGCACTCGCTGAACGCGGCCATGTGGTCGGTGTCGCTGGGGCGCCAGTTAGGCCTGCCACGGCGCGACCTGCGCTCGCTCGCGATGGGGTGTATGTTGATGGACGTTGGCAAATTACGTGTCGACCCCCGTCTGCTGCAAGCGGATCGAGAGCTGACCGCAGAGGAGACTGCCGAAGTAGCGCAACATGTGCAGCACGGCCTCGCGATTCTCGAGGAATGTGGCATTCTCAATCAGGACGTCATAGACATCGTGGCCTACCATCATGAACGCTTCGACGGTTCGGGATATTACAAGGGCTTGTCGCGAGACCGGATTCCGCCCTTCGCGCGCATAGCGGCGATTGTCGATACCTACGACGCCATTACCAGTAATCGCAACTACGCCAAAGCCGTGTCTCCCAGCGACGCGATTAAAATACTGTATAAGGCGCGTGATCAAGACTTTCAGGCGGAAATCGTGGAAGCCTTTATTCAGGCGATTGGCATCTACCCGGCGGGCACTCTGGTGGAATTGTCTTCTGGAGAAGTTGGCGTAGTGGTGGCCGAGTACCGCACCCGGCGCTTGCGACCGAAGGTGATGCTGTTGCTCGACGCCGACAAAAATCAGTTACCGTCCTCGCAACTGATAGATCTGCAGGAAGTTGCTGCTAGCGCCGGGGCCCTCTCCCCAACGATAAAAAAGAGCCTTGAGCCCGACGCCTACGGTATTGACCTCGCCAGAGTATCGGGCTTGTAGTCCAGCGCCATCGACAGAGGCCCAAATAGAATTTATATTGGTGGCTTCATGAAACATGTATCGATAGCAACGGGGAACATTATGTCCATCAGTGTTAGAAAGATCATTGCAGGCGCTTTGACTGTGATATTTGTGGGTGGTTGTGCGGCTATGGCCAAGCAGGATTCCATGGATACTGAGCGACGTCTGGCGGCAGCCGGGTTTCAGGTGAAACTTGCTGACACACCCGAAAAAATCGACCATCTGAACCACCTTGCCCAGCTCCGGTTGGTGCCGATGGACAAAGAGGGCACTACGGTTTTCGTCTACGCCGATGCCAAGTCCTGCAAGTGTGTGTACGTCGGGTCCGAGGCTAACTATCAGGAATACGAGCGCCTTTCCATACAGCAAAACGTGGTGAATGAGCAGCGCCAGACTGCCCAGGACATGAATATGGCCGCCACCAATCAAGCGATGAATTGGGATATGTGGGGTGCCTGGCCCCGACCCATCCTGTATTGAGTCAGGTGCTCAGCGGCCTGTTGTCCCCAATGGTTGCCCTGCTAGCCCATGACCGCGTTCAATCGTGCATTCGCAGCGTTTTTCTTGCGATGGGTCATGGTCGGTGTGGGCTATATGGAGGACGATGTTCCTGAGTAAGAGAGGGTAGACCAGAACGCAATTCGGGCTTATTAAAGGGAGTGTGCCAATGGCGACAAGCAGGCCGATTCGAGTGGGAATTATGGGCTTTGGTCAGATTGGGCGGCAGATTTATCAACTGGCCTCCCTCAGTACCGACGTTGACGTAGTCGCTGTTGCCGATATTGGCAAGCCGGAGATACTGCACTATCTGCTGACGTCCGAGGTGACTGAGCCACAGCGTCATACGCTGGAGGGCAATTTTTTGGTCAACTCCCGTTTTCGCGCGCGGTTGATGCAAATAGATCGACCTGAGGAAATGCCCTGGGACGTCTTCGATGTCGATATTGTCATTGATGCCACCGGTAAATTCCGCGACCGACAATCGATGGAAGCACATCTGATCAATGGCGCTCCGCGGGTACTGCTGCGTACGCTGCCGCTCGACCACATCGATCGCATTGTGGTGCCCGGCATCAATGCGAGCAGCGCAGAGGCCGCAGATCGTATGATTTCGGCGGGATCGCCAACGACTTCGGCACTGTGCCTGCTGTTGCACAGTGTGTCAGAGAGTTTTGATATTGAGTGCGGCAGCATGACTACCGTGCATTCATACACATCCGACCAGTCGCTGCAGGACTATGCTGGCAGTGACTTTCGTCGCAGTCGCTCCGCCGCCAAAAACATTATTCCCAACACGCACGAAGCCTCGCGTTGGCTGGGCGCGATACTGCCTGAATTCGACGACAGGATCATGACCTGGGCCCTGAACGTACCGGTACAGGAAGGGTGTCTGTTGGATGTGACGCTGGTGATGAAGGATGCAACTGTGGCGGCGGAGGACATTAACCAGGCGATGCGCGCTGCCGCCGCCAAGCGCGATGGCATAGTCGGTGTGGTGGAAGACCCCATTGTGTCATCCGATGTGATTGGCAATTCAAACTCGTTGTTGTTCGACACCAAGGGCACGATCAAGGCGGGCAATAATACGGTCAAGCTGCTGGGTTGGTATGAGACCCTGGGGCATGCGGCACGTCTGCTGGAAGTGGTGCGCCTCTACGCGGCGTTGGGCCTGCCACAGGAGGAAATAGCATGAGAATCGCGATTAATGGCTTTGGTCGTATCGGGCGCTCGGTGTTTCGTATTCTGGAGGAGCGCAAGGACATAGAAGTTGTCGCGATTAATGACCTTTTTGACTATGCGGCACTGCGTTATCTATTGAGTTATGACACGGTGATGGGGCCCTTTTCCAAGCCACTGGCGCTGGAAGACAACCACTTCGTCACCGACAAGGGGCGTGTCAAACTGCTCAGCGAGCGCAATCCCGCGGATTTGCCCTGGGCTGAGCTCGGTGTGGATGCCGTTATCGAGTCGACCGGTGCGTTTCGTAAGCGCGAACAGTTGCAGCAACACCTTACCGCTGGCGCTGGTCGGGTGATACTGACGGTGCCGGCGAAGGATGCCATTGATTACACCGTAGTACTGGGAGTAAACGAGGAGGGCCTGACGCCGGAGCACCGGATCGTCTCCAATGCCAGCTGCACCACCAATTGCCTGGCTCCCATGGCCCGTGTGCTGGATGAAGCGTTCGGCATAGAGGAGGGTGTTATCAACACCGTTCACGCCTATACCAATGACCAGCGGCTCGCCGATGTACCCCACAGTGATTGGCGTCGCAGTCGCGCCGCAGCGGTGAACATCATTCCGACCTCTACCGGGGCGGCCAAGGCCGTGGGTGAGGTATTGCCGCAGCTCAAGGGCAAGCTGCATGGTATTGCCGCGCGCGTCCCGGTGCCCGATGGTTCTGTGGTGGATTTTTTTGTGAAACTGGGCAAACAGGTCTCTGTGAACGATGTGCATGAGGTGGTGCGGGCGGCATCAGCGTCAACGCGTTTGCAGGGCATTTTGCAGTACAGTGAGCAGCCTATAGTGTCCACCGATATTATCGGCAATTCCCACTCGTCAATTTACGACGCGGGTTTTACCGGTATCACCAGCGGCCGTTATCTGCGAGTATTGAACTGGTATGACAACGAGTGGGGCTATTCCTGCAGGGTATGCGATCTGCTGTCGCGGCTAAGAGACTTGACCTGACTCGGTTGCGTACACAAAATAGACGTGCGGCGTGGCCCGGTCTCCGGCGGGGCGCAGTTCACGCTTCCGGTCGCGCGGGTCTGCGCAGTGTACTCTCAACTCAAGGTTCCCATTATGTCCAAAGTGATAAAGCTCGTGCTCCTGATGTCGTTTTTGTTTGTAGGTGGTCCTGCCGCCTGGGCAAACAGCTACAGCGACGCAATAAAGGCCTTCAGTAATGCCGGTGAGAGCGGTCGTTACTTCAAAACGGCTTATGGTTATGCCCTGTTCCCCACCGTTGGCAAGGGCGGGTTTATCATTGGTGGTGCGTTCGGGGAGGGCAAGGTCTTCGTTGGCTCCAGACATGTGGGAAATTCCACAATGACGCAAGTGTCACTGGGTGCACAGTGGGGCGGTCAGGCTTATAGCCAGATTGTCTTCTTTGAACACGAGCAGGCCTTTAAAGATTTCATCTCGGGCAACTTCGAACTCAGTGCAACGGCATCCGCGGTGGCGATCACGGCCGGCGCTTCCGCCGAGGCCAATACTGGCGGCGGTACCGCTGCGGGGATCAGTGGCGGGCGCAATGACGCTGCCACCGTTTCCGGCGGTTACCGCAAGGGTATGGCGATTTTTACGATTGCCACTGGTGGTCTGATGTTTGAAGCCGCGGTAGGCGGGCAGAAATTTAGCTATACGCCGTTGTAAGCTATCTGCTGAGGTTCGCTATTCGACGGCAGCGCGGGCCAGGTTAAGCGCATTGGTGGGCACATCGCCCATTAATATGACATGCCATTTACGCGGGCCGTGTGCACCGTAGACGAGTTGACCCTCAATGTCGGCGGTGCTGGAGGGGCCGGCAATAAAATTGATGCCACGCGGTCGGCCATTCTTTTCCAGTTCCTGATTGATCCTGCCCCAGGCATGCTCCATGGTGGAGACCAGATCTGCTGTGTCCACCAAGACGATGTGATGTTCAGGCAGCAGATTGTTGGCCGCGGGATTCGATCTGCCTGTCCACGTCATGATGGAGCCGGTTTCCACTATGCCCAGCTGGGCAAAACTCAACGCTACTGGCTCGCCCACTTCGAGACTGCCAAAACGCGGCAGTACGCCGGCATCGCGCCACGGCATCGCGGCGAGGCGCGGATCGTTACCCGCGACCAGACGGTGGCTGCGAAAATGGGAATAGATGTGATGCCCTATTGCCGCCACCGCTTCTGTGCGATTGCTAACGCAGTCCACGCTACCTCGATTCTTCAGCACATTGATCAGGAAGGCCTCGCACATCTCTGCTGCCGGAGGGGCGGGCGCTGGCGCACTGCCCAGGGCTTGGCGATCCAGCGCGATGCGCTCGGCACTGGCTTCAATGCTGACGCCGCGCAGTCGCGCAAAAATCTCGGAGCGGGCGCTAGCGTTCATGCTTTCGCCCTGCGTTTTGCTTTATTGATGCGGGCTTTGTACTGCTGCATAAAGGTTTTTCCCTGAGGCGCCGGAAAATCGCGCTGACTGGTCCAGCCTCCCGCCAGTGGCAGGCGCGCGAAACTGCCGCGCTTGCGTCCCAGCAGGTACAAGATAGGAATGGCGATGCCTGTCAGTGCGTGATAGAACGGCGGGTGCCTGGCCAACCACGCGTGTATTTTCATACCCAGACGCCAACGTCCATCGGACAATTTCTGACTGTTCTCCTCGTGCCGCAGGTCGCGCAGCAGATCGGGCAAGGGGATATCCGCAGGGCAGACCTCGGCGCAGCGACCACAGCTGGTGCAGGCATTGGGGAGCGCATGACTTTGCTCCAGAGAGGTTAACAGGGGCGTGAGGATGGAGCCCATCGGCCCGGGGTAAACCCAGCCGTACGCGTGACCGCCCACGGCAGTGTAGATGGGGCAATGGTTCAGGCAGGCGCCGCAGCGGATACATTCGAGCATTTCGCGGTAATCGCCGGCCAATATTTCGCTGCGCTTGTTGTCCAGCAATACGAAGTGCGTTTCGATGGGCCCGTCGACATCGTTCTCGCGGCGCGGGCCAGAGTAGAAGCTGGTGTAGCAGGTCTGTGCCTGTCCTGTGGCGGATCGCACCAGCAGGCGCAACATCGCAGTGGCATCCTGTGCCAGCGGCAATACCCGATCAATGGTGGTACAGACAATCAACACACGGGGCAGGTTGGCACACAGATCGCCATTTCCTTCATTGGTTACCAGCATGGAATAGCCGTTTTCGGCGATCAGTGCATTGGCACCGATGATGCCCACCTCGGCTTTCAGGAAGTGCTCGCGCAGTACCTCCCGGGCTTCGCTCACCAGGTCGACCGTCTCGGGCAGTTCCCGGGGACCGAGATTGTGTTTCGCCTGAAACAGCTGGCGAATTTCCTCGGCCGATTTGTGCAGGGCGGGAGCGACAATATGGCTGGGCGTCTCACCGGCCTGCTGGATGATGTACTCCCCCAGGTCGGTCTCCATTACATCGAGACCCGCGCGCTGTAAAAAACTGTTCAGGCCTGTCTCTTCGGTCACCATGGACTTGCCTTTGGCGATCCGCTGCGCGTCGTGCTGCTGGCAAATGTCGAGTACGAGGCTGTTAAGCTCGTCACCATCGCGCGCGAAATGTACGTGGTTGCCGTTGTGCACCGCTTCGTGCTCGAACTGACCGAGGTAGTACTCGATGTGATCGAGGCTGTGCTGCCGCACACGCTTGACGTGCTGGCGCAATTCGTCGAATTCGTCAAACACGTCAATCGCTGCGGAGCGTATTAGCGGCGCGAACGTGGCGATCACGTCCCGTCGCTGCGCCTGGGCGGTATTTTTCAATGCCTCACTCGCGTTGTCGAGAAAAGTCTCGCTGTGCTGGTCCACCCGCTATTTCCCTCGTCCGATGGCAGGACCGTCAAGGTCCTGGCAGAGCAATTCGGCGATATGGCGAACTTCAATCTCTTCGCCCTGGCGCTGCGCTCGCCCGGCGATATTCAGCAGGCAGCCCAGATCGCCACCGGCGAGAATGCTCGCACCGGTAGCCAGTACATCCTTGAGTTTGTCGTCCACCATCTTGCCTGAAATCTCCGGCATCTTGGCGCAAAACGTGCCGCCAAAGCCACAACAGACTTCGCCCTGTTGCAGTTCACTGACCTCGACGCCGCACAGTTCCCGCAACAATTGGCGCGGCTGTTCCTTGATGTTGAGTTCGCGCAGTCCGGCACATCCGTCGTGGTAGGCAACGGCGGGAAGAGCAGCCGACTTCTTTCTTCTGCGCGGTTTGATACGCGCGATATCCTTGAGAAACACTGTTAACTCGAAGGTCTTGGCAGCCAGTTCCAGTGCCCGGTCGCGCCATTCACCCTCTAGCAGAGTGGGGTAGTGATGAGAGATCATGCCAGCGCAGGAACCGGACGGTACTACGACATAATCCGACGCTTCCAGCAGCGTGATAACCTGCTGCGCCAGTAGCACCGCCTCCTCATAATTACCGCTGTTGTACGCTGGCTGGCCACAACAGGTTTGTTGCAGCGGCACCGAGACTTCACAGCCGGCCTGTTCCAGCAGTCTTATACTGGCAAAGGCAACGGAGGGCCGAAATAGATCGGCCAGGCAAGTGACAAAAAGCGCGACGCGCTTTGAGCGTCGTGGCGGCGAGTGTCCTCGATCTCGCTCATTCATACTGACGGCAACCCTTTATGTGATTCTGTGGTGGAGGAACGGCTGTCGCTGCTCCGAATAACGCAGTATATCCAAATGGGGGAACCGGTGTCGCCCCGTGTCGCACTGTTATAGCCTAGAAAAGGCGCTGCAGGAACAGGAGTAAGACCGCTACAGCGACCGCAGCGACAATGGCGACCGCGCCGAGGGCGAGAGGATGGCGGCATTCGAGCAGTTTTATCGCAATCGTGCGGTAGTCCACCTTGATGGCGCCCAGCGCTGGCGGGCTGATATGTTTTTGCAGTGGGGCAGGGGAGAAGGCGGGCAGCAAGCGACTGCCACAGTAGACCACGATATCGTCGATCAACAGGAATGGGCCGCGATAGTGCAACCTGGGACCTCCGCCGAGGTGATACTGACCGCTGTGATCCACCAATAATAGCTGGTCGCCCAGAATGCCAATGTGTCCCACCGGCTGTCGACTCAGCAGCAGCAGGGCGATGACCGGGCCGCTAAGAGCCAGTAACAGCGCCGCCAGCTGCCAAACACTCACACTCACGGCGATGGCCAGCAACAGCGCTCCGACGACCCCACAGCCATAGAAAATACCTGTGCGCCGCAACTGTAGCTGACGACTTTGGACCGGTTCAATCCAGTGCAATGCCGCGGCGTGGTCTTCCAGGGGTTCAGCGCCCTGCTCCCGCTGTGGGCGGTAGACCAGACCGCGCAGTCCATACAGATACCCGAACCCGAAACCCAGCACCGCTGCGAGCGCGCACAACAGCAAACCGCCGTGCCAGACAATGTCCGCGAGCCTGGCGTGCTGTTGTTGTCCGCCGATAAGGTCCTGCAGTTGTGTGGACACGAACGGTGCTTCCACCACCCCTTCGGCATTGTATCTCTGGATGGTCGGGTGACGCGGATCGTTGACAAGTGTTTTCGTGCCCCAGCGGATCAGTTGTAGTGGCCCGTTCCCGGCCGCCAGTTGCTCCGTGTTGAGGTAATTCCAGTTCTCGTCAAAACGGTGTAGCTCACCCGCGCCGGAGGTCGGGTCGCGCAGATCTACCCACCAGGCCTTGCCCGACCAGACGAAATCACCGACTCGTGACTGTTCCAGCTGTTGTGCGGCGGGGGGCAGTAGCAAAATTTCATCCAATTGCTGTGCGAAGGCATTGTCCTCGTATCGGAACACGCTGATCGCCGGGCCCTCTGCGCTGTTCATCAACAGTAGCCCACCGTGCAACCGCAGCACCGGAGCGTCGGGGAGGGCCACGGCGGCGCGGGTCACGATTTCGCCCTCTCTGTCGACCTTCAGCAGCTGTCCGGCCGTACTATCGGCAAGCAACAAGCTGCCATCCAGCGGGTTTATCACGAAGGCGTTGATGCTGTTGCCCTGTAAATGGGGCGAAAACGGTGTGCAGTTTGAACGCGTGAGGTCACAACGCAGTACTTGCATCGCAGTATCAGGTGCCGAGCTGGTACTTGTATCGATCAGTCGGCCAAGGGCGATAAGCGCATCGCTACTGTCAAACGCGAGAGGCGGTTGCAGCTCAGTGACCCCCAGCGAGCTCAGCGCAATATCGGTGGTGGCGACCCCGGCCCGATCGTGAACCAACAGCGTATTGCCCGCCAGCAATAGTGGCTGCGAATTCGAGTTAATCGCAACGGCGCTCGCACCTGTCATCACCGGGTTGACGGCGTTCTGTAAAAAACTGCCGCCGGCGATAAGCAATGTCGCCAGTGCAAGGACGCCGACGGCATAGGCCTGGCGCATCCGCTGTCGGGCGTGTTTTGCTCGTATACGCACGGCTTCCGAATTGCGAAAGGGGCGGAGTTTGTACAGATTGGGCGCGCCTGATTGGCGCTTGCGTTGGCCGGGAGTGCCCACTTCGGGTGTCTCACCCCGTCTACGCAGCGGGACGTCCAGCAGCGTTCTTACGCGGACTTTTGCCGATTTTCGAGAGCCCTGTTGACCTCGATCTGTTGTCAAAAATGGCTCAGCGCTGTGGCGCTCGGCTGCTGTGGGCTGTGCTTCTTGCTGCAAACGCTGTGCAGCGTCCTTGATCTGTGCGGCGTGCGCCGCTGCCAGACGGCCTGCTTCCTTTTCGGCCACAAGACGTTTTTGCTTCTCGAGTTCAGCTTTGCGGTGTGCCTCTTCCTCGGCTGCCAGGCGTTTTTCTTCCTCGAGCTCCGCTTTGCGCAGGGCATCTTCTTCGGCCGCCAGCCGCTTTTTTTCCTCAAGCTCGGCTTGTCGTCGGGCCGTTTCTTGTACTTTTTTCCGCGCTTTCTCGGCTTTTTCCTGTATACGCTTGACCTTGCGTTTGGCGGCGGCTTCTGCCGCCTTGCGCTGCTTGGTTGCGGCCTGGAGTGCCTTTTTCCTGGCGATCTCCTCTTCCTCTACGCGTTTGCGCTGCGCCGTTTCTGCGGTTTTGCGTGCAGCTTCTGCAGCGGCCAGACGCGCCTGCTCGGCGGCTTGCCGTGCCGTTTCTTCTTCAGCGAGACGAAGCTGTTCTGCGATGTCACTGGCCGTGAGTTTGACCAGTGTGGCGACCGCGCCCAATTGTTGGAGTTGGTGGTATAGCTGAGCGGCGTCCTTGCGTTCGAGGTTGCGCCGCAGGGTGATAGTCTCGCCGCTGAAGAACCGCGCGAGCCGGACCGGGTCGTCGATGCCAAACAGGTCGCCGAATCGAAGCTTTACCTGCTCCAAATTTGCGCCGGCAAGAATTTCGCCGCTGAACGTGAGGTTAAATTTGTTCACCTCGCGCCTTATATCCCCTGTGTTTTTTATCGTTTCTGGCAAGGAATGTACGAGGTTTTAAAGTGCATTACCAGTACCGCGAGTGTTGAATAGTTGTCTGGAAAGTCGCTGCTCATGCATGTATTCGCCTATTTCCTGGTGGCTGGATCAATGCTCTCGAAGGTCAGTCCCGCGCTGGCCGTGAGACGCTGCAGATATTTTCCGCCCAGGGCCGAGGCCGGTGTCCAGCAGCCACCTCCCGCAGTGAGTTTATCCTTGGCCAGGCAAACAGCGGCCTCTCCCAGCATTTTGGAGGTTGAACCGTATCCGGGGTCCATATCACCAGAGACTTTTATCAGTGTATCCATGCTGCGATCCTGGGGATTAATGCCGAGGAAAAACAGTTCGTAATAGCCTGCCTGGCGCTGCGCCAGCGTGGGCCCTTCACCGGGCTTGGGTAGAAAGCGCTGTGCCAGTTTTCGCGTTGGCCCCAGTGCCAGCGTCACCATCCCCACCGCGCCGGCAACGCTGTTGCGGACGGCTGTATAGCGGGACGAGTCGAGGGTAGCCTCGTCGTAGCGAAAATTTTCGCCCCAGACGAAGTCCAGCAGCGCATTGCTGCGGCGCACGACACGGGTATTGACGGCCGCCATGATGAAAGGTGAGGTCCACTGCTTGAAATCTTCATCGTATATTGCTCGGCTCTGATCCGGCCCGTCTTTCCCTGCAGCCGCACCTGCCGGGTACAGTGAGTATGGATTCGCGACCTGACGTCTGATCGACGGATCGTGCCCGGCTTCTTCCATCATGTTCAGTACGCTGGCGATCGTGCCGCCGCTCGCTGTGCCACGGTTGCGTCCGACCCGCCCTTTGACCTGCTGCGCGTAAACGCCGTGGCGTTCGAACATCTGCTGTTGTAAATACCAGGTGCCCATATCAAACGGCACGGAATCAAAGCCGCAGGTATGCACAATACGCGCGCCACTCGCCGCGGCTGCCTGCTGATATTGCGGGATGATACGCGCCATCCACTGCACTTCGCCGGTGAGGTCACAGTAGTGTGTGCCGGCCTCGACGCAGGCCGCGACCAGTGGCGTGCCATATTTCGCGTAGGGGCCAACTGTGGTGCATATCACCTTCGTCTGTCGCACCAATTTAGCCAGGCTGGCCGCGTCGTCGCTGTCGGCCAGCAGTATGGGGAGCTTGTCGCGCTGCGCAGCGGGCAGGCAGGCGTCTCGCACTGCGTCGAGCTTATTGCGATTGCGCCCGGCGATGGCCCAGCGCAATTCGCCGTCCACGCCGTACGTCTCTGCCAGATACTCCACAACCAGCTGACCGGTAAAGCCGGTGGCGCCCCAGACGATCACATCGAACTCGCGCTTTTTCATATCTCGTTCCTCGTGGTTTGCCTTGAATCAGGTTGCGTGGTGGAGAATGTGACTGGTGCTCCTCACTGGGGCACGCCAAAAAGCGCACATCCATGTGCAGGCTCGGGTGGCGACGTCCTGTCGCCACACGGTCCCAGTGATGAGCACCAGTCACATTCTCTTTCACTTTGCAGCTTATCGACTGCGAACTTCGCCTTTACTGGCTCAGTGAATACCGTGCATCATTTTCTTCAACAGCGGAGACAACAGCAGCAAAAATACCGCCATGCCGAGGCCCACGTAGAGTAGGCCGCTGAACAATTCCGTATAACTCGCCAGCGCTGCGCCGATATCGGTGACTGCGCCGTTGACGGTTTCGATGTGCGCCAGTTTGGCCAGTTGTACGGCGACAAACTCCGAGTAGGCCGTGGCCAAAAACCAGGCCCCCATCATCACACCTACAACACTGGGCACCGCCAGTTTGGTCACTGCGGACAGGCCTACCGGAGACAGGCAGAGTTCACCGGTGGTGTGCAGTAAATAGGCGAGCACCATCCAGTACCCCGCTACCAGGCCAGCCTCATTGGGGCTGGCAGCGCCGATCACCAGTGCGCCGAAACCCAGCCCGGCCTGGGCAATGCCCAGTGCAAATTTGACTGGCGTACTGGGCTCCAGGCCGCGCCGCCCAAGAAACATCCACAGCCAGGCGAACAGCGGTGCAAACAGAAAGATAAACATGGCGTTGAGCGCGCCAAACTGTGAGGCATTCAGCTCCCAGCCGAGAATGTTGCGGTCCAGCACGCGGTCGGCATACAGTGTCATCGATGCGGCGGCTTGCTCGAACAGCGCCCAGAATACCACGGTAGACATCGTCAGTATCACCAGTACCAGCATACGGCTGCGTTCTACCGGGTTGCATTTGACGGCAATAAACCAGCCCAGTCCGAGTAGTACCGCGACTGACAACACATTCAGCATGAGTCCCACCGCGCCATGAAACTGCAGCATCTGCCACGCGACGAACACTGCGAGTAGGCCGCACAGGTAAATAGTGCGTTCCACGCTAATGCCCAGTGGCGATTTCTGTAGCAGCAGTGCACTGTCATGCGGCTCTGCCAGACCGTGCAGATGCTTTTGACCGAACAGGAAGGTGATCAGCCCAATCACCATTCCAATCCCTGCCACGCCAAAGCCATAGTGCCAGCCAAAGGTCTCCCCCAGATAGCCGCACAGTAAGGTGGCGGCGAATGCGCCGATGTTGATGCCCATGTAGAAGATGGTAAAACCCGCGTCGCGACGGGGATCGTCGACACTATAGAGTCGGCCCACAATGGTGGAGATATTCGGCTTCAGGAAGCCAACGCCGATTACAATCAGTGCCAGCGAGAAATAAAACGTCTGTAATGCAGTTTCATCGCGCACGATCTGGCCGTTGACCACCCGCGCCTGTTCACCCTCCACTGCCATACCCAGGTGACCCAGCGCCAGCAGCACGCCACCGAAAATCACCGCTTTGCGCATGCCCAGATAGCGGTCGGCCAACAGGCCGCCCAGTACCGGCATGGCATACACCAGCGCGGCGTAACCGCCCAGCACTTCCAGCCCATTGCTGTCATTGAACAGGTGGTATTTGGTCAAATACAGGAGTAGCAGGAATTTCATGCCGTAGAACGAAAATCGTTCCCACAGTTCCGTGGCGAAACAGACAAAAAGTCCGCGTGGATGACCTAAAAAGCTTGTGTCGTTTGGCAGCGGCGCAGCAGCTGCATTGGCGTTGGCCATTGTTATTATGTGCTCCTTCGGTCGGTGTGGTGTGAAATGCGCTCCATTATAGGGATTAATGTCCGGGTGTCGCAGCCCTTTTTCGGGGTGCACGCTGCGCGCCAACAGGTTATGCTTGCGCGCTTGCAAAAATGTCACCTACCGCACAGCGAATGACAGCCGATAACACTATCGATAACACGACTGCCACACACCGATGCGTGCACGCGCTGCTGGCTCGGGCGCTATTGACTCTGGCGCTCATGATACTGGTAGCCTGTGGCGAGGCCCCCTGGAACAGTCCCAACCCGCCGGTCCAGGATGACAAGCTGACCTATCAATCGATGATGTCGCCCGCGCCGCCCAAACACCTGGATCCGGCGCTGTCCTATGCTGCGGACGAATCGCTGTTCATCATGCAGATCTACGAGCCGCCGATGAGTTACCACTTCCTCAAACGGCCGTATGAGTTGATTCCGGGTGCGCTGGACGCTGCGCCGCAAGTCACCTATCTGGATGCAGAAGGGCAGCCGGTGCAGGAGAGCGACGACGCAGTGGCTTTCACGCGGTATACCCTGCATCTGCGCGATGATCTGCGTTATCAGCCGCACCCCGCGTTTGCACTCGATGAACAGGGGGAGCCACTCTACCTGTTTGATACCGCGGCAGAGGGAGCGCGTTTCAAGCAAATACCTGATTTTCCAGCTACCGGTGATCGGTCTGTCAACGCCGACGACTATGCCTATGCCATCAAGCGGCTCGCCGACCCACACAATGCATCTCCCATGCTGAGTCTTATGGGCCAGTATATTGTCGGTATGAAGGCTTTTTCTGAACGATTGGCAGAACTCCCCAGAAATGCATGGCTGAATCTCGATGACTACCCCATGGAGGGGTTGGAGGTGGTGGATGACCTCACCCTCAGTATCACCATTAAAGGCCGCTACCCGCAGTTTGTGTATTGGCTGGCGATGCCATTTTTTTCTCCCATTGCGCCCGAAGTGGATCGCTTTTATCACAATCCCGGCTTTGCTGATCGCAATCTCACGCTGGATTGGTGGCCGGTGGGCTCCGGTCCGTTCATGATGGTGAAGAATGACCCCAACAGCGAGATCGTGCTGGAGCGCAATCCCAACTATCACGAAGACTTTTTCCCCAGCGAGGGCGCCCCGGGCGACCTGGAGGCGGGTAACCTGGTGGATGCAGGCAAGCCGGTGCCCTTTGTCGACCGCGCGGTTTATCGCCTGGAGAAATCAGGCCTGTCGTTGTGGACCAAATTCATGCAGGGTTTCTACGATCGCTCTGGTGAGGTTAATTCCAATACTACGGGGGTGTTTGACCAGGCGTTTGTAGTGCGTCCGGATGGCGTGGAGATGTCGCCCGAACTGGCGGAACATCGCATCACCATGTCGCCGGATGTCAAACCCGGTGTCTACTACTACGGATTTAATATGCGCGATCCGGTGGTCGGCGGCTACACAGAGGATAAGCGCAAATTGCGCCAGGCGCTGCAGATAGCCTTTTTGACAGAGGAATACCTCAATGTCTTTTACAAGGGCAACGGCATCGCCGCGCAAAACCTGATACCACCGGGTATACCAGGCAACCTGGAGGGGGAGGAGGGTATTAATCCTTATGTTTACGATTGGGTGGATGGCGAGCCCAAACGCAAATCCATCGAATATGCCCGTCAATTACTAGCGGAAGCCGGTTATCCCAATGGACGCGATGCGCGTACGGGGGAGCCGCTCAAGATCTTTATCGATGTGCAATCGCAGGCGATCAGTAATACCTCCATGAACTGGATTAATCGGGTTTTCTCCGATATTGGTGTGCAAGTGGAGTTTCGTCCCGCTGATTTCAATCGCACGCGCGAAAAATTGCTCACCGGGAATACCCAGATTTATTCGCACGGTTGGCTGGCGGATTATCCTGATCCCGAAAACTTTTTGTTCCTGCTGTACGGCCCTGAGAGTCCTCTGAATTGCAACTGTGATGGTGCCAATAACTCCAACTACGCAAGCGAGGAGTTTGACGCGCTATTCCGTGAAATGCGCGTGTTACCACCCGGGCCAGAGCGCGATGAACTGGTCGCGCGTATGGTGGAGCTTTACCGTCGCGATGCGGTGTGGCTATACGCGTTTTTCCCCAAACAAATTTTCCTCAACAACAGCTGGGTGTACAACAACAAGCGTCATGGTATTTCCAAAGCCACGCTCAAATACACACGAGTGGATGACGTCGAGCGCAAGGAAATGCAAACACTGTGGAATCAGCCGGTCATCTGGCCGCTCTATGCTTCGGTACTGTTACTGGCAAGCCTGTTATTGCCGGGCATTGTCGCCTATCGACGCCGCCAGAACGCCACGGCCAGACGCACAGGGAGATAATCGTGTTCGCATATATCATCAGGCGCTTGCTCTACGCTATCCCTATTCTCATAGGTGTTAATCTGCTCACCTTTATGTTGTTTTTTGTGGTCAACTCACCGGACGATATGGCCGTTTCGCAACTGGGCGAAAAATACGTAACCCCTGAAGCTATCCAGGCCTGGAAGAAAAAGAATGGTTACGACCTGCCGCTGTTTTATAATTCGCAAACGCAGGGCAGTGATGCGCTGACGGATACGATATTTTTTACCAAGTCGGTGAAGTTGTTCGTGTTTGATTTTGGCCGCTCCGAGAGTGGTCGCGATATCACCACGGATGTGTCCACGCGTATGTGGCCCAGTCTCGCCGTGGCAGTGCCGACATTTATAGTGGGCATCTGGGTCAATATTTGCGTAGCGTTGATGGTAGTGATGTTTCACGCCACGCGTTTGGATCGCTGGGCCGTGTTCGTGTTCGTCGCGTTGATGTCGATTTCCTCGCTGTTTTATATCATCGGCGGTCAGTACCTCGTGGCCAAGACCTGGAAGTTGGTGCCCATTTCCGGATTCAATGGCGAGATCCAGCCCTGGAAGTTCCTGTTGTTGCCGGTCCTGGTCGGGGTGATTGCCGGGATCGGTGCAGGCGCGCGTTGGTACCGTACCCTGTTTTTGGAGGAGTCCAATCAGGATTATGTGCGCACCGCCAGAGCCAAGGGCGCGAGTGAGATCCGCATCCTGTTCCGGCACATTCTGCCCAATGCGCTGATCCCGATTCTCACTGGCGTGGTGGTGATCATACCCGCCCTATTTATGGGCGGCCTGCTGATCGAATCGTTTTTTGGTATTCCTGGCCTCGGCAGTTATATGCTGGATGCGATAAATTCACAGGATTT
>JBBKWY010000004.1:0-2998 GCA_037969215.1 Halioglobus sp.
ATAGTAAGCGCGGAGCCCGCATCGACCACACACAGCTTGCCCTGCTCTCGCTCCCGGGCACCCAGCATGGCCAGCCAGCGATCGATACCCATGCGGCCGGGCTCGGCATAGCTATTGTGAAGACTGCCAGTATGAGCCTCTGTGCGCGCAAACCACGGCGCGATGCCCCATTTCTTCACCAGTAACGCTGTCAGTTTTTCTTCCGCTGCGGATGCGGCCACACTGGCGATCCAAATAGTGTCCAGACTTGCGGTGCAACCGAGCATCACGTCCTGAGAGCCTGCATCGTCGGGCCGGTAATTGCCCCTGGCAATAACGTGCTCTCCACTCACCAACCGCCACTTCGCGCTGCTATTACCCACATCCAATTGCAAACAGCGGCCTGACACGGTCACCGCGCCGCCCTCAGGGAGATTTCGCCGCCGTAGACCGACTGTACACCGGTGGTGGTTTCCAGTTGCAGTGCGCCGCGCTCATCCACACCCCGAGCGACGCCCGCCAACTGTCCTGAGCCGGTATGCAACACTACCGGCTCACCGGCAAACGCGTCCAGCGCCTGCCATTCATCGCGCCAACGGGTAAAACCCTGTTGTTCAAAGTCAGCCGCCAGCGGCAGAAGTTCATTCAGCAATTCTGCCAACAGGCGGTTACGGCCGGCATGTGGTTGCGCGCTGATGGATTTAATATCGGTCCAGGCCTGATCGATGGCGCCAGCCGCCGCTTCGGGCATAGCGACGTTGAGACCGACGCCGATCACAACCCGACAACTGCCAGCCGCATCGCCACTCATTTCCAGCAAAATACCACCGAGTTTAGCCCCGGCGTACAACACATCATTGGGCCATTTCAGTTGCACAGCAGGGACATCACAGGTGCGCAGCGCACGGGCCACTGCGACACCGACCGCCAGACTCAAGCCCTCCAGCGCCGCAGCACCCTGGCTGAATTCCCACAGCAGTGACAGGTACAGGTTACTGGCATAGGGACTGACCCACTGCCGACCACGGCGACCACGCCCGGCGGTCTGTTGCTCGGCGCTACACACCAGGCCAGAAGATTCCCCCTGCCCCGCCCAACGCAAGACTTCCGCATTGGTGGAGTCGACGCTGTCGAGAATATCCAGTCGAGATAGCAGGGCGCGAGGTCGCGCGCCCAGAGCGTTTCTCACTTGGTCGACGTCAAGCAGGTCTAAGCCGCCCGGAATCCGATAGCCTTTTCCTTTTACAGATTCGATCGCAATGTCGGATTCCGTGGCGAGTCGATTAACCTGCTTCCACACGGCCGTGCGGCTCACCCCCATGACATCGGCCAGTTCCTGGCCGGAGCGGAACTCGCCATTTGCCAGCAGTGGCAACAGCGTGGATTTGGACATGTACGGCGTCACCTTGTGAGTCGATAGAGTCGCGATGATAGCAAATAACGTCGCCGAATCAGACAAGACAACGCGTTTATGTTTACGTTTGCGTCAACGTCATTATCTACTACACTGCGAATCGCAAGCCCGGTTGCCAGGACCCAACAAGATGGTAGACAAAACCTACACGATCTCGGAGCTCGCCCAGGAATTTGGCGTCACCACCCGCACGATTCGCTTTTACGAGGAGAAGGGGCTAATTCAACCTCTGCGGGACGGTCAAAAACGACTGTACACGCCCGCCGATCGGGTTCGCATCAAGCTTATTTTGCGCGGCAAACGTATCGGCATGACACTGCAGGACAGCGTCGACCTGATCGACCTGTATGATCCATCGCGCAATAATGCACAGCAGCTAAATGCCCTTATCAACACAGTCGCCTTACGTCGAGCTACCCTGCTGCAACAACAGAAAGATATCGACGATATGTTGACTGGCCTGGATGAAGTGCAAGCGCTGTGTGAAAAGGCTCTCGGGAAGCACCGCAAAACTACCTAGGCCGCAAGCAAGACAAGTGAATGTCGCCGCGAGACCAATTTCTGCTACTCTTGGCAGGAAAATTTCGTTCGTGCCCGCGCGCGTACGCCTCGAATACCCTTAAGCTGAGATTCACATGGCACATGGTCCAGGTTCATTGCTGCGCAATACCGCCGCCACACTAACGTGCCTATCAGGCATCGCCCAGATTGCAGCGCTGTGGCTGCGGGAGTTGACCGGGACAGCACTGATCGATGGATTATGGGGAACGGTGTACGTGATCATCGGCATCGGCCTCTACGGACACTCACGATTTTCTGTGTTCATGGGCATCGTCATTCCCAGCGCGGCGGCCGGCACAGTGATGTATACCCTGCCGTACCCCGAACAGGCCTATACCCTGCGCATTGCAGTCGACGTAGTAATCGTATTGCTGTGCGCAGTCGTATTGTGGGAATCACGCCACAATCCCAAAGTATGACCCCAGCGGTGCCGCCGAAAGGACGCACTCAGCATAACAAGCACACCCCATTCAATGACGGTAAGGACGCATCGACACCATGGCGCTAAAACCCACTATATACAAAGCCCAGATCGAGCTGGCTGACAGCGATCGCAATTGCTTTGAATCACTCTCTTTGACGCTGGCCAAACACCCCTCGGAGACATTGGAACGGATGGCAGTGCGCCTGCTTGCCTACTGGCTGAACAGCACGCGCGGCCTGGAATTCACCAAAGGCATCTCCACCGCCGACGAACCGGATTTGTGGGTTCACAGCGACCACGGTGACATCGAGCACTGGATTGAAGTGGGTCAACCAGAGCAACCCCGGCTGCGCAAGGCCTGTGGACGAGCCCGCCTGGTCAGCGTGTATGCGTTCGCCAAAAGCGCGCCAACCTGGTGGAAATTAAACGGCGAGGAGATCAGCGCTTTGCCACATTTGCAGGTCTGGCATATCGACTGGGCTGAAATACAGGCCGCTGCCGATCTACTTGATCGCACAATGCAACTGAATGTCAGCATCGTCGGGGGCATCGTTTACCTGGATAACGGCAGTGCTTCGACCAGCTTGGAACCAAAACTCCTGAGCGAGAGCGATTAACAG
>JBBKWY010000005.1:0-33040 GCA_037969215.1 Halioglobus sp.
GGCCAGTCGGGTAGCCAGACAAACGGCGCGGGCGGTTCCTATGGCAGCAGCGCCTCTGGCAGCGGCAGTTACGGCAGCCCAGCGGGAGTGCCCACCGGCAGTGGTGGTGGCCCGCTCACCCCCGCTGAGCAAGTGGCCCTGCTCGATGCACAGCTGGAAAAAGGCGCCGGCAAGTTTGATGCAATAATACTCAAGACGGAGGCGGAACAGCGTGAGGCGGCGCGCGCCGCAGCCAAACAATCGTCATCGCGCGGCGGCGCCGGGGGCGGCACGGGCGGCGGCATTTCGGCCAGCATCAACACTGACACTGCCGAAGAGGGCAACAGTCCCTATGACGAGGGCATGGCGAGTGGTGGTGGCTACAGCACCGGGGGTGGAATGGGCGGCGCCGGAGGCGGTGCGCCGCCACCGGACGCCGCCAAATACCCGGCTCCGTCCGATATCCCCAGTGGCAGCGACGACGATGTCGTGGCCCGGCAGTTGCGCGAAGCTGCCTCGCGTGAAACCGATCCGGCGGTGCGCGAAAAACTGTGGGATGAATATCGCAAATACAAGGGTATTAAATAGTGACCAGACTACACCTGCTGTGCTGTATGGGACTGAGTTTGCTGATGAGCGCCTGTGTCAACCAGACGATCAAAACCACGTCCGCACCCGCTATCCAAACGCCTGCTACAGCCGTCTCTGAGGGACAGTTGCTGGACGTCTCCGTGGTGGTGTTTGATCCCGGCCTTGATAACTACGATAAAGATGAGCAGGTTTACCCGGAAGTGCGCAAAGCCGAGGCCCGTTACATGCCGATGCAGCTCTCCCAGTCGATGCAGGACAGCGGAGCGTGGGGGGCCGTGCGGGTAGTGCCCGACGATGGCGAGATTACCGACTTGATGGTGCGCGGCAAAATTCTGCGCTCCGACGGGGAAACCTTGCAACTGGCGATCACCGCCACCGATGCGCGCGGCGAAGTGTGGCTGAAAAAAACCTATACCGGTGAAGCCAGTCAGTACGCGTATCAATCCAGCACGCGCAATACAGCCGATCCGTTTCAGGCCGTCTACAATACCATCGCTAACGACCTGTTAGCCGAACTGGAAGAATTGCCCCCGAAAGAACGCGCCGATATGCGCGTGATCACCGAGCTGCGATTCGCGCGCAGTTTCTCACCGGACGCCTTCGACGGTTACCTGAAGCAGACACGCAATGGCCAGTTTGAAGTGCAGCGCCTACCCGCCGAAAACGACCCCATGCTGGCGCGAGTGCGACAAATTCGCGAACGTGACAACGTGTATGTCGATACGCTACAGGCTTATTACACGAACTTCGACACGCAGATGGCGGCCCCCTACCAGGATTGGCGCAAAGCCAGTTATCAGGAGGTGATGATGCTGGAGCAATTGCAGGCCGAGAGCACCCGCAATCTGATCATTGGCGGCCTCGCAGTGATAGGCGGTATTGCCGCAGTCGCCTCGGGTGACCGCCAGCTCAGTCGCACCGCTGGCGCCGTGGCCGTTGTGGGTGGCGGCCTGCTGGTCAAAAGCGGCCTTGATAAACGCAATGAGGCCCAGATTCACGTGCAGGCACTGGAAGAGCTGGGCGCATCCCTGGAAGCAGAAGTCACGCCACAGGTGATAGAGCTGGACGATCGCACCGTCACACTCAGCGGCAACGTTGAAGAACAGTATGCCCAGTGGCGTTTAGTGCTGGCCGATATTTACCGTGCAGAGATCGGCGAACTGGAATTACCCGAGGATTCCGCCCGCTCTGCTGATACACTCTGATCCGTTTCCCTGATACCCAAGGCCCCAGCGTCGGCATGTCCTCACACAATGACCCAGTAAAACCCACCCCGTTTGACGCGGTGCAACCGGCACCCTCCCCGACTGCCACCGCCACTACCGCGAACACGCAGGTGCAGCGCGGCACACCGGTGTGGGTGCTGCCAGCGCTGGGCCTGCTGGTGCTACTGGTGGTGCTGGTGGTTTTTCTGCTGCCCGCCGCGCTGGAACCAGGATCAACCGGGCCTGCGGATACGACCCCTGAGTCATCTGGCAGTGAGATCGCAGGGCAAGCTGCGGAACCTGCAAAAACGGCCTCTGGCGAGGACGCAGCACCCTGGTCGGATGCCCAGCTGGCGCACCAGCGCAAAGCGGCCCAGGAGATAGCTGCCGAGTTTCTGGATCTGCAGCTTGCGTTGCAGGCGCGCAGCGTGGAGCAATGGGCAGCGGAGGCTTTTACCGCGGCAACCAAACTCGCATCCGCAGGGGACGCTCTCTACCAAAATCGGCAGTACGAAGATGCCACGGCACAATACCAGCAGGGTTTAACCGCCCTGCAGAAACTGGAGGCCTCGATACCGCAGCTGCTCAGCCAATTGCTGGAGCAGGCACAACAGGCCATCGACAAGGGCGATGCCAACGCCGCACTGGCGGCACTGGCAACTGCAGTCCTTATTGAGCCCGACAACAGCGATATTGCCACACTGCAACACCGCGCCGAGGTACTGCCACAATTGCTGCCCCTGCTGGATGAGGCACAGACGGCGGAAGCGGCAGGCGATCTGGCTCAGGCCCAGACACTGCTGCAACAGGCGACCAAACTGGACCCATTGCACACACGCGCGCAGAGCGAGCTACAACGCGTCACCGCCAAAGCGCGGGATCAGGGCTTCAACCAATCCATGAGCGAGGGCTACGCCGCGCTCAACGAGGGTCGCTTTGACAGCGCGCGCAAGGCATTCAATGCCGCGGCAAAACTGCAGCCGGGCTCGAAGGAAGCAGCCAGCGCCCTGCAGGAAGTTACAGCGGGAGAGTCGGCACAGCGACTCGCCAGCCTGAGCCAACAGGGCCAGCGTGACGAACAACAGGAATCATGGGCGAAAGCGGTGACAGCCTATGAGCAGGCGCAAAAAATTGACGGCAGTGTGATGTTTGCCAACGAAGGCCTCAAACGCAGCAGGATGCGCGCACAGCTGGACCAGCAATTGCGCACCGCGATCGACGATGTACAGCGCTTGTCGGATGCAGCCGTGGCCGCCTCCACGGCGCAATTGTTGGCACAGGCCAAACAGGTCACACCACGCGGACCAGTACTCGAACAACAGATCAGCAAGCTCGATACCGTGCTGCGCCAGGCTAACACCACTGTCACTGTCACCCTGCGCTCGGATGACAAGACCGAGGTGATCATCTACAAAGTGGCGCGACTGGGCAGCTTCGCAGAGCATGAACTCACGCTGCGCCCGGGCAACTACACGGCGCTGGGCACGCGCGCGGGCTATCGCGATGTGAGGCAGAGCTTTACTATCACCCACGATTCGGCCCCGGCGGCGGTAACCATTGTCTGTACTGAACCTATCTAGGCCGATGGCACCCGCAGCCAGTGCGCTCAGACCTCAGCAACCCCGGTCCTACTCACCAATGACGATCAGCCCATGTCCAAGCAAGCCATAACCATCGCCCCCAGCGGGTTTACTCCGCTCGAAGAGGCCACCAGCAAAGTACCTGGCCCGCGTAAAAAGGGGCGGTGGGTGCTTCTGGCCTGCCTCGCGCTGTTCGTGTTGGTGATGCTATTTTTATTCAGCGCCCGCTCCCTGCAGATCACCGTGGACGCAGAGGTCCCTGCGCAGGTCTCGGTATCCGGTCTCGCGCTGCCCTTTGGCAAACGCTATCTGCTGCTACCCGGCGAGTACGAAGTGAACGCCAGAGCCGAAGGTTATCAACCGCTGACGACCACCGCCGCAGTCGATGACCGCGACAGTCAGACCCTTGAACTCTCGCTGCTGGCGCTACCCGGTCTGGTCTCTATTGTCAGCACGCCACCGGGCGCCAGCGTCACCGTGGACGGCGAGTCAGTCGGCAAGACACCACTCATCGATCTCCCGCTGCCGAAGGGTGAGCACCAACTACAGCTGGAAGAAGCCCGGCACCTGCCGCTGGCACAGACGCTACAGGTCACCGGGCGCAACATTCAGCAAAACATCGCACTGGAGATGGCTCCGGCCTGGGCCATGGTCACTATCGACAGCGTGCCGTCAGGCGCGAGTATTCTGCTGGATGGCGAGGCCGCCGGCACCACACCGGCCACCGTCGAGGTGCTGCAGGGCGAACACCAACTGATGCTGCAATTGCCGACCTTTGCCGACTGGCAAAAAACCCTGCGCATCGCCGCCAGTAAAGACCAGGACCTGGGCCAGATCAAACTGCAGCCCGCCCCCGGTGAACTCGAGCTAAGCAGCGTGCCCAGCGGCGCCAATGTCACGGTGGATGGCGAATTTCAGGGCCAGACACCACTGACGCTGGAACTCAGCCCGGGGAAATCTCACCGCCTGGACGTCTTCAAGCCGGGGTATGCGCGCTACAATGACGCTCTGGAAATGACCGCGGCCAGCAGTGACAAGCGCACCGTGACGCTAAAGGCACTGCTGGGCGAAGTGCGCCTGCGTATCAGTCCCGCCAACGCCGTCGTGCGTATCAATGGCAAACCGGTAGGCACAGGTGTGCAGACCGTCTCGCTGCCGGCAGTTGAACACACTGTCGAGGTCAGCCTGGACGGGTACGCCACTGTCCGTCAACGCGTCACCCCCCGTCCCGGCCTGACACAATTGGTGGATGTAACACTGCAGACCCAACAGGCCACAACCCTGGCGCGCATTAAGCCCGAGATCACCACGCCCCTGGGCCAGACCCTGCTGTTGTTCAAACCCGCTGAGTCTGCCATGGCGGATTTCACCATGGGCGCCTCCCGCCGCGATCCCGGCCGCCGCGCCAATGAAGTGCTGCACCCGGTAGCGCTGCGGCGCATGTTTTATCTGCAGACCACCGAGGTCACCAACGCACAGTTTCGGCAGTTCCAGTCCAGCCACAACTCGGGCCAGGTAGAGGGCAACAGCCTCAACCAGGAACAGCAGCCGGCGGTGCAGGTGAGCTGGCAGCAGGCCGCCGCTTTCTGCAACTGGCTTAGCGCGCGCGAGGGCCTGCCGCTGTTCTACCGCCAGAGCAACGGTATCGTAACGGGCTACAACAGCGCCGCCACCGGTTACCGCCTGCCCTCGGAGGCCGAGTGGGCCTGGGCCGCCCGTGCCAGCGGCAGCAAATTACTGCTGTTCCCCTGGGGCGACACATTTCCGCCCACCGTGGTCGCGGAAAACTACGCCGACGACACTTCCGCCCATGTCACCGGTCGCGTCCTGAACGGTTACAAGGATGGTTATGTCGTGAGTGCGCCGGTCGCCTCTCTCAAACCCAATCAACACGGCCTCTACGATATGGGTGGCAACGTCTCCGAGTGGGTGCACGATGCCTACACCATCCCCTCGGCGAACGGGGCCACACAGGAGGACCCGCTCGGCGGGCAGACCGGCGATAACTACGTTATTCGCGGCGCCGCATGGACGCACGCCAAGCTCTCTGAGCTGCGCCTCACCTATCGTGATTATGGGCAAGCCGGGCGGGATGACGTAGGATTCCGCCTTGCGCGCTACGCGGAGTAAGACATGATCAACACAAGACGATTGGCCCCCCTGTTTTTCATCCTGTGTCTGGGGGCGACACCGCTGCTGGCGCAGCCCGAGGCAACCGGCGGCGAAGAGTCTTCGTCCGCAGCGGCGGCCAATGGGTCTGCGGATACAACTGCAACGACCCAACCGGCACCCGCGCCCAGCGCGACCGCGCCAACAAGCTCCAGTTCAGGCACAAGCAATAAGTCACCCTTCGACTACCGCTCTTCGGAAGAAATTTCCGAAGATGTGCCCGTCTCTTTCCCGGTAGATATATAGGACCCTTTAATGAAACAACGAATGTCATCCGAATTTATCTACCAGCTGTTTGCGCTGCTGATCGCGATCATCGTGGTACACGCGCTGTACGTGGGCGTTATCCGGCCCACCGCGAAGGTCCACCTCGAACGCGAAGCGGCGCAACTGGCCGCCGGGGAGGAAGTGGTCACCACCCGCAGTCTGGCCGTGGTGATCGGCGATTACGAACAGGAATCCTGTTTTATCCTGCTGATCTGGGCGCTGGCCATCATGGGCTACAAAGGGCGTCGCGGCACACATGAGCGCGCTATGCTGGACCGGCGCCTGCTGGATATTCCCGAGGGCACGACCGTATTGCCTGAAGATGCGCGGGAGTACAGTCGCGCACTGGAAGCGCTGCCGGAAGTCGAACAGGATTATCTGCTACCGCGCACGCTGCTCGCCGCACTACAGCGCTTTGCCACCACCGGCAGCATTCAGGCCGTCTCTGACACCATCAAGGAAAATTGCGAAATCGAATCGGATCGCCTGGATTCGGAAATGTCGATGGTGCGCTATATCGCCTGGGCCATCCCCTCCATCGGGTTTATCGGCACCGTACGCGGTATCGGCGACGCCCTCGGGCAGGCTTACAAGGCCGTCGAGGGTGACATTTCCGGCGTTACCGCCAGCCTCGGGGTGGCGTTCAACAGCACCTTTGTTGCCCTGGTGCTGAGCATTATCATCATGTTCTGCCTGCACCAGTTGCAGCTGTCACAGGAGCGACTGGTACTGGATAGCCAGCGCTATGCCGACCGTCGGTTACTGCGCTTTTTGGTGGCCAACTAATGAGTATCGGCCTGTTAGACCTCAATGACAGCAACCTGCAACTTTGGCATCAGGACGCCCTCGTGCAAAGTCCGGGCTACGCGCTGCTGCAGGGCAAAGACTATTTATTCGGGGCACCGGCGCGCGCCGCTGCCCGCCTGCAACCGCGCGATATCAATACACGCTTCTGGTGGCAGCTGAGCACGGAAATACTGCAGCCCGCGCTCGGCCCGGCGCGGCACACCGGTGATCTGGTGCACGCCCACCTCAAGCAGTTGCACGCCCAGGCCAACAAACCCGATGAGCTGCTACTGGCCGTATCGGGCAGCATGCAGCACGAACAGCTCGCCCTACTGTTGGGTATTGTGCAGCAGTGCCCGTTTGATGCAGTTGGCCTCGTCAACCGCAGCGTGGCCCTGGGCAGCCTCTACAGCCGGGGTGGGCGGATATTCCATCTGGAAATTCAGCTGCACCAGGCAGTGATCTCGGAGCTGGCCGAACACGGGGGCCAGCTGGAACTGCAACGCACGGTGCCCCTGCCCGGTTGCGGCCTGCTGCAGTTGCAGGAGCGACTGGTAGAACTGATCTCGGCAGAGTTTGTGCGCCAGACCCGCTTCGACCCTCGACGCAAAGCCGCCACCGAACAGCAGTTGTACGACGCGCTGCCAGCGGCACTGCGCGCGCTGCATACCAGCGCGGAGACCAACCTGGATATCAATGGTTACCAGGCCCGCGTCGGCACGCACCAATTGCAAGCCGCCGGCAAGCGCCTGTTTGACAGTGCCAACGACACCATAGGCATTTTGCATGCGAATGACCGGGTGATTGCCGACCCGCTGACGGCATTGCTGCCGGGGCTGACCAGCGCCTTCGCGCAACTGGACATCCTGCAGGCAGACGATATGTATCGCGCCCTGCAATTGCACGAGGGCCGGTTAGTGCAGCGCGAACAGGCGCTGAGCTTTATCACCGCGCTGCCCTGCGCAGAGCCTCGTTATAAAGCGCCGGCCAGCGCGCCCGCTGTGGCGCGTCCAGCACCCGCGCCCAAACCGGTGTGCCGCGCCACGCATGTATTGTCACAACACGTGGCGCAGCCATTGCTCGCATCGGGCACCGCGCTGGCGGATGGCTGGGAAATCTACCGCAGCGAAGCGGGATGGCAGTTGCGCGGCGCAGATTCGGGCGCCACAGTAAACGGCGCGGTCTACCACCCCGGACAGATGCTCGACAGTGGCGATGCCATTGTTATCGGGCAAACGGATGCGGTCGTTCTGATTGAGGTTAAAGCCTAACCGTCATGGCCAGGAAAAAGCGCGAATTCACCACCTTTAACCTGAGCTTTCTGGACATCATGTCCTGTGGGTTTGGCGCGGTGATCCTCGTGTTTCTCATCATGAACCACGCCATCGAGGAGGAGTCAGAGATACTGAACGAAAACGTGTTGTCCGAAGTCAGCTTGCTCGAAGAGGATGTCACCGAGGGTGAGAAGGATATGGTACGCCTGCGCAATACCCTGTCGGACGTGGACCTGAAAATGGTGGAAGCCCAGGGCCAGGCGACTCGCATTGCCGAAGACACCGAGAAATTCGAGGCGCAGATAAAGAGTCGCAAGAACGAGGGTTATACGGAAAACCAGGATATTGAGAGTCTCAAGGCCGAATTGCTGTCACTGGAGAGCGAGGTTGTGGAATTGCGGCAGGCCAGCCAGAAAACGTCCGGCGCCAACTCGCGGGATTTTATCGGCGATGGCAATCGCCAGTACCTGACCGGGCTAAACCTGGGCGGGAAAAACATTGCCATTCTGCTCGATGTATCCGCCAGCATGCTGGCTGAAAAACTGGTGCAGATCATTCGTCTGCGCAATATGAGCGAATCGATCCAGCGCAAGTCCGAGAAATGGACAAAAAGCCTGAATACGGTTGACTGGCTGACCGCACAACTCCCGACGTCCAGCAAATACCAGATCATCACCTTCAACGCCGTGGCAAAAACAGCGCTACCCGATACCGAGGGCAAGTGGCTGGAGGTCGCCAACAGGGCGCAGCTGGGCGAGGTCAGTAGCGCGCTACACAAAATCACGCCCAGTGGCGGCACCAGTCTGGAGAATGCCTTCCTCGCCCTGCACAAGCTGTCGCCGCCACCGGACAATATTTTTCTGATTACCGACGGCTTGCCGACGCAGGGCACCACACCGCCGCGCAGCAGCAAGGTGACCGGGCCCGAGCGCCAGAAGTTGTATGCGCAGGCGATCCGGCAGTTGCCCGGACGAGTGCCTGTCAACATCATACTGGCGCCCATGGAGGGCGATCCGATGGCCGTGTCCGAACTGTGGCAGCTGGCACTGTACACCCGCGGCTCGCTGATGAGCCCCTCGCGAGACTGGCCCTGATGGCGCGGCGCAGGACGCGAGGCGTTCCCGAGTTTTCACTGTCCTTCCTGGATGTGATCTGCTGTGGTTTCGGCGCCATCATTCTGCTGCTGATGATCACCAAGACGGTGCAGCCACAGATCATTGAAGCCTCCACCGTCAATCTCGAGGGCAAACTGGCGGCGCTGCAGGAGCAGCTGTTTGAAATGCGCGGTGAAACCAAAGTACTCAATCGCGACCTGAACGCAAAGCATGAGCAGCTGTCTGAGCACGAAGAGCGCATCGCGATACTGCGCGGGCAGATGGCCAGTGCCAAATCTCGCTACGACAGCCTGCAAGTTGAGACCAGCAGTAATTCGGCGATCGCCGGTCAGCTGGCGTCGGCGAAACAGCAATTGTCGGAGGAGATGAAGCGACTGCTGGGCACGCAACACCAGCCCAAGAACCAGCTGATTGGCGGCATCCCCGTCGACAGCGAGTACATCATTTTCGTGATCGACACCTCCGGCTCCATGTTTTCCTATGCCTGGAACCGGGTATTGAAGGAGGTCGAGGAAACACTGGCCATCTACCCGAAGGTCAAGGGCATTCAAGTGATGAATGACATGGGGAACTACCTGTTCCAAAGCTATCGCGGAAAGTGGATTCCCGACTCCCCGGCACGACGCAAGATCATCGTGCAAAACCTGCGCGGCTGGAGTGTCTTCAGTAACTCCAGTCCGGTGGAGGGCATCGAGGCGGCGATACGCACCTTCGCCGCGCCGGACAAAAAAATCAGTATCTACGTGTTCGGTGACGAATTCACCGGGCCCTCGATCACGCAGGTCATCGACACGGTGGACCGCATCAATCGGGCGGATGCCAACGGCAATCGCCTGGTGCGTATTCACGCGGTAGGGTTCCCCACGCAGTTCAGCCGCGCACCGCACTTGCAGGGTACCGGGATTCGCTTTGCCACGCTGATGCGCGAACTCACGCATCGCAACGGTGGCACGTTTGTCGCGCTCAATGACTTCCGTTGATCGCCACTTCAGCGTTCACCTGCTGGCTGCCCTGCTACTGACAGGCTTGTTGGTCGGCTGCGGACCGGCGCATGTCGTGGTTGAAGGCAATTTTCCGCCGCCGTTGATTGAACCGCTGCCGATGACACTGGGGGTCTGGTATGGCGACGATTTTGCCAAGCATGAATTTTTTGACGAGGCCGCATCCGGAAAAGAGTCCAGCTTGTTCGTCAGCACCGGCGCCGCCCAGGTGCAGATGTGGGATACCCTGCTAGCGGGTATGTTTACCAGGGTCGTGCATCTGCAGGCGCGCCCCACCGCGGGCCAGTCGATCCCCAACGTCGACGCCGTACTCCTCCCCCACATCGAGGAATTACAGTACGCCATACCTGCGCATACCAACGTCAATGTCTACGAAATCTGGATGCGCTACCGTTTTGAATTACTCGACGCACAAAGTAACCCCGTCGCGCAGTGGACCATGACCAGCTACGGTAAAACGCCGACAGCGCTTCTTCAAGGCGCCGAAGCGGCCGTTAATTTAGCCGCAGTAATGGCGCTGCGCGATGCCGGAGCCAACTTCTCTACGAACTTCACCGCCGTTCCCGCCTTAGCCAATTGGCTGCGTGACAACAACGCGCTGACAGCTGCGGACACGCCATGAGGCGTGCCGCGTTTCGCACCCTGGCCCTCTGCGCGGGCATCTTGCTGCTCCCCGCCTGCGTGACGTCCACGGTAGATCAGGAGGTGTACAACGAACCCACCGAGGGGATTGGCGAAGACAGCGTGGTGATTCTCGGCCGCCGCCATGCCAGCGACTACGAAACCGAACCCGATTTTGTCACATGTGTAGGCGACTACATCGCCTCCGGTGACCGCTCGATCACCGTCATCGACGAGCTGGAGTTTCTCAACGCGGTCTACCCCTGGTTCGAGCCGCGCACTGCGCCCCTGCACCCCGCTGATATAGAGCGACTGCTCAAGCAGAAACCGGTGGCGGCGAAAATGGCAGCCTTGAGAGTTGAGTATATGATCTGGCTGGACGGCTCCACCGAACGGACTGGCGGCAGCGGCTCGATGGCATGCAGTCTGGGCGGTTGCTTCGGGTTTGGTACCTGGGGTCACGATGCAAACTATGAAGCCACCATCTGGGACTTCACCGACCAAGCCGAGGTAGGCCAGGTCAACACCAGCGCCACCGGCCAGTCCTATATGCCGGCAGTCATCGTACCCATACCCATTATCGCCCCCGTACAGGGAACGGCATGCGACGGTATTGGCCAGCAGTTACTGGAATTCCTGTCCAGCAAATACTAGAAGAGCCGCGCATGTGAGGCTGAATCAAGATTATGCGATAAACGAGGCGCTCCCGGGGTCACGGTGTATCAGGCAACGCTTTCACACCTGTCGCGGCGCGACAAAATCCTCTATGATCTGCCAGGATATCCCCGTGTAGGAAACGAACATGCGACACCTGAAAACTTTCTCAACCTGCCTGGCGGCACTGGTGCTGCACAGTGCGGCATGGGCTGAGATATACGAAACAACGGATGCACAGGGAAATCCGGAATTTACCGACTCACCGCCCGGGCCGGATGCTGAAGCGATTGATCTGCAGCAAACCAATATCATCGATGCGCCACCAGACGAGCCGCAGCAAGTATCGGCGCCGCAATCCGTCAATGAGCAACAGGCATCCGAGGAAGACAACCGCACTGTCATCATTCATGATCGCGATGACGACGAAGACGACGTCTCCGATGCATACTTGCGCCGCGAACAGGCCTTTGATCGGATGAATCCTGAAGCGCCCAGGGAAGTCGGTGATTCCAATTCACAGATGCCACGTGAAGTGGGAGACTTTGACACACAAGCGCCAGATGAAGTGGGAGATAACAATGTGCACATTTCAGATGACGCAGACGCGCCTGTCATCGAGCGCAGGGTAGTACACCCCCATAAACGCTAGGCACGCTCACCTGACGCTCAATTATACGAGGCCCCAGCATGACCAAAATACTTCTCGCCCTTGCCCTGACATTGACTGCTGCAAGTGCCAGCGCTACAAACTGGCCATGGCAGAGTCCTGCACCGCAGGAGCCGCCGCAGTACTGTAAAGGTTTCGTGGTCGGCGGACTCGCTTCGAATGTGGTGAGCGGCGTGTCCAGAACAGATCTCTGGCTGGCCTGGAGCTATGTCATCCGCTCCGGCAATAAGGACCAAACTGTCGCCGCAACTGAGTATCAGGCAGGCCGGGAGCAATTCCAGAACGTAGCAGACGCCACCGCAGCGACGTCAATTTTACAACAGGCAGATGGTGATTGCGGTCTGGGTCGATCAGGCCACGAAATTACCGGCTGGTAGGTGCTATTCGCTGGAATCCCCGTCGCGTTGCTGCACCAATACCCACGGCGCTGCCACCACCGCCCACAGCCGGGTGTTCGCCTCGTACCAAAGCAGCGCCTGCTCATCACTCACACCGGCGACCTCGCCTGAGGCTATCCAGCGCTGAAAGCTGTCGGTATCGTCCAGGCCCAGTTGCACCGCGACATCCACCAGACTGAGATGCTGTGACACAGCAATGACACTGCCGTGCGCGTAATAGGTTTGCAGCTCATGCCAAGGAATACGCGCGGTCTGCTGATGGTATTCCTGACGCAGTACACTCTCCCTATCAGTAGACTCATCACCCATAGCGCGAGTCCGCCACGAAAGGATTGGTCTGTCGTTCATGCCCAAAGGTAGAAGTAGGGCCGTGTCCCGGAATAAAGGTTATGTCATCGCCCAGCGGGAACAGCTTTTCGCGGATACTGGCAATCAGATCTTCATGATTTCCCCTGGGGAAATCACTGCGACCAATGGAACCCTGAAATAGCACATCGCCCACCCAGGCCACTTTCTGCGGTTCGTAGATGAATACGACATGGCCAGGCGTGTGCCCCGGGCAGTGTATGACCTGCAGTTCCTGCTCACCGACGGTCACTTTGTCACCCTGCTCCAGCCAGCGATCGGGGATGAACACCTCTGCCGGCGGGAAACCCGACATCTGGCAGGATTCCGGCAATTTCTGCAACCAGAAATCATCGTCACGGTGCGGCCCCTCTATCGGCACACCCAGCTGTTGACGCAGCACATCGGAGGCGGCGCAGTGATCCATATGGGCGTGCGTAAGAATGATTTTTTCCACGCTGGCCTGCATCTGTTCGACCGCCGCCAGAATACGTTCAACATCGCCACCGGGATCGACGATCGCCGCGCGTCCGCTGGCCTCACATTTGATAATCGAACAGTTCTGTTGATAGGGAGTGACCGGGACGATAGTGCACTGTATAGACATAAGCAGGTTACGATCTCACGCAATGGATAACAGGCAAAAAACGGTTAACGGAATGCGCATTCGCTCAGCCGGTGGGTGACGACAGGGAATCGTCATTAAGATCACTGGTGTCACCGTCCTGGTCGGCACTCTCGTCGAGAAACACGGCCTCGTCGAGCTGCTTTTCACTGCGCGCCACGACCACAGAGACGACGGAGTCGCCGGTGACATTCACGGCGGTTCGCACCATATCCAGCAATCGATCGACACCGATAATCAGCGCAATGCCTTCCACCGGTATGCCGACCTGCCCTAACACCATAGCCAGTGTAATAAGCCCTACCCCGGGTACCGCAGCGGTGCCAATAGAGGCCAGCGTCGCGGTAATCACCACGGTGACATACTGGCCCATAGACAGATCCATGCCGTAAACCTGAGCGATAAATACGGTCGCTACACCCTGCATAATAGCGGTGCCGTCCATGTTGATCGTGGCCCCCAGCGGAACCGTAAAGCCGGCGACAGTGTTGTGGACGCCCAGCCGACGTTCAACAGTGCGCAGTGTAATTGGCAACGTTGCGCCGGAGGACGCTGTACTAAACGCGAAAGCCCATACCGGGCGCATCTTGCTCAGCAGGATGCGCGGAGACAGCCCGGTCATACCCTTGAGTAGCAGACTGTAAGTCACCAGCACGTGAAACAGCAACACCGCCAGTACCGTGAAAAAATACTCGGCCAGATCCACGATAGCCGAGATTCCCATAGTGGCAAACAACTTTGCCAGCAGCACAAACACGCCGTAGGGCGCCAGGTGCATGAGAATATCAACCATCTTCATGACCACCGATTCCATATCCCGGAAAAAGCCCGCAATACGCCGACCCGGCTCGCCGGCATGAGAGATCGCATAGCCAAACAAGAGCGCGAAAACGATGATCTGCAGCATCTTGCCCTCGGCCATCGCCTGTACCGGGTTGGTGGGAAAGATGTTAACCAGCACATCGGCCAAAGGTGGTGGTTCCGTCGCCAGAAAAGTGGTGTTGCTGACCAGGTGGACACCCTCGCCCGGACCGACAAAGACCGCGAAGACCAGCGCTGCGCTGACCGCTATCGCTGTCGTCGCGAGATAGAACAGCATGGTCTTGCCAGCAATGGGACCCATGCGTGAACTGTTGCCCAGGGAACTGGAACCGCAAATCAGCGAAACCAGTACCAGTGGCACCACTAACAGCTTGAGGGATGCGACAAAAATCCGCCCTACTACATCGAACAGCCCCCCGACGAGATAGGTATCGAGAAACTCATGCAGCCCTACTGGCAGACCGACGCTATTGAACAGAAAGTTAAGCAGGGATCCCAACAGGATACCGGCCGCCATTGCGAGCAGAATACGGCTGGTAAGGCTCACTCGGGGCAAGGCCCGACGCTGTAGCCTGATACAGCGCTGTCCGCGCAGGCCGTACAAGGCGATGCAAACTCTCGGGTACCGCCAGCGGCGAGCACGCCACAGGTCGGCAGAAACTCCCTGGTGCACACCAACGACCGCGGCTCGCTACACGCGGTGGTAGCTTCCGGCTGGCTGGCGCAGGCTGACAGCGTCAGGATGGCGACCAGAGTGCAGAGACTTCGCATTTTTTTCTCCAGAATGGGTACGGTTGCAGCGGCACACGGAAGCCTAACACTGTGCTGCACGCCGCGCACGCTGAACCTGTGCACTGCGCGTTAACGAGTGCCGAGTATCATCATTTGTCGCGCAACTTCAATAGCATTCTCGTAGCTTTGAATGTCGATGTACTCATTGGTGCCGTGCACCGATGCGGCCTGACTCGCCTTCACCAGCATCCCCTGAAATCGGTACTGGTCGTCCGCCAGATCGATATAGTGGCGGGTATCCGTGGTGGCCACCAGCAGCGACGGCACGACCACTGCCTCGGGATAGACCGCGCTGATCGCTGCGGAAATTACGGTAAAACCACCGCCGGTATAATCCGACACACCGGGCACCTTGTCCCACTGATCGTAACTGATCTCGATCTCGGGGTCGTTGACCAGGTCTGTAATGTAGCTCACCACTGATTCGGGCGTGTCGCCCGGCAACAGTCGAAAGTTAACCTTGGCCTCCGCTCGCTGTGGCACCACATTCTCCTTCACCCCGGCATTGAACATGGTCAGGGCGGTGGTGGTTCGTACAAATGAGTTCGTCATTGGGTCTTCGCTCATCCTGTCCGCCACTAAACCTCCAGTGAGCCACAGGTTGTCAAAAAAGAAGCGGTTGGGTTGTTCCAGGTACGGGCCCATCGTCTCCAGCATCGCTGCTACCGGCCCGACCATCCGCGTAGGAAAAGGATTCTTCTCTATACGCGCCAGCGCGGCAGACAATCGCCCGATAGTGCTTGTTTCTGGTGGGCGGGAAGAGTGGCCACCCTCGCCTGTAGCCACCAGCGTCAGTGTGAGATAACCCTTTTCTGTGACGTTAATAATGGCGACAGGCCTATCGGGCAACAGTGGGTTGTCCGAAATCACCATACCCCCCTCGTCCACCATCCAGGCAAAGTGCCAACCCTTTTCCTGCATCCGCTCGGCCAGTTTGCCAGCACCTTCCGTGCCGCTGATTTCCTCATCGTGCCCAAACGCAAAGACCAGCGTTCGCGCCGGCACAAAGCCCTGGGCTAACAGCGACTCCGCCGCTTCCAGATTGCCGAGCACGCCCTGTTTGTCATCCAGCGAACCACGGCCGTAAATGCGTCCATCCGCAACCACGCCGGCGAAGGGTGGGTGCTCCCAATCGCCTGCTGTGCCAGGCTCTATCGGCACCACGTCCATATGGGCGGTAAATAGTATGGGTTCCAGCTGGGGATCACTGCCCGGCCAGCGAATCAACAGACTGTAATCGTTGACCGTTTCCACTTCCAGCTGTGTGAAAACCCGCGGAAAGGAAGCGCGCAAAAACGCGTGGAAACGCCGAAACTCCTTGAGGTCGATCTGGCTGCGATCCTGGTAACTGATCGTCTTGAACTGAATAGCCTTGCCCAGTCGTTGCGCCGGATTAGCTGCGGCATAACTCATCGCGCTGCCAAGCAGCAGCGCCGCTAGCACGGCAGGTACAAATCGCAACATATCAGGTCTCCGATCTTCCAGAGTTCAAGGCTCACCCATTTGCCAGAGAAACAGGCTGCACCCCCGGGAACCTCCGAATAAGGCCCGTATTTTAACAGGATAGGTAAACCCCATTGAAGAGACAAGCACATGGATCAATCGACCAGGAACTCGTATATTGCCGTGGTCGCAATAGCATGACCTTTGCCATTCGGGTGCTGATCTTCGGTGGAAACTATCAGTTGAGTCCAATCCTTGTACTGCTCGTAGTATGGCAGGAGGTCTCTGGTATCTATCCCATTTTCCAGCAGGGTCGCTTTGACCAGATTGTGTTCAGCGGTGTATGGATAGCTCCCCGCGTTGGCTCCCAGTTCGGGAAATATGACAGCTCTTAGCTTGACCCTATCTTGTTGCGTCATAGCTGAAAGTTCGGCCAGAGCCTGCTGAACTTTGAGGAATTTCGGCGCAGATTCTGTATACATAAGTTTCCAGAGCTCCTCGCTGGTTTGACTCTGCAGCGCCCGGTGATAGCTAAGGTAGATCCAGGTAGCAAACAGGCTCTTTTGAGACAACTGTTTTGTGGTGGTCTTGAACCGCACATCCGCTTTGACGAGTTCCACCAAAAATGCATAGTCAGTTACATCGTTGAGCACGTAGGACAACAATACCTCATCAGGATCGAACTGCCGGATAAACGTGCGATACAACTCCGCTTCCTGGACAGTTCCATAACCGCGCCGTCCAAAATTCAGGATTTCATATCGCTTGCCCTGACCCTTTTCGTTCAAACGAGCCTCCAGCCGGGTCGCAAAAATATCACTCAAAGCGACCGAGAAACCATAAGTGAAGGAATCCCCCAGCAGGGCAATTCGATACACACCTGCAGGCTTGTCGATCGTTGTCTCTTTGCCTCTGAGACCCAGTGAATTTATATTTGGATCGCTGGGATCATACTCGAAAGACAATATCGGATTATTGCTCTTACGGATCCCTGCGTTATGTATATCGTAGTCAGCTTTCTGCGCGCCCTGAACCAAATTTTCACCGGCCAGGGGATCCATGAATCCGACAGAAACGAGCGCCCTTATCGCCACTTCGCCCACTGCGAATACAAAAAGTAGGGAGGCGCCTGTCAGCGCCGTGTTTTTCAGCCAGTTCATAGTTCCCCAATGTATATTTCAGGCATTTATCGATGCGCGCAATACTGTCACAGAGGCCAAACCTATTGCAAACACACGCGCACCGGGACGGATGACTGCGGCGACGGGTGGAAAGATGATCTGCTTGCAATACTGTTTTTCAACGCGCTGCAGCCGATTTTAGGGGCTATACTGGGACAAAAGCCGGACCGTCCGGGTAATTGGAGAAGTGTATGTTGCATTCGGTCAATCTGCGGGACTATATGTTGTCCAACCCGGTGAGGGTCAGCCCCGAGGACAATATCCTCGATGCAATGAAAGTCATCATCGATAATAAAATTTCCGGCGTTTGCGTGGTGGATGCCGATGCCAACCTGGTGGGCATCCTCTCGGAAATGGATTGTTTACGGGCCGTACTGGGTGCTACCTACAACAACAACAATATTGGTGTGGTCCGCGAATATATGGCCTCCGACAATCTGGTCGTCGCCCATCCCAATGAGGATATTGTGAGCGTCGCCGAGGATATGCTGCTGAAGAACAAACGCCGCAGACCTGTCGTGGAAAATGGCAAACTGATCGGGCAAATCACCTGCCGCCGGCTGCTCAGTGCCGTGATGAAGTTTAGAAGTTGATGTAAACGCCGGCCAGATCAAGGTTCCTGCCAACCATAATGGTCTGCGTCCAGGTCTACGCTCACCCCCTCTTGCCCGCTGGCCCGTTCGCGAATCCACGGGAGCACCTGCCCGAATAACGCGGCACTGCGATAGAGCATCGGCACAGTTACCAGCACCGTATCGCCCCCGGCATTCAGTTGTAGCATATGCTCAGGTCTGTGGGGCGTTGCCTGCAGCGCCAGTTGATCCCACTCGATAACGACCGCTTGCCGCTGCTGCCAGGCTAGCTCATCCGTCAGTGTCATGACTTCCTGCATCAATTGCTCACAAATAAGCCGTGAGTTCGCCATGTTCTGCTCACTGTTGAAACGCACGGTTATTCCCCGGTAAGTGCAGAACCACTTCTGCGCCGTAAAGGTCCAGTTCGGGCGGATCTGTACAGTGGACACGGGAATCGGAACGGCGGCGCTCTGCGGGGAGAACTGTTTGCAGCTGTGCCTGGCACAAAAGGCCGCCAGTATGGCTTGCTCAAATGCACCTTGTTCATACAGGCGGGGGTGGCTGAGAATCACCGTCCTGTCGCCGACCATAATGGCCAGGGACTTCTCCCCCTCAAGTGTCAGGCGCACCGGAAACCCCAGCGCAATATCATCCAGCAGCAGTGGCATCTGGCTAGCGTAGTGATCAACCCTGGCAGACCAGGCCCAGAGATGTGAGCCTCGGCCGGCCCTGCGCGCGTCCTCGCGGGCCAGCCTGGCCTCCGCCACATAGGCGCTGGCCAAGCTGGATAGGGCAGTGGCGGCAAAATCGCTGCGCAGCTCTGGTGCGGCATCAGCCAAATACTCCACCGTGCGCTGAAAACGCGTCACCTGCCCGACATCAGACACCGCAGTGGGTGCCAGGCCCACAAGAATCATTGCGCCCCCCCACACGAGCAGGCGGGACGAGAGCAGCCGCCACCAGCTGGATTGCCTACCGCGGTGCACAGAACGCACTATGCTCATGGTCGCTTGCTCGCTGGTGACTGTGGCTGGTCAGCGCGCCATATAGCGGCGCACGAGGCAGATTAAAGTGTTTATAGTCAATCGCTTAGCGTTAACTGCAGACTGACCCGGAGAATCGAGTGGAATTTGTCCAATGCGCCACCTGGCGCACATCCCGGCCTTGCCACAGCTTCACTAAATATCGCTATAATGCTAAGTTATTTACTTCGGCAACGGCAACGATAAAGGAATTTTATGAGCCAAGCGATGACCAGCCAGCCGGGCGATACCGCCCTGGTCGCTAACCAATACCTGCTCACGCCCCAACAGATCCATTTTTTCGAGACTTTTGGCTTTCTCAAAATATCCGGACTGTTCGCCGATGACATCGATAATATCATTCTCGGGTTCGAAGAGCTGTTCGGCGACAAGGACCAACCGGTGTGGGAAACCCAGGAGGCGCTGCATGGAGACGAACGCCGCGTCATCATTCCAGGGTTTATTGAACAGTCTCCACGACTGGCACCGTTACAACACGACCCACGCGTTGTCGGGGTGGTACAGAGCCTGATTGGAAACGACTATAAATGGGCCAGCAGCGACGGTAACCTTTTTTATTGCGAGAGCTACTGGCACCCGGATAACTATGCCGCACCGCTACAACATTACCACATAAAACTCTCCTTCTACCTCGATGACCTCACCGGGGGCAATGGCGCTATCCGCATCATTCCCGGTAGCCACTTCCACCAGCAAACCTTTGCCAAAACCTTGCGCAAGGACTTTCTGGACTCGGCCGTCATTAATGATCGCTACGGTATCGATGGCAGAGACATTCCCTCTTACACCGTCCAGAGCGCGCCCGGTGATCTGGTGATCTGGAATTTCCGCACCATCCACGCCAGCTACAACGGTGGCGAGCGACGTCGCCTGTTCTCGCTGAACTTTGGCGAGGTAACCGCCGGCGACCGCGATGCAGCTCAGGATCCCAATCGAGCGATTCCGTTAAGGAGCGCGGCCGGCAACTGAGCACGGGCATCGTTGCCGAAGCTTACCCCCAGACATGTCGTCTAAACTCCCCAGCCCCTACGAGCTCAAAATGGCGCTTATGTACCCCCGCAAGGTGTACATGCGCCATAAGGAAAACCTTGAGCCCGGGTTTTTGCGCAGTGCCTTGGAGCTCCACTACTACCGACCAGCGTTTTATGACTGGATGGGCGCGATAAACGCCAACAAGCTGTTATTGCATGAAGCCAATATCAACAGCCAGAGCACAGTGCTTGATGCCGGCGCCTATACCGGAGAATGGGCGCAGGAGATCATGGATAGATACAATCCCACCCTACACGCCTTCGAGCCCGATCCGCGGAATTTTAAAAAGCTTGCAAGGCGGGCTCAGGACAACGACAAACTAATCCCCTACAAATATGGCCTGGGCGACAAAAACGAGACGGCGCAAATGGCGCTGGAGCACCTCGGGTCCTCTATCTTTTCTGATACCAGTGGCAACAATGGCGTGCCCTGCGCGGAGGTAGAGATCTGTGACATTGCGCAAACCTGGAAAACATTAGCACTGGGCCGCATTGACCTGATGAAGATCAATATTGAGGGCGGGGAATTCCCGCTGCTCGAGCGCATGATAGAGACGGGCTTATTGAATCAGGTGGACTGTTTTATGATTCAGTTTCACGAATGGCATCCGGGCGCATACCACAGACGAAGAAAGATTAGAAAAGCATTGAGCAAATCCCACAAGCTGGATTGGGACTACCATTTTATCTGGGAGAAATGGTCACTTAAGTAATCAACCGCTACCGCTAGATGCGAACCCATTTCTCCCAGACGAACGTGTAATCCCATTCCAGTCGATGTGTTTTTGACAGCTCCTCACGAATCCGCTGCCGCTTGCGGTGGGCTCCGGGATGCCACTCGTGAAACTGAATCATAAAGCAGTCCACCTTGTTCAGCAGATCAGCTTTAATCATTTTATCGAGCAAGGGGAACTCGGCGCCTTCGATATTGATTTTCATTAAATCAATCTGCCCGAGTTTCAGCTCATGCCAGACTCTGTCGATGGCCGCAATTTCGACTTGCGTGCGCGGCATATCCGAGTGACTACTGCGCTCGTCACACATGGAAGACCCGAGGCCATTCAGGGTGAATGCTACCGTGACGTCCTCATCACCCAGGCCATAGGGCATTGCTTGTAGTTTCGGGTTATTGGCTGCTTTTTGCTGCAAGCGTTTAAAAGAGCTGGGGTTGGGCTCGAATGCATAGATGACCGGGTCGTAGCGATCCACGATGTGCTGCGCCCAGCTACCGGTGAACGCCCCCACATCGACCACCACGCTGTCGGAATTGATATCGACCTCGTGCAGAATGTGCTTGTTGTAAATAGTCGCGCCAACAAATTCGATCAGGGATGGGCTATAGTAGTGCAGCTCCAACATAGTCTTCATCGCCCCACTCGCTTTTCTGTACTTCCAGCGCATATACGCAGTGCGGGGCCACCACAGCGCCTTCTTTAACTGGTAACTGCTGGGAAGGAGGCTTGTCATAGTGTTTTCAGGGAGTAGAGGGAGAATTATTGTTGCTTTCGCGGGCAATGGTAGTATATCGAATTGCCCCTGTCGACCAGAGAGAAACAATGCCTGCGACCCGATCATCAGTCCTTGATGATAAGTACTCCATAGCGACAATACTCCTTGCCATACTGGCGTTCGCATGGATGTCGAGTATAAAGGACTTCGCCACAGATTTCGCCAGCCCCGCCGAGGAGTCGCCTGCGGCAGTAACGCCCAATATCCTTGTGATTGTCGCCGATGACCTCGGCTACGACGATACGTCAGCGATCAACGACAACGGCCTGCCGACGCCGAACATCAGGCAGCTGGCGCAGCAGGGCGTGACCTTCAGACGCCACTACGCGGACTCCACCTGCACGCCCAGCCGGGTTGCCATACTGAGTGGACGCTACCCTGAACGCTCCGGCTTCAGACCTGTCGGATCAGAGATACCCGCGGAGTTTTCAACCATTGCACAACAGTTGCAGCTCGCTGGATACGCCACTTACCTCACCGGCAAATGGCACGCCGGTGAGGAGCGAACGCAAGCCTGGCCGCACAACAAGGGCTTCGATCACTGGTTTGGCTTCCTCAACCAGTGGGAGCTTTCCGGCGAAGTCACAGATGCCAATAAAGGCCAGAGAAGACCAACCTATCGCAACCCTATGCTGCGGGAACAAGGCGGCGAGCTGACCCGGTTCGACGGGCATCTGACAGACATTCTTACAGATCACACTCGCGGGAAAATAGAGCAGTTCCAGGCAGCGGGGAAACCCTGGTTTCTCTACCATGCATTTCTGGCGCCGCACCAACCGATACAACCGGCCCAGCGCTACGCCGATCAATTCCCCGATACGCCGGAGGGCAAGTACACCGCGCTGGTCACTCAACTGGATGATGCTATTGGCCGCATACTCGAAGTCGTCGACCGAAAAAACACGCTGGTAGTCTTCGTCAGTGATAATGGCGGTACAAACCGGGAAAGAAATAACAACTTCCCGTTCTACGGCAAAAAGAACGAGATGTACGAGGGCGCGTTTCGGACGCCACTGATTATCAGCTGGCCAGAATTTATCCCGCAGGGAAAAATCATTGATGACGTGGTGATGAATGTTGATATCTACCCCACGCTGCTCGCGGCGGCCAAAATTCCAGCACCACCCGATCTCGATGGCAGCAACCTCTGGCCGCTTTTTCAGCATGACAATGCTATCAGCCCTCGCCGCAGGAGTTGGGAAGTCTATCTGTCCAACGTCAATACGCTGAGCTTCAGCTTTTTGCCGGCATCAGGGGACAGGCGCCTGTCGAGTCTACAGGGGCTCACACCCGGCCTGTTTGATCTATCCGAAAACCGTTCCGGCGAAGAGGATGTCGCCGGCCGGTACCCTGGAGACGTTGTCGCGCTTACCGCCGAGTTTTGGCGAGAGCACTGGCGCAAGAGTCTGCTGGCGGTGCAAGCGTCGCCAGGGGTGGACGAGGCGCAGACACTGTACAGCGGGTTTGATGCGATGCGCACGCCGCATCGCTACGGTTTTACCATGGGCCTGGAGATCGGCCCACTGCCGGCTGGGCTACTGCATTCAAGCGATCAACCCTTTCATCTACTGGCCGGACAGGAGGGGCTCTGGGAGCTGCGCTTCATACCAGAGCACGGGCTGGAGTGGCGCATGGGGGATGTCATTCTCACCGACCCCTATTTCGAACCCTCGCGGTGCAACGCCATCATTTTGACCGGCTATTTCGAGCCGAGGGGACATCTCGCCAAGCGCGCGCCCCAATCCCGAATGAAGCTTTATTCATCAGGCTTCCTGCGTGATGCCAACAACGATGTTGCCTATAGCCCGGCCGATGATGAGCACCTGAACACACCCACCTTGGTCAATTTCCACGGCGTGGCCAAATTTTCGAATATAATGCTCAGCTCCTTCGCAGACAGCTATTCACCGCGGGTGGCGCCGCAGTTTATGGATGTCTACACTTCGTTATACCGCGAGCAGCAGCTGACCATCCCGGACGTCAAAATGATGGATGCTGAACTGTGTCACTGAAGCCAGCGGGCGCACGCCAAAAGGCGCTAAAAACCTCTACTATTCGGTAAAATGCACCGATCTGCGCCCAGAACACCATTTCCAGAGACTATTCTTGACAGTTCGAGGCCTTAGGTGCGATTATTTTTTGAATTCCTCCGTCTATCGAGCACACCATGTTCCTGACCATTGACATCGAGATCACCAATCGATGTAACGCGACCTGCCATTTTTGCCCCCGCGATGCTACGCCGCACCAGGGCATTATGGATGTCGCGACTTTCGACAAGGCGCTGGCGCGTGCCGTTGAGTACCGTCAGGTCGTGAAAGACGTGTCCGGGCTGGAGGTCGTGGTCAGCCTGTGCGGGCTGGGAGAGCCTCTCATCAACCGCAATACCGTATCTTTCGTGGAGAAGGTCAAGGCTGAAGGCTTCCGCTGTTCCATGTCCTCCAACGGCGCATTACTCACAGAGAAAAAAGCGCATGAGCTGCTAGATGCGGGACTGGATGAAATCTACATCAACATCTCCGATATCGATGAGGAGTATGAGCGCATTTACAATCTGCCCTTTGCCACCTCCCGCGACAACATCACACGCTTTGCCGAGTTGGCAACAGGCCGCTGCACACCGGTTATTATCCTCGTTGATCACCGTGAAGACCGGGACCATATCAAAGCGATGCAGGCCTTCTGGCGTGAGCGCGGTTTAAAGCACTTCCACGACTACAGCGTTATCAATCGCGGTGGTGCATTGTTTGTTGAGCATATGCAGTTTGAGCAGTACTCCGAGATGGTTCGTGCGCGCAACGAATTGAGCGATAATGGTGCTCAACCGCTCTGCGGCGCACCCTGGGGCTTCCTGTTCATCGGCTATGACGGCAACTACTATCTATGCTGTTCCGACTGGCGTAAACAGGCGAGTCTTGGCTCCGTGTTTGACAACAGCTTCCTGCAAGTCACCCGGCAAAAGCTGGCTATGGTAGTGAGCCGGGAACCTGTCTGTAAAACCTGCAACCATGATCCTATCAACATGCTCACTGAGGAGTTGCGCGCGCTGAGCCGCGGTGAGACCACCGAGGAGGAAGTCGACAAGTTGAGGCAATCACTGCGCGCCACGAGTCAGGAGATCGACGTGGCACTGGGTGAGTTACTTCGGTATGGCGACAATCACCCTGAAGGGATGATTACCGCCGACATCATTCCCGTGGTTGCTACCAGCTAACGAGAACGGCTGCGAAGCCGCTGCGCGCTCCTGCTGCTTTACAATTCAAACGGGCTTTCAGCGAGAGTCGCATTTCAGCAAGCCGGTCAATCGCAGGTTTCTACCCCGAAGGCATTTTCTATCGAATTGCCTTCCACTATACTGAGCGGCCAAAAAACTGTTCCTCGGATAGCCGGCGGCAGTCAGCATCAACACCCCGAAGCCAATAGGCGTAAGCCGTTCCAATGACTCCGCCTGATAACAAAAAATTTCTCTTCATTCATGTAATGAAAACCGGTGGCACTTCTTTCGCTGACATCATTGGCAACAATTTCCCTGTCAATGAAAGGTACCCCGATGCCTGTATCGTTCCCGACGCGGACATTTTTCGCCGTATAGAAGCCTACCTCTTTGTCCCGGGAATCGTTACCGATGTCAACGCGCTGGGCGGGCAACTCCGGATGGTGAGCGGGCATTTCCCGTATGCGGTGCGCAACCTTCTGAATGACTCCTATGTGGCAATGACGCTGCTGCGTGATCCCGTTGAGCGCACACTGTCCTATCTCAAGCACTGTCGACGCTATCATATTGAGCACCAGCCAATGGGGCTCGAAGCCATCTATGAAGATCCCTGGTTTCACGCCAGCTTTGTGCAGAATTATCAGACCAAGCTTTTCTCCATGTCCCCGGCCGAAGCGCTTGCCGAAGATCGCTTCCTCGCCGGAGCTCCTCAATTGCCGACACGGCGAGAAATGGGGGACGGCACAAATCTCTCGGCGGAAATCGACGCGTTTCGGCGACAGGCCCCCGGTCGTGTTTCCCTTGAGTGCTTCGCCGCCAGCACAGGCGTTATCCAGATCGACGACAACCGCCTGTCGATTGCCAAGGAAAATCTGTCGGCGGTCGAAGTCGTGGGCGTCACCGAACACTATGACCGGTTTCTGGGAAAACTCATCGAGCAGCATGGCTGGCAGATCGCCGCTACTCCTCACCGGCATGCCGGTGAGGGCGATGTTATTTCAGCCGAGTTTCGCCATCGTATCGCCGTCGACAATGCGTTCGACATAGAGCTGTACGCACATGCAAAATCGCTAGCGTCCTGATGTTATTCGCGCAGTGATGAACTGATATTTACTTTGGAGCAACAACGATGAAAAGCCTGTGGAACGACGAGGTAGCGGCCACCTTCGCCGATGACGATCTTGCCATGCGTGTGTATACATCCAGGCTACTGGGCTCAAATGAAGACCTCGTGATGCACGGTGGCGGCAACACATCGGTCAAGGCAACCACGCGAGATTTCTTCGGCAATGAACTCGAAGTCCTCTATGTGAAAGGTAGCGGCTGGGACTTGAAAACCATCGAAAAGCCCGGCTTTCCCGCTATCAAACTGAAAGAGACCCGCATGCTGGCGGAATTGGAAACTCTGTCCGATCCGGACATGACCCGACAACTGCGGGCGCTGATGCTGGATCCTGCGGCGCCATCACCCTCGGTGGAAGCCATCCTGCACGCCATACTGCCCGCCAAGTTCATCGACCACACGCACACTGATGCAATCGTCACCCTGAGCAACAACCCGAAGGGGGAGGCGCTCCTCGCCGAGATTTTTCCCGATTGTCTGGTACTGCCCTATCTCATGCCCGGCTTTATTTTATCGCGGCAGGTGAACGAGGCCATCAAACACAATGATCCGGGCCAGTACAAGGGCATCATCCTCATGCACCATGGTGTTTTCACCTACAGCGAAGACGCCAAAATAGCCTATGAGGACATGATCGAACTGGTCACCCGCGCCGAGGATTATATTGCGGCGCACGGCAAGACCCAACATCAGACAGCCAATTACAAGGTCGACCTGCTGGACCTTGCAAGCATTCGCAAAGCGGTCTCCGAGGCACGCGGAAGCGCCCAACTCGCGATACTGGATCAAACACCTGACGCACAGGGGTTTTCCAGCCTTGCCGACGTTGCTGACATCGCCACCCGCGGCCCGATAACGCCGGATCATGTGATTCGCACCAAGAGAATTCCGGCCATTATCGACACCAAACCCGCTGCCGGCGTCCCGGAAATCGAACAATTTGTAACGGACTACCAGGCCTATTTCGCGGCCAACAATAATGCTGACCTACAAATCCTGGACCCGGCGCCCCGCGTTGGCATTTGGCGGTCGGCCGGCTCCATCGCGTTCGGAAGCAATGTGAAGGAGTGCAATATCATCGCCGATATTGCCAGGCATACGCGATGGGCGATTCAGACTGGTGAATCGATAGGTGGCTGGGAGGCGCTCCCGGAAGAGGACATTTTTGAGCTCGAGTACTGGGTGCTCGAGCAAGCCAAGCTGGGCAAGACGGCCACCCCTAAACCGCACCAGGGCAAGATCGCTATCGTCACCGGTGCCAACGGTGGCATCGGCAAAGCAACTTGCGAGGCACTGGCGGCTGACGGCGCCACCGTGGTCGGCCTGGACGTCAACCCGCAGGTGGTGGAACACCTGAACACGGGCGGCATGACCGGCCTGGTGTGTGACCTGACCGATAGCACATCCATAGCAGCGGCTGTCGAGCAGGTGATTACCCGCTATGGCGGCCTCGATATCGTAGTCTGTAATGCGGGTATTTTTAAATCCGGCGAGCGCATAGAGGACCATACAGAGCAAACCTGGGACCAAACCCTGGCCATTAACCTGACCGCTACACAGCGCGTGATGACCGCGACTATCCCCTATCTGAAACTTGGCGTGAACCCCTCCATCCTCGTTGTTGGCTCGCGCAACTATGCGGCGCCCGGGCCGGGGGCCGCCGCATACTCCGTGAGCAAAGCAGGTATTACTCAACTTGCCAGAGTTGCCGCACTGGAACTGGCCGGCGATGGCGTGCGGGTCAACGTGGTTCACCCCGATGCTGTATTCGACACGGCGCTGTGGACGCAGGATGCACTGGCACAGTCGGCCGCGCGATACGGCATGAGCATAGCGGAGTATAAATCGAAGAACCTGTTGGGGAGGGAGATTCGCGCCACTGAGGTCGGTCGCCTGCTCTCGACTCTTGCCAGCGACATTTTTACCGCGACCACAGGCGCACAGATACCCATAGACGGCGGCAATGACCGAGTGATCTAGCGTCGAGAAGGGCGAGACCTTACGGCTGAAGTTTAGCGGCCACGATGGCCAGCAGGCGCTCGCCGACTGCAGCTACATCGAGGCGCGTGCCGGGTAGCTGTTTTGCCATCGACGTCACCTGTAGACCGGCGAAGCCACAGGGATTAATCCGCTCAAAGGGCTCCAGGTCCATATCCACATTCAACGCCAGCCCGTGATAACTACAGCCACGCCGCACCCGCAAACCCAGCGAGGCAATTTTTTCGTCCACCACATAGACGCCCGGCGCCGTGGGTTTGGCGACCGCGGAAATGCCGTATTCCGCAAGCAGTTCTACCAGGCTGCGCTCGATCAGATTGACCAGATCTCGCACCCCCAGCTGCCGACGACGCATATCCAGCATCAGGTAGAGTACCCACTGCCCCGGCCCGTGGTAAGTGACTTGTCCACCGCGGTCCACTTGAATAACAGGGATGTCACCGGGCGCCAGCACATGCTCGGCTTTGCCGGCCTGGCCCTGGGTGAAGACTGGCGGATGTTGTAGCAACCAGAGTTCGTCCGGCGAATCAGCGCGTCGAGAGTCGGTGAGTTCGCGCATCGCTTCCAGCGTGGGCTGGTAGTCAACGAGTCCAAGATCACGCAGCACCAGATCCGCAGCGGACACGGTTTAAATCACCATGGTGACGTGACCGGTCGCCAGTAGATCCTGATGCAGGGCTTCCAGCTGCGCCTGACCAGTGGCCGTAATGGTGATATTCAGGGAGGTAAACGTACCCTTACTGCTGAGTTTTGCAATCACGGTTTGTTCGTCGAAGCCTGGCGCATGGCGCTCGAACACTTCCAGAATAACGGCTTCAAAGGTCTCACAGCTGCGCCCCATCACCTTGATGGGGTAGTCGCAGGGGAACTCGATTTTCGGGGCTTCAGGTGGCTGTTCCACTGTACTCTCCTGCGTTGTCCTCAGGGCTTATCTCGCCCCGAACAATTCGGCGATAAACATCAGGACGATGTCCCACACCCGCGCAAAAAATCCCGCTGGCTCCACCGCTTCCAGGGCTACGGCTGGCGCCTGAAACTTGGTTTCGCCATCCAGTGTCACCGTCACCATACCCACGGCATCACCTACCGCCAGGGGAGCGACGATTTCACTGTCCAATGTCACATCGGTTACGAGCTCATCGTGCTTGCCGCGCGGCAGCGTCAGCACGACTTTATCCAACAGGCCGACCGGCACATAGTCCTGCTCGCCTTTCCATATGCGCGGCTTCGCCAACTCGGTCATCGGTTCGAAGGCGGTTTGGGTCTGGTAGAAATGAAAGCCGTAGTTGAGCAGTGCAGCGGTATCGTTTTTCCGCGCTTTGGTGCTGTTCGTACCCATCACTACAGATATAAGGCGCATATCGTTGCGTTTTGCCGAGGCCACCAGACAGTAACCCGCCTCGTTCGTGTGGCCGGTCTTCAGGCCATCCACCGAAGGGTCTTGCAGCAGGAGAGTGTTGCGGTTGTACTGCCGGATATTGTTAAAAGTGAACTCCAGTTCTTTGTAGATCGCGTACTGCTTGGGGTGATCGTTAATCATCGCCTTGGCCAGGATGGCGAGGTCGCGCGCGGTTGTCAGGTGTGTAGGATCCGGCAGGCCGTGCGAGTTTACGTAATGCGTGTTGAGCATACCCAGTCGCTTGGCGTTGGTATTCATCATCTCGGCGAACACCGCCTCAGTACCGGCGATATGCTCAGCCACTGCCACCGAGGAATCGTTGCCGGAAGATATGATGATGCCGCGCTGCAGATCTTCAATGGAAACGTCTTTGCCCGGCTCGATCCACATCAGTGATGAGCCGTTGAAAATCGGGTTCTGCGACCACGCATTCTCAGTGATTCGAACCATATCGTCTTCTTTGACGCGCCCCGCTTTTATTTCCTCTGCCAGCACATAGGCGGTCATCATCTTGGTGAGGCTGGCGGGTGGCAGCTGCTCATCCGCATTGTGCTCCACCAGTACGGCGCCACTGTTCGCATCGATCAAAAGATACGCTTTGGCGGCCAACTCGGGAGGTGCGGGTATGGCATTCTGTGAATGTGCGTTAAAGGTGGATAATACAAGGAGTAGAGCAAGCGCTATTCGAGTCATGATTGCGGGGAACCGTGGGGGTGAGTTTAGCAAGCGGCGATGGTAACGCATGCGTGGTCGGAGCGAAAGAATCGCGACAAGTTAAGGCAGCGGCTGTCCCGCTTCATAACCACTGTCCTGAAGGCGCTGCTGCAACGCCAATAAGTGCTGTTTGTCGTCTACCGGCCCCACTCGGACCCGGTACAGCATCGTGCCACCGGCATCGATCGGGCTGATAAAGACCGGTGCAGACAATAAGTTCTGCAACTCAGCCAGCAGCGTTTTGGCCGTAGATTCCTTGCCGAAAGCACCCAGCTGCAGATAGCGATATTTGCCGTAGGACGCGTCGCGCCTGTCCTCTACACCGGCCACATCAATAACCTCGACCTCAACCGGCGCCGTGCCCTTTTCCATATAGCCGAGTTTGACGGCCGCAGCGTAGGACAAATCGATCAGCCGATCTGAATGGAAAGGACCTCGATCATTGACGCGCACCACGATACTCTTGCCATTTTCCAGGTTGGTGACGCGCGCGAAGCAGGGGATGGGTAGTGATTTGTGGGCAGCACTGGCCTGGTAAACATCGTAGAGTTCGCCATTGGACGTCTCGTGCCCGGTAAATTTGGCACCATACCAGGAGGCGATACCTCGCTCACTGTAGCCACGGTAGTCCTTCAGAATCTCGTAGGTCACCCCGCCGATAACATAGGGACTCATGTTACCGAAGGCCAAAATAGGCTCGGGTGATGGCGTGGCATCGACTACCTCATCGGGACTGATAGGCCGAAGTGGTGCGAAATCGTGCTGCACGGCATAACGTGAGTCTGGCGGCGTCACGGCTATTTTTGCCGCACCCGGCTCTGTTTCGGGCGGTTGCGAAGCACAGGCTGCCAGCAGCACTGTCAGTACAGCGATCGCCGCTGTGACGTAGCGGGTGTTCACCGGGTGATACGCTCCGCCAACCGTTGACTGAGCTGGTACACACTCATAGCGTACATCGAACTGTGGTTGTAGCGAGTGATGACATAAAAATTATGCAGCCCCAGCCAGTACTCATAGCCGTCTTTCAGTTCAAACCTCATCGCGGTGGCCAACGCGCTTGGGTCCAGTGCCATTTTCGCCACCAAACCGTCGGCAGCAAACTGCGCCACTGTGCGCACCGGTTCCAGGTCATCCCGGGTTTTAACGAAGATGTTATCGGGAGTATCCGCGGCAGCCGTAGCGGCAGCCACCACCACCTCACCCTCGCGCCAACCGTGTTTCTTGAAATAATTGGCAACGCTGCCAATCGCATCGACAGGGTTGGTCCAGATATCGACAATATCGTCGTTGTCAAAATCGATCGCATAGCTGCGGTAGCTGCTAGGCATGAACTGACCGTAGCCCATGGCCCCGGCGTAAGACCCCATCAGCTCTGTAGCATCCATCCCCTGATCGCGGGTGAGAATCAAAAAATTCTTGAGCTCGGCGGTAAAAAAAGGCGAGCGAGGAGGGTAGTCAAAAGCGAGCGTCGACAAAGCGTCGAGTACCCGATAACTCCCTGCCACCCTGCCGTAGTAGGTCTCGACCCCGATAATGGCGACAATAATCTCAGCCGGCACGCCGAACTCACGCTCTGCTCTTTCCAGGGTCACACGGTGTTTGGCGAAGAACTCAACACCTTGATCCTCGCGCTGTTTGTTGAGAAAGATCTCCCGATACTCATACCAGGGCTTGGATTTCTCAGCCGGACGGGCAATCGCGGTCAGAATGCTGTCCTTGCGTTCCGCCTGGGCAAAAAGCTGGATCAACTCCTCTCGATCAAAGCCCTCCTCCACCACCAGTTCATCAACCACCGCAGCGGTGGCCGGGTGTGCTCCATAGTTATCCCCCGCACAGGACAGGGTCGGCCACAGGCAGGCCATAACAACAAATACTTTCAGGCGTAGTGACATAAATTTTAACTCGTTCCCATTCGATAGAGGGTAAATTCACAGCGGTCGTGTCGTAGAGCGCTCATGAGGATGCGCTGGCTTTTTCGGTACTAATTGCCATTAGCACTCCAAAACCGGCCAATAGTGTAACCACCGAGGTACCACCTGCGCTAACCAGTGGCAGGGGAACCCCGACAACCGGCAGCAAACCGGCGACCATTCCCATATTAACAAAGATGTAGACGAAAAACGTCAGTGTCAGGCTGCCGGCCATCATTCGACCGAAACTGGTTTGGGCATGGGCCCCAATCCAGAAGCCACGCAATAAAATTAAAAAGTAGATGCTGGCCAGCAGAATAATGCCTTGCAGCCCATGCTCCTCGGCCAACACGGCGATGATAAAGTCCGTATGGCTCTCGGGCAAAAAATCCAATCGCGACTGGGTACTCTGCATCCACCCTTTGCCATCCCAGCCACCCGATCCGATGGCCGTCTTTGACTGAATGATATTCCACCCCGCCCCGAGCTTGTCGCTCTCGGGGTTAAACATGGTGAGGATGCGTTGTTTTTGGTAATCCTTTAGCCCATACATCCAGACCGGCCAGGCCGATGCCGCCGTCAGCAGCGCTGCACCCAGGATATAGCTCCAGCCGATCCCGGCCATAAAGAGCACAAACAAACCACTGGACGCGATCAACAGGGAGGTGCCCAGGTCTGGCTGGATCACAATCAACCCGGCGGGCACCACCAATAGCGCCAGGGCGCCAATCACCGCAAAAAACCGCGGGGGCAGCACTCTGCCCGCGAGAAACCAGGCGATCACCAGCGGCACCGCCAATTTCATAATCTCCGCGGGCTGGAAGCGAATCCCCCCAATTTGCAGCCAGCGCTGGGCGCCCTTGGCACCCACACCCACCAGCAACACCGCGACCAGCAATGCCACCCCTGCCATGTACAGCCATGGCGCCCAATTCGCGTACTGCTGCAAACTGACTTGTGCCACCAGAATCATAATGACAAAGGCCAGCACAAGATAGCGTCCCTG
>JBBKWY010000006.1:0-86042 GCA_037969215.1 Halioglobus sp.
CCAGGTTTCCGAACAAACGCGTGTAAGAGCCGCTGTCAGCGTCGTCTTACCATGGTCAACGTGACCAATCGTACCTACGTTTACGTGAGGCTTGCTACGCTCAAATGCTTCCTTTGACATTACGACGGTCTCCTATCAAACACCGGATCAGGCCCCTGGGCCGAATCATTCAAAAAATTAATGTATCTAACAATAACAACTAGTTAGGCCAATAATGGAGCTCATAACCGGATTTGAACCGGTGACCTCTTCCTTACCAAGGAAGTGCTCTACCGACTGAGCTATATGAGCGCATCCTTCCCAACTTTGGAGCGGGTAGCGGGAATCGAACCCGCATATTCAGCTTGGAAGGCTGACGTTCTACCACTGAACTATACCCGCTACTATTTCATTCCAAACCATTCTTCAATGGCAGCGCTCTAGCCAGTTGCGCACTATCCATGAAGCAGAAAAACCAACATCTGCTCCTGAATAAGACTCCCGAATAGCGCCCCATTTGAGACTTACATATTCATGGTGGAGGGGGGTGGATTCGAACCACCGAAGCTCGCGCGTCAGATTTACAGTCTGATCCCTTTGGCCACTCGGGAACCCCTCCGAAAGGCGGCATATTGTCCAGATGGTCAGCCGCAATGTCAACCATATATTTCAATAAAATTATTAACTTACGCACACTTCAAATTTCGGCGCTGAAGCGGTGCAGACCGAACCCACTGCGAGGGCATAGTTTGCGGTTTTTACCCTGTTCTTACAGTGCTGATCGAAACCAGGAATCTGAAAATGGAGCTGGCGAGAGGAATCGAACCCCCGACCGGCTGATTACAAATCAGCTGCTCTACCTACTGAGCTACGCCAGCCATGATCAGATCGGGGCGAATTAGAGCCTGCCCCGTTTGAAGGTGGGGGATTGTAGTGAAAGAGTTATGGGGATGCAATCACGAGAGGCGTATTTTAAGCGGTGCACGTTCAAATGGTTTGCGAAAACGAGAAAATACACTAATCGAGCTTCTACCCTGAAGCCGTTGCCCGTGAACGCTCTTCAGAGCGCTCTTGCAAGCCTGCCCTACCCCGTCCCACTCTCGCAACTTGAGATCAAGCTACTCCCTAAGGCTCCCGGAGTGTCAGCCTATGGAGAAACCTGCTCTGGGCATTACCCAAGGCCATGCCCAGCGCTAATTGCTTACCTGCGGGGAATCTGACGCACAGGAGGGCTATCTATCAGAATTACTGTTTACGCTTGCTTGCGCCTTGACCAACCGAGGCCAGCTAGACCGAGACTGAACAGGCCGAGGGTGGCGGGAACCGGGACCTGGACCCCTGAAGTTGAAAGAGTGATTGAGCATTCACCTCCGCCTCCGCACCATTCGTTCTGGTCGGGCAGTGCTGCGATCACGAACGCTGTAATATCTTGCACTGCTCCAATTCACTGTATGCAATTAATAATGCACGCCTGTCCCAGGAATGTATCTGCCATACCTGTTACGGAGAAAAATAGTTGATCGCCTGGCCCGCTTGGAAAGCTTCCGCTGGGATGCAATCAGGAGAGGGGAAATTCCCTGGCGCAATCCAAAGGTATGCGAAAGCGTGGGAATAAACTAGGCGAGCTTCTACCATGGAGCTGCTGCCTGTGAATGCTTTTCAGAGAGCTCCTAAATGTCTGCCCCTTCCCATTCAGACACATTCACGCACATTCAGGTCTGGATGCTCAGCACTGTTTCCAGACGCTAGCCTTGTGATATGGTCTCGGTCAGTTAACAACGCGAAGCAGACTCTCTAAAAAATCGTATTCCGGTTTTTCAGTGGCATGACGTCTCTATTTGTAGCGGCCATGCGCTGATTGATGCCACAAAGGGCTTCTTTAACTGAAAAGTATATGGAGGTTCAAGTATGCAAAAGATATTTAATATTCTATTCCGTTTAGTTCACCTGTTCGCAGCCTTATGTCTGGTAGGACTATCCCTAATAATTATGGGGTGGTCTGCGTTCGATGTCATTTCTAACATTAGAATCGAAGCTGATTTCATTCCATTACTACTTCACTATGTCAGTGCAATAATTATAGCTGCAGCCATTATTGATGTTGCACAGTATATGATGGAGGAAGAAGTTTTTTTGGCGAAAGAGCTTCGTGATACTGAAGAGGCAAGAAAAACAATTACAAAAATAATTGTGATCATCACTATTGCCGTCAGCATTGAAGGATTGGTTTTTATATTCAAGGCAGGAACGAAAGATCTTACGCTGCTGCTGTATCCAGCTTTACTCGTTGTTGCAGCCGCTATTTTAATAGTGGCGCTCGGTGTATATCAAAAATTAAGTTCAGCTGTAGAAGAAGTAGAAAAGGAAAAGAAATAGCAAGGCGCCTGACACGCGAATACCAGCACAGACATACCGCAAATCTGTGGGTTTTCTGGAGGTAGGCCCGCAACAGAAAGGCCCGACTGTGCCAAGTCCCTGCCACAGAAAGCACAAAGCCCAGCGTTTACTGGGCTCTGCGTTGATATGGTGCCGAAGGCGGGACTCGAACCCGCACAAGCATAGCTCACCACCCCCTCAAGATGGCGTGTCTACCAATTCCACCACTTCGGCAAAAAGCGTTTGTTACCTCAATCCAACTGGGGCAAGTCATCTCCTGCAGGCGCGGTGGCGGCTGCAGGTTCATCATTCCATACGGGCAGCTCTTCGTCCGCCGGTGTCGCCGCTCCAGCGTTCACCGTCGCGGGGATTGCCAAACCCAGATCATCGTCAACCACTGCTCTTTGATTGACCATCAGCGCCAGACTAAAACTGCTGGCGAAGAACAATACCACCAACCAGGCTGTCGCCTTGGTCAGCACACTGCCACCACCGTCGCTACCAAACAGGGTCTGCGAACCCCCGGCACCAAACGACGCGCCCATATCGGCGCCCTTCCCCTGCTGCAGCATGATCAGGCCAATGATCGCCAAAGCGATGACCAGGTGCACTGCCAAAATTATCTGTTCCATAATCGTCCAGTCCCTCCAGGGGACAATTTCCAATCGTTTGTTACACTGCCGCAGCGTTTATAATGGCTTGGAAGTCTACTGCTTTTAGCGCAGCTCCACCGACCAGTGCACCATCAATATCAGGCTGCGCGAATAACTGCGCGGCATTATCAGCCTTTACACTACCGCCATACAATAGCCGTGTGCCCTGGGCATCCACTCCGTCTATGCCGTCCAAACAACTTCGAATACACGCGTGCATATCCTGAGCCTGCTCCGGCGTTGCCGTTAGCCCGGTACCAATTGCCCAAACGGGCTCATACGCCACCACCAGCGAACTGAGGTTTGCCTGACCCCGCAGCGCGCCTTCCAACTGGGCACTGACTACGCTTTCTGCCTCACCTGCTTCACGCTGCTCGCGCGTTTCACCCACACAAACAATGGGTCGCAAACCCGCATCGACCGCCGCCGCAACCTTGGCGGCAACCAGCGCATCAGATTCGTCGTGGTACTGACGTCGCTCCGAGTGTCCCAGAATGACCCAGCGACAACCCATCTCAGCCAGCATGGTAGCGGCGACTTCGCCGGTATAAGCCCCGGACTGCATATGACTACAATCCTGCGCCCCGACGGTAATCGCAGATGCGGCACACAAATCCAGCACTTGCGGCAGGTGCACATACGTGGGGCACACGGCCACCTCGGGGCCCGACTGCGCCGGCGCACTCACCAAACTACCCATCAATGTATTGATACTGGCCCTGGACCCATTAAGCTTCCAGTTACCTACAACCAGAAGCTGGCGCATCTCGATCTCCGGGTGAAAAAAGCGGCCGCAATCTTAACCAAGATAGCCTCCCGTGACAAGGAACATCCGATGGAAATAGGCCGCAACGAAGAACAGGCCGGCGAGCGATCAAGAGAGTATCCGCTCTACCTCTGAAGCCAGTTCAGCACACAGTAGCGGCACAGTGGTCGGACACAGCCCCTCCACCATAACCCGCACCTTCGGCTCAGTACCCGAAGGGCGCAACAGGACCCTGCCGTCCGCTCCCAGCCGCAGCTCCATCGCCGCCACCGCAGTCCCGAGCGCGGGGTAATCCGCCAGATTGACCCTGCCGCCGACGACGACGTTAATCATGGTTTGAGGATACATGGTAATACCGGCGCGCAGTGCTGCCAGATCTCCCTGTGCCGCCTGCAGCGCCATCAGCACCTGCAGGGCAGCGATGATGCCGTCCCCGGTGGTAGTGACATCAGAACAGATGATATGACCGGAGGATTCCCCGCCCAGATGCCAGCCATTGGCCTCCATTGCCGCTTTCACATACCGATCACCGACATTCGCACGCTCAAACTGCAGGCCAGCTTTCTTCAGGGCCAATTCAAGCCCCAGGTTTGACATCAGGGTGCCAACGACTCCGGCATCGCTGCGACCGGTGGCCAGACGGTGCATAGCGATGATGTATACCAACTCATCGCCATCGATAATCTCGCCTTTTTCATCAGTCATCAACACGCGATCGCCGTCGCCATCGAAAGCGATACCGATATCAGCCCGGTGCTCCCTGACGAGTGCCGACAGCGCCGTCATATCAGTGGAGCCCACACCTTCGTTGATATTGAAGCCGTCGGGGGTCGCGCCCATGGTGATCACCTCGGCGCCCAACTCGCTGAGCACGCCGGGTGCGATGTGATAGGTGGCGCCGTGTGCGCAGTCCAGGGCTATGCGCAGACCACGCAAGCTGAAATCATCTGGCACCGTCGATTTGCAAAACTCGATGTAGCGGCCAGTGGCATCCTCCACCCGCGTCACCTTGCCAATTTGCCGTGACGGCACTGTTGTCAATTGCAGATCCAATTCTGCTTCAATCGCGTGCTCTATCTCATCGGACAGTTTTGATCCATCGGCGCCAAAAAACTTGATGCCGTTGTCATAAAAGGGGTTGTGTGAAGCGCTAATGACAATACCGGCCTCGGCGTTATGCTTGCGGGTCATGTGTGCGATGGCGGGTGTTGGCATGGGCCCCAGCAATTTCACATTGACACCGGCGGCGACCAAGCCCGCTTCCAGCGCTGATTCAAACATATACCCCGAGACACGCGTATCTTTGCCTATGATCACCAGGCAACCGCCCTCGCGGTTGAACTCCCGGTCGAAAACACGGCCACAGGCCCAACCCAGCTTGAGGATAAAATCCGGTGTGATTGGAAACTCACCCACCTTGCCGCGGATACCATCAGTGCCAAAATAGCGTTTCGTCATACGTCCCCAAACTCCTGTAGTGCAGCCCACATCGCCACGGCATCCACCGTGGCGGCTACGTCGTGCGTTCTTATAATCGCGGCGCCACGCTCTACCGCCATCACTGCCAGCGCCAGACTGGCGGGCAGACGCTCAGCCACATCCCGTCCCAGCAGTTTTCCAATAATTGATTTACGCGACAACCCCACCAGCAGCGGGAACCCCATAGCAGCCAGCTCTGGCAGGGCCTGCAGCAGCTGCATATTGTGGCTCACCGACTTGCCAAAGCCGAAGCCAGGGTCGAGGATTAACCGCTCCCGCACTATACCCAGTCGTTCACAGGCTACCACCCTGGCGAGTAAAAATTCTCTGACCTGGGTCACAACATCGACATATTGTGGCGCGACCTGCATGTTGCCGGGCTGTCCCTGCATGTGCATCAAACAAACCGGCAACCCGGTAGCCGCGGCGGCTTCCAGCGCCCCGGCGCGCGTCAGTGCCCGCACATCATTCAGCAGGCCCGCGCCTGCGCCAGCCGCTTCACGCATCAATTCAGGGGTGCTGGTGTCAACTGAAATGACCACCCCCAATTCACCGGCAATCCGCTCCACCAGCGGTAGTACCCTGTCCATTTCCTCGTCCAGTGAAACCGGCTGCGCGCCGGGTCGGGTGGACTCCCCCCCAATATCCAGTATGACGGCTCCCGCAGCCGCCATATCGCGGGCTCGCGTCATAGCGCGCTCGATATCAAGGCGTGAACTACGGTACAGGGTACCGCCGTCGGAGAAAGAGTCTGGGGTGGTATTGATAACACCCATGATGACCGGGCGCGTCAAATCGAGGGTACGCCCGGCGCAGTCCAGCGCCGAACACCTTGGAGGATGAACTGGAGGCACTGCCCGAGCCGGGATCAATGCTCGCCGGCGGGGCCACCTATCGGTCTGTCGGAAGAATCCTGAGGGGCAGCACCCACATCCGCGCCGGGTGTCTGATCGTCACCGGTATCACCCCAGTCCTTGGGTTCTCGCGCTGGGCGCCCGTTCATAATGTCATCGATCTGATCGGCATCAATCGTCTCGTACAGCATGAGTGCATCAGACATCAGGTGTAATTTGTCGACATTTTCTTCCAATATTGTCTGCGCGGTTGCGTAGCATTCATCAATGATACGCCGCACCTCGAGATCAATTTGCTTGGCGGTGTCTGCAGAAACTACCAGATGAGGCTGACCGGCGCTGCGACCGAGGAACACTTCTTCTGTGGCCTCGTCGTACATCAGTGGACCCATTTTGTCCGACAACCCCCACTTGGTAACCATTTTGCGTGCAATATCCGTCGCGCGCTGGATATCGTTCGATGCCCCGGTGGTTACGCCGTCCTTGCCAAGCGTCATTTCCTCGGCGATACGGCCGCCGAACAGACTGCATATCTGGCTGACGATAAACCGGCGGCTGTGGCTGTAGCGATCCTCCTCGGGCAGAAACATGGTCACACCCAGCGCACGGCCGCGCGGGATAATACTCACTTTGTAGACCGGATCATGCTCTGGTACCAGGCGACCGACAATCGCATGGCCTGCTTCGTGATAGGCGGTATTGCGCTTTTCATTTTCTGACATCACCATCGATTTGCGCTCAGCGCCCATCATGATTTTGTCCTTGGCCAGTTCAAACTGATTCATACCGACCGTACGCACATTACTACGGGCAGCGAACAAAGCGGCCTCGTTCACCAGATTGGCCAGGTCAGCACCGGAGAAGCCAGGTGTTCCACGTGCGATTTTGGATGCTTCCACATCCTCGGCCAGGGGGACTTTGCGCATATGCACTTTTAAAATTTGCTCGCGACCACGGATATCCGGCAAGCTCACCACCACCTGGCTATCAAAACGACCGGGTCGGAGCAGTGCGGGATCAAGTACGTCGGGACGGTTGGTCGCGGCGATTACAATCACACCGTCGTTAACTTCAAAGCCATCCATCTCCACCAGCAACTGGTTGAGGGTTTGCTCGCGCTCGTCGTGGCCACCACCCAGGCCTGCGCCACGGTGACGTCCCACAGCGTCGATCTCATCAATGAAAATAATGCAGGGTGACTGCTTTTTAGCCTGCTCGAACATATCGCGCACGCGCGAGGCGCCTACGCCGACAAACATTTCGACAAAATCCGAACCGGATATGGAGAAGAAGGGTACTTTCGCCTCGCCGGCTATAGCCTTGGCAAGCAGGGTCTTACCCGTACCCGGCTGGCCTACCATCAGCACACCGCGGGGAATCCGTCCGCCCAACTTCTGAAAGCGGCTGGGATCGCGCAGGAATTCCACCAACTCCTGCACATCCTGCTTGGCCTCATCCACGCCTGCTACGTCGGCGAAGGTAGTCGTAATCTGCCCCTCGCTCAACAGCTTGGCCTTGCTCTTGCCAAAACTCATCGGACCGCCGCGACCACCGCCGCCGCCCTGCATCTGGCGCATGAAGAACATAAATACGGCAATAATAATAAGGATGGGGAAGCTGGCGACCAGTAGTTGGGTCCAGACACTCTGCTGCTCTGGCTTGCGCCCCTCAACCTCGACCTTGTGTTCCAGCAGGTCATCGATCAACTTCGGGTCTTCCACCATGGGACGAATGGTCTCAAAGCGAGACCCATCAAAGCGCTCACCAGAAATAGTCAGACCGTCCACAACGACCTTTTTCACCTGGTCGTTCTGAATTTCGGTAATTAGCTCCGAGTAGCCAACCTGCTCACTGGCACCCTGCATATTGAAGTTGTTAAATACCGATAACAGGACGGCAGCGATCACCAACCAGAGCAATAAATTCTTAACCATAGTGTTCAATGCCATTTCCTCACGGAGGTATTACGCCGAACTGTGTTCTGGCGCCGCCTTAGGGCGGATACAGAAAATGAATGTGGCAACCTCAGGGGGCTGCAATTCAACACTCAATTCCCTCGAATCTGATGGGTAATGCGCGGCTAACCGGCGCAACTCGATACTGTCGAGCGCAAGTTAGTCGTGCCCTGCCAGCCAATTTACTACAATTGGGGCAATCTCTCCATATTTCAAGCAAGTTGATGGTGACTATGTCTGTGGTTGATTCTGGTGCGGAGAATGTGCAATCCAAACAGCCCTCAATGGCCCCGAAACTCTTTTGCCACCAGATAAACCTCCCTTGAACGGGGCCTGGAGGCCTTCGGTTTGCGCGTCAACACCTTTCCAAATGAGCCCTGTGTCTGCTTAAAAAGCTGATCAAAGCCCTCACCCTGAAACACTTTAGCGACAAATGTGCCTCCGGGGGACAATACCTGCTGTGCCATATCCAGGGCCAGCTCCACCAGATACATCGCCCGTGGCTGGTCCATGGCTTGCACACCGCTCATATTGGGCGCCATATCTGATATCACCAGATCCACCGGCTTGCCGTCGAGTGCCTCGACAATCCGCTGAAACGCCTCATCCTCGGTAAAGTCGCCCTCGATAAAGGTCACGCCGTCCAGCGCGCCCATCGGCAGGATGTCCGAGGCGATTACCTTGCCTTTCCCGCCCACCCGCTCGACTGCGACCTGCGACCAGCCACCCGGCGCACTGCCCAGATCCAGCACGGTCATGCCGGAACGGATCAGCCCGTCCCTGTCCTGCAACTCCAGCAACTTATAACAGGCGCGAGAGCGATACCCCTCACGCTGGGCCTGCTGCACGTAGGGGTCATCCCGGTGCTCCTTTAACCAGGCTTTACTGGAGGATTTCTTTTTTGCCATGAGCAGTCACTGTAATTTCGGTTTCGTGCATGGGAGGGCTTGTGTAGAATGGCCCGCCCCGCGCTGGCGGGCATTGTACCTTGGAACTGTAATGAGTAAGAAAGCAAATCAAGACATCAAGCAACTGCGGGCAATTGGCCACAAGCTGAAACCGGTGGTCACGATCGCTGGCAAAGGCCTCAGTGAAGGCGTCGTCGCCGAACTGGACAGAGCCCTGACCGACCATGAACTGATCAAGGTCAAACTGTCCGTGGGCTCGCGCGAGGCGCGCGCCGAGGTGACACAGCAGATCACCAGGCAGCTCAAAGCTGAACTGGTGCAGAGCGTCGGCAGTGTCATTCTCCTGCTGCGGCGCGCTCCCACGCCAGATCCGCGACTGTCCAATCTAATAAAACCGGTGTAGCCCCAACGCTGCGCCCCGGAGATTGCACCCTGTGCACATCAGCGGGCAGTTTCGCTATGATAGAGCATCTCCGTTGCGAGCAGTGCGGTATGGGAACTATCCTCGAATTTCCATCACAACAGGCTCAGGGCCTGACTTTTCTGGATCGCCAGCTACGCGAATTGCTGTCGGCAAAAGGCGCGGATGACCAGCTGGTCGATTTCGCGGCCAGGCAACTCACCAAAATGTACGCTCAACTGAGCCAGTCAGAACAGTACAGTTTTACCGTTGATCTGCCCGCACAGCTTGGCCACGAGCAGCGCGACAGCCTGTATCGCCAGATCAATGCTGGACTGGAGGGGATCCGCAAGGAAAACCACGCACTGCTGGTTGGCATGCTGGCGCAACTGGTGTTGGCACAGGTCAGGCTATTTCAGCATGAGCGGCCAGAGTAGTGGCCGCCGCTTTCAGGTAAAAAGACCGGTGAATTGATACGCCGCCACTGCGGCAATGTAGGCAAACACAAAATACGCCGCGAACATTTTCACCGCCAGTGAACGCGAGCCACTCTCCTTCGACAAGATCACCAGCGTGGAGACACACTGCAGCGCGATGGCGAAGAACACCAACAACGCGATACCGGAACCCAGCGCCATATCACTGTTTTGAATATGCTGTACCAACGGCGCTATTTTTTCATCGGCGGACTCAATACCGAAAATCGTGCCCAGCGTACCCACAAATACTTCGCGGGCCAGGAAGGAACTTAAAATAGCCACGCCGTAACGCCAGTCGAGACCCAGCGGTGCAAACAGGGGTTCGATAAAGTGGCCCAGATGGCCCAACCACGAGCTGCCCAGATCGGCACCAAAATTAGGAAAATACCCTAATACCCAGACGGCCACAGTGACCGCAAAAATGATTTTTCCGGCCTTGGTGACAAAATGTTTTGAGCGATTCCAGCAGGTGCGCAGCAGTGGTATCAGGCTGGGCAATCTATAGGGCGGCAACTCCAGCACGAAAGGCAAGTCGTTGTAGTGATCTTTACTGGTACGCGACACCAACGCAGTCACCAGTAACCCACAAAACATACCGAAGAAATAAATTGCGAACATCGCCAGTCCCTGCCAGCCGATCAGCCCCCCCATCGCAGTGGTGGCGGGAATAAACGCCGCAATCAACAGGGTATACACCGGCAAACGGGCGGAGCAGGGCATCAGGGGTATCGCCATGTACGTCAACAGTCGTTTGCGCGGCGAGTCGATTGCGCGGGCGGCGTAGATTGCCGGAATAGCACAGGCCACACCCGACAACATGGGAATAAAACTTTTGCCGGTCAGACCGAACAGGCGCAAAGGTTTATGGCAGATGAGCGCGGCGCGCGCCATGTACCCTGAGTCTTCCAACAGACCGATGACGAACGTCAGGATAAATATCTGCGGTACAAACACCAGGAAGGCGCCTATGCCACCAAACAGAGCGTCCGACGTAAAATCCCTCGCCGTCTGATTGCCTATCATGGGTACGATCCAATCGGCCAGCGAGGCAAGGACAAATTCCACAGCGTCCATCAGTGGCGCCGCCCAGGTAAAGATCGATTGAAATAGCAGGTACATGATAAAGAAAAAGGCAAAGCCGCCTGCCACGGAATGGAGGAAAATGCCATCGAGGCGAGTCTGGTTCCTGATCAGCACGTCGCCCTGGGTTCCAAAGCGGTGTGCGAGCTTGTGTGCGGTTATGCGCAGCTGCTCGTCTGGCACATCCACCGATTGTTCTGTGGCCCAGGTCTCTGGCAGCACCATCGCACCCTTGAGGGCACCAATAATCGCTTTCAGGCCCTCGCCTGAACGGCCCGAAACAGGCAGCACCGGTGCCTGCAGGGCAACCGCCAATTGCTCTACGTCGAGACTCAACTTGTGTGAATCCAGGACGTCCATCATATTGGCCAGCACTGTAACCGGCTTGCCATGGCGCGCACTTTCACGAATAACCTGCAGTGTGAAATACAGGCTTTTCTCCAGGCGCGTGGCATCGACGACGCACAGCACATGGCTCACGTCCGCGTCATCCAGCGAGCGCTCAAAGTAATCGACCGCAACCCGCTCATCCTCTGAAATCGCCTGTAGCGAGTAGGTGCCGGGGAAATCGATCAACTCCGTCTCCGGCAGGTCCTGCAAGCGACCGGTACTGACATCCACCGTGATGCCGGGGAAATTGGCGACTCTGTGGTGCAAACCGGTCAGTCGATTGAATAGCAGACTCTTCCCCGAGTTGGGGCTGCCTATCAGCAGGACTTTACTCATGGGACGCGGTTATCCTGACCAGAACATGGGAGGCCACTTCATCATCCAGCGAAAATACGGTATTGCTAACGCGGTAAACCTTGGGCGCACCGAATGCCAGCGAATGCAGACAGGACACCGACTCGCCAGGATGAAAGCCGAATTCCATCAAACGGATGCGGTACTTCTCGGCAAGGGCACTGTCGTAACCCAAAATTTCGCAGCGGTCGCCGGATTTCAGCGACCAGAGGTTGATATCCATGCTGTTGTTACTACTCCGATAAAAACCCGATCATAATTTAAATGAGAATTATTTTCATTAGCGTCATCAAAATAATTCAGGCCAGATCAGATAAGCGAATCCCCGAACTCACATTTATTACGCACGCCACCCTCACTACCCGTAAGCAGAGCAGATTCCACCCTCTCGTTCTCGATGACTTACGAGTTGCCAATTCCTGACAGGGACTCCAGAATGCGTCCTCTACCTCTCAAACCAAACACATTTTCTCTATCGGGAGCGCAAAGGACAACATGGAACCACAGAATTTTAAGGATATTCTCTATTCAAAGGATGAAACTGGCGTTGTAACGCTCACCCTGAACACACCGGCGCGTAAAAATGCGCTCAGCGCCGTGACATTTCTGGAGCTTTTCTACGCGGTCGATCACTTCCAGTCGGATGACTCCGCCTATGCCATGATACTGACAGGAGCACCAGATCCGCAATCCGAAGACCCGACCAAAGAGGCGTTTAGTAGCGGGGGCTACTTTAACCCCGATGCCTTTGAGGGAGTCGCGCCTGAGGTATTGGCCGATATCGACATGTCTGATATCGCGCAGAAACGCGCTACCTTGAAGCTCTACGCCTGTGACAAGCCGATCATCGCCGCCATCAATGGCTTGGCAATCGGCGGCGCCGTTACCCTGTGCCTCGCGGCGGCAGATCAGATCTATATGTCAGAGCACGCCTGGCTCCAGCTACCGTTCGCCAAACTGGGCATTGCGGCAGAATTGGGCTCCACCTTCTTTCTACCGCGCCTATTGGGGTTCCAGAAAGCCAAGGAGATTCTGTTCTTTCCAGAGCGGATCAGCGCAAATGACGCCGTAGAGCTGGGTATTGCCAACAAGGTCGTATCCCACAGCGAACTACTGTCCTACTCCCGAGAGAAAGTGTTGCAGCTTATTCCGCCACAGGGGCCCGCGCTGTCCATTCGGGAAATGAAACGCTGTCTACACCAGCCCCATATGGGCGCGCTGGGCGAAGCACTCGATCAGGAAAACGCCGCACTTGCGACACTGATGGCGACGGAGGATTTTGTCGAAGGGATGATGGCGCGGGTAGAGCGCAGGCCGCCAGTGTTCAAAGGAAAATGAGACTGGCGCCCTAGCGCAAACTAGATGTGGTGAACTTGATCGATCTCGTATTCGATATCGCCACCGGGTGCCTTGACGACTACGACCTCGCCCTCCTCCTTGCCAATCAGAGCGCGGGCGATAGGCGAGCCTACTGAGATCATATGGTTTTTGATGTCTGCTTCATCCTCACCGACGATGCGGTAAGTCACCTTGCCGTCAGTTTCCAGATTGATCAGATCGACCGTCGTGCCGAAAATCACCTTGCCTGATTTGGGAATAGTGGTGATGTCGATAACCTGGGCATTGCCCAACTTGCCTTCGATTTCCATGATACGGCCCTCAGCAAAACTCTGCTGTTCCCGCGCCGCATGGTACTCCGCATTCTCTTTCAGATCGCCGTGCGCACGCGCTTCGGCAATCGCCTCGACAATACTCGGGCGCTCTACCCTCTTGAGACGATCCAACTCTTTGCGCAGCGCGGTTTCACCGGCCAGTGTCATCGGAAATTTGTTCATGCCTCAATTCTCCTGTGCAGGTCCTGCAGGCGCCGCACTGTCTTTTCACCTTTGAATTTCAACGCCATGCAAATCGCCTGCGCGGCGGTCAGGGTCGTAGTGTAGAACACCCTGTGAGCCTCTGCGCTGGCGCGAATAGGGGCTGAATCTTCGATCGCTCGGCGACCTTCCGTGGTATTAATAATGAAATCTGCTTCGTCGTTCTTGATCATGTCGACAATGTGAGGACGTCCCTCAAGCACCTTGTTGACCCGGCGTACCGTCAGGCCAGCCGCTTCCAGCACCTTGGCCGTACCGCTAGTGGCAACCAGCGAAAAACCCATCTCCGCGAGATCGCGGGCCACACCGACGATGCCGGGCTTGTCCATATCGCGAACGCTGATCAGGACAGTGCCCTCAGTCGGCGCACCACTCCCCACCGCCAGCTCGGCTTTGGCGAAGGCCTCGGCAAACGTATCGCCGACACCCATGACTTCACCGGTCGATTTCATTTCTGGGCCCAGAATCGGATCGACGCCCGGAAACTTATTGAACGGCAGCACCGCTTCTTTCACACAATAATATGGAGGCACAATTTCGCGGGTGAAGCCCTGCTCCGCCAGCGTCTTTCCCGCCATGCAGCGCGCCGCAACCTTGGCCAGCGACACACCGATACACTTGGACACAAACGGCACGGTGCGCGAGGCGCGCGGATTGACTTCGATCACGTAAATTTCGCCGTCCTGCCAGGCCAATTGCACATTCATCAAGCCCTTGACGCCCAGTTCCAGCGCCATTTTCTTGACCTGCTCGCGCATCTCATCCTGCAGTGAGGCCTCCAGACTGTAGGGCGGCAGTGAACAGGCCGAGTCGCCGGAATGCACACCCGCCTGTTCGATATGTTGCATAAGAGCGCCGATGACGACTTCCTCGCCATCGCTGACGGCGTCGATGTCCACTTCAATCGCGGCACTGAGGAAGCTGTCCAGCAACACCGGAGAATCATGGGAAACCTGCACCGCATCACGCATGTACCGCAGTAAATCCTCTTCGCGATAAACGATTTCCATGGCGCGACCACCCAGTACATACGAGGGGCGCACCACCAGTGGATAACCGATGGCCTTGGCCGCCTCCAGTGCTTCCTCGACACTGCGTACCGTGGTATTGACGGGCTGCTTGAGGTCCAGTTTCTGGATCATCTTCTGAAAGCGCTCCCGATCCTCTGCACGATCAATCGCATCCGGTGTGGTGCCGATGATGGGCACACCCTGGGCTTCCAGCGCACGCGCCAGTTTCAGCGGCGTCTGGCCACCAAACTGCACGATCACACCCTTGGGCTTCTCCAGATCGACGATCTCCAGCACATCCTCCAACGTCACGGGCTCGAAGTAGAGGCGATCCGACGTGTCGTAATCGGTGGAAACCGTTTCCGGGTTACAGTTCACCATGATGGTTTCGTAACCATCTTCGCGCAGTGCCAACGCGGCGTGTACACAGCAGTAATCGAACTCAATACCCTGGCCGATGCGGTTTGGTCCGCCGCCCAGTATCAGAATTTTATCGCGGTCGGTGGGAGCAGCCTCACACTCCTCTTCATACGTGGAGTACATATAGGCGGTGGCGGAGGCAAACTCGGCAGCGCAGGTATCAACACGCTTGTATACAGGGCGGATACCCAGCCCGTGACGATGGTCACGCACTTGCGCTTCGGTAACGTCCAGCAACACCGCCAGGCGCTCGTCGGCAAATCCCTTGCGCTTGAGTGCGAACATTTGCGCGTGATCAATCTCATCCAGCTTGACGGCTTTGAGATTGTCTTCCGTGGTGATGAGATCCTGAATCTGCACCAGATACCAGGGATCCACACCGGAGTACTGATACACCTCGTCCACGCTCATACCCGCGCGGAAGGCATCACCGATGTACCAGATACGATCCGGACCGGGGTTGGTCAGCTCCCTCACCAGCTCATCGCGCAGTTCCGGGTCGTCCACGTCGATCTGGTGCTCGAAGCCGGCCGAGCCTACTTCGAGGCCGCGCAGCGCCTTTTGCAGCGACTCCTGGAAGGTTCGGCCAATCGCCATGACCTCTCCCACAGATTTCATCTGCGTGGTGAGGCGGGTATCGGCACCAGGGAATTTCTCAAACGCAAAGCGCGGAATCTTGGTGACCACGTAATCGATGGAGGGCTCGAACGAGGCGGGCGTCGCGCCACCGGTAATATCATTCTGCAACTCATCCAGCGTGTACCCAATCGCCAGCTTCGCCGCCACTCTGGCGATAGGGAAGCCGGTCGCCTTGGACGCCAGTGCCGAGGAGCGTGACACCCGCGGGTTCATCTCAATGATGACCATGCGCCCGGTTTTAGGATCCTGCCCGAACTGTACGTTGGAGCCTCCGGTTTCCACGCCGATTTCACGCAGCACCGCCAGCGAGGCGTTGCGCATGATCTGATATTCCTTATCGGTGAGCGTCTGGGCCGGGGCCACCGTGATGGAATCACCCGTGTGCACACCCATGGCGTCGAAGTTCTCTATACAGCAGATGATGATGCAGTTGTCCTTTTTATCGCGGACCACCTCCATCTCAAATTCTTTCCAGCCGATGAGTGATTCGTCAATCAACAACTCGTTGGTGGGCGAAAGATCCAGCCCACGCCGACAAATAGTTTCAAACTCGGTGCGGTTATAGGCGATACCACCGCCAGAGCCACCCATGGTGAATGACGGACGGATAATACAGGGAAAACCGATGGAGTCCTGTACCTGGAAGGCTTCTTCCAAACTGTGCGCCGTGGCTGAACGCGGTGTCGCCAGACCAATACGCTTCATCGCCTTATCGAATAGCTGGCGATCCTCGGCCATATCGATGGCTTCCTTGGTCGCGCCAATCATCTCCACACCGAACTTCTCGAGCACGCCTTCGCGCGCCAGATCGAGGGCGCAGTTAAGTGCGGTCTGGCCGCCCATGGTAGGCAACAGCGCGTCGGGCCTTTCCACTTCAATGATGCGGGCCACCGTCTGCCACTCGATTGGCTCGATGTAGGTCGCATCCGCCATGGCCGGGTCGGTCATGATGGTCGCCGGGTTGGAATTCACCAGAATGACCCGGTACCCCTCTTCGCGCAGGGCTTTGCAGGCCTGGGCGCCGGAGTAATCGAATTCGCAGGCCTGTCCAATCACGATAGGACCGGCGCCGATAATCAGGATGCTTTTTAAGTCAGTACGCTTTGGCATGGGGGCTTACTTCTTCTGGGCGCGTGCAGTTATCAATTCAATAAAGTACTTGAACAGCGGAGCGGCATCGTGCGGACCTGGACTGGCCTCCGGATGCCCTTGAAAGCTGAACGCTGGTTTGTCCGTACGATGAATACCCTGCAGGCTGCCATCGAACAGCGACTTGTGGGTTGTGCGCAGGGTGTCGGGCAAACTCGCCTCATCCACCGCGAAGCCGTGGTTCTGGCTGGAGATCAGCACCGTGCCATCGTCCAGATTTTGCACCGGATGGTTGGCACCGTGATGGCCGAATTTCATTTTTAAGGTGCTGGCGCCACTGGCCAGCCCAAGCAGCTGATGGCCCAGACAAATCCCGAATACCGGAATATCCGTTTCCAGAAACGCCTGGATGGCTGTTATGGCGTAGTCACAGGGCTCCGGATCGCCCGGACCATTCGACAGGAAGATCCCGTCCGGATTCATCGCCAACACCTCGGCTGCCGGTGTCTGGGCGGGAACCACCGTCAGGCGGCAACCCTGATCAACGAGCATGCGCAGGATGTTGCGCTTCACGCCATAGTCGTAGGCCACCACATGCCAGGGCAACTCGGAATCAGGGCGCTCGCTATGCCCCACTCCCATTTCCCAGCTGCCTTCTCGCCAGGTATAGCTGGCGGATGCGCTGACCTCTTTGGCCAAATCCATGCCCTTGAGGCCGACGAAGTCCCGCGCCTGCTCTAGGGCCTGCGCAGCATCCACCGTTTCACCGGCCATCAAACAGCCATTCAGGGCGCCTTTCTCGCGCAATATACGGGTCAGGCGGCGGGTGTCGATATCAGCGATCGCTACGATATTGCGGCTTTTCAGGTAGTCGGAAAGGCCCTGCTGATTCCGGTAATTGCTGGCCAGCAGCGGCAAATCGCGGATCACCAGGCCTGCGGCCCAAATGGACGCGGACTCCTCGTCCTCGTCATTGGTACCGGTATTGCCGATATGGGGGTAGGTCAGGGTGACAATCTGGCGGGCGTAAGAGGGGTCGGTCAGGATTTCCTGGTAACCACTCATTGCGGTATTAAACACCACCTCGCCTACCGACGTACCGGTAGCACCGATTGCCAAACCTTTGAAAATACTACCGTCTTCAAGGACTAGGATGGCCGGAATGGACAAGAAAACCTCCGTCGGTCAGTGGCGAAAATGCCAGTCGCGCGCTCGCAAAAAAAGCGAGATGGGGAACCGCATCTCGCTTTTTTCATATGAATACAGCTCAGGTTATTCACAGGGGTACATTGCAACCCGGTGCGCTGGCCGAGTGCTTGTAATCTGGCGTGGCATTGTAGGGTAAGGACTCAGACGTGTCCAGACTCCTTGCCCCTAATTGTGCTGATCCGGCCGCTAATTCCTTGGCAGCCACACGGTATAGAAACTTGTGCCCGGCCAGAAATGGCTGCGGTAAAGCAATTGCTTTAATGTTAAAAACGCCTATTATTATGCCTCCTCGTCAAGCAGTGGAACTCTATCATGGCATACGCACAAGGCAAGATCGCCGTTATCACCGGCGCGGGCTCAGGTATCGGGCGCGCTCTGGCGAAGCAATTGAACCACGACGGCTGCGAGCTCTTTCTGAGCGATATCAATGCTGACGGACTCAACGAAACGATCAGCCAGCTATCGCGCCAGGATATCCCTACAGACGGGCAAGTTCTGGACGTTGCGAGCAAAGAGGGCATGCATGCCTGGGCCGAGCGAATTGCCACCAGCAAGGGCCACGTGGACATCGTTATCAACAACGCGGGCGTGGCGCTGATGGCAACGGTTGAGGAGAGCACTTACGCTGATCAAGAGTGGCTGATGGGCATCAATTTCTGGGGCGTAGTGTACGGTACCCAGGCTTTCCTGCCCCTGCTGCGCAACGCCTCACAGGGTCATTTGGTTAATCTGTCCTCGGTCTTCGGGCTGATCGGCGTACCGACCCAGTCCGCTTACAATGCGGCGAAATTTGCCGTGCGCGGCTACACGGAAGCCCTGCGCCAGGAGATGGAGGGCAGCAATGTGCATGTGTGCTGTGTACACCCCGGTGGCATCAAGACCAATATTGCGCGGCAAGCGCGTGGTGGCGACCCGGCGATGACACGCGATGAGCGCAGCCGGGAATTCGACAAACTCGCCAGGACAAGCCCGGAGGTCGCGGCGCAAAAAATTATCAGCGCGATGGAAAAACGCAAAAAACGCCTGCTTATCGGTCTGGACGCCACCATTATCTCGCTGGTGAGTCGTCTCTTACCGGTCAGTTATACGCGTCTCATGCAGGCGTTTGGCAGCCCCGACAAACTCGCCAGCAAGTGAGCATTGCCGCCCGCACAGTCAGGGAAAAAGGCGCCGACACCCGCGACCGCCTGTTGCTGACCGCGCTGAATTTATACGCGGCAGAAGGCTTGCACGCCGTTTCTCTGCGCCGCATCAGTACTGAGGCAGGATCGAAGAACTCCGCCGCCATGCACTACCATTTCCAGAATAAACTCGGCGTGGTTAAGGCGCTGGTGGAAATGATTGCCAGAGAACTTAGTCACATCGCCACTGCACTGCGTTCAGAGCAGGCGGCAAAACGCTTGTTGCGCTGCGCCTGCCGTGACACGCTGCGCCCTTTGGTACTGCTCCCAACACGACAACCCTGGGGTGCCGCCGGCGTGCAGTTTCTGTCGCGACTGGTGAGTGAAAACGACGTGGACATCGCAGCAATGGTCAATGCAATGTTCGCACCATTCTGGCAACGCGTGGACCACGCGCTGGAAACACAATTACCTGATCTGCCGGCGCCTGTGCGTCGACTGCGGCTTATGTTCATGACCACCAACGTACTACACGGCGTTGCAGAGGTGGGTTGGCTCACGCACACACCACTGGGCGACTTGAGTGATTTCGACGAGGACGCATTACTTGACCATCTGGTGGACTATCTGATTGGCGGACTACAGGCCCCTTGCCTCACCGCCATAAACCCATAACACGAGAGAGTAGACAATGACCGATACTGCCCCCGACCTGCTGTTCGACCTGACCCTGACAGATGAACAGCGCATGAATCGCGAGAGCATGCAGCGCTTCGCCGCTGCAGAAATCCGGCCGCAGGCAAAACCCGTGGACGAAGGCTCCAGCCCAGCGCGGGACTTCTACCCAAAATCCGCCGAACTGGGACTCACCCTGCTACCCATTCCAGAAGCACTGGGGGGCGCGGGTGTCGCACGCTCACCGATTTCAAATGCGCTCATCTTCGAGGACCTCGCGCACGGCGATTTGTCTCTCACGCTGGGGGCAGTGAGCCCCATGGCCTTCGTCAATACCCTGCTGGACCAGGGTTCGGATGCGCAGCGCGAGAAATACCTGCCGCTGTTCTGCAGCGGCGAATTCAAGGCGGCCACCACCGCATTGCTGGAACCGCGCGCGACCTTCGAACCCACCGCACCCCAAATGACCGCGATCGCGAATAGCGACGGGTACACGCTGTCCGGCACCAAGAGCATGGTACCGCTGGGCATGGATGCCGAACTGGTACTGATCGTCGCGCGCCTGGACAATGATGACTGTGCCGCGTTCATTGTCGAGGGCACGCCCGATGGCATGACACGCACCGCGGAATCCAATATGGGACTGCTGGGTGCGCAATTGGCGACACTGCAGTTCGACAACGTGCAACTACCCACAGCCGCACTCCTGGGCGACGGCAAGTTTGACCTGCAGCGTTTCATCGACCTGAGCCACATCGGTATCTGTGCGCTGGCGGTGGGCACCTGTCAGGCTGTGCTCGACTATGTGAAGCCCTACGTCAACGAGCGAGTAGCGTTTGGCGAGCCCATCAGCAACCGCCAGTCGGTTGCCTTTATGGTGGCCGACATCGCCATTGAACTGGAGGCCATGCGTCTTATGACCTGGCGCGCCGCCTCGCGGGCTGAACAAGGCCTGGATTTTCACGAGCATGCTTATCTTGCCAAGGTCTTCTGCGCCGAACACGCCATGAAAATCGGCACTGACGGCGTGCAGTTACTCGGCGGACACGGTTTCTGCCGCGAGCACCCGGTGGAACTGTGGTATCGCAACTTGCGCGCCATCGCTACGCTGGAAGGCATTGCCAGCGTCTGAGCCCCGACCTTCAAATTCAGGAGTACCCGCTATGATTAATCTCGAACTCGCAAAGAAGCACCAGGAAACATTTGGCCAGGTCATGATGCTGGCAGAACACATGATGCGCCCCTACTCGCGCAAATATGACAAGGAAGAACATACCTACCCAAAAGAAATGGAGGAAGTGGCCAAACTGATCGGAGGTGCCAGATCCAATCCCGGCGGCGCCAAAGAAGTGGCCCCCGAGGGCACCGTGGTCAACGGCGGCAACATGGGGTCCGTGGTCGGCTTGTTCGGCCTGTGCTGGGGTGACGTGGGGCTCTTCCTGGGCATGCCGGGTAGCGGCCTGGGCAACGCCGCTATCAGTGCAGTGGGCACAGCGGAGCAAAAGCAAAAGTATGGTGGCAGCTATGCCGCCATGTGTATTACCGAACCGGGTACCGGCTCCGATTCTGCGAACATCAGCACGACTGCAGTGCTGGATGGCGACGAGTGGGTACTCAACGGCGAGAAAATATTTGTCACCGACGGCGACCGCAGCGACACGCTGGTGGTGTGGGCGACACTGGACAAATCACTGGGCAAGGCGGCCATCAAGTCCTTCATTGTCGAGAAGGGCACACCGGGTTGCGAAGTGACGCGACTGGAGCACAAGCTGGGCATACGCGCTTCGGACACGGCCTCCATCAGCTTTAGCGACTGTCGCGTCCCCAAAGACAATATTTTGGGCAGCGCAGAAGTCGCTACCGACGCGGAGGGCCGCAAGAAAGCATTTGGCGGCGTCATGCAGACCTTTGATAACACCCGCCCCCCAGTGGCGGCTATGGCTATCGGCGTGTCGCGTGCCGCACTGGATCTATCCCGTGAGTTGTTGCAAGCGGAGGGCGTAGAGCTCAAGTTCGACAAGAAACCGTGCAATCTCAGCGCGATGGAAGCCGAACTGTACCAGATGGAAGCCGAGTGGAACGCCGCCCGACTACTGGTTTTGAAAGCTGCGTGGATGGCCGACAACAAAACGCCAAACTCTATGGAGGCTTCGATGTGCAAGGCCAAGGCCGGGCGGGTCGGCAACGATATCACCCTGCGCTGCGTAGCCCTGTGCCAGAGTCTGGGCTATAGCGAGAACTCCTTACTGGAGAAGTTTGCCCGCGATTCCAAAATCCTGGACATCTTCGAGGGCACACAGCAAATTCAGCAATTGATCGTGGCGCGCAGAGTGTTGGAGAAATCCTCCTCTGACCTCAAGTAGCAAGATGTCGTGACCACAGTACCCTCGCCGCAACTGACGCGGCAGCAATTGACGGTGCTGATCCTGGCACTGATGGCCACCGGGATGGGCCAGTCGCTGGTGTTCGCCATCCTCGCTCCGCTGGGGAGGGAAGTGAATCTGCGCGAACTGGAGATCACGTCCATCATCGCCGTCTCTGCGCTGATCTTCGGCCTTGCGGCTCCGCGCTGGGGTCGCTTCAGCGACCGCATCGGCCGCAAGCCCGTCATCATCACCGGGCTGGTGGGATATACGGTGGGCACAGTGTTCTTTGCCAGTGTCTTTTACGGTGGACTGACCGGGCTGCTCAGCGGTGCAGCGCTCTACTGGGTGTTGCTGCTCACACGCTGTAGCCAATCGATTGTCATGTCTGCCACCGGACCGGCCAGTATGGCCTACGCCGCTGATCACACCAGCCCTGATCAGCGCACCAAGACCATGGCCAAACTCGGCACGGCCAACAGTATGGGCACGATTCTCGGTCCCGCTGTCAGTGGCGCACTGGCCACGTTCGGCCTGTTGGCACCACTGTATTTTGCCGGCGGTCTTGCGGCAGTGGCCGTGGTGGTGGTGTGGAAGCACCTACCGCTAACGCCCCCCACGCAACTCACCCGTCACAAGGCTGTGGTGAAGCTGCGCTATCGCGATAAACGCATTGCCTTGTTACTGCTCTCGGCGGTGGGCGTATTTATAGGATTTTCCGCCATCCAACAAACCCTCGGCTTCCAGCTACAGGACAAACTTAACCTGAGTGGCATTGAAACCGCGCAAATGACCGGTGCCGCCCTGATGGTCTCCGCTATCTTCACTTTTGTGATTCAGGTAACTGTCATGCAGCGCGTACAGCTGAGGCCCATGCAATTTATCCGCATGGGCCTGTGTGCGCTGATACTCGGGGCCGCTGTCGTGTCAATTTTTGAGACATTTACAGTACTGGCAGTCGGCATGGCTTTTCTCGGCACCGGTCTGGCGCTGTGCATGCCCTCTATATCAGCCGGCGCGTCGCTGGCGGTGACGCCGCAGGAACAAGGTGGTGCAGCAGGCCTGGTGAGTTCCTGCCCGGCGATTGGTTTTGTCGTCGGGCCAATCTGCGCAGGCGGTCTTTACCAGATTCACAGTCCACTGGCACCGCTGTTCAGTGTCGGCGTCTTTCTCGCCGTGTTGGCCGTCGTCGTTATCAATGACCGCTAGCAAAACCAATAAGCGCCGCCGCGTACCCGCCCATTCCACAAGTGCAGCACTGTTTGTGGTTTTCAACCCTGGCTCGGGTGCCGATGATGCTGCCGAAGTGCGAGCGAGCATAGAAGCTGGCTGCGCAGCCGCCGGTCGTGAGCTGCATTTGATGAACATCGATAATCCGCAAAACCTGGGCGCGATAGCCGCCGCCGCGGTGCGCCGCGCGCAGGCCTGCGGCGGTATTGTCGTCGCCGCAGGTGGCGACGGCACTATCAACGCAGTGGCGCAGGCGGTGCTCGGCAGCGGCTGTGCGTTTGGCGTATTACCGCAGGGCACCTTCAATTATTTCAGCCGGACCCACAATATACCGTGCGACACGGCACAGGCACTGCAAGTGGTATTGCATGAGCAGCCACAGGCCGTACAGGTCGGCATGGTCAATGACCGCGTGTTTCTGGTGAATGCCAGCCTGGGCCTGTATCCGAAACTACTGGAAGAGCGCGAGAACTGGAAACACTACCTGGGTCGCAACCGGACGGTCGCTTTCATCGCGGCTTTTTGCACACTGATGGGGGGCTACCGCACTCTGCGCCTGCAGGTTGGGACAGGTGATACGCAACGCAAACTGCGCGCACTCTCGCTGTTCGTCGGTAACAACGCCCTGCAGATGGAACAGCTGGGATTTTCGCTGGCGCACGATGTCGAGCACGGCGAGCTGGCAGCCATCGTGCTGAAGCCAGTGCGACGTCTGGCCATGCTCGGACTGCTGGTGCGCGGCGCGCTGGGCCAACTCGGCGCATCCGAGCGGCTGCTGCAATTCCCGTTGCAACAACTCGATGTAAACACCGCCTGGCCTTTGCGCACACGCCGTATAAAAGTCGCGACCGACGGCGAGATTACCTGGCTGCAACTGCCACTGACGTTTTGCGTGTCACCACAGCCACTACATCTGATCCGGCCTGCGGAACCGTCCCCGGGGCGCGCGTCAGCATGACGGTATTGCTACAAATTTCGGATCCACATTTCGGCACAGAGCGCGCGCCTGTCGCAGCGGCACTGCGGCACTTGGTACACCAGCATCAGCCGGATATCCTGCTGTTGTCAGGCGACATCACACAGCGCGCCACCCGAGCGCAATTCAAGGCGGCGCGCGCATTCGTCGACAATCTGAATATTCCGCAGGTACTGGCGATTCCCGGCAATCACGACATCCCCCTTTTCAACCCGGTGGAACGCCTGATTCGACCGTATGCGCGCTACAGTGAGGCTTTCGGAAACACGCTGGAAAGCGAGTATGAAAACGACGACGTGCTGCTACTGACACTGAACACCACACGCTGGTACCGGCATATCGACGGCGAATTGAGTAATGAGCAAATTGAGCACGTCGCGGCGCGCCTCAAGCAGGCACCCACTGCGCGCTGGCGCATTGTCGTCACACATCAGCCGCTGGCGGTGCCAAACGCAGAGGCAGCCCATGACCGGCTGCGCAATCACGAAAAAGCACTACACAGCTGGGCCGCTGCCGGAGCCGACATTGTAATGGGTGGCCACATCCATCTGCCCTATGTCATGGCCATGCACCGTCACATATCGATGCTGCCCGGCCGGCTGTGGGCCGTGCAAGCTGGCACTGCACTGAGCAATAGGGTGCGCGCCGGCGCGCCAAACTCGGTGAACCTGTTGCAGATCACAGCGGGCGCTACTGGCCCGCGACAACTGCAGGTCGAACGCTGGGATTACTCCGAGAAGGCGCAGTGCTTTGAACGGGTAAAAGTCGATCAGCTCCCGCCACAACCCGCGCAACAATGAATAGTCGCTATCAGGCCAGGCGTTCCAACGCTGTACGCAGCTGTTGTGGAATAGGCACTGATCGATTTTCAGCGCGCTCTACAAACACATGCACGAAATGACCATGTGCGGCAGCCTCCTGCTCGCCTTCCCTGAATATCGCGATCCCGTACTGTACTGAGCTGTTGCCCAGACGATCCACCCTAACCCCTGCTTCCACCGATTCAGGATAGGTGATGGGTGCGTGGTATTCGCAGCCGGAATTCACCACAAAGCCGACGATACTGCCGTCACTGATATCCAGTCCGCCCTCTTCGATCAAGTAACGATTGGCCGCTGTATCAAAGTAGGAATAGTAAACTACGTTGTTCACATGGCCGTAGATATCATTATCAGACCAGCGCGTCGTGATGGGGTAGAAAACCTTGTAGTCCGCTCTGGTGGGGCGCGCTACCTTGCTCATCGCGCAGCTCCATAGGCCGCCTGATAGATCGCCAGCGCATCCTCGTAGGCGACATCACGCGGGTTGTTCACCAGCAGCCGCTGTTGCAGCATGGCATCGGTGGCCAGCATTTCCAGGTCACGCGCTTTGACACCCGCTCTGTGTAACGTCGCCGGCAGAGCCACATCATCAATCAGTTGCCGCAAAGCGGCAATCAGCGCTGCGGTTTTTGCCTCGTCGCTGCCGGTAACCGGCGTGCCCGCCACTACATCTGCAAGTTCGGCGTACAGCTCGCTCGCCTGAGGCGCGTTGAACTCCAGAACAGAGGGCAAGACCAGTGAGTTACTCAGGCCGTGCGGGATGTGATAGTGGCCGCCCAAGGGGTATGCCAGCGCGTGTACGGCGGCGACAGGTGCATTGGCAAACGCCTGTCCCGCAAGACAGGCGCCGAGCAGCATATTTTCGCGCGCCTGCTGATTGGAGCCCTCGAGGACGGCGGTGCGAATATTGCGCGACAACAGCTGTAGCGCTTTGATTGCGAGGTTGTCGGACAGCGGGTTTTTCTTGTGTCGGGAGGTATACGCCTCAATGGCGTGCACCATGGCATCAACCCCCGTCATGGCGGTAACCGCAGGCGGCAACCCCAGCGTGAGTGCAGCATCCAATACCGCGACATCGGGCAGCAGGACGGGCGAGGAGACCCCCGCCTTGGTTGTCTCACCGGTGGTTATGACCGCGACAGGAGTGACTTCCGATCCGGTCCCGGCAGTGGTAGGGACCAGGATCAACGGCAAGCGGCTGCCACTGACCTGACCAACACCATAAATCTCTGACAGCGTCTGGGTGCCGCCCAACAATACCGCCACTACTTTGGCCACATCCATGGAACTGCCGCCGCCGACCGCAATAACGCCATCGACGCCGCCGCTGCGCGCCGCTTCCGTCGCCGCGTGTACAGTAGCCTCCGGGGGATCTTCGCGCACTTGGTCAAACACCAGCGGCGCAAGCCCCGCTTGCGCCAGTGCCGTCAATACCGGCTGTACCAGCCCGATGGCCATCAAGCCAGGATCAGTCACCAGCAGGGGTCGTCGCACACCCAGATGCCGACACTGATCTGCGAGTTGCAGCGCACTTCCCGCGCCGACAATGATGCGTGCTACCGTATTGAATTCAAAGCTCTGCATGGAGAGATACCTCTACGCTTACATCGTGATGATGACCTTGCCGCGTGCGCGGCGTTCAATCATACAGTTGAATGCTTCTTCGTACTGCTCGATCGGGAAACTGTCAGTCACTACCGGGCTGATCTTGCCACTGGAGAATAATTCCCACAATGCCTCGATGTTCTTGAGATTAACCTCTGGTTCCTCACCGGCAAAGCGCCCCCAGAAAACACCCACGATTGAACACCCCTTGAGCAACGTCAAATTGAGAGCGATTTTGGGGATGGGACCGCTGGCGAAACCAATCACCAGGTAGCGACCGTTCCAGGCCATACCACGAATTGCCGCCTCAGCGTAATCGCCACCGACCGGATCGTAAACCACATCCACGCCCTTGCCACCCGTCAGGGCTTTGATTGCGTCCTTGAGGTTCTCTTTGCTGTAATTGATCACCTCATCAGCGCCCAACTTTTTGCACAGTTCGAGTTTCTCATCTGTGCTCGCGGCAGCAATCACCTTCGCACCCATTTGCTTGCCCAGCTCAATGGCACTGGTACCCACGCCACCCGCGGCACCCAGCACCAACAGCGTTTCGCCCGGTTGCAGGTCGGCGCGCTGTTTGAGTGCGTAGTAAGACGTGAAATACGTGATGCTGACACCGGCGGCCTGCTCAAAGCTTAGCCCGCCCGGCATGGGGAAGGCACCGGCCTCGTTGACCGCGATTTTCTGGCAAAACGCGCCCGAGCCGCCGGCGGAAAGCACCTTGTCTCCCACCTTGAAACGGGTCACTTTCGCGCCCACTGCCGCCACCACGCCAGCGCATTCGCCGCCTGGAATAAAAGGCATCTCTGGCTGCATCTGATATTTCCCCTGAATCATCAATACATCAGGAAAATTGAGGCCGGCAGCCTTAACATCGATAAGCACATCGTGCTCACCAACTTCGGGCTCCGGCCAATCGCTCACCAGTTCCAACTTTTCCGGCAAACCGTGTTCTTTACATATCACTGCTTTCATTGTCTTCCCCCTACGCGTCGCAGGATAAATCCCGGACTTAAACAAAGAACGGCGCCCGCAGGCGCCGTTATAGTCACTTCAGTATCAGCAAACTTCAAACAAGCCGGCTGCACCCATACCACCGCCCACGCACATGGTGATCACCACGTACTTGACGCCGCGCCGCTTACCTTCGATCAACGCGTGGCCAATCATGCGCGAGCCACTCATGCCGTACGGGTGGCCAATGGAGATGGCGCCGCCATTGACGTTGAGCTTGTCGTTATCGATACCCAGCTTATCGCGACAGTAAATCACCTGCACCGCAAACGCTTCGTTCAGTTCCCACAGACCGATGTCTTCCACTTTCAGACCGGCTTGTTTGAGCAGTTTCGGCACGGCAAAGATCGGGCCGATACCCATTTCATCCGGCGCGCAACCCGCCACGGCAATACCGCGGTAAATACCCAGTGGCTGCAGACCTTCTTTTTCTGCCGTCTTGCGATCCATGATCAGTTGCGCAGATGAACCGTCAGACAATTGCGACGCATTACCGGCGGTAATAGTGCCACCCTCGATAACGGTTTTGAGACCCTGCAGGCCCTCCAGAGTCGTGCCACGCAGACCTTCATCTGCTGCTACCGTCCCTTCAACCAGTGACGACTCACCGGTCGCCTTGTCCCACACGGTACGCTGGCAGGTAACAGGAACCAGTTCGTCGGCAAATTTGCCGGACTCGTAAGCCGCAGCAGTACGCTGCTGTGACTGCAGACCGTATTCGTCCATCGCATCGCGCGAAATATTGTAACGCTCCGCGACATTTTCGGCCGTCTGCAGCATCGGCACAAACATATTTGGCTCAATCGCCATCACTTCCTCGTCCACCATGCGGTGCAGGTTCATATGCTCGTTCTGCACCAGGGTGATACATTCCAGCCCGCCGCCAACCACGCAGTCCATACCGTCGTACATCACTTGTTTGGCCGCTGTCGCCACCGCCATCAGGCCGGACGAGCACTGGCGATCCATCGTCATACCCGAAGTGGTAATCGGCAAGCCGGCGCGCAGTGCAATCTGGCGCGCAATGTTAGAACCGGTAGCGCCCTGCTGCAGGGCACAGCCCATAAGGACGTCTTCTACACGGGCCGGGTCGATGCCGGCGCGCTTGACGGCTTCAGCTACCGATGCGGCGCCCAGCGTAGCGCCACCAAGATTGTTAAAACCACCACGGAAAGCCTTGGCGATAGGTGTGCGTGCGGTCGATACAATTACTGCTTCTCTCATGTCATTCCTCTCCAGTTGTGAGGGCGTCGCGAAAACGCCACTGAGTCATTCGCTACTTGTTCAGACCCAAACCTTCCATTGCCTTGCCCGTGAACTTCACGGTTTGTTCAAATCCTGCCTGTGGCTGTACTTCTCCCTCAGGGGATGTAATGGCCCCCCAGTTCGCAGCGATGCCTTCTGGAGTCTGGTCAGCAGGTGCCAGCCAGACGCCGTCAGTTTCGATGATTTTCGCAACCGAGTAAGCGCCAGCACCGGCACAGACAATCGTTTTAGTGGGGGCATCCTCACTCACCAGATAGAGCACCGCAGGTGTCACTGTCTCGGGTGTCAGCAGCGCGAACGCCTCCTCGGGAATCAGGCCTTCCGTCATACGCGTGCCAGCAGTAGGTGCCAGCGCGTTGATATGGATGTTGTACTTCGCACCCTCCTGGGACAGTGTATTCATCATGCCGATAACGCCCATCTTGGCACTGCCATAATTGGTTTGCCCAAAATTACCGTACAGACCAGATGACGATGTTGTCACCACGATACGCCCATAAGCCTGTTCGCGCATGATTTCCCAGCAGGCCTTGGTGCAATTCACACTGCCCATCAGATGAACGTCCAGCACCAGTTTGAAATCCTCCAGGCTGCCCTTGGTGAAGCTCTTGTCACGCAGGATACCGGCATTGTTCACCAGGATATCCACCCGGCCCCACTTATCCATAGCCTGCTTGACCATGGCTTCTACTTCATCGTATTTGGCGACATTGGCTCCGTTGGCAATGGCTTCACCGCCCAGCGCTTCAATTTCCGCCACGACCGCTTTGGCCGCCTCAGAAGAACCACCGGAACCGTCAACGCCGCCGCCCAGATCATTGATAACGACCTTGGCGCCACGCTTGGCCAGCTCAATAGCGTGACTGCGACCCAAGCCCTGGCCAGAACCGGTAACGATGGCCACTTTTCCGTCATATCGAATAGACATTACTGATATCCCCTAACTTGAAAAAAAATTTGATTTGCCGCTCGATCAGGCGCAGATAACCATGCTCAACCACTCGGCGATCAACGCCGGCTTTTCCTCACCCTCAATCTCTACAGAGACGGTCTGCTTCACCAGAAAGCGGTTTTCATCCTTGCGTGTGATATCTGTAATTTCTGACCGGGCGCGCACTCGCTTACCCGAACTCACCGGCGCCAGAAAGCGGACTTTATCAAAACCGTAATTCAATCCCATCACCACATTTTCGGGGACTACGCCGGTGCCCTCTATCAGTTTGACCAACAGTGACAATGTTAAAAATCCGTGGGCGATGGTGCCCCCGAACGGCGTATTTTTCGCCGCTTCGACATCCACGTGGATAAACTGGTGATCTTCAGTGCAATCGGCGAACGCGTTGATTCTGTCCTGCGTGACCTCAACCCAGGGGCCGGGCTCGAACTTGGTGCCAATGGCATCCAACATTTCTTCCTTGGGTACGATTTTTACTGCCATGGTGTGCTCCTCATCAATTGTGCTGCGACTGAAACCATCTAGTGTAGTCGAGCGGTGCTGCTTCACACACTTCATTTCTGATTGCCCGCGAAGCTACCCGTCTAGGGGATAAAGCACTGGCGCAGAGAAATAAAAGGAAAGGTGAAGCGGGCCGCCCAAAAAAGGAATTTGAACATACAGTATGTATTTAGGCCATTCAAGTATTTTTTAGGTGCCTGAACGTGCACCCTACTCAGAAATTGTATTGCAATTTTAGCCCATATATCCGCGGATCTGACAGTGTAGTCACCGCATTTTGGGTCACCGTACTGGGCCGATCACGGGAAATTATCTCCCGATCGTCGGTAATATTCTTGATGAACGCTGTCACCTCCCATGTCAGATCAGGCGCGGCGGCATTCAGGCGCGCATCCCAACGGTCCCAGCTGCCGACCTTGTCGTAAAGTGAATTATTGAAGGGCGACATCCACTGCTCGCCCTGATAGTAATAGCTACCGGTGATTGACCAGTCCAACTCAAACATCTGCCAAAAATAAGTGGCGTTCAGCGATGCCTTGTTCTCCGGCGTCAGTGCAAACTCGTTGCCACTGAGGTCTTGTTCGTCGGTACACAACGGTGCCTGGGTGTACCCCTGAGCATAGGGCCCCAGAGTGCAGGCGTTGGCATCTTTACTGGCGAAATCCTTAAACTCGGTACTGTTGTATGAATAGGTTGCGCTCAGCATCACCTCCGGAACGGGCATTGCCCGCGCCTCCAGTTCCAGCCCCATAGCCCGCGCCTCATCCGCGTTCTCAAACGTATTCAGGGCAATACCGTTCTCCACATCCTGCTTGATTACCTGCAAATTCGTGTAATCGTAATAGTAAGCCGACGCTGCCAGATTCAAGCGGTTGTCCAGCATCGATCCCTTGTAACCCACTTCGTAGGAAATGATTTCTTCCGGTTTAACCACGTCAACCAGGGGGCTGGCCGTGGGCTTTTGGAAATTAAAGCCACCGGAGCGATAGCCGGTGGCGATAAATGCATACAGCAATTGTTGCGGGCCAAGGAAGTGGTCCACACCCAGTCGCCAGGTCCACTTATCCCAGTCATCGTCCTGCCTTCTATAGACGGTGGGGTCAGCGGGGTCACCGACAAACTGTACAAACGTATTGTCCTCACCTTTCTTTTCATCGTACGAATAGCGCAGACCGAAGGTAAACGTTGTCTCTGGCGTCCACTCCCATCCCAGCTGACCGTAAGTCGCGTACGACCGGGTATCGACATGTGCATCGCCGCGATACAGGTAATTGTCGTTACTCACCACGTTGTTTACGAAGTTGTTACCAAAAAACGCGTACATCGCCATCAAATCATCGTTCCACTCGCGGAAACTGACTACCTGCTCTTCATCGCTGTGATAATAGTACAGCCCCCCAAGCAACGAGTAATCGCTATCCCACTCCGACGAGTACTGCAGCTCATGAGACTCGAATGTGGCTTCCTGGTTGACCACGTAGGTCATCTCGGCAGGTGTTATTTCATAGCCCGGAGACCCGGCGGCCTGCGACACGGGTTTGCCGTCGTAGGACAGAATTTTGCTCCAGTCCACGCCGGAATCCTCTGCCGCACTGGCATCGGCATCGGCATCGGAATCAAACCAGTAGCGGGAATACCCGCCGGTGTACTTGAGGGAGTAGCTATCCGCGCTGTATTCACTGTTGATAAACGTTGCCCAGCGCCGAATCTTGACCGAGGGATCATGGTCCTGTTTGACCTTGTCTTCATCCGCCAGCGCGGGATTCTCAATCGCCAGACCCTGGCGCATGTTGACAAAATTTTGCGCGGGAAACATGCCTGGCAGACTGATGGGCGCACTCGTCTCCTTACTCAACACGATTTGATTCAGTTCACGCGAGAAAGGTTCGAGAATGTAACCGTTTGCCGGCCGGTAATCCTGATCTGTCCCCAGCACTTTGAGCACGGTATTCCAGCGATCGGTTGTCTGGTGCTCCAGACTGAAGGTGCCATAGGGTGTTTGCTGCTCCTGATAGTCCTTACCATTGTAAATATTCTTCTGGTAGCCCTCGTGGCTGATGTAGGAAGCGCCGATCAGCACGCTCAGTTTGTCGGTGACCGGGCCACTGGCCAAAGCCTGAACCAGCCTGCCATCATAATTCGTGAGCTGGGCTGTGGCCGTACCACCCCACTCCTCTGCCGGTCGCTTGCTGACGAAATTGATCGCGCCGCCCACTGAGTTGCGCCCGTAGAGGATGCCCTGCGGCCCGCGCAGCACCTCGACACGCTCTATGTCCATGAACTCAGAGAGGCCAAATACGTCGTTTTCAGAATTATAGACACCGTCCCAATAGATGCCGATTCCAGGCTCTGAGCCGACCGCCAGGTTCGGCCGACCCACGCCGCGGATACTGACCCGGAATGTTGTTATCGACAGGGACGGTGTATGTGCGACCAGATCCTGAGCCCCGGTAATGCCCAGCTGATTCATGGTGGCGGAATCAAACGCACTGAGCGAGGCAGCGGTATCCATCAGGGACGCTTCCCGTTTATTCGCCGTAACGATGATTTCCTCAAGCCCGTTGGTCTGCGCCAGCGCGTGAGGTGTTACAGGCACCAGAGACAATGCTATCAAAACCAGAGAGTAGCGCCCGCCGGATATCGCCATCTGCTTGCACTCTTATTATTTAGTTATTGCCCAGAGGCTACCGCAGATGAGAATGCTTTTATAGAGGCTAGCGAAAATACATTGGGGGAAGGAACTGGACGAGCAGTGAACACTGCCCGTCCGATCAAAAAGAACGGGTATCAGCCGTCCCTGAAGGTTGCTCGAACGCCTTCTTGCGCGCCGTCCTGTGCGATGTATTGCTTCAGTTCGTTGCGACCCACCACCATGCGGTGCACCGCATCGGGGCCATCCGCCAAGCGCAATGTGCGCTGCGCCATGTACATATTCGCCAGCGGCGTGTCCTGCGACACACCCAGTGCACCGAACATTTGTATCGCCTCATCGACGATGCGGATAGAAATATTCGGCACCGCAGTCTTGATCATGGATATCCAGATCCGCGCTTCCTTGGCGTCCACATTGTCCATCATCCATGCTGTCTTCAGCGTAAGCAGACGCGCCTGCTCAATGTCCATACGGGCATTGGCGATGATGTCGATATTTCCGCCCAGGCGCGCCAGCGGCTTACCAAATGCGGTGCGTGACACGGCGCGAGTGCACATCAGTTCCAACGCTTTCTCGGCTGCACCGATAGCACGCATGCAATGGTGTATACGACCTGGCCCGAGACGGCCCTGTGAAATTTCAAAGCCGCGACCCGCGCCCAGTAAAATACTGTCTTTGGGTACCCGTACATTGGTGAACTTCTGGTGCATATGGCCGTGTGGCGCATCGTCCATGGAGAACACATTCATCGCCCTGATATTCTCAAATCCGGGCGTATTCATCGGTACCAGAATTTGCGATTGCTGCAGGTGCTTAGCGGCTTCAGGATTGGTTTTTACCATCACGATCATGACCTTGCAGCGCGGATCGCCAGCGCCGGAAATGTAATGTTTCTCGCCGTTAATGACCCACTCATCACCATCCAGTACCGCGGTAGTGCAGATATTGGTAGCGTCGGACGATGCCACCGCTGGCTCTGTCATCGCAAACGCCGAGCGAATCTCGCCGTTTAGCAGCGGCTCCAGCCACTGCTTTTTTTGTGCTTCCGTGCCGTATTTGTGCAGCACTTCCATGTTGCCGGTATCCGGCGCCGCGCAATTAAACACTTCGGCTGCCATATGCGACTTGCCCATCTCCTCGGCGAGGTAGGCGTACTCCACTGTATTCAAGCCGGAACCGGACTCACCGGTCAGGAAGAAATTCCACAGGCCCTTGGCTTTTGCCTTGGCCTTCAGGCCCTCGCGTATCTCCGTTTGTCGATCGGTAAACGTCCATCGATCACCCACTGCGATGTCATCAAAATACGCTTGCTCCAGCGGATGAATTTCCTCCTCAATAAACTGTTTTACCTCTGCCAATAGCGGTGCCACGTTGGCGCTGATCCCTAAATCCATTGTCATTCTCCCACTCCCATTAATGTATCAATTGTTTTTCGGTTTGCTGTAAGAAACACTCAAAGCGCGACCAGTTCTGCTGCATAGTCGGCCTTGATCTGACGCTTGAATATCTTGCCCGAGGCAATTCGCGGTAACTGCTCGGTGCGAAACCAGATGTGCGCAGGTATCTTGAATGAGGCCACATGCCCGGCCAGATAGACGCGCAATTCATCAGCCGTCATCTCTACCCCATCGCGCAGCACTATGGCAGCGCCGACGATCTCGCCGAGTCGATCGTCGGGCAGACCAAATACAGCAACTTCATGGATACCCGGGTGCGCATAAATCGCCGCTTCCACTTCCACACAGCTGATATTCTCTCCGCCACGAATGATAATTTCCTTGATCCGGTCAACGATGTAGACAAAGCCGTCCTCGTCCAGATAGGCAACATCGCCCGTGTGAAACCAGCCATCGACAAACGCTTCAGCGGTGGCTTCCGGCTTGTTCCAGTAACACAGAATGTTGGCAGGAGACTTGATACACAGTTCGCCCCGCTCGCCTGGAGCCATTGTGCTACCGTCTTCCCCGACGACACGGAACTCCGTCACGGCTGGCACCACTCTCCCGGAACTGTCGGGCCGCGCGACGTAGAAAGCGCCGGCATTGACGGCACCCACCGCGTTCGTTTCCGTCAGACCATAGCCTATACCTGGAGCAGATTTTTTAAATGTCCCGCTAATTTTTTTCACTTGCTCCGGTGGGCGGGCCGCACCTCCAGCCATAATTTCCGTCAGTGACGATATATCCCTATCGGTGTTTTCGGCTGCTGCCTGCAATTCCGCCGACATGGTGGGCACACCGTTAAACCAGGTGATACGCTCTTTCTCAATCAATCGCAGGGCTTCCTGCGCATCCCACTTGTGCATGATCACCATCTTGCGTCCCACCACCAGAGACAACAGAAATGCCGAATGACTGGCGGTGCAATGAAATAGCGGTATGGTTACCAGTGCTGAGGGCGGCAGACTCTCCCCCCGGGCCTCCTGCGGCGCCGCCACTTTCGTGGCAACACCCTGACACATCCAGCTGTACAGAGCAGACAGAACACACCTGTGTGATGACAGCGCACCCTTGGGATGTCCAGTAGAGCCGGAGGTGTACATAATCGTGGCATGGTCTTCCAGGGCAACATCTACCTGCGGCATGCTGGCGCCTGCGTACGCCTCCAGTAATTCACCCAAGGGCGTGTGATCCACTGCCAAACCGCTACAATCGTCGATCGTGATAAGCCGCAATCCGTGCTTTTCCACAATGGGGGCCAGCCGCTCTACCCTTGCGCGATCAGCCACCACAACGGTGGCGCCGCTGTCAGCAAGACCGTAATCCAGCTCTTCGGTCGTCCACCACGCATTCATTGGGACCGCCACACCACCGACAGCAGTAATGCCGATAAAGGCCATCATCCACTGTGGATTATTCCGGCTGAGGATGGCGACCCGATCGCCCTTGCTGACACCGTAGCGCTGCGCCAGCGCGGTGCCGATTTCGCAGCTGTGCTGGTAAGCCTGGGCGAAGGTATAGCGCTCGTCCTGGTAGACCGCGAAATCTTTCGCGGCATGCTGTTGCATGACCAGGTAATACTGCCCCAGGTTTGCCGGCAGGGTGGCAAAGTTACGGTACTCGACACCGCCCAAATCGATGTTGTTGACCTCAAAAGGTTGTCCCGGCGCAGTGAGACCGGCAACAATTTCATCAAATTTTTCAATTTCCGGGTTCATTCTTATTCGAGTTCCTATTTTGTCAGATGATTAGAAGCCGTTAAGTAGCGCAAAGCGATCGAGATGATAATTGTAATCGCCAAACAGGTGCTGGGCCACACGTGCGCGCTTGATAAAGAACCCAATCTCGTGCTCGTCCGTCATACCAATGCCGCCATGCATCTGGACCGCCTCATTGGTTACCCGTTGCGCCACTTCACACAATTTGGCCTTGGCTGCACTGGCCTGTAACGACAAATCCTGCTCGTCGGCGTCAATAGCGTGCAACGCCTGCAACACGATAGAGCGCGCCAGCTCCAGTTCGGCAAACATCTCTGCCGCGCGATGTTGCAGCCCCTGGAAGGAGCCGATGACCCGGCCAAACTGCTTGCGCTCCTTCAGGTAAGCATTGGTGCGCTCAAACGCTTCGGTCGACAGACCCAGCAATTCAGCAGCGAACCCTATATTGACGATATCCAGCGCGCGTTTGAGTCCATCCCAGGCGGTACCGGGCTCACCCAGCAGATTGCCCGCAGGAATCCGCACAGAGTCCAATACCAGCGCCCCTGCACTGCGTGAATCCACCAGGCTGCGACGTTCTATTGTCAAGCCGGCTGTTCCCGCATCGACCAGAAAGGCACTCAAACCCTGCGCGTCGCCGGGTTCGCTACCCGTTCGTGCGACGACAATAAACTTGTCCGCGGCATTGGCATCCAATACCAACACTTTCGTCCCGTTGAGGACATAGTCATCACCCTGGGGCACTGCGCGCAATGCGGTGTTGAGCGGCGCGTGGTGCGGCCCCTCCTGCAGTGCGAGACTCACCAAGGTCTCACCGCTGGCGATCCCCGCCAGCAATTGCTCTTTCTGCTGCGCACTACCCAGTTCGCCAATAACAGTGGCGGCCACCAGCACAGTGGACTGCAGCGGACTGGCGCTGAGATTGCGCCCGACCTGCTCCAGTACCAGACCCAAGCCAGTGTAGCCGTAGCCGAGGCCTCCAAAGGCCTCAGGAATGGCAATACCCGCCCAGCCCATCTGTGCCATCTCCAGCCAGACTTCATCGCTAAAGCCGCGCTCGCTGTGGCTGTCCCGCAGCGCTCGCAGCTGGGCTACCGACGCTTTCTCCGCCAAAAAACCTGCGGCGGATTCTTTGAGCATCACCTGCTCTTCATTCAATACCAATGCCATGATTCTCTATTCCTTCGTCAGATTGGCGCTACGCGTCGGGGAGTCCAAGCACACGCTTGGCGATAATATTCAGCTGCACCTCAGTGGTGCCGCCCTCGATAGAATTCCCCTTGGAACGCAGCCAGTCACGACTGAGTGCGCCGCCGCCGTATTCCGGACCCTCCCAGCCCAACGCCTGCTCGCCCAGCGCTGCCAGATTGAGTTCATTGCGACGCTTGTTCAGCTCTGTGCCGTAGTATTTGAAAATGGAGGATGCGGCGCCCAGCCCCTGTCCTGCTTTTGCCTCGTCACCCACCCGTGCCATCGTCGCACCAAACACCATGGTATCGAGCTGGTACTGGGCGATCGTCTGTCGCAGAACCGAGTTCGCCAAGCGTCCAGATGCATCGATGCCGATGGTTTCCACCGCCACTTGTCCAACGGACTTTTTCGGCGCCGCACCAAAGGCCGATATCATCTCCCGCTCGTGCGTCAGCAGGTATTTGGCGATGGTCCAGCCGTTACCTGCTTCACCGACCAGGTTTTTCTTGTCCGCTATGGCATTGTCGAAAAAGGTTTCACAGAAAGGCGAGTTACCACTGATCAGTTTGATGGGCCGCACCGTGACGCCGGGCTGATCCATATCGAACAAAACGAAACTGATACCCTCGTGCTTACTCCCTGAATTGTCGGTGCGCACGAGGCAGAAAATCCAATCGGATTTATCTGCGTAGGAAGTCCAGATTTTCTGGCCATTGATAACGTAGTGATCGCCCTTGTCTTCCGCCTTGGTGGCCAGACTCGCGAGATCAGAGCCCGCGTTGGGTTCCGAATAGCCCTGGCACCAGCGAATTTCGCCGCGCACAATCTTTGGTAAGTGTTCCAGCTTTTGCGCCTCGCTCCCGAAGTGCAACAGCGCCGGCCCCAACATGGAGATGCCGAAGCTGTCCAGCGCCCGTCTGGCGCCGATGCGGGCCATCTCCTGACTGAGTATCTTCACTTCGTCAGAGTCCAGGCCACCGCCACCATAGGCTTTTGGCCAGTGCGGCACGGTCCAGCCGCGCGTCGCCATACGGTCGCACCAGAGCTTTTGATCCGGGTGATCAATCTCGGGATTGCGCCCGCCATTGTAGAAGTCATCGAAGCCCTTTACGGGCACGCGCATGGATTCGGGGCAATTCGCCTCCAGCCAAGTCCGCGTCTCCTGGCGGAATTGTTCAAGATCGCTCATGGGCTTTCCTCATTGTTAACCCGGGTTCCTGCCGACAAGCCTGACAGCCGCCGGGGAAATACCGCTTCAGTATAGACACCAGAGGTCAGCTTGCACGCGCAGGCCCACCTCGAAACCGGATTTGAACATACAGTATGTTTTAAGTGCGTTCAAGTATCTCGAAGCGGGAAAACCAAAGTTCAGGCGGTCGGCTCCAGAATGAAAAAAGCCGGGCATAGCCCGGCTTGGCAGTAAAGGTCTTGTGCTAGAAGTTCAGTCTTGCGGCCAGTCCGTAGGTAACGGGGTCACCAAAATAGCTAACCGTCCAGAGCCCGAACGGGATAGTGTTTTGTCGGTATTCCTCGTCGGTGAGGTTCTTACCCCAAAGCGAGAACTGCATGGTCATATCCTTACCTACCGGTACCTCGCTCAGCATCAGGTTGCCGTTCAGGATATTGTAACTATCGATCTGGGCAGTGGCATTCTGGCTTGGTTCGATATACGGAACATAATTATCGTTGTAGCTCCAGTCCACATGCAGATCCAGATCTCCCCAGCTCCAGGTGCCGATAGACCAGTCCAGCGCGAGTGACACCATATTCTCAGGCGCATACGGGACATCCTTCGCGTTTTTAACGTCAACGCCATTTTCTATGAATTCGTTGTACTCCGCATCGAGGTACCCGTAATTAGCCGACAACTGCAGGGCCTCCACCACCTGATACACGAGCTCAACTTCGAAGCCCTGTGTTGTTGCGCCACCGGCATTCTGCACATTGGAGGAAGCGCCACCGGAGCCCTCCAGGAAAACAGAGACCTGCATATCGGATATGTCGTTGTAGAAGGCCGCCACGTTCAACTGCAGCCGGTCATCCAAAAGACGCGATTTCAACCCTATTTCATAGGCGAGCACTTCTTCGGGATCGTAACCCTCCTGGAAGGTGACCGCGGAAGGCGCCTCCCCGTTAAACCCCCCCGACTTCCAACCCTGTGCCACCTTGGCATAGACGTTGATGTCGTCGCTGAAGTCCCAGCCGGCGATAAATGTCCCGGAGGTGTTACTCCAGGTATCAGACCCCTGCTCATCAAACGCATCGACGCCGCCGGTCGATGAATTCGGGTGGTTGATGTACTGGTCCCGGTCCTCCTCGGTATAGCGTACACCGCCCGTCAGGCTAAGCTGCTGGATGGAGGGCGGGCGCCACTCAGCTTGTCCGAACGCAGCGTACGAGTCGTTATCCAGTCCGTAGGTATTGTTGTCGGTCGGAGCCCCGAACAAACCGAAGAATGTAATATCATTGCCGACATCGGCTTTTTCCTTGAAGTAATACAGTCCCAGCACATAGCTGACAGTGTCAGTGTCACCCAGCAGTTGAAATTCCTGACTGTACTGTTTGTAATCGATATCTCGGGTGGCGACAAACAGGTCCATAGGAGACCCGTCAATATCGATCGTATCGTTGTAGTCCATTTCCCGGTAAGAGGATATGGATTTAACGGTCACGTCACCCATCGCGCCCCAGTCGCCCGCGTCCCAGTCCATAAAAAAGCCATGCCCACTGGTGTCGGACTTTTCTTCTACGGACTGATCGTTACTGATTTGGCTGGCGTTGTCATTGGACGACACCGTATAGGCATTCAATAGCGGTGCCAGAAAACCCGAGCCAACCGCGTCAAACGCCGCCTGGTTGACATCGGTCAACTGCCCTTTGGACGGTTGCTGATTTCGATTACTGGAATCGTAGGAATAACGCGTAGTGAACGTATCGGTCGCGTCAAAAATCGCATCGAGGCGCCACACTTCGCTATCCAGGTTATTGAAATCCTTACTGGAAACCGGGTTCACAAAAGGATTCATGCCGCCGCTGGGATCAGAATTTACATTGTCGTAGAAACCGTCTCTTTCAGCGTACAGGTAGGCCGCACTGGCGCGAAACTTACCCAGGGCACCTGTATCGAGGCGTATTTTGCCCTGCTGGTACCCCTCGTTACCGGCGGCTACCTCAGCGCTACCACCCATCTCCTCCGATGGCAGCCGGGTAATCAGATTGATAGCGCCGCCGACCGTATTCTTGCCGTAGAGTGTGCCCTGCGGACCGCGCAGAACCTCCACCCGCTCCAGTTCAGCAATTTCGAAAATCCCACCGAGGTTCTTACCCAGGAAAACACCGTCCAGGTAGAGACCCACCACCGGCTCCCAGGTAATGGCCGGGTTGATGGTGGAGGCACCACGAATAGAGATGGTGGCACCGCTGGTGCCTCCGGGGGAATCTGTAATCTGCATATTGGGAACGAACAGCGCCAGATCTTTCACATCCGCAATACGCCGCGTATCGAGTTCCATCTGGTTAAAGGCTGTGACCGCTATCGGAATATCCTGAAGTGACTGCTCACGTTTCTGCGCAGTTACCAGAATCTCTTCCAACTGGGCCATCGCACTGCTCGCTGCCAGACTCGATGCCAGCATCACAGCAAACGGTAATGTCTTACGGGTGAAATTCTGTGACATGGGTTTACTCCATTTATTATCGCTTATTTTTAAAAGCGGGCCCCCCTGCAGGAACCACTCTGGAGTTACTATATGAAATTTTGGCGGCTGACGATTGTGTAATATTCACTGAATCGTGACTTTCCAATCCAGCAAAATTGCCAGATGGCGACAACTGCGTCTCTTGCGCGAACGGCAGAAACAGCCCCGCTTCGAGCACAGGATTAAAGGTGGAACGACCAGCCCAGCGGCTGGTTTTCGCAGCATTCAGAACGAGGACAGCGCTGCTCTAAACCTGGGCCGCCTCTGCACCGGAAGCGTTATTGAGAACTAATCCTCGGAGGGACGACGCTCTCCGCCGTTATTAGATCTCACCATACGCACAGTACGCTGGCAGGTGTCCAGCCACTGCTGAACAGTGTCCGTTTTCAGCGCCCGTACATAACCGCGCTCTGTCAGACAGGCGATGCTGGTTTTGTTGGGCGTCCAATCACCTTCTTTGGGGCGTGGCTTGCGCGAGCTGTAATACCAAAGCCCGCGCATATCCTGCATTACATATCTGGCTTCGGCGGGCAGAAACACCTTCTTGCCACCGATTACTGCGAAAACTTCCGGCCCGTCGTCGGGAACCGTGTCCAGCACTGCCGTCGGAGTTATTGTCAACATCGCTGCCTACCCCACTGATCTCATGTATGACTTGTTGTGTTCACTGCGGGGGTTGGCTCGCCGCAGCAAACCGGGAACTCCCCGCTGAGATCACCACTTAATCTGTGGTGACAGCCAAGTTATAAGTCGGGAGGGTGGCGACGACAACATGCAAGACGCCTTATTTTTACTCAATTACAATTTAAGGCCTTTTAGATGCCATTATTTTACATATTAATTCTATTTATCATCATATTTTGCTTTTAGTGCCATTTTTTATCGAATATCCGCTCATCTTCCCAGCCGTATTTTAAGCAAGAAGACTCCAGGACGAGATCAACCAATGCACCCTGATGGACGAATTAACGCGTAACCAACTTGATATGAGACGGTGCCTTCGGTACCGGCGTCAATGGCTTGAGCCCTTCAACGTCGCCGCTCGCCACGGGGAGATCTTTCGCTTCCTCCACTGAGCTCATCAACATAAACAACGCCAGGGTAGCGCGACTGTCTTCCGACACAAGCTGGGACGCAAATGCCGCCAGACCACCCTGTGTTATCTCGCCCAACACCACGGCATTGGTCAGATAATCGCGGATAATCTGGCGATTGACCTGATCCTTCAAATAGCGCTGAAAGCCGGACGTGCCAAAAATTCTCGTCAACTCCTCGACATCCTCACGCGCAGGACGGGGCGATATCTCGCCAAAAGCTGAATCAATCCAGTTTACTATCTCATCTAAATGCAACGCTTCTCTCTCCATATTAGGTCAGGCAACCATCGATCTGACGGCAATATTTTTCTGAAAACTGTCCAGGTCAGGCACTTGGCACAGCACACCATTAAACATAAACGCAGCCGTAGCGTACTCCTGCACGCCTTCAGACATATCCACTACCGCGTCAGACTCCAGGCGGGCGACTTTCAAGCCATCGCCTCGAATGGCCACTCCCCAATACTCACAGCCATCGCCCTTGAGTCCGAGAAAGATCGCTACCAGACCAGCATCCCGACGCGGCTGTTGCCACGCGGAACCATCGTCGCCCCCAAGATCCAACACCGGTACAGTGCGCTCCCGCCAGATCACTTCCTGCGGAGGCTGCAGCGCGTCGGTATGCAATGTCACAATCTCTGCGAGGCAGTTTTGCGGCACGGCCCAGGTTACCGTTTTGGAGCATGGTATAAATGCACACCATAATTTTGTGTTGTCCGTCATTATCCCTCCCTATGACAGCTGTAAGTCGTGCCCGGTAAGTTCGTTAATCTGCCGAATCAACTCCGGAAAATTAAAGGGTTTGCCCATATAACCATTACAGCCGGCCTCGCCAGCCAGGGCGCGGTGTTTGGCGCCCGTGCGGGAGGTCACCATAATCACCGGCAAGTGACCGTAGCGCCGGGATTTACGTATCTCGCGCAGCGTTTGAATGCCATCCTTAACCGGCATCTCTACGTCCAGTAATACAATGTCCGGCAGCCGGTGAGTCGCATTGAGCAAATCTATCGCTACCAGGCCATTTTCCGCAGTTACCGTTTCGACGCCAACGGCGTCCAGTTGACTCGTGGCCACCATGCGCTGCGTCCTGGAATCATCCACCACCAGCGCCAGTAACGTTGTTGACTTGGACTGACTCACAGCCACAGGCGCAATGCCATCGGCGCCCGCAGTGCTCACCAGCAGGTTGAGATCCAGCGCGATAATCGCCTCCCCTTCCGCTGTCGTCGCGGCACCCGCAACGCCTGGAACAGTAGAGAATTGTGACCCCAGGGATCTAACCACAAGCTCCAGCGCTTCCTCCAGGCTATCGATGGCGATGGCCATGAAGCGATCAGCCGTACCGGCAACGATAACCGGGACATACTTCCCCCAGACACTGCGGTCAGGCAGGCCCACCCCCTGGCACAACGTCGCCAGATACGTCGCATCACACTCCAGATCGGCTACTGACAGTGTCGTGTGCTCCTCCACCGCAGCAAAAAACTCGTCGACAGGCACTTGCTCTACTGCTACCAGACCATTGAGCGGGATCGCATAGGATTCTCCGGCGGAGCGCACCAGCAGCGCGCCGTTTACCGACACATTGCTGGGAATTCGGATGTCAAATACCGTCCCAAGGCCAATGGTGGATTGAATCTGTACATCGCCACCGATTTGCTGCAGTTCGGTCAGCACGATGTCCATGCCGACACCCCGTCCTGAAATCTCGCTCAGGGTGCTAGCCGTGGAAAAACCCTTGTGGAATATCAACCTGATGGCCTCTTCATCGCTGAGCGCATCAACATCCACATCCAGACCTTTCTCATAGGCCGTTTCGCGAATTGCATCGGGGTCTATACCCCTGCCATCGTCAGCCAGACGAACCAGGTAATCAGCCCCTGATTTGCGCACATCAATGGTGATGCGACCCCCGGTGGGCTTGCCCATCGCCATCCGTTCCTCGGGCGACTCAATACCGTGATCCAGGGCATTGCGCACCATATGCTCGAGTATCACCTGCAAGCGGCCGTAATGGTCCCTATCGAGCGCACCGGTTTCGTTCAACGTTTTAAAGGACACGATTTTGCCCAGATCAGTGCTGACAGTGCGCACGATACGGCGCAGGCCCGGCATCAGTCTCGACACAGGCACCACTCTGGCACCCTGGATAGAGGAGGAGATACTGGAGATCACCGAGGACTGCTGCTTCAGCAGTGTTTCAATCTGCATATTCTGACGGCTTACTACCTCCACCAGATCGGCCAGATCCTCCACACCTTCGCGCAGAATGCTGGCAGCTTCCTGCAACTCCGAGTACTGATCCATCTCCAGCGCGTCCATATCCGACGAGGAACTACCCGGACGCGCATTAACATCCAGCAGGGCACGGTCCGCAATCTTGCGGATATGCGTTCGCACCGACGACAATCGTGCCTGCAACTCTGCGGAAGAGCGTTTGCTGCGGGTTGTATTCTGCGATGCCCGCACACCGAGTTGCTGGGCCTGACTGGTAAGGTTCAGCAAATGATCCAACTTCTCGGACGTGATACGCACGGACTGCTGGGCCGCCAGCACCTTGGCGCCCTCGTCCGCCAGCTGTTGATCGCGCTTTTTCTCCAGCGCTGACAGTCCAGCTGATTTGAGTTCCCCGATGAGAATTTTTGTCTCGACTTGCCGCGGAGCAAGGTCCTCGACGTCCGAATGCGCTGTCGGTTCAGCCTGCGACTGGGACACCGCCTCGACCCGCGGCACGGGAAACTCACTCGCCACGTCCGCGCGCTTGTCCACCACGTATTCCACGCCGCGCACTATCGCATCCAGCCAGGCATTCACAATACGGAAATAGGTTTGCTGTTGCCCGTCGCTGGGCCTGGGCATTTTTTCCAGCAGTGTTTCAAAGTTGTGTACCAGAGTGCCGAGACGCTGCAACCCCACACCTTTGGCAATCCCTTTCAGGGTGTGCAGTGTGCGTGACACTTTGCCGAACAAGGGCTCACTCGAAACATTCCTCTCCCACTCGCCGACTTCATTCTCAAGCTTTTCAACCTCTTCTGAGCCCTCCTCGATAAAGGCATCCAGAAAATCCGTGAAAATTTCAGCATTGCTCTGAGTGGAGTAGCTGAAGGTGATGTAATCGGGGACAAAACCGTCCAGACAGGTCCCGTCGAAGGCCGCCAGATCGGGTTCCTCCACCGGGTCGGGCTCGGGGTACGCCTGCGCCAGGGACGTCTCTTGCTGTGCAAGATGTGCCTCTTCCTGTTGCTCCTGTAGCAATTCAACAGTGGGCTCACCTACTGCAGCGGTCTCAAACGCATCGAAGCCGACGCCACAAATTTCATCGCGGCCATCCTCGAACGGCGACAAGTCGGCAAAAACAGCATCGATATCGAGGGCAACCAGACCATCGTCATGCGCCGCCAGAGAGGAGAGACCCTCCGCAAAATCCTCGCCGAAAATGTCTTCGCCAAAACCGTCATCGAGCGCCCAGTCGGTGGGCGGCGCATGCTGAGTGGCTTCGCTGCCGGTGAGCGAGCCGCGCTCAAAATCGCCCATTGCACGAAAATCTTCGTGATAATCAATCAGAATATCACTAGAAGGATCTACAGAAATAACACCCTCGTCACGCTGCACAACCAGGTCTTCCGGATTGGAGAGCCCGTCGGGCAGATGTTCTCCCGCGAGAAGATAGCTATCGAATTCCTCATCATCCATCGATGGTGGAATAGTTGCGACATAGTCGCTGACATTCGTGTAGTCCCCGGCACTCGCAAGATCGCCCTCACTTGCGGCAGCAGCAATCGTAGACTCCGCTAGATTCGAAGTTGCGGGCGCGACACTCATCCCGGCGGCCGGCACCACATCAGGCACAGCAGTAATCGGAGTTGATTCCGAGCGTACAATACTGCTCGTCAACACAACCGTTTTCGTCGGAGAATCCGCTGCAGCAACAGCGGGGGCGACGCTGCGGTCGACACCACCGTCCAGAACAGGCTTAACCCGCTGGATCGACATAAACTTCTCGCCGATATCATCATCGCCGGCGAGACCGAGGATATCGGCCCCCTCTTCTACGTGCGCGTAAAAATTGGCCCCGGCGTCTTCGTGTTTACGCGAATAATCGACTGCCATGAATTCATCGCGCACGCTGCGCGTGGGCTCAGCCGCCGCGGGTGTTTCTTTGCGGCTGTAGATATCGACGCCTGCCCCGGCGGCGGAGAAAACGATCTCCTCGTCCACATAGCTTTCCAGGTCATCGCTGGAGGCGTTGCCACGGACCAGAGGTCGACCCGCGACCTCTGCCTCAAAGGCAGAAAGCCCTGTATCGAGATAGTCATCATCGGCAACAGTAAACAACTTCTCCTCTGGCTCGGAGAGATCCATATCCAGCAGCCAACGGAGGCTTTTTTCCTGGTCAGTTTCTTCTGAATCTGCTGCTGCACTGAGGCTCAGCTGGTCCAGCTTCTTATCGGTATGCACAATCATTCTCCCTATCCGGTCAGCGTTCAGATCTGCCAGATTAATGCGTCAGATTGGTTGCGGCAGAGAGATCATCTGCCAATCCACCCGTTGCGTTGATCACACCAGTGACCTCGGGCGGAGTCTCCTGCTTCTCGGTGTCGCCAGATGCTGCGACCGTAAAGCAGGCGTTGGTTAGCTGGCGAATACGCCCGACATCCGGACCTGTATTGTTACTGTAGGATCGAACCAGATCAGGCAGCGCGCTGACGACTTCGTTGACCAGGGTTTGCACACTAGCGCCCGGCACCAGTTCGCCGTCGAGCGAGCGATCCAGCATGTCCTGAGCGGCCCAGCCCAGCTCCCCGAGGATATTGGCACCCACCGCACGACCATTGCCCTTGAAGGTATGGAAGTGCCTGCGTATGTCCCGTAAAACCTCGGTATTGTTCGGATCCTGCAGCCAGTCAATGGTCAATCTGCCAAGCTCTGCGGCCATCTCCTCGGACTCTTCGATGAAAACATCGCGGAACTCCTCTGGAATTTCCACGTCCTGCACCAGCATTTCTTCCTGTATTTCTACCGCCCCCGTAGACGCGACAATCTCGGCGATCTTGCGCCCGGGTGACAGGCTGGCAATCCCTCTGCCCAGCTCGGCCGCGCGCTGCTCGGCGAGTGCGAGGATGTGTGAGGTATCATCCAGCGGATCGATTATGGAGCGCTGCAAATGCATTTCGATCTGGGCAAAGGCATCCGCGAAACAGCGGAAGGCATCATCCTCATGCACACTGCCTGCATCACTGGCGGCACCAAGCCACTTGTGGCATTGCTCGATCACCGCGCCCTCGCGCGCCATCCCGGCAAAATGCATTGCACCGGAGATCTCATCCAGCAGTTGCAGGGAATCGCCAATGGCCTTGCGGTCAGGGATGGACTCCAGCTGATCCAGATATTTCAAAGACAGCCCGTAGAGCAGGTCGAGATCGGGATCGCCGTTGTCCGCATCCCTGATGGCCTGGCGCAGCTCTTCATCACCCTGGTCGGTCTTGTTCAGGTGCCGCTGCAGCGCCGTGGTCAGGCGCAACACACTGGCTCTATCGAGTGGCTTCTTGTCCAAAGCACTTTTCAATGCCTTGCGCCGCAGGATCTGGTGCAGATAATTTTCCACCAGGCCCATCTGGCGGAATGTCGCAGTCGCCACACTTTCACGCAGCTCAAAGTCTTTCCCGGCATAGGAGCTGTTCAGTCCGTGCGCCAGTTTGTGCTCGATATCCGTTTTTACGTCGGTAATGCCCAGAGTGATTGAACGCACTGCGTCAGCCACCTGCTGCAACTCTTCGACGCCTTTGCCGGCAAGAAATGGCCGCAGTTGCTGCTGCACCTTTTTCAAAGAGTCCGCATGCAATAACTGCCCGGCGGCTACCAGGCGCTGCTCGGCCGCTTCGACTGAGTCCAGCACACTGACATCGCGGTCTTCAGGCTTCTGCCGTGCAACCACTATCAGATCGTGGGTCGACAAGTAATCCACGGCGCCATTGAGATGCTGCAGAGCACCCTTGAGCGCGATGATGATAGCGTCGCTGTGTACCAACCCCTGGCTGGCATCGCTTATGGTGCTATCAGTGATGCCGAATGCTTCTCGAATACCCGTGATATGCACCGGCCTGGAGCGACAGGAGGCAATGTAATAGAGCATTTGCTGCAGGTAACTTTCGTAGTCAATAGATTCATCGACCACACTGCCATTCTCCCGTGCGAATTTGATAGCAAAAGCACCGGACTTGAAAATCTGCGCGATACATTCATCCGGTACAATCAGGCCGCCGGCAATCCCCTCGCACACGCCAATCATCGTAAACCAGAATCGCTCCTGCTCGGTACCAGCCACCAGTACTTGCATCTTTCTGGAGATGCGCGCCACTGTTTTCATGCTTTCGGTGACGTTGCGCTTACGCAGAGCCTGCTTCGCCATTTCCAAATACAGGGCAAGCATGACATTCGCGCGGCTCTTGATCTCCTCATCAGCTGCAGCGACTGCACCCGCACTGATACCGGCCTTGGGATCGAGTTCCATATAGAAGAAAAAGGCAGTTGGACGCGGCCGCTCACCCACCCAGCGACGCAGGTCATTGACAAACTTTTCCAGACCTCGCCCGGTATCCACACGCTGATTCTGGGTGTGCTCCAGATAGGCAGGTATAATCTTGAGGGCCTGCATCAGACCGCCCATCGCCAGCTTGCGACGCTCGCCGAGCACCTTATCCTTGTAGAGGAAATTCAGACTGCGCTCCATTTCCAGCGTCAGCATTTCTGCTTTTCGCATCCCCAGCGCCCTGAGCGTGGATGTTATCTGGTGCACTGACCACATGCAGCGCAGTAGGGCCTGCTTCTGTGAGGGATCCTGGCCATACTCAATCAGGGCTGCCTCGGCAACATCGGCCTGTTCGTTGATCAATCCGATCACCCATTTAAGGGATACGATGTCCGGTTTCATATTCACTCGTTCAACCTCCAGTTTTCTTATAAGCACATACGCCCGGCCACTCCAGCCGACGCACGTTCTGACCTAACCAGGACACATCTTCGCCGGCACCAAGAATCAGTAACCCGCCAACTCGCAGCCGCTTAACCAGCTGATCAATAATCCAGCGCTGCCGTTCACGCTCGAAGTAGATGAGCGTGTTCTGGCAAAAAATAATATTGAAATCGGCAAATGGTGCACCATCAACATGCAGCAGGTTGCTATGAAAAAAGTGCGTTCTCGCGCGAACCGCCTCTATCACCTTGCGCCGGTCGCCCAGCTTGTGATCCATGTAGGTATCGCGATATTCGACGGGAATAAACCGCATCGCCTCTTCCGGGTAAATCGCCTGTTGCGCCTGGTGAATCGCGTTGAAACTGATGTCAGTCCCTATACCGTGCCACTGCAGCCACGGCTTGTATTGGGACACTGCGCTTTCGACGACCATAGCCATCGAATACAGCTCTTGTCCATGCGAGCAACCGGCACTCCAGAATGACAGTTCACTCGGTGTCGGACCCACGCTGAGCAGCTCATCCACGTACTGCGCCAGGCACTTGTAGGCATCGGGCTGACGAAAGAATCGCGTCTCCTTTACGGTGAGCAGATCAATCAACGCAAGCCATTCCGCTCGCGCATTGATACTGTCATCGAAGATCGCCAGATACCGCTCTATGTCGTGCAACCCCAAATACGCCATACGTACCTGAATGGACCCCGCGACAACATGCTTCGTGCTGTCAATCTTGATGCCCGCGTGCGTATGCAATTTCTGCATCAGCACATCGAGCTGACTGCTGCGCAGCTCAGGCAAGCGATTGATAGTGTTCGCGTTCACACAGATACTCGCGCAACTTTAGCGCCTTCGAGAGCTGTCATTTCCTCTTCGCGGTACACTTTCTTCGCTCCCTGAATTTTCTTCAGATCTTCGATAGCCGCGAGGGTGCGCTCGGCTTCAGTGGTCTCCTCAATGCGGAACTGGCTAAGACTTTCTGCCACCTCGCGCATAGAGGTCTTCAAGCTGCTCACCCCTACCAGGGTGGACTCGCTGTATTCACTGATATCCAGATTGCGCTCCCGTATCGCATCCATCGAGCTGTTCATATGGCGCGCCGTTGTAGCCGACTGGCCGGCCGCATCATCCACCGACGTAATGATCTTGGTGATGGCCGAAGATCCCGCGTTGATCTCCTCCAGTGAACTGTCCAGTCGGTCGATGTACTCCAGAATAGTGACCACCGTGCCTACCGTGTTTTCCATGCTGCCCAGGTTATCGGCGGACAAGTTCTGCAACATACGCACCTGGGAAATGATTTTGCGCCCCTCTTCCTCGGCCTCGCGCATGAGATCGCCGATAGCCTCGGCAATCCCCAGGAAAGGTCGGCCGTGCTCGCCGGCCTTCTCTGCCTCGATGCGAGTGTTGATTGCGACAACCGAGATTTTTGTATTGAGAGCCTGTATGTACTCCGCCGCGGCAGTTACTGACTGAATCAGTTCGCCCTGCCGCTTGGCTGACTTGGAGGTTTCCTGTACTGATTCCCGCACATCCGCGGAGGCCTTGGACATATCCTTGGTCAGTTCATAACCCTGTGCAACTCGCTGCCGGTTGCGCTCAGACGTTCTGGCGGCTTCAGCGGTCGATTGTTTGATCTCTTCGCTGGTGCGCACCATTTCAGTCGCCGCAGTGGTGGATTCGACGACAGAGCGGGTCAGTTCACGACCCTTTTCAACCTGGCCTTCGGCGATCCCGCCAATTTTGTTGATCCCTTCGGTGGATACCTTGAACGGCGTCTTGATATTCCGAATGAGCTCACGCTGACGCTGGGTAGAGGCGTTGATTTCCCGAGCGATATCGCAGGTCACCGAATTGTCCTCCGGTACCCGTACGGTCAGGTCTCCCTCGGCAATCTTGACCAGGGCACGGTTAATTTCGGCAACCCCTTTTTCTGTGTACTCTACCCGGCGCCGCTGCCCGCGATACGCCAACAGCGCTACCGCTAACACCCCCGGGCCGCCAATCAGCGCCGCGAGCGTACCGGCATCCAATTCCGTCTTGGACAGGGTGTATACGATGCCCGCAAGACAGCCCAGAACGCCCACAGCCATGACCGCCAACCACAGGTTGGGAACACCAATCTTCAATGCCTTATTCATTACTTTTCCCCTTAGTGGAAGCACTTTTTCCGGCGGCTGCGTTCGCTAACTCTTCGTCAGCCACCAATTTGTCGATATCAAGAACCGCTAAAAACTCACCCTTGTACATAAAGCCTCCGAGTGTGTATTCGGCAAAATCGGGATCAGCCGCATGGTCCATGACCCGCTGGTCGATCGGAAACCGCAGATCGCGCTGGACATGGCTCAGAGTGAGTCCGAAATACATACCAGGCCTGCGGATTACCATGCAGTAATCCCGTACCCGGCCGATGTAGGGGCGTTTACGAAACAGGACGTCCCCACTGAATATGGGCAACAGTCCGCCCTTGTAGGCAGCCACGCCAAGTACCCAAGGCTTGGTGCCGGGTATTGTTGTCACTGCGGGCGTTTCGATCAGCTCGTCCATTTCGCCGGCCCCGATGAGCACCGGAACACCCGCAATTCCCAGGGAACTCCCCACCCAGGTCACTGGCGGCGCGGCAACTTCGGGCGCAGGCACGCTGTCATAGGCGTGCAGACGCTCAAGCAATTCCAGTGACTGAAAAGCCGATAGCGCCATAATTAAGCTGCCGCCTTCCTGAGTGTATGGTTGTAAATCAATTCGCGCAGAACGGTTTCGGGCGGAATCTTGGTGACATGGGCGGTAGCCCCGCGCGCCTGTCCCTTGGCAATATCGAAGATGCCGTCTGAGGACGACAGCATCACCACCGGTGTGTGCCGCGTATCCTCGGCATTGCGAATCAGTGTGCAGGTCTGATAGCCATCCAGCTCTGGCATCGTGATATCCAGAAAAATCAAATCGGGCTTGAAGCGGCGCAGCATCCCCAGCGCCTTGTAACCATCCTCTGCGCATTCCACTTCACAACCCATGCCGCGCAAAGTGTGGGACATCATCATGCGAATCGTTTTTGCATCATCGATGACAGCGATTTTTACGCCGCTGATATCGAACTGTTCTGTTTCATTATTCATGACTTCCCTCATATCCTGAGTAGTTATTCCGTTGGGTTATGAAGTGACAGTATTTCCATACCCATCCATGCCAGCAAGGGAAAAGTGGAGATTTCTACAGAAAGTAGACTTGTTGAAAGGGGCTAAAACAGGATTACTCGGGAAATACCAACATAAGCCATTGATATAAAAGATTTATCTTGCCTGAAAATATTTTTATAAAGAGCTTGCAATTTTGTGAAGCAGTTCCGGTTTTTATTTTACAGCCGATTTTCGACCTGTTTTCAGCGTGTGTAAAGGGCCTCAAGCGCGCGCGCAAGTGCCTCCGGATCGCCGGTTTTTTGCACCCGACCACTGTCTATAGCAGCCTGCGGCATTGCCGGGCAAACAGCACTGGCGGGGGACTGAGCCCAGACACGCCCACCGGCGGCCTCAAAGATCGGTAGTGCGGTTGCACCATCATTACCCATGCCGCTGAACACAATAACCCCCGGGGAGGGCAGTTTCGCGGCACTCAGGATTACCAGCAGTTCGTTAATATCCGGCGTGTGCTGACCCGCCCAGTCCTCCCGCGTGCTGGTCAATTGCCCGAATTCCGTCACCGCCACCTTACTGCGCGGCGGAATCATAACCAGCCGGGCGGGCTGCAACGCCTGCACACCCTCGGCGATACACAGGGAAAACTGCTTGTTCTGTACGGTAAAACTGCGCAACAGATGCTGCTGCGCAGGATCCAGATGCTGGGCATAGAGAAATGCCACCGGCGGTGGTTGCGCAAAGCTATTGAGAAATAACTGAATCGCCGCAGTCGCACCAGCGGAGCCCGCCAACAACCAGACACCACGCACTTCGCCCCACCGATTAGCGACCCTGCGCAGCGCCGGGCCAGAACCGCTGGACAATGCCACCCCCAGCTGTGTCAGCAACCCCTCAACCCAGCTGCGGATGATATCGGAAGCCGCCAATTCGGGAATATTATCCGCCGGCAATAAAAAACGCCCGGTGGGCAACAGCAGTTCCAGCACGTCATCGGATCGAGCATCAAAAATCCAGGCATCCACCGAGTTGCGTGCTATCAGTGCGCGGACACGGTCAATATTGGCCGCGACTTGCACCTCATAGCCCGCCTGCGACAAGGCGGCGATCACAGCGTCCCGGGTGGTCCCAGCCAACGCCAGGCCGATGTTCAATGGCTCGCTAGGCACCGGGAAACATATAGCTCTTGAACGGTTCCAGATGGCCTGCCTGAAAATCGCGCAGTTCGTAGATCTTGAACTTATGCATCAGGGTCAGGCAGCGCTGAAAGACCTGGTCGGCCTCGTAGGCGGAAGGCGGTATCCCGTATTCATCGGTGATTTGTGCAAAAATAGTAGAGGCGATTTCGCGACGCGTCTGGTCCTCGCGGTACAGGGTCTGGTTAACCGGTGACGACACAATGGGAGAGCCGTAAATTAGAAACGCTTCCCAGCGCCGCACATCCTGGCCCTGATCCAATTGCGCGACCAGAAACGTCACCATGTTGTGTAGGTCGATACGCGGTGGCAGCACATCTTTTTGCAACCACTTGCGCACCTCTGACTCACGCCAGTCACGGTTTATTCCCAGCACGCTGATGACCCGCCCCTCGGTCTGCGGCGGCGCCGCACCGGCAAGATCCCACAACATATTCAGGCGTGCGGAGAAACCCAGGCTCAGCGGCAGTTCCTTTTCCATGCCCTGCTCGAACGCGCGCGCGTAGTCATCCACGGTTTTCGCGCTGCGCTGTGCAGTACCAGACGCCCTGCCTTGCGCGCGATGATTTGTTGTATTTCCCGACATGCGCAATCCCCTGTCAAGTATTCGCGGTTTCGCGACAACGCTTCAAATAGGTTGGCGTTGAGACACCCATGATACGGGCGCGCGTCGCGGCCCCCAGTGCACCGCCCTGTTCGTTCACATGTACCATCAATTGATCTGCCATAAACGACAACGGCGACTCCTCAAGCTGGGCCGATTCCCTGACCCACTCCCGCAACAATCGATGCGGCTTCTGCCACAGCGCACTGCTATTGCGCTCTTCTTCGCGCGCTGCGATTTTTGGTAGCCAGCGACTAATGTTGCGCGGCTTGGTATGCAGGAACTCGCCGGTCTGGCGCAGATCGCCGCGATACCGATCCAGCGCCGCGAGCACCAGTTCGTCCTCGAGCCAGGTACCCAACGGCTTAATCATATTCAATGCCAACAAACTGTGCACCGCTTCTCCCAGTGCAACGTAAAGCGCCTCGCTGGCAGAGGGAATGTAGCTTTCATCGTCACGCTCGTCGGTTGCCACAGTCGCCAAAAACGGTTTGGGCTCAGGCTGGTAGGGGGCCCCACCGGGGTTTATCCCCGTGAAGAGGCCGAGGTCAACCGGTGTCAGCCAGTCCTTGTCGGTTTTTTCCAGTGCGTCATGAATACAGTGGCGCATTTCACTGATGTTGCCCGGCCAATCGTACAACAGCATCGCCTGCTCTGCGTCGGGCGTAAAGCCCTTCATATCGCGATCTCGCGTCACCCCCTCCTGACCGAGAATTTTGTGCGCCCAGCGCAACACCGCCTGCTTGCGATCCTTGATCGGTGGCACAGTGATCGGATAGCCGGCGAAGACGCTGGCCAGAGGAGCCAGCAACTGACCGCGCCGGATCAACAGCTCCAGTTTCTCCGGGAATAAAGCGATCAGTTTGAGCTGCGGTAAATAGCGGGGTGGACTGACATCCGCCAGCGTGCGGGAACTGATTTGCTTGGCCAGCTTGAGCTGTACCTCAGCGTGCATCAGATGCGGTGACTTGAACACCAACGTTTTGCCCTCACCCTGTGCCAACTCTCGCGCAATACGTGTATTCGCTACGCCGCGACTGCGAAATTCCCGACAGTCGATGGGTACGAGCATGTCGCTGGCGCCATCGGACTCCTCGTGAATAATCCGCGCAACGTACATTTTCCCCGTGCCAGCAGGACCGATAATCGCGACAGGAATGTCCAACTTCGCCAGAAAAATAGCCTGATCGACAGCGCCTTCCATATTGTCGACCACGTAGCCTTCTATATCTTTTTCGATAGGCGCTACCGGGGGCAGGGTTTTCTTCGGAGGCGCTGGGTCCATTGCGGCGTCGGGCATCTGCCGCTCCCCGGACTCGGGAAAGTGTGCCATCAAGGGCTCGCTGAATATCCCCGCGTGGTTAATAACGGCCCCGGTAATCCGCTTGTGATCATCGTCAGTGGCCGCGCGAATCGGTTCCGCCGCGCCAATAGACTGCGCTTGCAACAGGGCATTATTGGCCGCCAGTAACGTCGCTAACACGCTGTGGCTGTGTGCTCTGTGTGCCAGCCCGACACAGATACGAGCGTCCGCAGTGACAGTGCCCGCGAGCGTATGCTGGCGGTGCACGTGCGACAGCACTGCGCGACAGATATCGCGCGCGCCCTCAATGCCCACATCACGCAGTGTAATGAGCACCGAGCCGGCCACTGGTGGGCCTACGGTATCTCCGCTGCGCACGATTTCCTGCAGGCTACCCCGAATCTCCGTCATCAGGCGCGCTGTTTCGCGCGCGCCCCACTGCGTATCGTAGCGCAGCTGATCCACCCCCAACACGGCGAGGGTATCGGAGGCGGCCAGGGTGTCGGGCATATACAGCTGACTCTCATCGAGTAATCGCCACAGCAACAGGCTGGACGCGGCACCCTGAGGACTCTGCTGGGCGGGCAATGACAATCCGCCAACCGCAATTTCTGCCCCTTGGGGGAGGCGCAGAATCAGCGGCGGTAGCATGACGCGACGACCTGCCTGCAACGCATGCGTGAGCACATCGCCAGAGTCGGCTTCGCACACAATGATCCGGCTCCATACGTTACCGGTCAGCGCCTCTGGCAATACCCCTAGCAGATTGGCGGCAGCGTCATTGCAGTCGAGAATTTTACCGGTGGCGACGTCTATTGAAAGGAAGGCTTCGTCCAACCCGGCAAGCACCGTCATCGTCGACCTCTGGCATGGGGGTCGAGCGCCACAGTCCTATTCCGTCGGCTGCGCCGATGGATCCACCTCGGCGAATTGACGCATGACATAGTCCACGCGGTGCTCTGTACGAAAGCGCCGGTTCACTGTCATATTTTCGATATGGCGCAGGCGGGGCAATAAACCGCGTCCGTTGGTTATCTGGATAGCCAAGCCAGGGCGGGCATTCAGCTCCAGCAGTTGCGGACCGGCAAACTTGTCCAACACGATGTCGGTGCCGATATAACCGAGGCCGGTCATATCGTAGCACTGCGACGCCAGCAGTAAGATATCCCGCCAGCCGGCGATATGTATGTCGCTCAGCGGACGCCCGGTGTCCGGGTGCAGTTTGATGGGGCGGCCGAACTGGGCAGCTTTCAGGCAGCGCCCAGTGTCCAGGGCCAAGCCCACACCCACCGCGCCCTGGTGCAAATTGGCCTTGCCATCAGAGGCGGCCGTGGCCAGGCGCAGCATGGCCATAACCGGGTATCCGCGAAACACGATAATACGAATATCGGGGACACCTTCATGTGAATAGCCAGCAAAACAGTCATCAAAGGCAATGAGATCCTCAATGATGGCCACATCGGCGGTACCGCCCAGAGAGTAAAGCCCGGCGAGAATATTACTCATATGCCGTCGGATATCGCTGATATCCATCAGCGCACCGGAGCTGCGTATGAACTGATCCCCCTTGCGGCCAACAATAACCAGTATGCCTTTCCCGCCCGAACCCTTGGCCGGCTTCAGTGCAAAACTCTCCAGGTCGGCCAGTTCGCGCTCGATATGACTGATCTCGTGCTGTTCACGCACGACAAATTTCAGTGCCGGCGTCGGCACGTCATATTCCTGCGCCAACAATTTGGTTTTTAGCTTGTTGTCGACCAGTGGAAACAGTCTGCGTTCGTTATAACGGTTGATGAAATCGACGTTGCGGCAATTCATGCCCAACATCCCAAACTCCTTCAACCGCCTGGTGGAGACCCATGCCTTTGACATCAGAGATCATCCATCGATCGAAAGCGCCGCAACTCCGACAATTTGTATCCGGTGTACTGCCCCATCGCCAGAATAGCGGCCAACAACACCAGATTGAGCTCCGGGAAGTTAAACGTGAGGTGTACAAAAATGGGGGTCTGCATCAGCAGGTAGGCAATCACTGCCACCAACAGGCTGCCGCCACCCTGGCGCATAACCTCGTTGGGGCCATCTTCTTCCCACAGTATCGACATCCGCTCAATAGTCCACGCGATGATAATCATCGGGAAGAACATGATTGTCATACCGGTGGAGTAGCCCAACTGGTAGCCAATGATGCTAAAGGCCGAGATCATGAAAACGACCAATACGATGAGCGTCGCGATACGCGAGACCAGTAGCAGGTTAAGCCGTGACAAATAACTGCGCAGCCCCAGACCCGCAGCCACCATCAGCACGAAGCTGATCAGACCAGCCACCAGCGAGGTCTGTAGAAACGCCAGCGCGATCAATACCGGCATGAAAGTACCCGATGTCTTCAAACCGATGATTACCCGCATGAACACTACGACTGCTGCGCCCAGCGGCAACAGTAACAACAGCTTGAACATACTCTGTTCTTCGATCGGCAGATGCTGCACACCCAGGCGGGTAAATGCACTCTCGTTGTTTTTCACCTGAGCCAACTGCAGGGCGGGAACTGTCTGACGAATCATGGAGAAATGCACGCGCGACCTTTTACCGCCAGTGACATCCAGTACCGAAACGCCACCGCGATGCCACAGCAGCAGATTGGGCGGCACACCGAATTCGCCGGAGACAGGATTAACCAACAGCCACTTCTCACCGGTATAAATTTCAACCATCGGCGTCAGGCTCTGCCGGCGTCTGGCGTCCTCCAGATACAAGCCCATCACCGAGCGCGTCGCTATATCGGCGCGATCCAGCAACAGCATCAGCAGGTCGGCCTGGTCTGTCGAGTTTGAGCGCAACAGGGCGGTATTTTGAGATCCGGGACTATTGAGTAATTTGACCAATTCGCGTGTCATGCTCTCCGGCGAACTGGACTTTTCAGCGGCGAGATCTAGCATCTCCTTCGCCGCCAGTTCCTGCGCCTCATCCCAATAGTTCAGGTGCTGCTCGCCAATGCCAGGTGCATCGTCGCTGCTGACGTTGTCACTACCGGTCTCAACCAGTGTGACTTTGTAGTAGAGCGACTGGTCGCCCTGAGCTTCACGCTTGGTCCACTCTGCGCGCCGACGGCCATTGCCGGCCATGATATCAAACCCGTAACCGGGTGAGGCCGCTTGCTCCTCATACACTTCAAAGCCCGGCATTTGTGCATCGGGCAAACTGAGGCTGGCGGTAACGGGACCGCCATCCGCCTCAAAATCGATTCTGGCATCAACCAACCAGACCGATTGTTCCTGTCCCGGCAGGAACGGGATACCGGTTGCGAAATGCCGCAACACCGCAATCACAATGCCGCTCAGCGCCATCAAAACAAGGATGCTGAAAAACGTCCGCTTCTGGCTCATTTGGCAGCCCCTTGACTATCGGGCGTTTGCTCGGGAAGGACGTAGGGTGCGATATTTTTCTTGCTCACATCCACCACCATGACATCTTTGAGGATGCTGCGACCTATCTTCACCTGATAACTCGTATGGCGGCGACTACTCAAGCCAAACTCTGCCGTCTGCTCGTTCTGACCAATAACGATAGCCATCTTGACCACCGGTCGCCGCTTCGCCTCAGCTGCCCCTGCCTGGTTAATACCAATCGTGCGCACTAGTCTGCGCTCCAGGGTCTCCGGCTTTTCAGTTTTAGGGTTTATTATAGTGAAGCGCACCCAGGGTTTGCCGTCGCGCTCAAATTGCTTAATCTCCTGCGCATCCATCGATGCAGTTTCTGCACCGGTATCAATTCTGGCCGTCAGCGCCACCTCAAGATCGGGAAACCACACGTCCTCCAGCCCCCCCACAATCATCTTGTTGTAGATCTCCGGCACTGACGGGCAGGCCGCCGCCTTGGGGCACTCTTCAGCCTTGGGCGTCTCAAGCGCTTCGTCGAGGTTTGCATTCAGCGCGAGCATGTTTTGCTCCTGCTTTTCCAACTGTCGCTGCTGCGCCTGCAATTGCGCATTCACCGCTGCCTGATTTGCCAGTGACTGATCCAATTGCGAGACGACCTGATCAAGGCGCGTATCCTGTGCCTTTTCCGGTTGCGGCGGGGCAACGCAGCCGCCCAGTACTGAAAGCAGCGCAATCACCACACAAGATAGAGAAATATTCCGATTTGTCATAAGGACCCAAATTTAGCAGTGCTATCATTATTTATCAGCTGCAACTCTAACGAGCGCAACCCATAAAGTAAATTACCTGAAATGGGTGCCTCAGTAGCGCATTCGTCGTCAAAAATACCACCTTAGCTGGTGGTCAGGTTCTCAAAAACACCTATCAGGTGTCACTGAATACAGTCTGGGCCCGGTACAGCTAGAAGTGCCGCTGCACAATACGCCACGCCGTTACACTGCGCCGCAATCGATCCTGAGAAATAATCCCCATTTCCAGCGCAATTCCCTGCCACGGAATGATTCAGGTACTCGCCCGCGCGTGAATTTTTTCCAGTAAGCGCACAAAAGCCTCCGCTTCCTGCGCACCTGGCACCATATACTGCTGCTGGAAATAGAACGTAGGCACTGCGTGAACATCCTGATCCAGCCAGTACTGTTGCTCCTCTCTCACCGCCTGCGCGAAACGTTCGTCCGACAGTACGGCGCTCGCCTGAGCACGATCCAACCCCACCCTGCCGGCAACATCAGCCAACAGTTCCGGGTCGCTCACGTCCTCACGCTGGCTGAAAAAAGCGTCAAACAACGCCAGTTTAAGCGCAGTCTGCTTACCCTCTTCGGCGGCCCAATGCAGCAACTGATGCGCGCGAAACGTGTTGACCATGCGCATCCCATCGAAGTAATCGAAATTGAAACCCAGTGACTCCCCCAATGCTGACAATCTTGCCCTGGCTCCCTGACTCTGCTCTGGCGTAGTGCCGTATTTTTGTGCCACGTGTTCGCGCAGGTCCTGACCCTCCACAGGCATGCCAGGATTCAGTTCAAACGGATGCCAGCGTATCGTTACGTCAAACTGCCCGGGCAATGCGGCCAGCGCTTTCATCAATTGCTTGTAACCGATAATGCACCACGGGCACACCACGTCGGAAACGATATCCACCTGAAGCGGCATTGCTGGCGATTGTGTTTTCTGCAGTTGTGACATAGTCCCTCCGACATGTGTGCTGAGCCTGCTATCATAAAGCTATCTATCGCATGAGGCGATACGCGGTTGAACAGGGGAATCTCCCCCCCTACAATTTTTCAGCCATCTGTGAAGGATACGATCCCCCCATGCCCATGCCCATGACCCCAGCAATCGCTCTACTCATCGTCCTGCTCAGCGCCTGCAGCGGTGGTAACGACGGCCACACCGGTATCGGCGAGGCCCAGCCTTTTGAGGGTTACAGCAGCAGCGTTTACACCGGTGGCGAAAACTGGCTGTGTCATCCCTCTCTCAGCGACGACGAGAATGTCTGCTCCAGCAATCTGGACACTACCCGTGTCTATGCTGATGGCTCCACCGAAATTGAGACCTTCACCCCTGCACCCGATCCGCAGGTAGATTGCTTTTACGTGTACCCCACCTACAGCACCGATACGGGCGATAACTCGGACCTGGAAGAAGGTCCCGGGGAAATCTATGCCACCTTAAGCCAGGCGGCTCGCTACTCCCAATTCTGCCGCGTTTTCGCGCCGGTCTATCGGCAGACGACGATTTCCGCGCTGTTCACTAATGGTGAGCCGGACTTTGCGCTCGCTTACGTCGATGTACTGGACAGCTTCAAACAGTATATTGCCAATGACAACAAGGGCCGCGGCTTCGTGCTGGTCGGGCACTCCCAAGGCAGCAGCCTGCTGCGGCGACTGATAGCAGAAGTGGTTGAAACCGACGAGTACCTGCTACAGCACATGATATCCGCTCACTTGCTGGGCACATCAGTGAACAAGCCCGAAGGCGTGGACGTCGGCAGTGAGTTTCGGCAGGTGCCGGTGTGCCGCACCGCCGACCAGACCGGCTGCCTTGTCAGCTACGCCACGTTCCGCAACACCGACCCCTTCCTCGCCGCAGGACAAGCCCGCTTTGGCGCGTCCCTCAATGGAGAACAGGCCATCTGTTCAAATCCAGCCGCATTATCGGGCGGCAGCGCCAACCTTTCGGGCTATTTTCCACTGGCGCCCGACCCCGTTCTGGACGGACTGATCTTCAAAAGAGCCAACGGCCCTTTTGCTGACCCCGCCAATGGATCGATAATCACCACACCGTTCTATGCCATGCCTGGCCTGATTACCGGGGATTGCGTAGTGGATGACAACGGCGTTAGCTACCTTGAGGCCACTGTGCACGCTGATGCGACCGATCCCCGCGCAGACGACTTCAACGGAGAGTTCATGTTCGGGGTGGGTTTTGGCCTGCATTTGGTCGACATGACACTGGCGCTGGGCGATCTGGTGGAGCTGGGCGCTGCCGAATCCAGAGCGTGGCTGCAGGATCAATGAGCAGTCAATCCAGCCCCATCGGATAGACCGACCCCGCTTTCCACAGGTTTCTGTACTTTTCTCCAGTTTTTAGTTTGCTTTTCTTCAGACCACTGTTAAAAACTACCTTGATCGGTTCTCGCCGCCTTCCGCTATACTAGGAACGATGCTGCCTTACACTGGTCTATGTTCTATATTAGTTACGTGGAGATAGTGATGATTAGTTTACTTGAGCACAGCGCCCAGAGCGCCACCATCCAACTGGATCAGCGCGAATTATTATTGGTGATGGCCCTGATTCAGGAAGGACGGGAATCCTTCGGCTGCAACACCGAAACCGGAGTGGCGCTGGATCAGTTCTTTTGTTCGACGAATATTCAAGTCGAAGAGGCGCGCCGCAAGCAGCTGGAAAAGGCCATGATGCGCCAAAAAATCAGCGTTGTTCCCAAGGCGGACACGCGAGTACGTAAAGGAGCATCCAACGCCTGAACCCTTGTTAATACCGCAATAATCCACACGACTTTGCCCCAAGTCGTGCTCAGTTCCAGCCCACCGCAATCTCCAGGACTGGCATCTGACCCCCCTGAGCACCCCAAGATTAAATCCCCGCGCCACTGGCCGCTAATCCCGACAGAGGTTATTCTGTCCTACACTATGCGGTGCGGATACCTTTGCGCGACCGCAATAGCGATAGACTCAGTGACGGAGAACCCAGCATGAAAGCAGAACGTGAAGAAATTTTGAGCCCCAACTCCAAGCGCAGCAGAGTGCCCGTTGTCGAGCTGTTGATTGCACTAGCCGTGATCGTTGGGCTGGTGATCTTCTGGTTCTGGTCAGAAGAAGAAAAGCCGGCAGAGATCACCGCCTCAATACCGCAGGTCGTTGTCCCCGCGAAGGCCCTCCAGCTCCCGCCCACACCGGACATTCCGGTGCGCGAAGAAGTCGTGGCGGCGCCTGACGCAATCGACATTGATGTGGAGGACGAACAGGTAGAGGCTGCGCCGCTGACAGCTGCCGACGGCGACGCAATACTGCGTCAACAATTGTCAGCCGCCGGAGCAGATGCAATGCTCAAAAAACTGGCGAGCGGCGATCATCCACTGGATTTAAGCGCAGCGCTGGTCGACGGCATGGGCCGGGGCATAATCCTGCGCAAAATGCTACCTCTGGAACGTCCCAAGCAGGCCTTCAGCGTGGATCAAGAGGGCGATACGCTGTACATGACTAGCGCCAGCTACAACCGCTATGACGGCTACACAGATGCCATCACCGCGCTCAATACCAGTGTCCTGGTGGAGACTTTTGATACGCTGCGACCGCTGTATCTGCAAGCCTATGAACAGCTGGGGCTCGACCCCGAGGATTTCGACAACGCGATCATCCGCACTCTGGATCTGGTATTGGCAACCCCGGAGATTACTGAGCCGATCGCGCTGAACCCAAAGTCAGTGGTATATGTCTACGCAGACCCAGCACTGGAGGGCTTGCCCGCGCTGCAAAAGCAACTGCTGCGTGCGGGGCCGGACAATCTGCGCAGAATCAAGCAACAGGTGCGAGTGTTGCGCGAGGGATTGCTCGCGCAGTGAGGCGGTGCGCCGCTCAGGAGGAGAACACTACCGTCTTATTACCGCGCACAATCACCCTGTCCTCCAGGTGGTAGCGAAGTCCTCGGGATAAGACGGATTGCTCCACATCCCGACCGAGCCGTACCAGGTCATCCTTGTCACAAGTGTGATTCACGCGGATCACGTCCTGCTCAATAATCGGCCCTTCATCGAGCACCTCCGTCACGTAGTGGCAGGTCGCGCCAATCAGCTTTACGCCGCGCTCATAGGCCTTCTGGTAGGGATTGGCACCGACGAAAGAGGGCAAAAAGCTGTGATGGATATTGATCAGTCGGCCCGCAAACCGCGCACACAGGGTGGGGGGGATAATCTGCATATAGCGGGCTAACACCACGGTATCGGCCTGATACCGCTCTATAATCTCTGTAACGCTCGTAAAGGCAGCCGCTTTATCCTCGCTGGGCACCAGTACATGATGAAAGGGTATACCGTGCCATTCCACCATGGCCCGCAGGTTCTCGTGATTGGAAATTACACATGGAATCTGGCACGCCAGTTCGCCACTCTTGAAGCGGTACAGAATATCAGCCAGACAATGCGAGGCATGGCTGGCCAGAACCACCACCCGCTGCAGAACACTGTTGTCACGCACATGCCACTGCATTCCAAAGGACTGGGCCAGAGGCGCAAATTCCTCGCGAAACTGCACGAGATTTACCGCCAGTGATGCGGCGCTGATGACGTTGCGCATATAGAACCAACCCTGCTCGACATCGGTGTGATGGTTCGATTCCAGCAGCGAGCCGCTGCGCTGCGCAACAAAGCCGGACACAGCCGCCACAATACCCACCCTGTCGGGGCAGGAGACCACCAGCGTGTAGCTGGACGAGCGAAGCGGAGTATTCATGTATCGGGTTTCCTGTGAGGCTATTCATTCCAAAGGCGTTCAACTACAGGTAATCCCGCAGGCGAAAATAGAGCATCCCGGCCGCCACCACCTGACTGCCAAACGATTGTCCAAACGGTATTTTTTGATGCGGTACCCGAGCGAACAGATCCAGCGAGTCAGACGCGCCCGCCACGGCATCCGCCAACACTTCGCCGAACGCATGACTCAAACTCACACCATGCCCGCTGTAGCCCAGCGCATAGAAGACGTTCCCGCCTATGCGGCCCATCAACGGCACACGATTGACGACGATACCGATTTTTCCACCCCAGGCATAATCCACACGCTTGTGTGCCAGCTGTGGGTAGATCTGTTGCAAGCGCGGCGACATTACCTGCTCGATATTGCGGGGTTCGCGACCGGAATAGTTGCAGCGACCGCCAAACAACAGCCGGCGGTCTGCCGACAGCCGAAAATAATCAAGTACTTCATTCATATCACAAACGGCGAGATCCCGCGGATTAATCTGTGCAACCTCCTGCGGCTGCAACGGCTCGGTCGCTACGATATAGCTGCCTGCGGGAAAGACAAGACCGGACAGTACCGCCGGCTCCAGATGCTGATACCCATTTCCCGCCAGCACGACAAAGTCCGCTGTGACACTACCCTGCGCGGTCTTCACCACGGCTTGAGCACCGTGCTCAATACCCGTGACCTCGGAACCTTCATAAATGGAAACGCCCTGCCCAACTGCCGCCCGCGCCTCGCCCAAACACAGATTGAGTGGATGCAGATGCCCATTGCGCATATTGATCAGGCCGCCCAGATATTTGTCCGTTCCCAGCATATTGGGCAGATCCGCAGCGGACACCCATTGCAGCTGGTGCTCCATCCCCCGACCGCAGAGTGCGTCATACATCCGCTTCTGCTGCTCCAGATGACGCGGACGTAGCGCAACATCGATAGCACCGTATTTCAGATCGCAATCGATGGCGTAACGCTGCACCCGCTGCGCGATAATATCGTGCCCGCGGTAACCCAGCTCGAACAGGGATTCGGCGTAGGACTCCCCCCAGTATTTCTCCAGTCTGGCCTCACCGGGCAAGCCGCCGAGCATCTGCCCGCCATTGCGCCCGGACGCTCCCCATCCCACCTTATGCTGTTCCAGCACAGTCACGTTGTAGCCGCGCTCTGCCAGCGTCAGGGCAGTCCCAATGCCGGTAAAGCCAGCACCCACCACACACACATCGCTGCGCACCTCATCGCACAGGGCTGGAAACTCTGTGGACTCAGTGCGCGTAGCTGCGTAGTAGGATATGGGGTGTGTTTCCGGTGAGTCCATGAATTCGTCGAAAGGTGCGCTTGCTGTACTTCTACCAGTTAATGAATGTTGGCACAACCGCAGCTACCCCGAAAGTGCACGCTTGCATAATCCCAATGGCCCACTGTGGCAGGCGCTTTGAATTGACAGTTTTTGAAAGACTACTATCTTCAATCTAAAGCTTGCGAGCCGCGCATACAATTGTCTCATCCGCTGTTGCAGCGTGATGCTATAGCGGGTCACTACTTTGTTTGAACACTGGGAGTATTTTGAGCTTTAGTATCTGATACTCCACTGGCTCAGGAGATTTACATGCCCAAAATTAAAGCCCCGTACTACCCGATTATCTATGTTCGTGGCTTCGCCATGACAAAAGGCGAGATCGACGCAACATCAGCGGACCCGTTTTGCGGCTTCAACCTTGGGTCAACCGTCTTCAGAGCTGTACCGGACGTAAAGCGCCCGCCCCGCAAATACGTCTTTGAATCACCGGTGGTGCGGCTAGCGTCACAACACGGCTATACCGATGTCTACGAGGATGGATACGACATAATTGATCCCGAATGGGAAACGGATGCAGAGGGCAAGCCGACCAGGAACAAACTGGACGGCAGATCAATTATTGTCTATCGGTACTACGACGCTGCCTCCAGCCTGTTTGGAGACAGCAAAACGCCTGCGATAGAAACGTTTGCCAAGGAGCTGTCCGATCTGGTGCTGCGGGTACGCGACCTGATTTGCAAGAACAAGGACAACGCGGTTAGCAAGGACGACTTTCGATGCTATTTGGTGGCGCATTCCATGGGCGGCCTGGTGTGCCGTGCGTTTTTGCAGAACCCCGCGCTCGACCCCGGCAAAGCCAGTCAATACGTCGACAAATTTTTTACCTATGCCACCCCTCACAACGGCATAGATGTCGCGGGGTTCAATATACCTAGCGGCTTATCACTGTTTGGCATCAACAACTTTGATCGCGACAATCGCATGCCAGAATACCTCGATCTAAAATCGGCGAGGAAAAAGCACGGCCGTGTCGATCTGATCCCCGAAGACCGATTCTCGTCGAGACGCATCTTTTGTATGGTAGGCACCAACCGCATGGACTATGACGCCGGAGCGGGGTTGTCGAGGACATTTGTAGGGCACGGCAGCGACGGTCTGGTCCGCATCAGCAATGCCACATTATGCGGTCTCAATGCAGATGGCACTGTAGGTGCGCAATGCGCCAAGGCTTTCACCTTTCGCTCCCATTCCGGGCCTTTTGGCATCGTTAACAGCGAAGAGGGCTATCAAAACCTTTCGCGCTTTCTCTTTGGTGATGTCCGCGTGGACTTATGGCTGGACATTGAAGACATTCGCCTGCCCGACGCGGTAATAGCGCACGAAAAAGCGGGCAGGGAGATTGGCGCGCTATACCAGATCGAAGTACTGGCATCACCACGCGGCAAGTTGTGGTATCTCTCGCGCCGCAAAACAGAGGAAGACTCAGTCGCCTGTATTTCACACGCCAAATGGCGAGAAACACCTTCTCTGTACCTCTCCAGTGTTTTTCTTGCCAATAGCGCCAAGGTCAACCCGAGACGCAGATCGCTTGCGTATAACATGACGCTCGGTATACGCGTACCAGATTACGAAATCGAGAAAAAACTCTGGATCAATGAACACTACGAGGGCGGATATCTTTACCATAACTCAATCATTCTGGAGATGGTGCCTCCGCGCAGTGCGCGAGAAAAATGGAAAGTCACTTATGCGTGGCAGGATTCCGGCGTATCGGCCGCGACCACCGAAGTTGACGCTGAGGAATTAAAAAACGGTAGCGTCGAAGTGCCTATCGCATTTGAGAGCCATACCACAGGGCCTGACGGTAAAGCCACACCGACAAACCCGGGAATAAAGGGCCAGCTGCGGTTCGTAATCTCGGCCTGGAATGCTTGAAAGAGACACGATACGCTGACGCGCACTACCCTCGCTGCCTGCGACAATTTGCCACATCCCGCACTGCTTCCGACTTCTCTACAATACTGCCCCTGAAATTAGACCGAATACGGAGAACTTCATGGGCTTTCATGCACGTCCACTACTTGGCGTCCTGGTATTTTGCTGTTCCGGCCTTGCCAGTGGCGAACACGTCGAGCACAGCGAGGAACTCAGTGAAGTGCTGGTCACTGCCAAGGAGTGGGATTCCGCCAACGGCGCCACGCTAATCACCGCAGACGATTTGAGGCCGCAGCGCGCGGCCACCAGCGACAGCGCAGCTCTGCTGCGCGGAATCGCCGGAGTCAACATGTATGGTGCCGGGGGGGTATCCAGCCTGCCCGTAATTCGAGGGCTTGGGGATGATCGGCTGCGCATCAAAGTCGATGGCATGGATCTGGTCTCTGCCTGTGGCAACCATATGAATCCGCCCATGTCCTATATCGATCCCACTAATGTGGAAAGCATTGAGGTGCTGGCGGGTATTACTCCCGTAAGTCAGGGTGGTGACAGTATCGGGGGCTCCATCATCGTTAGTTCGCCGCGGCCGAAATTCGCCAACGACGGCGACGGCTATATCGTCAGCGGAGAGTTGGGTTCCTTCTACCGTTCCAATGGCGATGCCACGGGTGCCAACCTGAGCACCACAGTCGCCAATGACTGGGTCAGTGTGCGTTACAGCGGCGCCTACGCCACAGCGAATGACTACAAGGCCGGCAAAAATTTCAAGGCCGCAGGACAGGCCGCGCCGGGACGCGGCTCGCTCAGTGCCAACGAGGTTGGCTCAACCTACTATGAAACACAAAACCAGAAATTGGGGGTCGCCCTGCAACTGGACAACCATTTCATCGATCTCGAAGTGGGTTACCAACATATACCCGACCAGGGCTTTCCCAATCAGCGCATGGACATGCTGGACAACGAAAGCACCCAGATAGTACTCCGCCACAGTGCCGAATACGCCTGGGGTGAAGTGAACTCCCGTATCTACCATGAGAAAACCACCCATGAGATGAATTTTGGCGACGACAAGCAGTACTGGTACGGTGACGCGCCCGGCATGCCCATGAAAACCAGAGGTAAGAACGACGGACTGGCCCTGGGACTGAACTATAAGCTCTCGGATCGAGACCTGTTGCGTCTCGGCGGTGAAGTGCAGCAATACCAATTGGACGATTGGTGGCCCCCCTCCGGCTCCGGCATGATGATGTCCCCCAATACTTTCTGGAATATCCGGGATGGCGAGCGCGACCGCTACGCGGTGTTCAGTGAATGGCAGGCGCGCTGGAGCGAGCAGTGGATGACGCTTGCCGGAGTACGCTACGAAGCCGTGCGCATGGACAGCGATGATGTAGAGGGCTACAGCGCGATGTACCAGGCAGATGCCACAGCGTTCAACGCACAAGATCACAATATCAACGACGACAACTGGGATGCCAGTGCGCAGGCGCGTTACACTCCGAGCCAGTCGCTAACCTGGGAATTGGGTGTCGCACGGAAAACCCGCTCGCCCAATATCTATGAACGCTACAGCTGGTCTACCGTCGGCATGGCCATGCGTATGATTAACCTCGCGGGTGACGGCAACGGCTATGTCGGCAATCTGGATCTGGATCCGGAAGTCGCCAACACGTTGAGCATCTCGCTGGACTGGCACGATCCCCTGCAGGAACACTGGCAACTGGCCGTCTCCCCTTATATGACCTACGTTGACGGATATATCGACGCCACGCCCTGCACCACGATGATGTGCGATGCCTCCAACGCTGTCCCAGGCTTCCGCTACCTCACATTCAACAACGAGGACGCAAAGCTGTATGGCCTGGATATCTCCGGATTTCGCTATCTGGGCGGCAACACCACAGTGGGCGACTTTACACTTGCCAGCACCATCAGCTACGTGAGAGGTGAAAACGACTCTACCGGTGACAACCTCTATAACATTATGCCGCTAAACGCGACTGTTAGCCTGGAGTACAGCAAGCAGGCATGGACCGGCACCCTGGAGTGGCAGATCGTTGACGACAAGGACAAGGTCTCTGAGGTCCGCAATGAGGTGCAGACCTCCGGCTACAGTCTGTTCAGCATGCGCGGCAGCTATACCTGGAAAGGTCTGCGACTGGATCTGGGGGTGGATAATGTTCTGGATAAAGGCTACGACATGCCGCTGGGCGGTGCCTATGTCGGTCAGGGCCAAACCATGAGTGCCACCGGTGTGCCCTGGGGGATCGCTGTCCCCGGTATGGGACGGTCTGCCTATATGGGTGTGAGTTACAGCTTCTAGGCTATAGCGCCGCGACAAGGCATGGCATGGCAGGTAAGACTCTCGCACCTCGAAATCACTCCGGGAGCTGTGCTGTTCATAAGCCGGATGCCCGATGATAACATTGCCGCCTCTCACCCAAGCGCAGTGCAGAATTTATCAAGGGCTCAATTGATGACAAAACCATGGTTATTGGGAATTGATCTCGGTGGTAGCGGCGCTCGCTGCGTACTGGTAGACCGCTCGTCGGGAGCCCTGGTAAGCGCGTCCGGGACCTGGGAATTTACGGCTGCGCCCGGCACGTTCGGCACCGGTTACGATATCGACCTGGAGCTGGTGTGGCGCGTTGTCGGACAAGCTTGTCGCGATGCCCTGCAGGCAGCACAGATCGAGCCTGCCGCCGTGGCGGCGATCGCCGTCTCTTCAATACGCTTTAGCACGGTGGTGCTGGACGCCGCTGGCGAGAGTCTGCTGGCCGTCGACAACCGGGATGCCCGCGCCGCCGGTGAGTACTTTGAAATCGCTGAGAAAATGGGCCCGGCACTACTACAGGAAACCGGCTCTTGGCCCCTGCCCCTGCACGCATCGGCACGCTTGCTGTGGCTCAGGAATCAACAGCCGGACACCTTCAGCCAAGTGCAAACCGTCTTTGGGCTGGGCGAATGGCTAAACTACCGTCTCTGCGGTGTGCGCGCAATTGATGCCACACAGGCCAGCGCCACCGGTTTGTTCCAACTCAGAAAAAAGGCATGGTGCTGGCAGCAGATCGATGAACTGGGCCTGCCGCGCAAACTCTTTCCCGCATTGATAGACGCCGGCTGCGCGATGGGCGCACTGTCCGATGACGCGGCATCGCAGCTGGGACTGGTTCCCGGTACTACTATCGCAATGGGCGGTGCCGACACCCAGTGCAGCTTGCTCGGCGGCGGAATTTTGAATCCCGGCGATGTTGCCGTTGTCGCCGGCACCACCGCGCCGGTGCAAGTTGTATTGGCGCAACCCACCTACGATGCCACGGGAAAATCCCTGGGCAGTTATCACATCGTACCCGGCCGCTGGGTGCTGGAAAGCAACGGTGGCAGCATGGGTTACTCGCTCAGTCTGATGGCCAGAATGCTGTTTCCCGACACACCGGAGCCGGAGTTGCGACTGATGGCCGAGGCCGCACAATCCGAGCCCGGAGCAGCAGGCATGCTGTCGACCATGGGTGCAGAGGTGATGAATATGCGCGCCCCTTCGATGCCGATGGGGCACCTCACACTGAGCCACATGGCAGGTGGGAACGATGCCGCGCCACGCCGGCACATGGTGCGAGCCCTGGTGGAAGGCTGCGCCTGCGGGATCCGCGCCAACCTCGAACAATTGACGACTGTGCTTGCCGTCGAATCAGACAGCACCAATCCCACCAGCATCACGCTTTGCGGCGGGCTGTCACGCAGCGGAGTCTTTGCCCAGTTGCTGGCGAACATCGCTGCGCGCGAGGTACTGGTTCCACAATCCCATCAGACTTCCGCGCTCGGGGCAGCTATTTGCGCCGGGATGGCCACGGGCGACTTTGCCGATTTTGCCAGCGCCTGTGAGTCCCTGTGCAGCGCAAGCCATCGATTCGACGCGCAGCAGGAACACGCCGCAGTCAACGAGCAACTCTACAACACCTGGGCGCGATTTCGCGAACAGGCCGAAACTACCACCGTACCCATTGCTGTAGATCATCTGTTGCCCCGAGTATTGAAGGACGCAGTGCAGACCAAAGCAGCAGGTGTCGTGCCAGTCGCCGAACTACAAGCGCTGGTCTGCGCGTCGTTTGACACCGAGTCGCTGGCCAGCTTGCGCGCTCATATGGCCGTGGAATACGCCAGTTTTCGCGAGGTCAAACGCCTGCTCACCGGCCCGGATCTGGTGAAAGCCCTGCAGGGCAAACAGGTTTTTGTCACAGAGGTGGACATAGTCGATGTCAATGCACTGCGTCAGTTACCTGATTTGCGCGTAGTCGCTGCCTGTCGGGGGGATGCGGTGAATGTCGACGTGGAGGCCTGCACCGCCTTCGGCATTCCCGTGCTGTTTGCGCCCGGACGCAATGCCGTAGCGGTCGCCGATCTTACCGTCGCCTTCATGATCAATCTCGCCCGCAAGTTACCCGCCGCGACGCAATTTTTGCGGCAGCCTGATTGTACCGCCGGCAATATGGGCAAGATGGGCCAGGCCTTCAGTCAGATGCAGGGGCGTGAACTGTGGCGTAAAACCATAGGTCTGGTAGGACTGGGGGCTGTGGGCCGCGCTGTAGCCAAGCGTCTGGCCGGTTTTGAGGTAGAGATTCTGGTGGCCGACCCCTTTGCCACCCCCGAGCAGGCGGCGCTGGCCGGTTGTCGCCTCACAGATCTGGACACCCTGTTGCGCAGCAGCGACATCGTCAGCTTGCACGCCGCGGTGACATCTGCAACTACGGGCATGATAGGCGCGGCCCAATTTGCACAAATGAAACCGGGCGCGTACTTCATCAACACCGCGCGGGCCGCGCTGATCGAGGAACAGGCCTTGGTCGACGCACTGCAGAGCGGGCATCTGGGCGGCGCGGCACTCGATACTTTTGCAGTGGAACCACCCGGCTTCGATCACCCGCTGGTGCAGCACCCGGCCGTCATTACCACGCCGCACTCAGCCGGCAATACCATAGAGGTTGCGCATCACCAGGGCGAGAGCGTCGCCGGCGCCCTGCTGCAACTGCTGCGCGGCGAGGCCCCGCACAATGTACTGAATCCGCAGACACTGGCGGCTTTCGATTGGCAGCGGGCCAGGCTGCAACCCGACGATGAAGAATTGGCCAGGCTCAGCGAGAGGAGCGGTCCGGCGGTTACCGATCTGCAACGCGATGCCGCCGCGGCAAAGGCCGGACCCGACCAACCGCGTCCGGGTGTGGCAACGGCAATGGCAGCCCCTGCGGACATCGTCGACAAAATGACGGCAATCCTGGAGAAGTTCTGTGCCGCGATGGCCGCCGACCCGGTGCTCAACACTTTCAGCGCTGACCAGAATGTCACCCTGCATTTCACCGCCCATGATCTGGGCCTGGATTTCTATCTTGGATTATTACGGGGTCGTGTCGTCAGTGCGCTGGGATCACCGGCAAACCCTGCAGAAGTACAACTGCAAATGCGTGGCGAAATACTCGACGGCATGTTCAACGGCACCGTCGACGCGATGGAGTGCGCGATGAATGGTGAACTCTCCTTTATGGGCGATGCTGCCAAAGCCATGACACTGCAACATATCCAGGCGGATATGGAGCGTCTCTATCAATTGGCGAGGATGGAAGTAGGCGACCCCGGCGACTTGAGTGCCGTGCCTCGCCCGGGCGAGGTATCGGCCGCACCGCAAGACATCGGCGCCAACGATGTGCGCGAAGAGTTGGTGGCGATCATGCAGGAACTGTACGAATCGCAGGTGATTACCGCTACCGGTGGCAATATTAGTGTGCGCGTGCCCGGTGCCGACCATGACGTGTGGATTACGCCCAGCCGACTGTTCAAGGGCGACCTGCGACCTGAACTGCTGGTGCGTATCAGTCTCAGTGGCGAGAGCGTCGTGGCCGGCGCTCGCTCGCCCTCCAGCGAGTGGTGCATGCACACGCGCATATTGGCAACAAAGCCCCAGGCCAATGCCGTGATCCACGCCCATGCGCCCAATGCGACCATCCTCGCCAATTGCGGTTTACCGTTCCTGCCTATATCAACGGAAGCGGCGTTCTTCGGCAATATCCCCCGCGTGCCCTTTTTCATGCCGGGCACACCGGAACTGGCCGATGCTGTGGCCGATGCGATGGCGGATGAATGGGCGGTGCTGATGATCAACCACGGCATTATAGTCGCTGGTCGCAATCTGCGCCGCGCAGCGGATATGGTCGAAATCATTGAGCGCTCGGCTGAAGTCATCCTGGGATGCTACGCGTTGGGCAAGGAACCCCCGGTGCTGCCACCCGATGCAGTGAACTACTTTCGCCAACTGGGCGACATCGTAGCCTGACATCGCGCAGCGACGAATACCCGATGTCCCACAGGAACGGCCGGAGGCGTAGTGTTCTCGCTAACCGGCCAATCCTTCGCTCGCGACCTTATGCCATTGTGCCTGCTTGCGGGCTTGCAGAATAAGTTCACGCACTATCATCAGGACTATCAAAACTGCGGGCAGCAGAAAAAACAACAACAAGAAAAACACTGCAAACTGTATCATTACGGATATCATACGCCTGCCTCTTTTACCGATGAGGGTCTGTAGATATTGTCGGTTACTCCGGGCAAAAATTGCTGTATCCCGATAGTGCCGAACGCCCCCTCTCTAATATGATTGTTGTGCCCCTCGCGCTCAGCGGCCACTGCCGGTACAGCGCTGGAACTGCTTCAACTCCTATACCAACCTCCTTGTCAGCTTTGATAGTATGTAAAAAAGACCGGTGGCACACTCGCTGATACGTGTGCAAATTACCCAAATACAGATACCCGCCAAACCATCTTGATTCTTTCGCCGTATATACCGTGTGAGAAGAGGACAGACTCGATGAGTGGAGAAGCAACAAACAGCGATGACGCTGCGCTGGAACTTGTATTTGCCGACGCACGTAAATACCCGCTGCTGACGGCGCAGGAAGAACAGGCCATAGACCGCGGCAAATGGCTGGCACTGACGCGATTACAACAGCTGTTAGTGACAGACAAATACTGTCGTAATTACCTGCGCCAATGGACAGGTTGTACGCTGGATTACCCCCCTAATCTGGCAGACTTTATCATCCGCGAGCACTACTATCTGCTGCGCCGGGAGCTGGTGGGTTTACTGGAAGGCGGAGAGCAGCAAACGGCGCTTTTGCAGTTCAATCAGCGTCTCGCAGCAGCGGGCACACCGCGGCTGGATATACGAGCAATCACGGCCTTGCAATTACCGGCCGGGCTAACCAGCGGTCTGGCGGAGATATTACTGGCAGATCAGGCTCCGCGCGGTGTGGCTGCGGCCCTCCAGTACTGGCACGGCTTCTGGCACCCAAGGCCAGACATCACGCCGTCGTCTATCGATAAAGAGGTCCGCGCTGCGATGCGCGAGCAACTTGCGACTTACTATGCCTTGCGCGAGCAACTCGTCAACCACAACCTGCGCCTTGTGTTTGCAATTGCCGGGCGAATGACCGGCCGGGGCGTGTCCTACCGCGACCTGATCCAAAGCGGCGTGATAGGCCTGATGCGGGCGGCGGAGAAATTTGAACATCACAAAGGGTATCGATTCAGTACCTACGCCTACAACTGGATTAGCCAGGCCGTGCGGCATACGGTGGAAGATCTGCGAGGTATTGTTCGCTATCCTGCAGGCGTCAACGAAAACATCTCTCGCATGCACCGCGAACGCATGGCGATCTACAATGCCACAGGCAATGAGCCAGACCTGTCGACACTGGCGCGTCGCCTTAAGATGAAGCCCGAGGCACTGCGACGTCTCAAACAGATCAGCAACCTGTCCGTGTCGCTGGATGCGCCCTCCCATGGCGACACCGAGGGACCTGCCCTGGTAGAAATACTCGATGGCGGACCCTTCGGCGCAACGCCCGATGATGCCGAGCAGGAATCGCTGAATCGCTGCCTGATGAAAAGACTCTCAATACTGGAGCCTTCTGAGCAGCGCGTGGTCATCCGGCGCTGGGGGCTGGACCAGTCGGTTCCCCTGACTCGGGCGGAGATTGCAGCACAGATGGCAGTATCGACAGAATGGGTGCGGCAACTGGAAGTATCGGCACTCGCCAAGCTGGCTGACGATACGGAAATCGCCGACGCCTACCGGAACCACCGATAAGTCGGACGCTGATGGTTGCCGCACTGCGGTTTGCAGCGTAACGTACCTACGATAGCAGGAGTTGAGTATGACCGAATACGACCATACACAGGCGCAGCGACCCGTATTGGGAATAGGCTCCTGCCTCGCCGGAAATGCGGTGCGCTACAACGGGGAGACGAAGAAGCCCAACGAGTATGTGCGCAGCATTAGCGAACATTTCGACACACAGGCGTTTTGCCCGGAGATGGGCATCGGTTTGGGTGTGCCCCGACCGCCCATCCGGCTGGTAGGCAGCGAGAGCGATGTCCGCATCGTCGATGTAAAGACTCACACTCACGACTACACGTACGCGATCCGTGGATACGCGCAGCAGGTGCTGCAGCAAGCGCCACAACTGTGTGGGTATATCCTGGTCAAAGGCAGCCCCAGTTGCGGTTACGGGCGGGTAAAACGTTACTCACAGGAGGGCAACCCCCTCGCCTCAGACCAGAACGGCGTATTCGCCAACGCGCTCGCGCAGGCGGACCCCCTGCTCCCGCTGGAAGATGATGGGCGCCTCAACGATCCGGGCCTGAGGGAGAGTTTCGTGACCCGCGCCTGCACCTACCACGACTGGAAGATGCTTATAGCAAAAGGACTGACCGCTCACCGCCTGATCGCGTTCTACACGCGTTACAAATATCTGGTAATGGCCCATCATGTGCCGAGCTACAAATCACTGGGACCGCTGGTCGCGAACACCCGCCAACTACCGCTGGAAGCGCTGGCCAACCAATTTATCCATGCGCTGATGGCCGCCCTCACCCACCGCGCCACACGGCGCAGCCACAGCAATGTGCTGTTTCACATGGCCGGGTACCTGAAGCGCAGCATTACCACCCCGCAACGGCAGCGTCTGGCCGCACTGATAGAGGATTATCGCACCGGGCTGGTTCCTTTGATCGTGCCTGTTACTCTGCTCAAGCATCACTTTGCAGACAACCCCAACGCCTATATCGACGGGCAGGTTTTTCTCGACCCCTACCCCGAAGAACTGCGGGTGCGCAATGCAGTGTGATCGGCATAAATCTGTGCCAAAGCCGACTCAATATCGGGGTAAGTGAACTCGAATCCGGCAGCCTGCAAGCGATCAGGCAACACCTTCTGCCCGTTTAGTAACAGCTCCTGCGCCATTTCCCCGATCAGCAAACGCATCACCGGTGCTGGCACGCCTGCGCGGATAAACGTGCGATAGTGCAACTGCAGTGCGGTAGCAAGGCCGCGACCGGTCACCGCTTCCGGACTGGTGATATTGAACGGGCCCTGCAGTTCGTCCCGTTCGAGTAGAAATACCAGGGCTCGCACAACATCCTCCCGGTGCACCCAACTCAGCCACTGATGGCCAGAACCCAACCAGCTGGCAACTCCCAACTTAAAGGACTTGACCATTTCCGGCAGCGCACCGCCGCCACTGTCCAAGGCGACGCCGAGGCGCAACAGGCACACCCGCACGCCCAGCGACCTCGCCTGCAGCGCCAGGGATTCCCAGTCGCTGCACAGCGCCTGGGCGAAACCGGGCTCAACCGGCGAGGATTCAATCAGGCAGTCGTCACCGTGATGGCCGTAATACCCTACAGCACTGGCGCTTAACAAGGTTTGAGGGCAGTGGTCGAGGCGTCTGAATAGCGCGAGAAGCTGTTCAGTCATATCGAGGCGGCTAGTGACAATATCGCGCTTGTACGCGGCACTCCAGCGACGGGCGGCAAGCGGCGCGCCCGCGAGGTTAATCACCGCAGCAATTTTCGCCTGCTTCGAGACATCGTCCAGGGATTGAATATAACGGCAGCGCGGCCGGTCGGTGTGGCTGCGCCGACTGAGAATCATCACTTCGTTGCCGCCGGCGAGCAGCGCCTGCGTAAGCGCCGACCCAATAAATCCAGTGCCGCCAGTGAGCAAAATCTGCATAACCACTTATTCCCTTGGGTAAGCCCTAATGTACGCAGAATCAGCGCTTTGGATCACTTATTTCCGCTACATCCATTCGCAACACCGCAACGTATAATTGCTCTATGAACGCTCTACAACAAGATATCTGCACACTGGCGAACTTCCTCGTCGACCACCCGCGACTAGTGGTGCTGACAGGCGCTGGAATCAGCGCGGCATCGGGTATACCGACCTATCGGGACCAACATGGCACCTGGCAATACCGCAGCCCCATCCAGGAACAGGCTTTCTTGACTGACGAGAATACCCGGCGCCGGTATTGGACCCGTTCCTGGTATGGCTGGCCGTTGATTCGCGACGCTCTGCCCAACCCGGCACATCACGCATTGGCGCAATTGGAAACACAGGGGCGTATTGAACTGCTGATCACCCAGAACGTGGATGGCCTGCACCAGAGAGCCGGAAGCCGCCATGTGATAGACCTCCATGGCAGGGTCGACCGCGTTCGCTGTCTCACCTGCGGTGCCCCGCACTGCAGGGAAAGTATCCAGGACCTGCTGGGGACCGACAACCAATGGCCGACTACCGCTGAACAGAGCCCGCGACCCGACGGCGATATGGACGTCGCCGAGGAAATATCGAATCAGCTGATACTGCCGATGTGCCCCCTGTGCGGCGGCGATTTGAAGCCGGACGTGGTCTTTTTTGGCGGTGCCGTACCCGCTGCGAGTTTGACGACCTGTCTGGACGCGCTGGAGCGCGCGGACGCACTGCTGGCTATCGGTAGCTCACTGATGGTTTTTTCCGGTTTCCGTTTTTGCCGCAGAGCCAGCCAGGCCGGCAAGCCTGTTGCAATCATCAACCCGGGCATCACCCGAGCGGATGAACTGGCGCACTTCAAACTCACCTCGCTCGCCGGCCCACTGCTCAACGGGACGATTGACCAGCTGGGCCTGGGCGTCAGCCGTCCTCCATGCGCTCCCGGTAATCCCAGCTGAAGAGCCGCAGAGGCTCAATCGTAATCAACACTTCCTCCTCAGATCGCGACAGCAGCCACTTCCCCAGTTTCGATTCAGTGCCACCAAGGTAGCGCTGCAACATCTCGCCCAGAACCTCACCGTCTGCGTCAGATCCGAGCCGGGCGATGCCCTGCCCGCGAACCCCATGGTAAGGCGGTTCGTTGGGCGCCAGCTCAAAACCGATCCTCTCACAGCGCTGCAACAGGCTGACCAGTTGCGAGGAGCGGTGTGACACGCAGCGCAAAAACTGGCCGTCATAGCCGTACCAAACGGAAACCACGCGCGGAAAACCATCCTCGGCAACACAGGCCAGGCGCAGCGGAAATTGACTGTTGTTAAGAAAGCTATCGACCTGTTCTCTATTCCAGGGCCCTTTCAGGGTGACTGCCATAAATTCTTACCTCCTGTGGTGGATACGTCGCCTGCCCTGTTTTTAGTGCACTGCAAGGCGGCCAGATCCTGGTAACGGTAATGAATATCAACCACCAGACCCGCTCCGGCGCCATCGCTGATATTTGACACGCCACGAAAACGCGCCAAGCGTTGTAATTGACTGTTGTAACCCAGTTCAATGGCATCCGCCACCATACTGATTAACCAGTGGTCCACTTCCAGGGTGAAGCACTGGTCTGTTTCTGTGTCATAACTACAGGGGGCGCTTTCGATACGCAGTTCCACCAAGGCCTCACGGGCGGCAACTGGAAACTGGAATCGCTTTTTCTCGCCGTCCACCAAGCTATCCCAATTTCCGGTCACAAAGGCATCGAAACCGGCATCGATAACGATCGGCGAATCTGTGCCGGGCAATAGGGACACCGATCTGGCCTTACCGTCAGCTGTATCCTCCCTCGCCGTCACGAGAATCGTGCCGCGCTGCCATGCAATGGCGACAATCTCGTTCGAGTAAAGATTTCGCTGTTCAAACGAAGGTGTCATCGGGCCGCTGTCGTAGCGCAACACCTTGTAGGCGATCAACTGCTCCTCTGTGTTGCGATAAAGCACCTCACGCGTCAGCGCATCCTGACTGACGCAGTGAGTTTCGCTGTAAAGCAGTTCATTCGTGTTCTGGTCAAAAGCCTCGCCGATAGTCTGTGCGACCAGTGGGCTTGCGTGAGCCTGGTGTATCAGCGCAAGTAGACACAACGCCAGTAGTGGCAGCCTACAGCGACGTACCAAATCGAATGTCACTCTCCGGCGTCCACGCCGGGAGCGCCCCAGCAGGTCACCTCGCACGAATTTCCGCGACAGCCTCGGCGAGGGCCGTCTCCAGTGGCGTATAAGACATACCCAGCTCCCTGATGCCCCGACTGGCATCGAACAATAGCGAGCCGGCTGCGGTTGTCCGCAAGACATCCAGCGGTAACACCGGACGCCTGCCGGTCTTCCTCGCCAGCACATCCATACCCTTGGCCAGCGGCATCAGCCAGGATTCGGGTATATTCCATGCGGGCACAGGGACATCGGCAAGCCTGCCGATGGTATCGAAGTACTCCCGAGTGGTTGCGCGCTGATTTCCTATAAGATAACTTCGACCTACTGTGGCCTTCTTGTCGAGCGCGCGCAAAATCGCGTCGGCCGCGTCCTGCACATAGAGATAGGTGTAGGTAGTGTCTGCGCCGATCAATGCGGGCAATTTTCTGTCCACGGCGCGCCGGACTTCCATCGTAGCCTTGTCGTCACCGGCGCCAATGACTGCCGCCAGATAGACAATGCTCAGCGGTAAATCTTCCTCCTGGTGCAAACGCCAGCCGGCCTGATCACCGAGGTATTTACTTCTGGCGTAATCACTGGGATGGCGACCTGCGGACGTTAACTCATTGAAAGGAATAGTGTTGGGCACCCCATACGATAGCGGCGTACTGACCTGGACAACTTTTTCCACGCCTGCATCCAGGCAAGCTCGAAAGACGTTTGTAGCACCCCGTTCGTTGAGATCGTAGAACTGACTCGTTCTCTGGCTCCAGAACTCCCGGTAGCCGGCAAGATTGACGGCGCCCCAGGCGCCGTCGAAAGCTTGCCTAAGAGTGTCCTTGCGCGTTATATCACCGTAATAGAAGGAGATGTCTGCATTCAATGCTTGCAAGGCCGACAAATCACTGGAGGGACGCACCAGGCATCTGATGTGATACTTTTTTTCGCGGGCGAGGCGTGCCACGAAAGCGCGTCCGACAAATCCCGTCGCCCCGGTCACTGTTACGGTACGCTTTTTGGCGGTCATGAGTTGTTCAGCCTCTGGAAGATTTTGATGATCACGATGTATACGGGTAACTACGCAGGCATAGCGATATTGGATTCTTTCAACCCATTTTCTCGGGATTTATTGATCGGAACAGGCGGTGCGCGCGTATTACTTCTTTGACACAGGAAGGAGAGCAATGTATGCGCACCACCCCCACACAAAAACCCACACTGACCGATGGTACAACAGCCGACCGGGCTAGCTCAGCACCACCCATACACTATGGCAAGCGCCTGCCGTGCCGCGGGTGTCGCAGCAATTGCAGATACTACGAGGTATGCGACGGCCGCCCCTGGAGAACACTCTCTCCCACGCCCGACCCTGTCAGCTAGCGTGAGGCGCTAGGGAGTGGCCGATAAAAGCCATTCGCGAGCGTTGCCAAGCAGCACTTGAAGATCTTGCCCGCCGGCTGGTAGCGTCCGCTGCAACGAGCTTGCCAGCGCGGTGGCGAGTAACCTCTGGTAGTACGGGAGTTCACTCACGTAAAACGGCAAGTGCTCAACAATAGCGTCCTGCTCGACCAAGGTGTCGACAAATTCTCTTACAAAATTCTGTGCTTTTTCGAGCGCCAGTTCATCTGCCGCACAATCACCTGCTGTTTGTATCTCCCAGATCATATCGGGACGCAGACAACACTCTCCCAAAAACGCACCGTACTCGCGTTGCCCCCATTCGTGAGGTGCGATCAGTGACAACATCCAGTCATGATCGCGGGCGTACAAAAAGTAGGACTTTCCCAGAACAGGTTTGAAACGAAACTTGGCAGCGAGTACCAGGGAGGAGAGGCAGTAATCGCGAAGGAACATCGGCGCTGACTTGGAGCCGGTAGTGCTGGGCTGCATCGTCGCCCAGTCTCTGAGCACGGGCACCACGCCCTTGCCCTGCGGATTAGGGTTCTTCTGGCACCCGATTGCCGCTCCTGCTTGCGCCCCGCTCAACACCAGAGCTTCCGTGAGCCAGCAAAGGAATGGCGCCCGCGTTCGCTACTGGAGCACACGCTCTATCGCCTGCTCCAACTCCGAGCTTTCGGGAGCGGTATTGCTACCAAAATGCATGACCACCTTCCCCGCCCGATCGACAAGGTACTTATTAAAGTTCCAGCTCGGCGCTTGCGTTTGTTCCGCAAGTTCGACGAATACCGGGTTGGCGTCATCACCGCGTACGTGAGTGGGAGCGAGCATCGTGAATGTCACGCCATAGTTCACGTAACAGACCTCGGCGGCCTTCTCTTCATCCTTCGCCTCCTGACGAAAATCGTCGCTCGCGAAACCCACAACTTCCAGACCTTGCGCACGATACTTGTTGTACAGCTTCTCCAGCCCCTTGAACTGCGGCGTATATCCGCAGTGACTGGCAGTATTAACCACGAGTAGTGGTTTGCCGGCGCCAACCTCACACAGATTCACTACATCCTTGGAATGTAACTTGCGCATGTCGTGGTCCAGATAGGCTGGGCAGCTCGCTGACGCTGCTGCCGCCATTAACACCAAGACCAGTGCTGACACTATGCGGAACATGGCCGAACTCCTTTGGCAAACGCGAGGCGACTCAGCGGCCCTAGCAGATTGTAGTTGAAGGTGTATTGCCGCGTGTCTCGTTAGTGTTTAAGTCCAGCAAGTACCAGACGTAACACCGCGAGAAAATGCCGTTAAGAATGAGCGAGAGTGAGATGATAGTGACAAACCATTCAATCCCGTTCATAGCGGGCTGCAACAGCGCCCAAACCGCGAACACCACGCCCAGAATAAATCTTACTACGCGCTCAATGTTACCCAGATTACGTTCTATCATAACTTTTCTCCCAATGTGCTTCTCAGTGAATTACTGGTATATACGAAGCGACATCAAGATTGGATCACTTGCAGGCACGCAGATAGAGAGCCCGGGGAGTATTCTTCACTTACTGACCGGCATCAGAATGGCGAATACCCAGCCTGTTGGCGTGTAACGAATGAGCATATTTACCAGACGCCGCAGCGCCGGCGTCAGCTCGGCTGATGGCGGATGAGAGGTTCCCTCGGCAATCACGATTGCATACGATTCTCGCTGCCGGCCCCCGAGGTAATAGCTCACAGCAGGTTGTTGCAGCAAGTTCTTCACCCAGAACGATCGCTGGCCGCGCGCAGTACTAATGACCCGATAGCGCCCAAGCCGAATACTCCACAGCGGAGTACTGCGTGGCAATCCGCTTTTGAATCCCACTGTTTCAAGCACGATCAGGCTGGCGGGGGTGAAGGTTGGCGATCCGATTCCGAAGCGCACCGCAGGTTCCACGATCGCGTTAAGACGGCGAAACACAGTTTTTTCAAAGTTGGCAAAGGCAGTTGTCATTGTCGTTCTCAGGCTAAGAAATCAGGGTTCGCAGCATCCAGGAATCCTGTCACCGCTTCCCACAGGAAAAAACCCGCGGCCGAGGCCGCGGGACAAGGGGCTTGGGTGGGGACAGGCAGACGTGAGAACGCAGGGGTAAGCACTCTCTCGGCGCTGCCTTGAAAAGAGATACGCGGGCACGAAGCAAATGGATCACTCAACAACATCGCACGATTGAATCCAGACGGGTCCTCGCAAATATCGAGTGTCAAACAGAACTGGAACTATCCATCGCGAGCACCCGCACCAGCAGGCATCCTGACTGCGCGCGGTCAGCACATGGTCGCATCCAATCTCGGCGAACTGCTGAGCGATGCCAGACTTGTGTACACCTATTCGATTAAGGTAAACCGCGCCAGAGTGGCACCGTCACGTTCGACCGTTTCAAGGAACATGTCCAGCGGCCTGACCCATAACCCGCCATCCCCATAAAGCGGGGTATACACCACCAGTTGCTCGCGCGTCTCTGAATGTGTGGCGACACCGTGCACCGTGTATTCGCCACCCTTGAAATGCCGATACCGGCCTGGTTTCAGTGCCACAATCAGACCGGAGAAAAAATCAGCACAGGAATGCTGCGCACACCTTCCGTGCGCGCTCGGTATTCCTTGTAATCTGGATACATCGCTTCCAACTTGGGCCACAGTATTGTTTCTTCCTCGGTATTGGCCTCGCGCATACGATAGGTTTTTTTCTCTTTGCCGATTTGAATATCCACGGTGTCAGCAGCCACGACATTGAAATACCAGATGGGGAGTTTTGACATACCGCCCTTGGATGCGGTCATGACCACCTCATCTCCGTTTTTCAGAAACAGCAGCGGGACTTTACGGACCAGTCCGGATTTGCGGCCAACTGTTGTGAGGATGGCAACCGGCCCACCCAAAAACGTGTTCCACAGGCGACCCCCGGTCAATTCATATACGGTGGTTTGCCAGCGTCCGACTTTGCTGATAATCCAGCTGCCGAATTTTTCCTGCTTTGGCGTAAAGCGTTGGATCTCGTCCGTCATGGTTGTAGCCCCTGAAATAGATGTGCAAGGAATATGCAGTAGCCGATGGTATATACCAGATACGCGCTCGCAAGGCACGCCGCTGGCGCGTTTTTTCAACTGTATACCAGATAGGCAAACCTCCCGCCCGCTTGCACACAGAGCCCCTGCGTATATCATAGGCGCCCATCCGGCTCTCGAGCTTTCTCTGAAACACTGGTTAAAAAAATGAAAAAAATAATCATAGCCCTGCTGTTGCTTCCTGTCGTTGTGGTGCTGCTCGTCGTCGGTGGATTCGGTATCGCCATGCAACAGGGGATTGCGTCAAAATCTGACATCCAATTCCTGATAGACCTGGGCAAGCGCGACGGAATGGCTGCCGTAATTTCAACCATCAAAACCGAGTTGTACGGCATCGATGCCTCTGCCGTCGCTGACGCTTCTTACGGCCGGGAACTGATTGAGGGGCGGGGCCATGCGCCTTGGGTGATGCGCGGCAACCTCGACGGCAGACCCCGCATGCTGGAGTTCGCGCTTGCACCCGGCATTTGGGCGGCCTATGACACGCAACAGCAATCGCTCTACCAGGTGTGGGAAGGCGATGTATTGTTTGAGGGCTCCGTCTATAACTACAAACACGGCCCGCAGCCCATAAGCCAGGGCGCCTGGTACTTGCGGGACGAAAAGGGCGCGCAATGGTTTCTCGAGGTGGATGGCGAGGAACTGCCGGCCAGCGTGCAGTACCTCGGGTATGAATACAGCGCAGGGCGCAAGAGTGCACAGATGCGCTTCGCGCTTACCGCTGGCCCCTACCGGGTGGAGATGACAGAGCGCCCCGAATTAGCACAAACGGTGACATCACGCAGCCTGACACGGCACTTCGAACGCGCAGCCGAAACGTCGGCGGATGACGACAATCACGCCCAGCTGTTCGGTGGGCTATCCGAAGAAATTTTGCCACTGCTGGAAAATACCAACGACATCAAAGCGGGCTTTCGCACCGGCAACGGCCAGCGCCACCTCGCTGAGGGAACACTATCGCTGCCGCTCGCCCAGACCACGCCAATCCCGACCAAGACCGAGGGAGGCACAAGCAATACCGCCGCGGGGGCGAATGAACACGCCCTCGGAGAGTCAGTGATCGCCAATAGCGATTGCCTGGGCTGCCATGCCCCGAATCACAAGATCGCCGGGCCCGCCTGGTCGCAGATCGCCGGAAAATTCCGCGGCAAGATGCAGCCCGAAGTAGTGGCGGCGCTCACCGACAAAGTGATAAGCGGCAGTGTAGGCACCTGGGGACCCGTACCCATGCCCGCCCACGCGGGACTTTCGGAGGAGCAGGCGACGGCGGCGATAACCTATATTCTCAGCGTCGATGAACAGGAGGCCAATCTCAACGTGCCAACCGACAGCAGCGGCCAGCCGTATACGGCGACCCGGGACTACGATGTGCTGCCGCGGCTCAAATCACTGCACCCCTCCTTTGATCTGGAAAATCTCGCCCCGTCCGGCTTCGAGCCCAAGGTCGGCGGCATGGCCTTCCGTGATGACGGCAAGCTATTGGTGGCCAGCTGGGACAGTGACGGCGCAGTCTTCCTGCTCGATCTCGAGGCGCCGCCCGAGGAGCGGGTCAAGCGCATCGCCGAAGGGCTGCACGAACCACTGGGCTTGAGCATTGTGGACAATCGTATTTATGTGCTGCAGAAACAAGAATTGACCGAGCTGATCGACACCGACGGCGATGAGATCATCGACCAATATCGCGCCGTCACCTACGACTGGCCCAGTGG
>JBBKWY010000007.1:0-2772 GCA_037969215.1 Halioglobus sp.
GGGCACTGTGCTCCGCGCTCAATCGTCAAACATTGAATGGACTGGTCCAGCTCGAACAATTGTTCACGCTGCTGCGGGTTCGCCAATAAACTTTGAACCCAAAAACAGGCGGCTATGCGGCTACCTCGATCTACGGGCTGTACACAATGCAAGCTGCTGCTGGGGTATAAAACCATATCGCCGGCGTCGAGTTTAATACTCTGCGCACCATAGGTGCTTTCGATGACCAGTTCTCCGCCGTCGTAATCCTGTGCTGGCGTCAGGAATACTGTGGCTGATAGATCGCTGCGCATGGGCGTCTGGTCGGGCAGGGTCATAATCGCGCTGTCGGTGTGTAAGCCGTACTCACCGCCGTCGCGATGACAATTTACCAGCGGCGGAAAAATAAGGCGCGGTAACGCAGCAGACTGAAACAGCATCGAAGTTTGTAGCCTCTGTAATACCAGGCTGCGAATCCGGGTGATTGCGTTGCTGCGCGTATCCAGCTGAAGATTGTGTTTCACACCCTGCGCAGGTCCGCTTGCGGTGTCCTTGCCGTCACGCCAGTGTGCGCCTTCCAGCTGTGTGGTGATGTGGTGCAAGTCATCATCACTGAGCAGATTTTCGATGGCTAGTAACATTGGCTGGATCGTCCTGTAGTGTGGATGCAGTCGGGGTTTATGGCCGCTATATTCGCACAACCACTCAATGCCATTGCAATCTCGAGCTCCTCGCGCAACAAACGCAACATGTGAGCAACACCCAGAGCGCCAGCTACTGCGAGCGAAAACATTTGAGGTCGCCCGATCATTACCGCATTCGCGCCCAGCGCGAGTGCTTTGACGATGTCAGTGCCGCGCCTGATGCCGCTATCCAGCAGCAGTGGAAATTCTGCCCCGACTGCCGCTCGTATCGCAGGAAGTGTGTCAACAGTGGCGGGCAGGGTGTCGAGAGTTCTGCCGCCGTGGTTTGAGACGATGACCGCGTCGGCTCCCAGTACCTTTGCCTGCAACGCATCATCTGGATGTGAGATGCCCTTTACCATTAACGGTAATTTGGTCTGGCTTCGCAGCCACTCGACATCACGCCATGTGGGCGCACGTGCCATGATGCCATTCAACACCACGCTATCGCCGCCAATAAGCGTCAGGCTGTCGGTGTCGAAGCCCTCACAGTTTACCGCCGAAACATCCGCGGGCAGCGCAAAACCGGCGCGCTGTGGTCGATTGCGAAGGCCACTCACCACGGCGTCAACGGTCACGACAATGGCTTCGTAACCGGCTTGTTCGGCGCGCCTGATGAGCGTCAGTGTGTCTTCAGGCTTTGTCTGGAAATACAGTTGGAACCAGTTGCCAGCATTGTTGCTCGCGGTAATCTCACTCATCGGAATTGAAGCGAGTGTGCTGGTTACCATGGGTGTATTCATTGCGTCTGCGGCTTGTGCCGTTGCTCTTTCGCCGGCTGGATGTACCAGACGTTGGTAAGCCACTGGCGCTAATACAATTGGGGTAGGGTAACTGCGGCCCAACAGGTCTAGCTTCGTTGAAGCCTGACTGAAATCCTGCAATACACGATTGTGCAGTTCGATATCACGGAACCGGGATTGGTTGCGTTGTAAGGTAATATCATCGCCTGCACCGCTGGCGATGTACTCGTAAATTGCCGGTGACAGATGAAGTTTTGCATGACGTTGATAGTCATCAAGACAGACGATGTCGCGGGGAATTGACGATAGTTTCGTGCTGTAAGTGACGTTCATTGGCCGGTGTCATCCGTTGAAAAGATGTAGTCGTGCGCGATCGGCAAAAGCTGGTTGCCGAGTGCGCACGGTAAATCGCGGATATTGTGCGGCCCCGACGATAACAAACTCGTGGGGATCCGCGCAATATTAATGCTCGCTTAGAACTCGTAGGTTAGATAGAGCTGCACATTGCGCGCATCGCCGATATAGGTGAACGCGCCGCTACGATAAGCTGCCAGATAGTAGTTGTTGTCCATGATGTTACCTACGTTCAGCCTGGCGTTGAGTTTTTCGGTAAACGTGTAGCTGGCGAAGAGATCGTACACAGTGTAAGCCGGTACTTCGTAAGAATATTCTCCCGTAGTTGGATCAAAGCCTGCTGCTCCATCCGGTTGGCCCGCATACATCTCGCTGGAGTAGGTAGCGGTTCCGCCAAATGCGAACTTGGGTGTGGCCTGATAGCGCAGTTGTAGATAGACGCTGTCGTCAGCAAAGTTGCTTAGCCTGTTGCCCTCGCTCGGCTCGTCATAGGAATTCATGATATTGGAGTGCATAAAGCTGGCGCCAGCCATTGCGCTGAGCTCTTCGGTAATGTTGCCCGTGAGAGAGAACTCGACACCCGTCACCCGGTTTTTTCCGGTATTCAACGTACCAAGGGATTCATAATCATCACCGACACTCTCCATTACATCGTCTTTGGTGATTTGGAAAACCGCTGCGGTTGCCAGAAGCTTCTCGTTGAACAGGTTCCATTTGGTTCCCAGCTCGAGGTTTTCTGTAGTCTCTGGTTTGCTGTTGGTAATCTGTGTTGCATCGCCGCAGATACCGCCGTAGCCGCAGTTGCCGCCCAGATCAGACTCGCCGCCATTGATGTTTGACGATGTGCTGTAAGTGAAATAGACATTGCCTTCAGGCGTGACGTCATACACGACACCGATATGGCCGTTCCACAGGCCATCGGAGTAGCTGTATCTGGTGGTCTCGCCACCGCTTACAACATCGTTGTTGTAGTCAAAGTCGTCATAGCGAACGCCCGCAAACACGGTCCAGTC
>JBBKWY010000008.1:0-39301 GCA_037969215.1 Halioglobus sp.
GTGTTGAATTACACGTTCGATTGGCCCACTTTTGAAGATATTTGCACTGAATAGTTGACTCAGGCTTAAAGCAATTTTCGAGAATAATTTCATGTGGTTATCCCAATCAGCATGGTTCCATTTTCAGTGCAATAACCGGGTCAAATTTGGATGCAATACAACACTCTCAGACTCACTTTTCGACGGAGTGCTGTGTGATCAGGGCCCGAATATGAGGTTCCGCATATTTCACATCAAGAAATCGGTATGGCTGGGCCATAATGTACATACCCCCGTCTGTTTTCTGTAAATACCAAAGGCCTTCCTGACCGGTTTCGATTACCACATCGGCGCTGGACACCATGCCCCCCGGCCGCGGATCCGGTAGCTTCAGTACGATCTCGCGCTGATACTCCCCCTGCAGTAACGATTCAACACGCACTATGGCAACATCAACAGGTTTTCCTCCCGCTATGTACAGTTGCTTCTGTTCTATACATTTTCCGAAAATAACCAGGTCGGATTGACCAGCCAAGTCTTCATAGGGTGGCTGTATCCAGTCAGCTTCTACGGTGTAGGACACCATGCTAAGCACAAAAAAACAACGTAAACGCACGGTTGATCTTGGGCATATCGCGTAGTTTCATAGCGAAGAACAGATCTGACATTGCCTTGACCCTCTTGCACCCGCGGGACATCACGACTTCTAATAGCATTGCATAATAACGCAAAAAAGGGGATAGAAGCCTGCCGGTTCCTATCCCCCTTTCAAGTTGTTGCCTCCTATGTTGTCAGCAGCGTGGTCCGTCAATTAGATCCGTGATCAAGCCGCCTTAGAGGTTCTGCTGCGACGACTCATCAGCATTATGCCAACAGTCATCAACAAAAGGGGGCTTGGCACAGGTACCGGTGCACTCGCTACATCTCTCACGCCAACTGAATCTAACAGGGTGCCGAAGTTGTCATAGGTAAACTCACGCTCCAGAACTCTCTGTCCAATCGGCATCGCTGTTGCACCACTGCCCATCACACCTCAGGCGGAGGCTCCAGGGTTGGCACCCAGGGCGTTATTGGGGGATGTGTGTCCCAGTGCCAGTGTGTGCCCAATCTCGTGGGATACGGTCCCTACAAGCAGGTTAAGATAGGTCGTTGCGTCAACCGCGCCTGCGGACAATGGACTCAAGCCGTTTGCCACCATAGTCGGATAGCCGAGGTTGATCGATCACGGCTGCCAGAGCAGCTGACTGCACACCGGCAGCGGTGGGTGCAATGGCAGACCACGGCGCTGCATCAAATGCCCCGGTTGTTTGCCCAAATATGTCGGTTGATGTTGTCGTCCAATCCAGAACCATGGTCAACGCCTGCGCGTTCCTGGGCATTGCTGCGCCTAAACACAAAACCAGCGCTAAGGCGACCAGGCCGCCGTGGCCAAAAGTGAGTTCCTTCTTCATGTTGTACTCTTTTCTGCTGCAATTATTCTGTTCTGCGAACAGGTAACAGCCGTTTTTTTCTGCTGAGATTGATAGCGCAATATTTATGCCAAAAAATATTTTCCTTTCTACCGGTTACCTGGACAGCAGCCTGCCTTTTGATGAGCTGCGTGAGCGCTCGCGTATCACCGGTGCCGTCAAAGCAGCCGAAAATTCTGCCGATTTTTCCGATATCATTCGCGATGGACTGCCGGGCATTCAGAAAAGTCTTGCCGAGAGAGCCCGCTAATTTCTCTAATATCCGCAACGCGGGTTGCTGTTGCTGTTCGAGCCATCAGGGCATCTCGTATTATTGAAAATGGTATCGATCAGGTTCTGGCTCGAGAGCGACACGGCATGTATTAGGTCGGCGCGAGTCAGGTCGGCGCCACTCAGGTTGGTGCCACTCAGGCTGGCGTCCTCCAGGCTGGCGTCCTCCAGGTTGGCGCCGCGAAGGTCTGCACCAGACAGCGAGGCGTAGCGCATCTCGGCACTACTCATATTGGCATCTCTCAGGTTGGCGCCATTCAGATAGGCGCCATACAGATAAGCGTCATTCAGGTTGGCGCCGCTCAAGTCTGCATTGCGCAGATCCGCATACTCCATCTCGGTTCGGGACAGGTTGGCGCCGCTCAGGTTGGCGCCGCTCAGGTCGACATCGTCGAGGATTGCAGAGGTCAGATTTGCGCCGCTCAGGTTAGCGCTGATCAGTTCGGCCGAGTCCAGGTTGACATAGCTCAGGTTGCAGTCTGGCAGTACAGCGCCTACCTCAAATACTGCAGAGCTGAGATCGGTCCCGGCGCCGCTGAGATCACAGACTACGGGCGCGGGCGGTGGTTCGACAGAACCGCAATTGCCAGTGATGCAGGTGAACACGGGCTCCAGATACCAGGTCTCGTTATCGCCAATGAGTGCCTCGATAGCTGTGCCAGCGGCGGCGGTTGCGTCAAGGCTGCAGAGGTTGCTCTGCTCGTCACCACAAAAGCGTTTATTGCCGCTGCTCCAGCCAGCAAAGGCCCAGCCTGTGTCCGGCACGGCAGTGAAAGTTTCGGCAAAATTTGTGTCGGGCACTGCGTAGCGGCACACACTACCGGCAGTGCACTCGCTGCCGCTGCCGGAAACTACCTTGCCTCCCTCTGCAACGATGACGGCAAGTTTGCAGCCTGTCAAAGTGCTCAATAAGGCGAGCAGTACAAACGTTTTGAATATTTTAAGAGATTGCATAAAGGGCGCTCTATTGTTTTTTTAGCCGTATATTTGTGATTAGCATGCATTCACATACACGGCTTCCGGAATCATTCCAGAGGTGAGTCAAACGATGAAAGTTAGAGACCACCGCTTCACGGCGAAACGGCTATCACAATAAAGGCATAAGTATACCCTATTCTTAGATCGTTATCGACTATGCCGCCGTGGCCTATCGAATCTCCCATATCGCCCGCGCCGATAATTGCAACGGTTTCCCGGTCCAGTGCGTTTAGTGGTAGAGGAACGGCAGCGAAGAGCATGCAGAAAAGAACCGGAATAGTTCTGACCATCCAGAGTCTCCGTGTTAGGTCACTAACTGCCTTAAACTATAGTAGAAGATTACGGGTAGCTGTTTGGCGAAAGCGGTCGTGAAAGTTCGAGTTTAACAATCATAGTTACAGTCAGAGTAGCGGAAGTCGCTAAATCTGCGTTGTTTCAAACACCAGCGTTTTTATAATCACCGGAACAACAGCGCCCCCTGCCAGGGATTTGCCAATATCAATATAGTCTCCCTCGGCTACCACCAGTTGATCAATGCAGACGACATTGATCTTGGCGTTGATCGCCCGCATGCTCTGGCCCAGCACCTTTCCAATATCCGCCTCAAGAACAATAATAACGGGTAGCGATTTACGAATGACGCCATCCAGCCCTTGCAGTAGACCAGCTGCGAGTAACTGTACGTCTTTAAAGGCGAAATACTGATTTCCCGGCAAGCCTATGGCTATTTTCTCAAGGGAGTCATTGTCGTAGAAATTATTGACGCTCTGCGTGACCGCCCTCGCAATAACAGCAACATCCAGCGGTATCGCACCCTGAAAGGGAATCGCAACCGGAACGTTCTTGATGGGCAGCAACTGGTCATCAACCAGAATGGTACTGCCGCTAACATCCAGGGTTTGTGCTCCAGCGCCTATGACGGTTGCACGAATGGTTTCCACAGGCTTTTCCATTGGCAAACTGTTGGAACGCGCAAGCGCAGCAAACTCACTGCCAAAGAGCGGGCCAATATCATCGTACTCAGCGGCTTGCTCGAAAGACATGTCAGGGTTGGGGCTATAAACATAGTCAGCAACGCCACCGGAGACCATGAGGGTATTCAATTCATAATCGAGTCTCAGGGCCGCAGTAGTCAGTAGCTTCTTTGCGAGGCTTGTCACGTCAAGCAAGCCCAGACACTCCAACACAATTCGGGCCATTCGTTGGCAAATTGTTCGCAGGATATCAAGAGTGACATTATCGCCTTCACCAAGCCCGATCTCTAGATCGTCGAGAATCAAGTGCATTGGCGCACTAATGGCAGTGACACGCTGTGTGGACCGACTCACCTCGAGCATCCGCCCCCCGAGATTAACGCAACAGGAATCCAACGCGGGGCCGTTCCTGAAAATGCCAATATTGGTGGTTCCTCCGCCAATATCGATATTCGCTACCGTGGCAAAGTCACGTCTTGATCGGTCTGCTGCGCCAGAGCCCTTGCCCGCAATGATCGCCTCGAGCTTTCCCCCCGCCGTTGCTACGACAAAATCACCAGAAAATTCCGCTACCTTCGCCGAGATATTCTTCGCATTTTCTCTGCGGGCCGTCTCTCCCGTTATTATCACAGCACCGGTGTCTATCTCTTGAGGACTAATCCCGGCACGTTCAAAATCCGCATGAATGAGTGCGAATATTTTATCCGCATCGATGCGATTGTTATCGTCGAGAGGCGTTCTATGGATCTCGCTCTTGTAGAGGACGACCTTATCCGTGATAGCAAGTCGTGGCACCAGAGCGCCGGGGGCAGTATTCTTTACGGTAAGTCGGCTCACCACAAGTTGCGTCGTCGAGGTGCCGATATCGATGCCCACACTTTGTATGGTCAGTGGGCTGACGTTTCCCATGCTATCTCCAGCCTAGTTCAAGAGCGAGGAGAGCTTCATCCCACTAACCTTGTTATCAATCATCGTCTTGACAATGGTTGCCAGATGGGCGCCCGCTTCTGCGGGGGGAGTGCCACTCCGGTGTATATTCGAGACCACCGTTCTCCCCGCCTCAACCGTGGAATGGTCTGGTCGATAAGCCATGTAAGCACTCATACTCTCCGCGGTAATCAACCCTGGCCGCTCGCCAACGAACTCAACAATAACGTCGCACTCCAGCAGTGGCGCCACATCATCCATCACGCCCACACGACCGTACTGTATAAAGAAGGGTCTACCCACACTTAGTCCCTGACTTTCAAGTCCCTGAATCAGCGCGGGCATTACGTCGGAGACATTCGCCTCGATCGCCGTTGAACTCAGACCGTCGACAACGATGATCTGAACTTGTTTGCCCTTTTCACAGTTTTGCAGAATGTCCTTTTTGGCCGTATCGCTAAGCCTCTTGCCAAGGTCAGGTCGCATCAGGTATTCGTCTTTGTCTTTAACCACCGTAGCAACTTTGAACAGACCATTTTTCTCAAGGAAATCGTCTGACACATCGGTCAAAACCGCGTCAATGGCTGCTGCATGGTCTGCCAGAAAATTGAGCAGCGACGGGGTTCGTTGCCTTGCACCTGATCGGCCCATTAAAATTCTGGCCGGAGAGGATTTACGCATCACTTTCAGCGCCTCGATATTCTTTGGGTTTTTGATACCAATGAAGTCCTGCGGCTCAAGCATCACAGGATCACTTGCGGTGCTAGCATCGCCCACACTGGGGAGAGGTATATCAACAGATTTACTCTTACCAACATCCGTAGCAGCGCCCTGTTCTCTAAGCTGCTTGAGTACCAGCTCTACAATACTGTTTTCAGTTTGTTTATCCACTTTACGATCTCCTCACTAATCGGAGAAGATTGAAGGATCGCCAGCGCGGTCGGTCAACTTTCCGTCTTCCATAATGCCCCAGCCTTCCAGCCATTTCTCAAATTCAGGAGCGGGCCTGAGACTCAGTATTTCCCGTATGCTGGCGTCGTCATGATAACTCGTGTCCTGATAACTCAGCATGCAGTCGTCGCCGCCGCTAACACCCATGAAATAATTGGATCCAGCCATCGCGCAGAGCATGGTGCCAATCTCCTGGTCATCCTGGTCGGCCTTCATATGATTGGTGTAACAAGGTGCAATACCCATAGGCAACCCATGCAACTTACCCATAAACAAATCCTCAAGATCAGCCCGGATAACTTCTTTTCCTGTATAGATCGTTTCAGGACCGATAAACCCGGAGACGTTGTTGACTATGAAAGGATCAAAATGTCTCGCCATACCGTAGGTTCTTGACTCAAGTGTCATCTCATCTACGCCGTGGTGGCAGTTGAGGCTAACCTCCGAACCCTGCCCCGTTTCGAAATACATAACATTCGGACCAGAGGACGTACATAGTGTCAACGCCATCTGCCGCGCTTCTTCAAGCATTGCGGCGGTAATCCCAAACGCAATGTGTGCATCCTCTGTGCCGGCTACGCTTTGAAAAACCAGATCAATAGGAATACCTTTTTCAAGGCCCTTCATTTGAGTCGACACATGTGCCAGCACACAGCATTGAGTAGGAATTTCGTAGCGCTGCTTAACGTCTACCAATGCCAGCATAATGCGCTCAAAGTTCTCCAGATTGTCCTCAACGGGATTGACGCCCAACACGGCATCACCACAACCATAGGTGAGTCCCTCCTTCAGCGAGGCCAAAATGCCCTCTACATTATCTGTTGGATGGTTTGGCTGATTACGAAAAGACAGCGTGCCTGGAAGGCCAACCGTGGTGTTGCAGTGGGTCGCTACTTTGATCTTTTTTGACGCGTAGACAAGGTCCATGGTTGACATCAACTTTGTCACTGCCGCGATCATTTCACTGGTGAGTCCTCGCGAAATATTGAGAAGCTCGTTCTGACCACTTTTGCTGGCGAGAATAAACTCTCTCAGGTCTGCGACGGTCCAGCCACTAATGCGTTTGTAGATAGTGGAGTTGATATCATCGTAGATGATGCGAGTAACCTCGTCTTTCTCGTAGGGAATCACCGGATTCTCAAAAATATCTTTTAGCAAAAAATTGGACAAACAGAGCTTCGCCGCAACCCGTTCAGTTGCAGTTTCGGCAGCGAGCCCAACCAGCGCATCACCGGACTTCTCGTTGTTTGCCTTGGCCAACACGTCCGTCACCGATTTGAATGTGAATACCTTATTGTTGATCTTGCTTCGTAGGTTCACCTAAATGACTCCTTCAGTATTCGATACAAATCTATACTTTGTCGCGCAAAATCTCTTCCCGGGGTTGTGGAATAACCACCCAGTCCACGATCACGCCCTTATCTTTGATATAAGCAACACCGGCCTCGACTGCCGCTGTCACCGACGCAACGTCACCGGTCATAGTCGCGTAGCCTTTGCCGCCTATCGCCATGGCCAGATGCACGTCGATCAACTCGACATTCGCGGCTTTCACCGCGGCGTCAGCTGCTTCGATAATGGAGGCCACCGAAAAGGTTTCGATGATACCCAGCGCAGCGGTGCGCTCTATCACACGCGTGCCACTAATAGCGGAGAACACCGATGAGTGCACATTGGGAATGAGCAGATCATCGACAATCGTCTCACTGCCAAGGGCCATCCCTGCGTCCATAGCCGCCTCTACAGCCGCCACATCACCGGCGACCATGACCATGAATTTACCGGGGCAAATTGTGCGGTTGAACAGTATCTCAACGTTGGCCGCCTTCAACATGGCATCCCCAACCGCATAGCCTTTGGCGATAGAGTTCATCTCGATCATGCCGATCGCACTTCTGTTTTTCATTTCTCACACCTCGCCGCGTTGAATTTCTATTCGATCACCAACAGCGCAGACCGTACCCGTAATACTTGCATGAACGGGGACTCCCAATGCGCCCTCTGGCGGCCTCGCTATAACATCGCCCACCGTGACTTTGTCGCCCCGCTTCACTACAGGCACAGCAGCGGCGCCAACATGGGTGCTCAGGGAGATTGCGACACCAACCGGTTGCTCACTGACATCCAGCCAGGGTGCAGGCCGGCGGTCGTAGCCCGCGAGCCCCAACCGCCGGATCAGGCGGGAGGTGGGCACGCCACGATACTCACGCATACTGTGTACTGGACGAGTCTGGGCCTGCAGTTGCTCGGGTGACTGCCACAGATCATTGAGCTTCAGGTCGCGCTTGGCAGCGACGCAAACATCACGTGGATTCAGTTGTTCCGGGCAGGCCCACAGCGTACAGATATTGCATTCGCAACAGGCCTGGGCGTGGAGCGACAGCGTCTCGCTGGTTGCGCCGGTGGTTAGCAGGGAGCGCATCACCAGATGGGGCTGAATGGGATAACCCAGCAAATAGCGTGGGCACATTTCAGTACACAACGTACATTGATCGCAGGCCGCTTTACCGATGCGCTTCGAAACTCGCTCCGGTTCCGATTTTCTGACGACAACATGAGCGTCCTGTGGCAACACCAGCAAGCCACTGGTGGTCGCGGTTATTGAGGTGGAAAAGTCGTGCTCGATTGTCCCCATCATCACGCCACCCTCTACAATCACCGGCGACGCGCAGCTGATCTCACCGGCCAGCTTGATTACATCGGCATAGGACATACCGATAGGGAGCCAGGCAGTAAACGGCCGCTCAACTTCCCCGTGCACTGTCAGCATAGTATGTGTCACGGGCCGGCCCTGTGCGGCGTGGCACACATTGACCAAGGTTTCGACATTTTGTACCAGCACCCCGAGATCTTTCGGCAGGCCTCCAGCCGGAATCCTATGCCCCGTTACCTCGTACACCAGTTCGTACTCGTCACCGGCTGGATACACGTTGGGCATGACTTTTAATTCTATGTTTGCCGGCAGCAACGGCTGCACGTGGGCAATGGATGCCTGGTGCTTCTCCTTAATGGCCAGCACACCTCGACTGGCACCGATATGCTGCATCAGCAACTGCATGCCCTCGAACAATGACTCGGTAAAGCGCTGCATAACGACCTGGTCTTTGTTCAGAAGAGGTTCGCATTCGGCGCCGTTGGCAATCAACACATCGGCTTGTGTGGCAATCTTTGCGTAACAGGGAAAACCGGCCCCTCCGGCACCGACCACGCCCGCTTGTCGCACCTTTTCCGACAGTTCATTCACAGCAGCATCTCCCAGGAACTAGAGATCGATTGGCATGGCAGCGACATCCAGCACGGCCTGCTGGAAGGCATCACATGCAGCACTACAGGCGGCTTGCGAACCCGTCAGGTAGCCCCCACCATAGTTGGTTTCGGAGGGTGGTTTAAAGAATGCCGCTATCGACACATTCGCCGCCTTTAGCGCCGCATCCATACCAAACATCGCCTCCAGTGGCGGCGCGATAAGATAGGCCAGCGCCTGGCCACGCGGCACACCACCCTCCTTGGATAGATAGCTGCCAGTGGCAGAGACAAGGTGTGCAAAGAATGCCAGGCTACCGTCTTCATTAGCAGATTTGAATGCGGCTTCGCCTTCAATCACTTCACGTGCTCGCTCTAACCCGGCGCGTACGTCGGCAGGCCCCGGTCCAGCCAGGATAGCGATAACCTCACCCGATAATGGTCCGGAAGAATGCGCCGCACCCGCGTAGAATGAGTGTGCATATATCACTTCCACGTCCGCTGCCTTGGTGGCTTCGTCGATCGCTACATAGGTCACATCATCACAATCCGAGGTCAGCATGCCAATGCAACGCTGGTTATCTTTCAGCTTGAACTGCTCTATCATGCCGCGGTCTACCGAGGCAATAACTCGGGTGGCGAGCACAGATGCTTTTAGTTCGTCCAATATACTCATGAGATTTATCCTCTGTTACTTATCGCGTGATTTTAACGTTTCAGATTCAGTCCGCTTGCCTTCTGTTCGAGCATTTTTTTGGTGAGATCTACAATGACGGCAGCAGCCTCCACTGGCGGCGTTCCTGCCGCATGGATATTGGAGATCACCATTCGATCCGATTCCACCGTGTCCACGGTTGGCTTGTAGACGCAGTAGCAACTGAGGCTTTCGGACTGCCCCAGCCCGGGCCGTTCGCCAATCAGCATCAGGTTGGCGTCCGCTTGCAATATCTCACCTATCTCATCCTGCGCCTTGACGCGCCCATAGCGGAGAAAGAAAGGGGTGCCGACATCAAAGCCGGCACTTTCCAAGCCCTTCAATAAAGGAGGAATGATTTCATCGTAGTTATGGGTTACGGCATCAGTACTAAGGCCATCGGAGATGACAACTTGTACTTGCGGTGATTTCTTGCAGCGCTCCAGTACTGTCTTCTTACCCTCATCAGAGAGCAAACGCCCGAGGTCCGGCCGCGTGAGATACTCGCTCTTATCGGCCGCGCGCGATTGCACTTCCCACAGGTCGTGATCGGCTAACCACTCGGGAGCGAGTTCCTTGATAACGGTATCCTTGGAGCGTGAGTGATCGGCTACGAATCGCAGCAACGAAATCGTGCGCGGCCGCGGACCGGCCCTACCCTGACAGACGCGCGCTGCCGTCTGCCCGATCATATCGTCATTAATACTCGGCTTATGCGCGTTGAGAATGCCGTTCCAGTGGATAAATTTGTCCTCACTTAGATCTTCAAGCCCTTCTCCGCTATCTGGGTTCGCCGCTGTGGCCGGCTTAGCGGCCGGGACTTTCCCAGTATCCGCAGCATTTACTTTGGTTATCTGTCCAGACTGAATACTGGTCTCACCCAGCTCACGCAAAACCGAATTGACGATACTTTGAATACTTTTTTCGTCCATTGTCATCACCTCTAATCGAAGAATATCGAAGGATCGCCAGCGCGCGCTGTTAGCTCACCGTTTTCCATTAGGCCCATTTTCTCCATCCATACTTCAAATTCAGGAGCTGGCCGGTAACCCAACAGGCGGCGTGCAGTCACAACATCGTGAAAGCCAGTGGTCTGGTAGTTCAACATAATGTCGTCACCCAAAGGCAGTGACATCACGTAGTTACAACCCGCCGCTGCCAGTAATGTCGTCAAGTTTTCGTTTGAATTTTGATCGGTATCGGCATGGTTGGTGTAACAGGCGTCGCACCCCATGGGGATCCCAGTCAGCTTGCCCATAAAGTGATCCTCCAGCGCTGCGCGTGTGATCTGCTGGTGGTTAAACAGGTACTCAGGACCGATAAAACCGACTACTGTGTTAAGCAGGTGCGGTTTATAGCGTTTTGCCAGACCGTAGTTACGCGCCTCGACAGTTACCTGGTCTGCACCATTATGCGCATTCGCCGACAGTGCAGAGCCCTGCCCGGTTTCGAAGTACATCATGTTGTTACCGGCGAGCTTGCAGTAATGCTTACCCAGATCGTAGGCCTCATCGAGCATTTCTACGGTTACGCCGAATTCTTTCAGGCCCTTTTCAGTACCGGACAGGCTTTGAAAAATCAGCCCGCCAGGGGCGCCTTTCTGAATCGCTTCCATTTGGTTGGTAACATGCGCCAGCACACAACTTTGTGTGGGTATGTTCCACTTATCCGTCACTTCCTGCAGCGCATCGAGAATGCGCCGCGTATTCTCTACCGACTCCGTCACCGGATTGACACCGATTACCGCGTCGCCACAACCGTAAGACAAGCCTTCATAGGTCTGCGCGACAATGCTGTCAATATCGTCGCGGGTATCATTGGGCTGCAGACGCGAGGAAAATCGACCGGGGATACCCACGGTACAATTGGCCTTCGATATCACGTACAGTTTTTTTGCACCCACCATCAAGTCGGCGTTGGAACATATTTTGCAAACCGCGGCAACCATTTCCGACGTGAGGCCCTTACGCAACCGCTCGTAGTCATCATGTGAGGGGCCGTCGCCGAGGATATACTCACGCAGATCGCTGACAGTCCAATTCTTGATGTCGTCGTACACTGCAGTATTAACCGCATCTTGAATAACCCGGGTTATCGAATCGTCCTCGTAGGGTACAATCGGATTCTCGCGTAGAGTTTGCAGACTCATCTCGCTCAGCACTTGTTTCGCCGCCACACGTTGCTGTGCGGTTTCTGCCGCAACACCCGCCAACACATCTCCCGAGCGCAATTCGTTCGCTTTTGCCAGCACATCTTTCACATCACGGAATTGATAAACTATACCGAATAGTGTCGTCTTCAATATCATAAAAACCTCCTAAGCAGGGAATGCCAGTGACTTGATGGTCAGCGGCACGACTTCACCGCCAAAAAAACTTTCACCAATGTCGATAAAATCACCTTCGCGGGCGCGCACTTCGTCTATCACCAACAGTTTCTGCGGGTTAATTAACGGCTGTAATTCCATGCCAAGCACTTTACCCAAATCGTTCTGCGTAACCACAATTGCGGGGGCATGGTGATTGCCATGTTCGAGATAATAGGTGGCCAACTGTTGCGCCGTATGTTTCACCGCCTGATAGTTAACCGGCATGCTATTGTCGAATGCGATAGCATAACGATCGTCTTGCAATCGTAGATCCATACGCTGTCCGGCGTTAATCGTCTGTTGGCAGATATCGGGATCGGCTAGCGTCCAATCGATATTGGGTTGCACCACGGGAACATTGCGCACCGGCAGTTCATCGTTGTTTAGCCAAATCGAGGAACCCGATAGCGACAGAGAATAGGCGCCGGCACCAATCACGGTAGCTTGCAGGGTTTGTGCTGGCTTTTTGACCGTATACTCGCCTAATTGTGGATTTCTCAGCAGAGCTCGACCCAACAAGACACCCATATCCTGCCACGCAAAGTCGTCGAGCTCGGTGTCTCGCAGTTGGTAGTAGCAGTCACCGACGCCACCGCTGAGAAAAACCGCATCGAACTGCTGATCGACCTGCAGGGACGGAGTCATCAAAAGTCGACTACACAATTGGGAATGATTGCCTCCGATGCATTCGACAATTAATTCAGCCATACGCTGGGCAACTTGCTTCACTTGATCAACATTGAGTTGTGTCGCATCGCAATCCTTGCCAAATAGTTCGGCGACCACAAACAGTGCCGGCGGATGTACTTTAATCACTCGCCCGCCATCATCGGTTTCAAGTAAATGACCGCCCACATTCAGACAAGCTGTATCGACCGCGTTGCCGCTTTTAAACACCACATAGTTGCTGGTGCCACCGCCGATATCTATGTTCAGCACTCGCGCGTGATGCGCCTTGGAATATTCTCCAGCTCCGCTACCACGCCCCGCAATAACCGATTCCAGATTGGGGCCAGCGGTAGCCACCACGAAATCACCGAGCCGCTCTGCCAGGCCCATAATGGCATCGCGGGCATTCGTCGCCTTGGAAGTTTCTCCGGTAATAATAATGGCGCCGGTTTCAATATCTTCCAGAGTCAATCCAGCCGCCACAAACTGCGCATCGACAAATGACTGTACACGCTCTACGTCCAGAAGACCGCTATTCGTGAACGGCGTACGACTAATCGGACTCTGGTAGCAGATGTCGCGTTTGACAAACTCGTATCGAGGAACCTGCGACGCCGGTGCACGATTCACCATGGTCAACTCCGAAAAGATGACCTGGGTCGTGGTTGTGCCGATATCGATACCGACACTGTGCACCGTTTTACGATTCACGGCTCAGTTCTGCCCTTTTTCGGGCTCAGCAGCCACCGGCGCGGCGTTCTTCTCTATTGACGCGATCATCTTGTCGGCCAATAACATGGCAAACGCCAAAGCGGTAAAGCCGCCGACCAGTTTGCCGATGATGACGGCCATGATCATGTCGGGCTTGTTCGCCGCGGTAAAACCGAGGTGATCACCAAAGGTGAATGCTGCACTGACCGCGAACGCCGAGCACAGAATTTTACCGCGGCTGTCCATGTCCTTCATTACCTGGAACATCGGGATGTTATTCGCCAAAGTTGCAATAAGACCTGTAGCTGCAGTGGTGTTTATTTTCAACAGACCACCCATTTTTAGCAGTGGCTTTTCAAACCATCGCGTTAACAGCAACACCATCGGGTAAGCACCCAGCAGGATAATCGCGATGGAGCCTATGACTTCGACAGCTCGCATATCTATCCCGGGAACGTCACCTTCGACCATGAATATTGGGTCCATTCCCGGGATGATTGTAATACCCAAAGTACGTTCCAGCACTGCTGACATCAGTCCAATCGTAATAAACGCTACCAGGAATTTGGCAAAGATTGAAAAGCCGTTAATCATACGCTGGGGAATAATCCACAAGCCAGCTGCAATCAGTGCCGAGACGATGATAACGGGTATGAGGTTCATAAAAATTAGCGGCAAGTTAAACTCAATCGCCTGTTCAGTGCCCGGAACCGTCACTGTCGACGCCATCGCAGCCAAGCCACCGGCTATGCAACCCAGGGGGATCGTTACGATGCCAGCCAACACACCAGCAGCCAGATAAGGACGATCCTTAACTTCAATAATGCCCACTGCCACCGGAATGGAGAAAACGATAGTAGGTCCCATCATGGCGCCTAGAATCAAGCCTGCATACATCCATGCACTGTAATTGATGACACCGTCCGCTCCAGTCGCCATTTCTTTTGCCAGAAAATAGCCACCCATGTCGTTTGCCAACAAGGTCGTGGCGAACATCGCAGGATCAGCTCCCAGCATCGTGTATATGGGCACGACAATGGGAGACAGTATTTTTGCCAGCACTGGCGCGATAGCAATAATACCGACCATTGCCAACGCCAACGCGCCCATCGCGTTAAAACCCTCCTCGAATTGATAACCGGCACCACCGATGGATTTTCCAACTTTACCCAAACCAATTTTCCCGAGCACCGGCTCGGAGCCACCAAACTGCTGAAAGATACGATCTAACGCTCCTATAACCATAAAGGCCATCATGATGTAGAGAATAATCTGGTTTAGCATTTCCATAGTCGTATCTCCATTACAGCGGCTGGGCCAAATTATGCGTTCGCTACTTGCCGCAAAAGTTGAACAATGTCTTCTTTTTCTACACTTCGGGGATTCGTTTTAATACAGATGTCTTCCAGTGCGGCATCTGCCAACGCGCTCATGTCTTCTACGCGCAAACCGAATTCTTCAAAGCTATCTGGCAAGCCAATATCTGCCGTCAACTGCCGCACCGCGGCGATGCCGGCCTCACATTGCTGTCGCTCGTTCATGCCCTCTCGAGCTGTGCCCAGCGCCTCTGCGATTTCGGCGTACTCGCTGCGGCACACCAACGCGTTAAACTCCATAATGTGCGGCAATAGAATTCCGTTCGCCACGCCATGCGCGACACCACAGTGCGCGCCCACCTGGTGTGATATCGCGTGAACGAGTCCTAAGCCTGAGTTACTGAATGATAACCCTGCCTTATAAGCCGCAACCGCCATACCTAGTCGTGCTGTCATATCCGTGCCATTACCCACGGCACGAGGAAGGTCATGCGGTATGATCTTGATTGCCGACGTTGCCAGCGCACGCGACAGGGGGTTTGCACCACGCGCAACGTAAGCCTCTATCGCGTGAGTGAGAGCATCAATGCCGGTGGCAGCAGTAACGCTTGCGGGCAGCCCCAGCATCAAGCCAGGATCTATCACCGCCAGATCGGGCATCAGTTCAATATTTTTGGCGAGAAATTTTCTATCCCGATCGGAATGCATGATGACGGTTATGTCCGTGACTTCTGACCCTGTACCCGCTGTTGTCGGCACCGCGCCAAGACCAATTGTGCGGCGCCCCTTGAATGCGGTGTCAGTGATCTCCTCGAGGCTGACATTGCAACTTCCCATCAGGGCAATGGCCTTCGCCGCATCCAGCGCTGAACCGCCGCCAAAGCCAAGTACGAAATCAGCTTTGGACTCTGCCAGCACAGTCAAGCCCTGTTCCAGAACATCGCTGGAGGGCTCGCGCGTAATCCTCGCAAATACTGTGACCTCGATGTCGACCCTGGCCAAACAACGCTGTGCGCTCGCCACCAAACCGTGCTGATACACCACCTCATCGGCGACGATGAGCACGTGCTTCACACCCAGATCTTGCAACAGCGTACCGAGCTTCAGTATGGAACCTTCGCCTACGAGCGTTTGCCGTGGGGAGTTAAAGCTGAAGAGCTCTCTGGGCCCCAACTCATCCACCGTGTGGCTGACAATATTAGCGACCAGCGCGTCATCAATTGGCTGTTGTGATGTCTTCATTTCAGCATGCGTGCTGCTGACGCAAACGTTCGGTAGAGCCAAACGCCGCAATGGCCAGCGGTGTCAAATACAGTGGGTGCGCGGGAAAAATGACATCGATATCGGGAAATTCCGCAGCGAACACTTCGGCGAAGCCATGCAGCGCGCAACAACCACCGGTAAGGTAGATCGCCGGCGGAGCGTGCTCGGCGATATGCTGTTTCACAATATCTGCCATTTTCACGATTACGGGCTGCACAACTGACAGCACCTCGCCCGAATTGTCTGAACGCTTCAAAAGTTCAGCTTCCTCGTACGGTATTTTGTGATGCCCCGCCAGCGTGAGGGTAAGATGGTGTCCGCCAGTGGGATCGTCTACCGATTTAACCACTTTGCCATCCTCAAGAATGGCAGTGCCGGTAGTACCCCCTCCAATGTCCACTACGGCAGCATGTTGGAGTTGCAACAGGGTCGCGACACTGCTGGGTTCATCAATGACCTCGGCAACCTCTACACCGGAAGATTCGACGACATTGATCGATATACGTGGGTCAGTACCCGGTGGGTACGATGTGCTTGCCTGTTCAATTCTGATACCGAGGCGTTCGCTGGCGCGTCGCAGCTGCTCTCTGACGATAAGGCAAGCACCGTGGTAATCGACAACCACTCCATCCTGCACCACATTAGACCAGTCCAGATAACAGGCCAGCGGTCGGTTGTTCTCATCCAGTACTGCGGTTTGGATATCAGCGGTACCCAGATCGATGCCAACTTTAAAGGGCCCGCTGTGGGGCGCAGCACTATCATCGTTCACCATTTGGGCAGCGACTGCCAATAACTCATTCACTTCTGCCATGCTCTTATTCATAAGATCCCCCTTATACAATCCGGAATGAATCGACCATGGTGCAGCGTCGTTTACGCACAAACGTTGCCGCATTGGTGACACCCTCGCCGGTGGGTGTAGATATGGTCATCGAGGCCCAACCCTCACCACCTGCGCCCAGTCCGGCTATACAGGGGCCATTTTTCACGAACAAACTGGTATTGATTTCGCTTGCCATGCGAGACAGATTGTCAATATTGCGCGAGTGCATAGCCGCTGAGTGTTTGTTGCCATTCTCCAGCTCTATCGCCCAATCGATTGCCTGATCGGCGCTACTTGCCCGGCTCATAGCAATTACAGGCATCATCATTTCGGTACGTGCGAATACATGGTCATGATCAGCTTCCAACAGCAACAGACGGGTCGAAGCGGGAACTTCGAAACCGGCAGCAGCAGCGATCTTCGCAGCATCGCGACCTACCCACTCCGTTTTAGGTGACGCGTTAGGCCCGGGATAATCACGCAGTACGAGCTTTGCTACCGCTTCTGCCTGAGCTGCATTTATCTCAACGGCACCGTTTCTCACCATGGCCGCTTTGAGCGCGTCTGCGATCGACTCGACCGCAATGATTTCCTTTTCATCGACGCAGACAATATTGTTGTCGTATGAGGCACCCTGCACGATGCTTATCGCAGCACGTTCGATGTCGGCCGTTTCATCGACCACCACTGGAGGGTTGCCGGGTCCAGCTGCTATCAGGCGTTTGTCTGTTGTTCTGCGCGCCGCCGACACCACGGCGTCGCCGCCGGTCACCGTCAGCAAATGGATGCCGGGATAGGAAAACAGGGCAGTGGCCGCTTCAAGGGTAGGCGATTCCAGGCATGTCACTATTCCGCTGGGACCTCCCGCCTTCACCGAAGCCTGATTGATGATCTGAATCGCGCGCTGCGAAGCTGCTTTTGCCGCAGGGTGTGGTGAAAAAACCACCGAGTTGCCTGCCGCTATCATGCTAATACTATTGTTCAATATAGTAGCTGTTGGATTGGTAGACGGTGTCACCGATGCAATAACACCCCAAGGCGCATTCTCCACCAGCGACAAGCCATGATCGCCGGTGATCGCCAGGGGAATAAGTGCTTCTGACCCGGGCGTTCTGTCGAGAACCAGCTGATTCTTGCGTACTTTGTCTTCCACCCGACCGAACCCGGTTTCGCGCACCGCCAACTCAGAGAGCTCTCGTACGTGTTCACCCGCCAGCTGTCGAATTGAGGCGATAATGGCGTCGCGCCTGGCCAGAGTACGAATCTGGGACTGAGCCGTTTGCGCGGCGGCGACGGCATCATCCAATGTCTGGAATACGCCATACGCTTCACCGCTATTTTGCGGTGCGTGCAGCTGATCGATCACTCGCCGAATGATCGTCTCTATCTGCCGTGCGTCTATTTCCTGTTTACCCATTTGCCGTCCTCTCTAGCGCCGCTGGTTTTTCTGAAACCACGTAGACTCGTCACTGGTAACTTCGTCCACTATGCCGACCACACTAAGATCAACCGGTGTCTGGCCGTTGCTATCCATCGACATACGGGCGGAACTACCGCCCACCACCAGCACCCACTCGCCCTCTCCGGCACCCAATCTGTCTACCGCCACAGCAACGGAGGACTCCTCTTCGCCGGCCTGATCAATGAACTTGATCAACGAGAGTTTATCCATGCCCAACCGGTCGCTGCGAATAGTCGCAACGACCTTACCAATGACTTTTGCGAGTCTCATTGTTTAGCCATCCACTAGTTAATACATCTCACACAATTAGAGCGAGCCTGTCGTTGCCAACTAACCTGCAGTCTTTTTGGGCACAGGCTTATTGCTAACAATTGGCTTAAGGCTTATCGGAAATATGGCTTCCAGGTCTGAGTGTGGCCTTGGAATCACGTGTACCGAGATGAGCTCGCCTATCCTTTGTGCGGCAGCCGCTCCCGCATCTGTTGCCGCCTTACACGCGGCGACGTCGCCGCGCACAAACGCCGTCACATAACCGTGACCGATCTGTTGGTAGCCGACCAGTTCTACCCGGGCCGCCTTGACCATGGCATCGGAAGCCTCAATCAACGCGGTCAATCCTTTTGTTTCAATAATGCCTAACGCTTCCATCATGGGAATATCCTCGTTATGGATCAGTAGTTTCAGTGATCGTCTAATCAGTAGTGTTAAATTTTCCGTTACCAGTGATTGGAAAAATTGAGTCCAGATCACCATGCGGTCTTGGTATCACATGCACCGCTACCAACTCGCCCAGTCGTTGCGCTGCAGCTGCGCCGGCATCTGTTGCGGCCTTACAGGCAGCTACGTCGCCACGTACAAATGCAGTCACCAGCCCGCTGCCAATTTGCTTGTAGCCAACCAGCTCTACCCTGGCCGCCTTAACCATGGCATCCGATGCCTCGATCAGTGCAGTCAGCCCTTTTGTTTCGATAATTCCCAGTGCTTCGTTCATCATTATTCCTCCTCAGGAAAGGTACTACTGTTTCGCCAGGCAGGACGCGAGGACCGCAATGTCGACGATATCGTCGGCACTACACCCTCTCGACAAATCATGCATGGGCTTTTTTAAACCTTGCAGTAATGGGCCCAAGGCCCTGTAATTAGCGAGTCGCTCGGCAACTTTATAGGCGATGTTACCGGCGTCCAGCGACGGAAAGACCATGACGTTCGAGTTGCCGTGCAATGGACTCCCCGGCGCCTTGCGCTCTGCCACATCTGGCACCACCGCCGCATCGAATTGTATTTCTCCGTCCATAATCAGATCGGGCAATTTGCTGCGCACTAAATTGAATGCATCCCGCACACGTTGTGCCGACGGATGGTTCGAGCTGCCTTTAGTTGAAAACGACAGCATGGCGACCCTGGGCACCTCGCCGGTCAGTTTTTCAAAACTGTGCGCTGCATCAATCGTAATATCAGCGAGTTGTTCAATGGTTGGCTCGGGCACCACGGCGGCATCGGCAAACAGGCGCACGTCAGATCCGTCAGGGGAGGACATCAAAAAGAATGAAGATACTGTCCTGTGCTGTTCGGCCACGCCGATAACTTTTAGTGCCGCGCGCAAAACATCACCAGTGGTAGAAAGGTTTCCAGCAATACACACATCAGCTTGATTACAGTGGACCATCATCGCGGCGTAGAACGTCGGTTTACGGATTAACGCCTCGACACTATCACGGCCATTTTCGGCGTCGTTTTTTGCTATATACGTGTCGACAAACTGATCAAAATACCCGGACCCCTCGGGATCTACTACGGCAAAACAAGGCATAGCCACACCACTACGATGTGCGAAATCGCGCACTGCAAAGGGATTGCCCACCAAAATGGGTTCCGCCAATCCCTGTTTCTGTAATTCATTAGCGGCGTGTAACACGCGCGGATCCAGCGCGTCAGCAAATACGATTCTCTGCGGCGCCCGCCTGCAGCTCTCCCGGCTTTGCTGCATGACATTCACCGGGACGCCACCGTTGGCAATGAGACGTTCTTGCCGGACTCGCTGACCAGGGTGATGAGCATCAACACATACAGAGCACTGCTGAGCCGATTTAGCCCCTTCACTATGTCCTCACGGGTCAACTGGAAGATATCGTTAATAAATGTGCTGCAGGCTTCCAACTCCACTTCACGGACCAATGCCCGTAGCAGGTTCAGCAGGGCGACGTTAGTACCGTGCTGCTCTTGCGCCAAAATATGATCATGGCCAAGGTACTTGAGCGGCTGGTGCGAAATACTGTGGATGGTCTCGTCATTCAACTCCCCCATACTGAGCGACAACAACGGCTCACCGGTCACTTCGCTACGCATGACACTGCCCATATACGAACGCAAATCTGCCAACAACTTGTGCAGCAGTGGATATTTATGCGTCGTATCAAACTGTGTTTGTACTAAAACTGTCTGTGCTATTAGCGTGTCGAGCTTGCCACGAAGGCGAATACGCGCATGTGTCTTTGGCACCAGAATAGTGTCATCCAGCAGGGTTAACAGCTCTGTTTTCGCTTCGACGTGGCTGTTGCACACCGCACAACTATTTTCGGGCCGCCTATTGGCACTGGTCAGCGGATGCACGCGCGTTGCCTGCTGTTTTTCTTGCGCCCCCTTACCCTCACCCTCATCCGCGAGGTACACCCGGCCTTCGTCATCAATATACCGGGTACGAATCTTTCGCTCAGCCAGTAGCTGAGCTGCCGAAGGTGTTAGCCTGGAGTGGGCAGGGAGATGTATCTCACTACCGTGGCCCAGGCCGAACTCTTGCCGCAACCAGGACTCCGTGATGAATGTAGGCTTGTTCACGGCGTCGCCTAACCCGCCCAATCCGCTGGATAGGTGATATAGACGAAACGCACTTTACCTGGTGAACTGAATTCAACACTGGAGCCCTTTGGAATCAACATCACATCGCCAGGCTTACCCACTGACGTCGTGCCACCACAGGTGATGTGTAGCTCTCCCTCCAGTACGACATCGATCTCGTCGTAGTTCAGGGTCCACGGAAAACGGGATTTCTCCCACTGCATAAATCCGGCGGCAATAGAGCTCTTGTCACCGCTGCCTATTACGTCGGTCAAGCCAATGTCCTGATTAGGCGCGCCGTCGAAACGACCGAACTTTACTGAACCGCCCCGCACCAATACGATACCGCTGTCGGAAACCTGTCGCTCGCAATACGGACCACTGTCGGCGTGTTGCAGTTCACGAAGGGCTTTCTGCACCAGCTGATCCAGTAGTGCCGAGTCATGTTTTCCGGGGGGAAGTTTGGCCTCGACAGCCCGCCGTATCGCCTGCGCTTGACCTGCGGTCGCCGCATCTCCTGCCATTAACCCACCAGCTGGCTCAGCGGGGCGCTCAGTAAATTCAATACCCAGAGCTTTCGCCACATCACGGGCTTCCGGGGTGATAATTGTGGACCGTAGCACTATCGCCAGCGAGGTCCCGCCATCACGGTGTAATTTCTTTACATACTCGGCAGTTATCAGAGTCTTCATTGGCTATACCTTTTCACCTCCATTTAGCATCAGGAGTCTGTTCACGCCGCGCCACAAACTGCGCTTTTTGGCACAGTATCGGAAGGGTTGGCGCGCAAACTGAGCAGATAGGATCGAAGCTGATCAACCCCATCGTTAGTGACCACTGATGTAACAAAATACGGTTCCCGTATCGCGCTTTCTCGCAGAATACGACGTGCTCTATCGATGTTGGCATCGGGCAGGTCGGCCTTACTGATGACCCCGATAACGCGCTTATTCGGGTAGACTTGTAACAGACCCGCCGGCAGGGAAAATCTCGTATTGTTGGCTGGCTGGACGTAGACGATAGTGTCGATCTCAACGACCGTTGACAGTAGAGCGCCATAATAGGCGGGTCGAACGCTGAACTCGCCAGGAGTGTCGACCACATTGTGGGGGTGGAACTCGGCGGCCTGCGTTTTACGCAACTCACTGTCATCTTGCAGCAGTGCTTTCATCAGGGCAGTTTTTCCGCAGCCAACTTCGCCCACCAGGACAAAATCTTCCAATGCTTGCGCTTCAAGGCCCGGCTCTAGGTGCGCGTTGCTGGACATACGCTATACCCCATTACTGTCTTCAAGGTCTTCAGCACCGCGTTCAGAGCTTCATCGACTGCGCCTATTGTTCCGGTGACCACCAATGCGCCGGAAAATCTGTCCAAAAACCCTATTTGCACAGATGCAAACTTGGTAGCGACATCGCCAGCGATGATTGCGGTCTCCCCCGGTGTGAGTGTCAGAATGCCAATAGCCTCGGCATGCTCAACCCCCACTTTGTGGCACAGCTCTTCGGTAGGATTGGCTAACAGGTGGGCCAATGTGACCTGCTTCCCCGGTACATATTCCTGAATAATTCGCTGAATGCCCGGCGCACCGTCCTGACTGTATTCACTCACTGACGATTCTCCGTTGCAGTATCCATAGCGCTCGATTTGTCCATGAGTTTCACGCATCCCTGTCAATACAGTCGCTGCTGTGACGTCACTATTGTCATGCGTTGCCTCCGCTTTAGATATTCTGAGAAACACCTAGTCCAGTGCGGCTTGTACTTAGTCTTCGTCGGATTGTCCGCTGCTGATGTGGAAATGTGGCGGAGCGACAGCGTCGACGGTGAAGGCCCATGCAAGGCACATCGCCGCCTGAAGAAGAGTGCTGGATGGAATCCACATATTATAATATGATGTTAATCAAATGATTATTTCCTGCAACCCATTTACCAGCTGCATCGTGGCGCAAAGAAGACGGGGACGTAGGCGTGCTTACATCGGACAACAGGCGGGGAGGATTGGCGCGATGATGGCTTCCACGATGACAAAGCTCCTCGATAACTCAGTTAAACCATCAACTTTAGTTGGAACCGCTATTGGATGACCCGGAAACAGGCAAGAAAAAAAAGCCCCTGACACTCAGGGAAACGCTCTCGATTATCATTGCGGGACATCTGGGTGTACGTAAGCGCGAACAGCGAGTTGAAGACTTTCATCGAGCCAGCGGCTTACGTATATTTATCGCCGCGGCAATCTACTTTGCAGTCATCGTGTGCGGCATCGTATTACTGGTGAGGTATATCACTGCCTGACTGGCGGATTATTGATCACTTTGGCAGATTCTGCGGACGGGCGCCCGCTCTCATACCAATACCTGGCGCGTGTTCTTCAGGTAAGTATGCACTTGCTGTTCCACTTTCGGATCAACCATCACTTCCGGGCGCTTGCCGTGGGGACAAGGAAGCCTCTCCGTCGTACCAAACAGGCGGCAAATCAATGGGCGCTCGGTATACACCTGGCAGCCACATTCACCTAAGTGAGGACAATTCCAATCAGCGAGTGCTGCGTCGTGCTCTGCGTCACTCTTCACAGGTAATCTTGACATCTCTTCTGACGAAGCGGTTACCGGGCCACAACAATCGTGGCAGCCAGGCACACATTCAAATACCGGGATTCGCTGGCGTAAAATTCGAAGCTTCTCGCTGTTACTCGTCATTTTTCCTTCCTAACGCGTTGTGCCGGGTTCAATATCGATTCGCTGCAGCCGTGGCTGACTTCATTGATCGTTCGACTGGTGCACTAAAGCACTTGAATGGGGTTTCCTGGCCTGCCAAGCTCACTGAGCGCTCTTGCGATAGCGCGGCACCAGGATTGCCGCGATGATCAGTTGCAGGCCACCGTAAAGCAGTAAGGTGAACAATACGGCGTCACCCAGATGACTCGTTGCCGATACCGAAGCGGGAAATAGTGAGGCTTTCAGTAGCACCCCCAGGTTAACGTTGCGTACGATGACTTCAAACTCTATGGCGGTGGCATCCGGCCTGGAAAGGCGAAAAAGGCGCGGAGCGACCCAACCCGTCGCGACGAGCAGCAGCGTGAATGAGACTACCAGCAACATATTGTCTACGCCAAAAGCCTCGACGTCCAAACGGCCCGCGGTCATGGACCCGATCACGATCAACACGATGCCAAACAGCGATGCGCGAACACACCACTTCGACACTGCCACAGCCTTCTGCGGATAGAGATAGAGGTACACCATGCCCAGAGCCAGCGGGAGTAACAAGGTAAAGGCAATTTCATTGACGATCTGACCCGTGGGCATAGTGAAATCTGTGGGCAGACTATCGCTAATCAGCGCTGTGAGGATCAGCGGAGTGGTCACTAAACAGGCTAGCGTGGTGAGCCCGGTAATACTGATTGAGAGCGCGCTGTTACCGCGGGCAAAAAACGTAAAGATATTGGAGGTGGTACCACCGGGAATCGCGGCGATGAGGGCAATGCCAACGGCCACCCCCCCACCAACACCCAACACGCGCAAAAAGGCAAAGGCGGCAATGGGTACCAGCACTAATTGCACTACCATGCCAATGGTGACGGCCCTGGGCTCGCGTACCACGTCGCGAAAATCCCGGCCGGTGAGCGTGGCCCCCATTCCCAGCATTGCCATCACCAGCTGAAAAGCGGCAAACCAGTACTCGTGCTCTACATAGAAGGCGCCCATGTATGGTGTTTCCTACTTATAATGGTGATTGAGAACTGGCGACGCTTGGCAGGGTGCATCTGCCGATTCCACGTTTTGAACGCCAGCAAACGGTCGGTGATTTTGCAGGATGGGCGCCTTGTTGTCACCCCGGTCCGCCATGAAAGCCTCCAATAGCGCCATATGTCGCTGCGAGTCGGCAGTAAATGCGGCCGCACAGTGCAGGCCATAGTAAGATTCAATGGTAATCATAAGCATAATCAAATATAACTAATCTTGGATTTTCGATAGTATCTATCTGTACACATTAGAAAGCTGCAACCACAAAGGAGATAGGTTATGCGTAATAAAGTACCCAACGTCGTATTCAAAACACGCGTGAGAGACGAGTCCGTAGAAGGAGATAACCCCTACCGCTGGGAAGACAAAACGACTGCCGATCTGTTTGCTGGCAAAAAGGTTGTGGTATTTTCGTTGCCTGGCGCGTTTACGCCAACCTGCTCTTCCAATCATCTGCCACGCTATGATGAACTCTACGAGGAATTCAAAGCAGCTGGCGTGGACGAAATCATGTGTGTCTCTGTCAACGACGCCTTTGTGATGTTTCAGTGGGGTCGGCATGTCGGCAACAAAAATATTCACCTGTTGCCCGACGGTTCCGGCGAATTCACCCGCAAAATGGGCATGCTGGTAGACAAGGCAAATCTCGGATTCGGCATGCGCTCATGGCGCTACTCCATGCTGGTGAACGATGGCAATATCGAACAGATGTTCATCGAGCCGGAGATTGGTGACAATTGCGAACTCGATCCGTTTGAGGTGTCGGACGCAGATACCATGCTCGCCCATATCAAAGGTGAAAAGTCTGCAGGTGTTGCCAAGCCTTCGGTATCGTTCACCGGCTAAGGCGTCGAAAAACGCGCCTGAACCACAGTCGGATCAGGCGCGCCACTTTTATCAACACCACCACTGTAACAATAGCCTCACCCTCTACTGTGTGGCCCAGTGGGAGAACGGCGGTTTACCATCGCAGATGGGGTACCAAATATGACGCATCAGGAACATCATCGACAGCATCGAGTAGGTTGGTTAAGGGCAGCCGTGCTGGGTGCCAATGACGGAATAGTCTCCACTGCAAGCTTGATTATTGGTGTCGCAGCGGCGAACTCTGGTCATGAGGCCATTATTATCGCCGGCACAGCGGGCCTGGTTGCCGGGGCTATCTCTATGGCGGCAGGTGAATACGTCTCCGTCTGCTCTCAGGCTGACACGGAAAAATCTGACCTGCTGCAGGAAGAGCGCTCTCTTGAAAAAGATTATGAGGGGGAAGTGACTGAATTAGCCGAGATCTATCAAGCGCGTGGCGTTGATCCGTCATTGTCATTAACCGTTGCCAGACAATTGATGGATCATGACGCATTAGGCGCCCATTCTCGCGATGAGATTGGAATTTCTGAACAGACCCAGGCGCAACCGATAGTAGCCGCTTTCTCTTCAGCAGTTAGTTTTACCGTAGGTGCGGCGTTACCCTTGTTCGCAGCGTATTTGTACACCGGAGACAATTTTGTTTTCCTTATCGCGGCCTTTTCATTGGTCTTTCTCGCAGTGTTGGGTGCAGTGTCTTCGTATTTAAGTGGCACAAAAATGTATATAGGGGTGGCTAGAGTTGCCTTTTGGGGTGCACTGGCTATGACAGTGACCGCCTTGGTCGGCATTGCTTTCGATGTTGCTGCCTAACTATTGAACCGCCTCGAAAAATTCAGCTAACGCTCACGCAATAACATGGCTGAGTCCTGTGCCTGCTGGCTTACGACTCCGCCATCGCATCAAAATACAGGTCGAGGTGTGTCCACCGTACTGGGCGGAAGGATAGGATAAGTCACCTGAGGTTGGTCCCCTGTCAGTGTTAGCAGGAAGCTCTCGATACTGGCGACCTCCGCATCCGTAAGATCCTGGCCCAGTTGGCTTGTGGCCATGACTGCAATAGCCTGCTTGAGATCCCAGGACTTACCTGAATGAAAATAGGGCGGTGTCAGTGCAATGTTGCGCAGGGTAGGCACCTTGAAAACGTACTCATCACTGGTGGTACTAGTAACCAGGAAGCGGCCTTTGTCTGCCGGCGGCAGAAAGTCTGCGCCGGGCTTTTCGACGACACCAAAGGGTGCATACATACCCCCGCCCACATTGACGCCGTTGTGGCAAGCAGCGCAGCCCTTCTCGACAAACAACTTCAGACCGGCTCTTTGCTCGGTATTCAGAGCGTTTTCATCCCCCTTGAGGAATTGATCGAACGGTGCATTCGGTGTTAGCAGGGTGCCCTCAAACGCGGCTATGGCCGCACCCACATTGACGAGTGTTACCGGGGTCGGGTTACCCGGGTACGCCGCGGCAAACATTGGCTGATAGCCCGGTATTCCGTTTAGCATACTCACTGCATGCTCAGGGCTTATCGCCATTTCGATGGGATTCTGTATCGGCCCCACAGCCTGCTCGCTCAGGTCCGCTGCACGTCCGTCCCAGAATTGTGCCGTGTTGAAAATTGCATTTAGCACCGTCGGTGCATTGCGACCGCCCTTCTGCCAGTTATGCCCGATCGAGGTCGGCAGCATATCCACCCCGCCCAGGCCAATCTGGTGGCAGGTGTTACAACTGATATTGTGGCTTTCGGACAGTCGGGGATCGAAATACAGGGCCTTGCCAAGTTCGACCATCTCCGCGGTCGATGAAACACCGGGCATTGACTGAGCCGTCTCTGGAATCGGTTTGAAAAGTGCCCTGGCCTGATCAAGCAAGGCGTCCTGGGCAAAGCTCAAGACAGGGACTGAGGCAAGAAATGCCAGAGTAGTAAGACGTATATACTTTGAAATAGTCATGGTAGTTCCCGTGGGTCTGGTAGTTGAATGCCAAATAAAGGCAACTGGGACGACGCTAGTTACCCTATGCCCTATAGGTTGAAATCAATATCCGGATTACATGGCCCTGCACGTCTGACACACTAAAGCTGATTGCCATCCAAATCTCCGGACCCGGAATCCACCCTATCGACCGGCGATCCCTTCAATGTTTTGCGTCCGCTGATCATGGCTGAAGTCAAACCGCCGCCCTCGCGCAGTTCCGTAAGCACCACTCCGGTAACATGGACCACAATACCAATAGCAAGCAGATAAAAGCTGTACAAATGAATCAGCCCGATGGGCTCACGCAGTGACCGCATTTGTGCATACGCGCCCTCGTCATACATATCGGGTGAGTAGGGCATCAATGTGGCCGGATCCACTCCCGCCGCCGCGATCCAGTGTGCAATCCAGGCACCGAAAGGTGGAAAGTAGATATCGGTGCCCGCCAACACGAGCCCCGTTAACGCCTGCACAATCATGATCAGCAGCAACCCGGCGATCGCAATGCGTCCCAACGGATTATGGCCGAGGTAAGGTTCGGGGTCACCCGCGGCAAACGATGCGCCATAGCTACGCAGGCGCCGAAAGTAACCCTTCCCGCCCGGCAACATCTGGCGCCACCGCGCGTGATAGTTACCGACAAAGCCCCAGACAAGCCGCACGGCGATATTCAGTGCGAACACATAGCCTACCCACACGTGTAAGGTCTTCAATAAAATCTTGCCGGCAGTGGACACTTCCAACGTACTTGCGTTGAGGATCACCAGACCGAACCCGGCAAGGGTGAGCACACAGAGCACATTGATCCAGTGAAAACACCGCGTGGGGATATCCCATACCCGGTATGACTTGAGTTCTATCATGTCAGATTCTTGCTTCATCGAAGGATTCCCGGTCGATATATTCTTTTGTCGTTGGCACTGCGGTAACAGCTGAAATACGCCGACTCCAAGCTTTCAATAAAATGCAGGCATCACAACAAGTGCCGCAGAAAATGATTGCACATTGCCGCGCGCTACCATGAATACCGTCATCGCTATAACAGCACCATTGTCATGAATTATTTTGCTTTTTGATATTCTGAGAAACACCTAATTTGATGTGGGTGATACCTACTGACCGTCACTTCCTCGTAAAAGAAACCATTCGCTGGACTCAGGTTGGCCCAGTAAAACGTCGTCGCCTTCTCGTTCCGTGACGACCTGCATCCGACCAATAGCACTCTCTACCTTGCCCGCGGGGCCATCGCCACTGTCATCGAGCAGAGCGACTCGCATGTCTTCGAACCGCGCCTGCGCGCCAGGGGTTTATGACCTGGCGCGGCTCCCCATCACTGGCACCGAGATTGCGGTGATCGTAAACCAGTACCACCATGCCACTACTCGCAAACAGTGACGCACTAGTCGCCGCAGAATACAGGTCTTCGTAGTAGACGGATAAATCATGCACTACGGGTCCCGGTGAAGTTAATAGCCATGCACGACATTTCAGGTGTCGCAAATAGACGATCGGGCAAACAGTCCTGGAGCGGTATGCGAGCGGGCAGGTCTCCCAGTGGGGATACAGTAGCTACCTAACCTGGCGACGACCCTATTAGACCTCACTGAGAAACAGACAATTCGCGAGCAATACGTATACCAAGTCGCTCACTATTGCGTAGAATTTGATTTCTGCCGTGCCAAAATAGGCAATACCCGTTGCTGGAGTGTCGAATGACAGAAGTGCATTATTTGGACCGTCCGGATAACCGTGATTTACGGCAGATTCCCGGTGACTACGGCCTCCCCCTCATAGGCAATGCCCTCAGTTTGGCCGCCAATCCGCTGAAGTTTTGCGATGACCGCTTTCACCGCTACGGCGAAATTTCCAGATTCGCGATGGGCCCCTCACATATCGTTCTGGCACTGGGACCAGATAATGCGCGCGCACTGCACCTCGATGTAGAGAAGAACTTTTCCTCCGCCAAGGGAATGGGCCACTTTGAGTCCTTGATAGGTGGCAGCCTGATCATGAAGGACTTCGAGGCGCATCGTTTTCAGCGCAGACTGATGCAGACAGCGTTCAAGAAATCGAGCATGGAGGGCTATGTGGAGCATATCAATGCCATTTGTAGCGACACGCTGCGCCCTCTTTTTGGCGCTGGAGAGTTTGAGCTTGCCGGCTATGCGAGATCAACGCTAATGAATATTGCGGCGCAAACCTTCACCGGCGTCACCGGTCATGGTAAAGAGAGCGCTAAACTCAAAACTGCGTTCGAGGACTTTATTGACGGATTCACTTTCATTTTTGAAGTAAACCTCCCCGGCTTCAAGTACCACCGCAGCTTGCAAGCCAAAAAATACATTGCTGGATTTATTCAAGAACTCATAGCCGACAAGCGCCACAATAACGACACTGATATCCTGGCGCACTTCTGTCGAGAACGGGATGAAAACGGTGAATATTTTTCAGATTACGACATCGTGGAAAATTTTGTGGTGCTGTTGTTCGCCGCACAGGACACCACCACGGCATCACTGGTAAATGCCTGCCTTGAATTGGGTCGTCATCCGCAGTGGCAGCACCGGTTGCGCGAGGAAGCTCGTGCGCTGGGCAAAGAATCTATTGGACAGGAGGGTTTTGATGCACTGCCGTCTTTTAGCCTGTTGTTCAATGAAGTCCAGCGTTTGCATTCATCGGTACCGCTGTTTCCACGCCGCTGCATCAATCCCTGTGAACTGTCGGGCGTGGAAATTCCCGCGGATACCGTGCTGATGAACGCCATTACCTACAACCACGTTATGCCGGGTTGGTGGACGCAGCCACATAAATTTGACCCCGAGCGGTTCGAACGCAGAGAACACAAACAGCACTCTTATCTTTTCCATCCGTTTGGAGGAGGCGCCCATAAATGTATTGGTATGAATTTCGCGCAAATGGTTTTTCGCATTTTTATGTTTCATATTATCAAACGGCACGAAATTCAACTGCGCCCGGGCTACGATCCTGATTTGCAATATCTGCCAATGCCCAAACCCAAGGATGACCTGCCGATGCGCCTGATCCCCATCAACTAACCGTGATGCAGACTATTTACCTGCCGTAATCCTGATAAATACCAAAATATAGGTGAGCCATCAGGAATGTTATGCAAGGGCGCAAATAATTGATCTAGAACCCGGCGATTGTGCGTAACTGGGGGCGCATTTATTTGTCTGTGCAAAGAAATACATGCGTCTCCCATTCGTAAATCAGGCAACCACTGCCCGCTGAAAAGCCGGTCGCGCCATCGCACGCTCCAGATACGCGCGCAACCGCGGAGTATCCTCGCTTACGTAGCCTAGATAGTCCGCGATCATCATCCCGAAGACGAGCATAATATCCGCAGCGCTGAAGTTGTCTCCGAGTATCCATTCCTGACTGCCCAGCGCCCGCTCAACCACGTCTACAATCTTGGGGGCGATTTCCCGACCGCGCTCAACCAACGCAGGTATACGCCTGTCTTCAGGCATTGGGCCGCTGTGCGCGGCAATCTCTCCCATGATCACAGTCAGTGGATTCTCGCCGTAATCCAGCCATTGAATTGCGAGCGCTCCCGCCTGTGTATCACGTGGCGGCATGAGCCGGCCCGCGCCGTACTTCGCATCCAGATACTGCAATATCGCACTCGTCTCCCAGAGGACAAAGCCGTCATCCTCTATAGTGGGGACTTTCCCTAGTGGATTGACCGCGAGGTATTCAGGCCGCTTCATCGCATCGCTGAACATCTCCACGGTCTCGAGTCGATACTCAAGACCGATCTCCTCACAGAACCAGACTACGCGTGTGGAACGCGACATGGGGGAGTGGTGAATGGTTATCATAGTAAATTGGTCTCCTTGTGATTTGGTCCAGGGGGCGCATCAGTATCGACACTACACGAATTGGAGCAAGCAAGAAGACACTAAATTGCTTTTATGGAACGACATGTGGAACCATCAACAAGAAATTCTATCCGTAGACTAGACTGCGCCGTCACAATAGCTCGGCGCAGTGTATCAAAAGGCGTGTCGGGAAAGCACTGGGAGATTTATATCAAGAACGAAATTTCAAGTGGCCGGTACGGGTCTGCAAGTGAAGTTGTCCGTGAAACCCTGCGCGCAATGGAAGAACGCAAGACCAAACTTGAGGCTCTGCGATCCCACCTGGCACAAGGCGCCGCTCAAGCCACAGCGGGAAACTTCATCGATAATTTCTCCATGGATTCGCTAATTAGTGATTTAGATAACGAAGCCTGATGCACAGCTTCAGAATCACGCCGAGGGCAAGAGATGACATCAAGAGTATCGGCATTCCCCACAAAGAGATGGACGTAATTTCTTACTTTCAACCCTACTGAAGGTTTTGCCAAGTTAAACACTCGACGCCGCAAATACCGAGGCCATGTACATCAGATCACCGCTCTGCCCCATTCATTGAACGCACCTGCCCTAAGGTGACGGAAATGTTCAGCACGGACAAGATGCCCTTCCCAGGTTGAATAGATTGTAGACAGCGGCATGTGTAGTTATGTGTTCAACCGCCAATTCTACCAGCGATGGGCTTTTAACTTGGCGGTACCGACCTTATTGTCGTTACAAGACTGCTCGACGGATTGCATTTAACTTTGGCAGTGACGCAGAGTTATTGACAGGGTGTAGCTTTCCTTTTCGAAAATTGCGCTCTATCACACTATGCGAATGCACTTACCAACCAGGCTTTTCCTGGCAGCATAACGCCTTTTTCTGGCACGTAGTGGCGAGCAAAAAGATCGGTAAGCTCGCGACTGGCGGCTGCAAAAACAGTATCGCCCTTGTCGGCCAGCAAGCGACCGGCAGCCATCGAGGCAAAAGCAAATTGGGTGGCTTTTTCAGGTGTTGCACCTACGCCGCCGACAGCTAGAAGGCCTTCATAGGCGATAACGTCGATGTCCGTAAAGCCGCCTGCGTTTAATATATCGCCCAAATAGTCCAGATCGGCAAATGCAAATGGCCCCGGTGCGCGGGGAATGGCTGGCGGCACTTCGACATGGTTTCTGACCACGCCAATCATTTCCATCATCCATAAATTATCGCGCGGCGGGCCCCACACGGCCAGATCAATACGCCCGCCCTTCTGCAACAGGCTGTGCAGGTTTGCAAAGGCGTCAATCGGCTGTTCAAAAAACATGCTGCCAAATCGTGAGAACAGGCGTTCAAAAGGTGCGTCTGCAAGCTGAGCGCTAGCCGCGTCAGCGCAGGTAAATTCTATATTCGGTGCGCCGGCCTGTGTTGCGCGCTCTTGAGCGGCGGCTATCAGGTCGGGAGAGATGTCGAGTCCTCTGACGCTGCCAGAAGCGGTAACGGCCTGCGCGATAGCAAGTGTTGTAGCACCACCACCGGAGCCCAGGTCGATCACGGTTTCGCCCGGTTGATAGTTTGCTCTGCTCAGCAATGCCTCGCCTATGGGTGCGATCATTTGTTCAAAGAGGGAGAGATTTGCGAGCCATTTCAAGCCCATTTCGCCTGACCAGTCTTCGGGTTTCGGTGCGTTGGGTGTGCGGGTATCAGTCATAGGTTATCCAGTTATTACAAAATTTTGGCAAAGCACGCTGCGCCCAAGCCTGTCGATGATTCTTCTGACAGTGGGGCTGGCGATGCTGCCGCTTGCTGCACCCTCTGTGGATCGGGTTTATCGATCAGCAAAGCCTCCATGGTGCGAACGCACAGTCGAATACTGTCATCGGCAAGATCATACCAAATCTGTTTCCCGTCTCGCCTCGTGCTTACCGCTTCTGCGCGTCTGAGGACTGCGAGTTGTTGGCTCAGAGCGGGCTGTCCCACGCTTGTCGCGACCTCCATTTCGCTGACGGTGCTTTCTCCTCGCAGCAGATACGACAAAATCATCAGTCGTTGCGGCTGTGCATAGACTTTCAGCTTTTCGGTGGCGGTATCTGCTAGTTCGCGGCTTTCGAAAAATGCGGTCATGGGGCTTTTACCGAATGGCAGAACCAGTCATCGTCACTGCTTACCTCTGCCGATAAGGTTGGGGGTGGAGAGAGGACATCATCGCCAGGCTGCCACCCCTCAGGGGTAAGCACTTCGCCGGTTGCTGTCATTTGCAAGGCTGAGAGTATGCGGACCATCTCCGCAACAGAGCGCCCGACATTGTGTGGGTAGCATGTTGTCGCGCGGATAACGCCTTCGGGGTCAATAAAGTAACTGGTACGCATTGCAGTGGAGTCGGTAGAGCGTTCATCGATCATACCAAAGGCGCGGCCAACAGCCATGCTGGGGTCTTCAATGATCGGAAAGGGTATTTTTACGCCGAATTTGTCTTCGATTGCACGAACCCATGCAAGATGGGAGTGAAGGCTATCTACGGACAGGCCTACAAGCGCGCAATCGAGCGCATCGAATGTGCCCTTGTGCTGCGACAAAGCCATAAATTCGGTTGTGCAGACCGGTGTAAAGTCTGCCGGATGCGAAAAAAAGAGTAGCCAGCGTCCGCGAAAATCAGAAAGTTTGATCGGGCCGTGCGTTGAGCGCGCCTCGAAATTCGGTGCCGTATCACCAAGGCGCAACGAAACAGGCGAGTCCTGAAATTCTTCTGCCATCAAATTTTCCTCTTGAAATGCTATTGACGCGATACATTTAAGTATTTACATTGTATGTGTAAGTGTTTGTGTGTGTAAACGGGAAATGTGAAATTTAGAGGAGTTTGCCGTGACTGATTCGGTTCTCAACCATGCTGCGGAACAGGTCTCCAATACGCAGCGAAGCATGCCGCAGCTAAAGGCTTTCTTTGATAACGAAACCTGTACCGTTACCTATGTGGTGCACGATGCGCAAACGAAGGCTGCCGCAATCATCGACAGCGTTTTGAATTTTGACGCCTCATCCGGTCGCACCTCGTTTGCTTCGGCAGATAAGGTCATTGCCTATGTAAACGAGCAAAATCTCAAGATCGAATGGCTGCTCGAAACCCATGCCCATGCCGATCATCTGTCAGCGGCGCCCTATCTGCAGGCGAATCTCGGCGGGAAAATCGCCATCGGTGAGCATATTGTCACGGTCCAGAATGTGTTTGGAAAGCTGTTCAACGCCGGCACGGAATTCCAGCGCGATGGTTCGGACTTTGATCACCTGTTCGCAGACGGAGATACGTTCAAGGTTGGCAATCTGGATGTCACAGTGATGCATGTTCCGGGCCACACCCCGGCCGACATTGCCTACGTCATCGGCGATGACGTATTTGTCGGTGACACGATGTTTATGCCCGACTATGGCTCGGCGCGTGCAGATTTTCCGGGCGGGGATGCCCGCAAGCTCTATCGGTCAATGCGGCGGTTATTGTCGCTACCCGCCTCCACCCGCCTGTTCATGTGCCATGACTATTTGCCCGAGGGCAGAGACAAATATGTCTGGGAAACTACTGTTGCGGCGCAGCGCGAGGGCAATATTCATGCGCACGATGGCGTCAGCGAGGACGACTTTGTCAAAATGCGGACTGAACGTGACAAAACACTCGATATGCCGCGCCTGATATTGCCATCGGTTCAGGTCAACATGCGTGCCGGTCATCTGCCGCCCGCGGAAGACAATGGTACGCGCTATCTTAAACTTCCATTGGACGCTATCTGATGCTCTCTGCATTTCCCCATGCTATGCCGTTAGAGGGTTTCTTCGGCGGCCTGATGATCGGCGTTGCCGCAGCGCTAATGCTACTCGGTCTTGGCCGGATTGCCGGGGTCAGCGGCATGGCTGCGCGCGCAACAGGGATCGCTGCTAGTGGCACACCGCGTGGTATAGCGATTGCGTTCGTCGTCGGCCTGCCACTGGGCGCGCTAATTCTGTCGGTCTTTACTGACGGTATCGAGACCCTATTCCCACCATCGATCATTCCGCTTGTCATTGGCGGCTTGTTAGTCGGTTATGGCACGCGCCTTGGGTCCGGTTGCACTAGCGGTCATGGCGTATGCGGTATGTCCCGCCTATCGCCGCGTTCGCTGGTGGCGACGGCGATTTTCATGGCAAGCGGGTTTGTAACCGTAGCGCTGATGCGCGCAGGAGGCTTGCTGTGAATCGAATCTTGATCTCCCTACTTGCCGGCACATTATTTGGTGCAGGGCTGGCCTATTCGGGTATGGCCGATCCTGCGAGAGTGCAGGGATTCCTCGACCTGTTCGGCAACTGGGATCCCACGCTGGCGTTTGTAATGGGCGGCGCAATCATTCCGATGGCGGTTGCCTGGATCATTCAGCGACGACTGCAAAAGCCTTTTGCAGATGAAGGGTTTTCACTGCCGGGCACGACAGTCATAGATCGTAAGCTCACGATTGGCGCGGTCATTTTTGGTGCTGGCTGGGGGATTAGCGGCCTCTGTCCGGGGCCTGGTCTGGCCGATTTGGCGATAAACACAATGCCCGCTTTAGCGTTCGTTTCTGCACTATTCGCGGGAATGCTCGCGCACCGGGTGATGAATGGCGCGTGACTATCCGCACTATCGTCAAACGGCGTCAATGGACGGTGCCCGCCGCCGTATTGGTCAGTCCTCATGCATGACATGATCCATTACATTCTGGGCGGTTTTTCCGGCGTTATCGTGGGTTTCACGCTCGGCCTTGTCGGTGGCGGCGGTTCGATATTGGCCGTGCCGCTGATGGTCTACCTAGTGGGCGTCAAAAGTCCACATATCGCGATTGGCACCAGTGCTCTCGCAGTGGCAGTGAATGCCGCCACAGGACTGGTTAGCCACGTGCGCGCAGGTCACGTCATCTGGCGCTGCGGCTTTGTCTATGCCGCCGCTGGTGTCATCGGAGCCTTCGCCGGCTCAACGATGGGCAAAGCCGTTGACGGTCAAAAACTCTTGTTTCTGTTTGCGCTGCTGATGTTGGTTGTGGCCTTTGGCATGTTCCGCGACCGCAAGGAACAGGGCATCGAGGGCGCTGCCTGCAACAGTAAAAACTGGAAAAAAGTGTCGGGCTTCGGTTTAGGTACAGGAATACTCTCGGGGTTTTTTGGTATCGGTGGCGGCTTTCTGATCGTGCCGGGACTGGTGAAATCAACCCATATGCCGATAGTCAATGCGGTGGGTACTTCCCTGATAGCGGTTTGCGCATTTGGCCTGACGACAGCCGCTAACTATGCGTTTGCTGGTTTGATCGACTGGTCTCTCGCGGCCTTATTTATCGGCGGCGGCATCTTGGGCGGTGTGTTTGGCACCAAGTTTTCGAACAAATTGGCGCAGACCAAAGGGCAGTTGAATACAGCTTTTGCCACCCTTGTGGTTTTTGTGGCGCTGTACATGTTATATCAAAGTTACGGCGTATTGTTCGCTTAACCACAAGGAGGCACAAGCGCACGCTCGGCGAAAATCTAAAAGCGGGGGCCGAATCACAGGTCGCAGCGGTACCCGCACAGCACCGTTATGCAGTGGTTTCCGCGCTTGATCAATATCGACTCTATCGCCTTGTAGTGGCTCAGACAATAATTGACTGCTGAGAGCGTGCCTAGCGGTAACAGTCTCCACAAGTACCGCCTGTGCTCCCCTCTTGTGTCAGCATAATAGATGTCGATTTAGTAAAAGAAATACGTCCCCTTTTCGTCTTCTGGCATTGATGGCGTCGGCAACGCTACTCGGCGATAATGCCGCGCATGAATTCTACCTCCTCTCCCTGGACCGGTCGCTTGCTGGTCCTTACCGGTATTCTGTTGTCGGCTTTTAATCTGCGTACGGCAGTGACATCCTTGACGCCGTTACTGGACACTCTGGCCGATACCTTTGGGTTTGGGGCTACCATGATCGGTGTGTTTGGCATGGTGCCTACGGCGGCTTTTGCCTTGTTCGGTGTGCTTACGCCGCGTATCGCACGGCGTATTGGTCTGGAAAATGCCGCCTTGTTGTCGATGCTATTAGCCGCAGCCGGGTTGTTAGGGCGTAGTTTTTCCGCTGATACCTGGCAACTGGTGGCCTCATCAGCTGTGGCGCTGGCGGGGATGGGCATCGGCAACGTTGTCTTGCCGCCCCTGGTAAAACGCTATTTCCCATTGCGGGTCGGGGCGGTCAGTACCGCCTATATCACCATGTTACAAATGGGCACCATGCTGCCTGCTCTGGCTGCCGTACCTTTAGCGCAAGCCGCTGGATGGCAAGTTGCGCTGGGATCGTGGTCTCTGATAGCCGTCGTCGCCGCTCTGGGTTGGGTGGCGGTGCTGATACAGCAGCACCGGCGCGGATCAGTGGTGGCAGCTCTACACGATCAATCCGTGCTGCGCCACGATGGAGTTCTGGGATTGACTGCGACTGAGCCGCTGCGACACTTGAAAATATGGCGCTCGCCGTTAGCTTGGGGCATGGTGTTTATGTTCGGTATGACCTCTCTGATCACCTATGCCATGTTCACCTGGTTGCCGGTGCTGATGGTGGATGCAGGTGCCAGTCGGGTGTTTGGCGGACTTATGGTTGCTGTATTTTCAGCTTTCGGTTTGCTAAGCGCTCTTGTCGTTCCCTTTGCTGCAGTGCGCATGCGTAATCCTTATCCATTGGTAGTGATTTGCGTAGTAGCCTACGCCATTGCCTTTCCCGGCTTGCTGCTGGCGCCCATGTCCATGCCGCTACTCTGGGTAATACTGTTAGGTATCGGACCTGCGACTTTCCCGTTGGCATTGACCATGATTAACCTGCGCACCCGAACACATGTCGGCGCCACCGCATTATCAGGTTTTGCGCAGGGGATCGGTTATACCCTGAGTTGTGCTGGTCCTTTGTTATTCGGTGTGTTGCATGACGTTAGTGAGGGCTGGGGGTTGCCGTTCGCATTTCTGTCGGTATGTGTTGTGCTGATGGCGATAGGTGGCTGGCAGGTGTGTAAGCCGCTTATGCTGGAAGATGATGTTCGTGTAGTTGGCGGCTGAAAAAGTTGTAATGGCATCGGCCATACTATTGCGAGAATTACAAAAACTCCCTTAACTCAATTCATAATGCTGGGGTCGGTGGTTCAAGTCCATCCGTAGCTACCATCTCTTCAGTGTCCATACTCGACACATGGGTTGCACGTCATACCTAAACGTCAGCCACCGACCCATCGCGGAAGCAAGAAGCTATTTGTCCTGGTGACCGTAACCAGAAAATTTCTTACGGGAAAAAAATAGGATATTTATTATCCAAAACGAAATTAGTATTAGTATCAATATTGTTGGTATCCCAACAATGTATAGCAGTTGTTCTTCTGGCAATTCTTTAACGTTAGAACCTTGAGATTTTACGATCTTGTCGGTAAGCGCTAATGCCGTCCAGATCAAAGAAAAACCGACACGCCATACATGCCTGATGACGCGTTGAATGCCGAAAAGGCCTGCTAGATATAAATTGCGGAGATCCCCAATAGCACAAAAAGCGGCAAAGCCTCCCCAAAAAAGGTATATATTTGGAGTGCCCGCTTCAAGCCAGGCAACGTTTAGAAGAAATGCCGCTATCGCAACGATAACTATCCACGCTAAAGCCACCTGCTCCAGAAAGCCTGTTTCATTCATTTTGTGGCGAACTGTGAGCCATGCGGTAAACACGGTATACATAACCACTGTACTCAATAACATATCTTCAGGGGATTCTTTTAGTAATCCAGCCACGAAACCGGCTATCAGCATAACCAGCATTGAAACAGTGAAATAGATACCGGCCTTTCGATGAAGCGCAGCTCCCTTTTTGCTGAACAGTGCGACAGTAGCAGCAACCAGTGCAACAGTTCCTGCGGGTGTATGTACTAACCAGACGATTATCTCTTTCATAAAAACCTGGAACACCAATAAC
>JBBKWY010000009.1:0-8279 GCA_037969215.1 Halioglobus sp.
CAGGCACGCCACCCGGTGTCGGACTCGGCTTCAAGCCACCCATTTATCTTCGAGCGGGCGATACCATGAGCCTGGGAATACAAGGTTTGGGTGAGCAGCATCAAAACGTGGTTGCTGCGAGCTGACACGCAGCTGCAGGCGTGTTCAGTCCAAATAGGGCGATGACTTTATATCGCTCTGCAAAAAGCCTAGCATGTGAGCGGTTAGCCGGCAGCAACGCAGACAGCCCACCCACTGGACCGAAAAACGGAGAAACGTGACATGCATATTTGGGTGGACGCAGACTCCTGCCCGGGGGTGATCAAGGATATCCTGTTTCGCGCTGCCCAGCGGACTGGCTTGCAGCTCACGCTGGTCGCCAACCATGCGCTGGCCGTGCCTCCATACACCAATATTCGTATGCTGCAGGTCAGTTCGGGCTTTGACGTCGCTGACGATGAAATCGTCAAACTGACCAAACCGGGCGACCTGGTCATCACGAGCGACATTCCTCTGGCCGCTGAAGTGATTGAGAAAGGTGCTCATGTACTGAGCGCACGCGGCGAGCGCCTCACCGCCGACAACATCAAACCGCGACTGAATATGCGGGATTTTATGGATACGATGCGCTCCAGCGGCATACAATCTGGCGGCCAGGCACCCCTGAACAATCAGGACAAGCAGCTGTTTGCCAACCAGTTGGACCGATTGCTAGCCAAGGCCAAGGACTTACTATAGACGCGCATACTCCGGATGACATGCGTGATCTACTGCCCGCAGTGCCATTTGTGCGGTTGCTAGCGCCTGATTTACCATTACAGACGCACTACATATACTGCCTCAAATACAGGCGACATCAGTGAACCACAATATGTTAAACCCCATACAGGATATCGACCGGCAACCGATTGCGACACTGAACTCCAGCGTCGAACAGGTGCCCGTTATCGATGTGGCCGAGTTATTCCATGATTCTTCCAGCAACGCTGCGCTAACCGCGATCGAGCAAATTTCTGAGGCGTGTAAAACCTGGGGGTTTTTCCAGATCGTCAATCACGGCATTGCCAGTACGCAAATCGAGGAGGTCTGGACGCAGACCCACGCGCTGTTCGCACTACCGATCGAAGAAAAGCTGGAGGTAGTACGCAGCCGACAGAATCCCTGGGGGTTTTACAATAACGAGCTGACCAAGAACCAGCGCGACAAGAAGGAAGTATTCGATTTCACGCGCCAGGGATCTGATCCCATTTATCATCAGAGCAATCGGTGGCCGCAGCGGCACCCGTCATTCAAAGTCACCATGCAGGCTTACCGGGATTCCTGCACCACGCTTTCTCTGCAATTGCTCGAAGCCTTCTGCCTCGGTCTGGATTTGCCGGCCGACTTCCTGCACCCCTATTTTGACGGCAACCACACCGGGTTTGTCCGCCTCAATTACTATCCGATCAAGGATCCGATGGCCGGACTCCCGATGGAACACCAGGCAACGGCTGACCTTGGCATTCATCATCATACCGACGCGGGTGCGCTGACCGTGCTACTGCAGGACCAGGTCAGCGGGCTGCAGGTTTATCGCGATGGGTTCTGGTATGACGTACCGACGGTAGAGGGCGCCATCACCATCAATACCGGCGATATGATGCAGGTGTGGTCAAATGATATCTATCAGGCCGCAATTCATCGCGTACTGGCAATGGATAGCCGCGAACGCTACAGCATCCCGTTCTTCCTGAATCCCGCTGCCGCTTGCCGCGTCAGCCCGCTGCCGTCGGTGATTGATCCACAACACCCGCCACGCTACGACTCGATTGTCTGGGGTGAATATCGCGGCCAGCGCTCAGACGGGGATTTTGCGGATTACGGGACTGAGGTGCAGATCTCCCAATATCGCATTTGACGTCGGCCGGCCAGCAACCTCACTCAGCAAAGCCTTTCTCTTGCAGCCATTGCTCAGACACGTCCCATAGACGCGCAGCGGCCTCTTCATTAGCCGTTTCTGCACTGGGCTTGGCCTTGGCGCAATGTGAAAAATAGTTGCCGCCAAGTTCATCGCGCTCACCCCATGTCGCACAGAAAACGGACGTCGCAGCGCCCTGGTTGGCCGTTTTGGTGAAGGGACGCACCAGCAGCATCGCAAATCTAACCAGCGCCGAATCTCGCCCTATATCCGTGGTGACCATCGTGCCCGGGTGCAGATAACAAGCCGTGAGTCCCTGGCCGCTAAAACGTCGATGCAACTCAACAGCCATTAAGGCATTACACAGTTTCGCCTGACCATACGCTTTCATGGTGCTGAACTTATCCTTAGGGTAAGGCAGCGCATCGAAGTTGAGACGCGACGGGCTGCGATGAGACTCGCTGGACACCATAACGACGCGTGGCGCCGGTGCACTCAATAGTTTAGGCAACAGCTTTTTCACCAACAGAAAGTGGCCAACATGGCACACGCCTACGGTCTGCTCAAAGCCCTCGCGAGTTTCGCCATACTTCGGGGCGACAATACCCGCGTTACAAATGATTGTGTCAATTTTACTGTGCGCTAAATGCGTACAAAAATCACTGACGCTAGCCAGCGAGGCGAGGTCCATCACTGCCGTTTCTACACTGCTACCGGGATGCGCCTGCAGCAAACGCTGTTTCGTGGCCGCTGCCTTTTCAGCACTGCGACAGGTAGCGATAACCGTGGCACCTGCGGCCGCTAGCGATCTGGCAGTTTCGTAACCGATACCGGTATTGGCGCCGGTGACAATCATAATCTGCCCGCCCAGGTTTTGGTCGCGCAGCACGTCATCCGCCGAGCTTCGATGGTTAAAAGGCGATGTATTGGCCATAGCTAAAAATCCTCCATAGTGTCTGTCGCTGATCAGGAGTCGAATTTACCACTCTTGGCCGGTTAGTTTAGCAGTATCAATTCAATAACGTTGCGCTGGTACAGAACGTGTATTGCTTCGCCTGCAGGTGAACCCGAGAACCGCGCGCTCTGCGATAAAGATAAACGCCCTATCGGCATTAATTAGCAGGCGGTAATCGTCTATACTGCGCGCCATCGATTCGCTGCGCACTATCGACACTGGAAACACGTTTTTGGTCGTTACTCCAGCGGCGCAGCGTGTAAAAATAATTTGAGACTACGCATTGGAGACAACCGATATGACCGGCGATTTTGAAGTCAGCGTTCGCGACTGGGTAGCAGAAAACCTGCCAGCAGCGCTGGTTGGTGTACGCATCGATCCGTATAGCGTTATGACTGAAGACCAGGCGTTCAGGGATGCCTTTGACCTCTGGTGCCAACGACTCGCAGCGAAGGGCTGGGGCGCACCCACCTGGCCGCGCGAATTCGGCGGGGCCGGTTTAACGGATACCCAGGCGAAAGCGGTCAACAGAGCGATTGCCAAGGCCGGCAGCATGAATCCAATACCGTATCTTGCCGGCATGGGCATCACCATGGTGGGCCCTACGCTACTGGAATATGGCACACCCGAACAGCAAGCACGGCACCTGCCGGGGATGGCGAGTGGCGAGGTGCGCTGGTGTCTTGGATTATCTGAACCCAATGCCGGATCCGATCTCGCATCTCTCAACGCCAGCGCCGAGCTGGACGAGGACGGCTGGGTACTGAACGGCCAAAAAACATGGACATCCGGCGCTGACAAAAGTCAGTGGTGTGGTGTGCTGGTACGAACAGATCGCAGCGCCGCAAAGCGCGATGGCATTAGCTTCCTGATGCTGGAAATGGATCAGCCCGGTATCGAAACGCGGCCGATAAGCCTGATAGCCGGGGAATCACCCTTTTGTGAAACCTTTCTCAACAATGCCCGGGCGCGCAAAGATGACATGCTCGGCGGGCTAAACGACGGCTGGTCGGTGATCAAACGGCTGCTGCAACACGAGCGACAGAGTCAAACCAATGCCCCTGCCGCCGACACCAATGCAGAACCGCTGCAGGAAATTGCGAAACGCTATCTGGGAACCAGCGCAGATGGCACACTCGCAGATTCCGACCTACGCAGCCGTCTGGCAGATCATTTGATGGACACCGCAGCTCATGAGCTCACTATCGCCCGCATCATGACAGATGCGCGCGGCGGCAATGTCGAAGTCTCAGCCACAGCCTCTATTCTCAAGAACTCGGCCACCGACGCCGCTCAGAATCATTCAGAGCTATTACTGGAAATCATGGGCAACCAGGGTTTGGGTTGGGAAGCCGGTGAATACTCCGAGACAGAGGCGCGATCTGTTCGAGAGTGGCTGGGTGGCAAGGCCATGTCGATCTACGGTGGATCGTACGAGGTGCAGAAGAACATTATTTCCAAAAACATTCTTGGCCTTCCCGAAACAACACAAAAAGGTTAACCATGGCAGTACTTACGGAAGAACAGAACCTCATTAAAAGCCAGGCAGAAGCCTGGGTGACGGATAAGGCACCGGTCAGCAGCTTCCGAGCCTTGCGCGACAGTACATCCAAGCAGGCATTTCTGCCGGAGATCTGGCGCGCGATGGTCGATATGGGCTGGAGCGGCATTGTGGTTCCCGAGCAGCACGGTGGCTCAGATCTGGGCTACCTCACCTGCGGCCTCATTCTGGAACAACTTGGCAGACAGCTGACGGCATCACCGCTATTTTCTTCATCGCTGGTGGGTGCCAGCGCCCTGATGCTGGCAGGCAACGCTGCGCAGCAGGAAGCACTTCTGCCCAGCATTGCCGACGGCAGCGCCCTGCTGACCCTCGCGCTGGATGAATCTTCGCGGCACCAGCCCGAGCAAACCGCATTGCAGGCCGCGCAAACCAGTGATGGTTTTAGCCTCAATGGCACAAAGACGTTTGTCGCTGAGGGTATGAGCGCCACGCACTATGTCGTTGCCGCGCGCACGTCTGGCACCGCTGGCGATGTAACAGGTATCAGCCTGTTTCTGGTGCCCGCACAAACAGACGGCATAGCGCGGGCCGCCCTGCCCACGATTGATAGCCGCGATTACGCCAAGCTTTCTTTCACCGATGTACACGTCGACAGCACTGCTCTGCTGGGCTCCTTGGGTGATGGCATGCCAGCACTGGAGGCCATTCTCGATCGCGCCCGCATCGGCCTGGCGGCAGAAATGCTTGGCACCGCTTCGCAGGCCTTCGACATGACACTCGATTACCTGAAAACGAGGAAGCAGTTCGGTCAGGTTATTGGCTCGTTCCAGGCACTGGGTCATCGTGCTGCAGCGCTGTTTTCCCTACAGGAACAGTCACGATCTTGCGTGGAGGCGGCATTGCAGGCCGTGGACGCCGGCGCAGACAACGTGCCCGAGCTGGCGTCACTGGCGAAGTGCCAAGTGGGCAAATTCCTGTTCGAGATGTCGAACGAGCTCATCCAGATTCACGGCGGAATCGGCATGACAGACGAGTTCGACGCGGGCCTGTATTTAAAGCGTGCTCGGGTGCTGGAAGCCAGTTTTGGCAACCGGGCCTATCACCGCAATCGCTATGCGACGTTGATGGGTTTCTGAAACACTGTCAGATGCCCGCGCCTCTCAGTAGGCCAGCTTGTGTTGTATACGTAACTCTTCAAGCCCGGGCAGATCATATTTCAGGCGGAAAGCCTCGATAACCTGCAAAATTTCTTCGCGCAGGAAACCATGCTCGAGTGAGTGCGCGATGCGCTCATGCGAGACCAGCACGTAGGAAATAGACAGCGCCTCATCCTCTGGCATCGGCAGAGTGATGAGGCCCTGCGATAGATCGACTTCATCCATAAACAGTGGTGGTGTCGGAAACACGAAGTCAGAGTTCAGAACGACGCGAATAGCGGTGGACAGATGGTCTGTTCGCAACCGCGGCACCACCTGGGTAAGGCGCTGGATAAAACTCGAATCCTTGGGGACATGAAATTGAATTTCATGCAGCTCGGGTATCAGCAGCTGCACCTGAGGATATTCCAGCAGCATTTCCCAAGTAAGCTTTTTACCCGCCAGTGGATGGCCAGCGCGAACCAACAACCGTGGCGGCGCGTAGCCCAGAGTAGTCAATCGGTATTCCGGCGGATAGGACTGGCGCTCCCCCTGTATGACGAAATCCAGATCCCCGCTGGCGAGCAGAGCCAGCGGGGATTTGGCCGACGCCCAGGTGCGCAGTAGCGCCTGCGGCGCCGAAACTGCGAGGCGCTGCAACAGCTTCGGTATCAGCCAAACGCCCATATGCCCTTCAACCATCAGTTTGACTTTACCCGCGTAGGCCAGAGGATCGAACTCGGTCGGCGCCACGATGGCTTGCACCGCCTGCAGTACTTGCGGCAATTGCGCAGACAGTGCGACCGCCCGTGGTGTCGGGACCATACCGCTGGCCTGGCGGATGAACAGGGGATCGTCGAACAGTTCCCGCAAGCGCCCCAGCGTTTTGCTCATCGCAGACTGCGAAATGAACAATCGCTCTGCCGCGCGGGAAACGTGGCGCTCTTCCAGCAGCGCTTCCAGCGCAACCAGTAAATTAAGATCAAGTTTCCCCAGTTCCCGTATATCCACAATCCTGTCCCGATCGCCTACTACTATGAACACTATTCATGGCAATACTGAATACTAGCCATTTGAAGAATCATAGTACAGCCCTCACATTGTTCATCAAGCACGGAGGATGTCCCTCCAACTACCCACAAGAGGGGTGAACACGATGACTAGTATTTTCTCAATTTATTCTTTCGTCCTGGCACTGGCCATATGGCAGGAGTTCAAAAACTCAAGTCCGGCGCCTGAAACCAACGCGAAGTAACCCGGTAATCGGGAGGATACCGCACCTGCTGCACCAGTAAAAACAGGCCTGCATTACGGCGAGTCGCCAGATACATTATACTGCCCCACAACAAACCAGCCTGTTTACTGCTCTGCGACCTCCCAATGCAATTTACTTCCCAACAAGCCTCCAGATTAGGTATCGGAATTGATTTCGGCACCAGCAATAGTGCCGCCGCGGTATTTGATGGCGAGCAGGTCACGTTAATCAAACTGGCAGCGCCAGACAGTGTCATGCCATCGGCCAACTATATCGACAAGGCCTACCAAAGCTCTATTGGGCAGCGTGCCATAGACGACTATATCGACGGCAATACCGGGCGCAAGGTAGAGCTCAGCCTCGAAGTCCTCGGTGAGGCGCGCACTGGAACCGGCGGCGGCGAGAGTACAGGGGGCGGCCCAGGCGAGTCAGAGACCTCCACCGTGTATGGGCAGGCATTCAACGACTCGAGTTTGCCGGGACGATTATTCCGCGGCACCAAGCGGCTTTTGGGCAATACAAAAACTGACCGAACACTGGTCTTCGAAAAGGCGTTCCGGTTGGTCGCGCTGGTGACACCCATTCTCGTGGGGATTCGTCATGCTATCGAACAGACTGTTGGCCATAAGATCACCCATGCCTGCCTCGGACACCCGGTTAACTTTGAAGGCATTGAAAGTGGGCGTAATAATATTGCGCTGGAACGCCTGGGCGAATCTTATGGTTATGCGGGCATCTCCGAGCAATCGTTCTGTCCCGAGCCCACCGCGGCCACCATCAGCTTTCTGCACAACAACCCACAGAGCAATGATGAATTGGTGCTAACCGTCGATTTCGGCGGCGGCACGTTGGACTTTAGCGTGTTGCGACGTGATGGCTCAACCTTTCAGGTGCAGGCCACTCACGGCATCGCCCTGGGTGGCGACAGAATCGATCAAACGATTTTTCGAGCGCTGGTTTTTCCACTGCTGGGCCAAGGGGAGCGCTGGAGTCGAATAATAGACGGCTCGACAGTGGACACCCTGTTCCCATTTGGAGATCTTGAAGAGCTGCTGATCAATTGGCCGATCAGCTATATGCTCAATCAAAATAAATTCACTTCTGCTGTGATACAGCGCATGTCTCAGCCAGATTCAGGTGCCGAAAAGTTTAGACGCCTCTACGACCTTATCCAACAGAACTACAGTTATCAGGTCTTCGAGGCCATCAAGGAATTCAAGGCGGAGCTTTCGGTGGCGGATTCAGCCCTGCTGGATATTCCGGAGATTGATATTCAGGTGGTGGTGGAACGCTGGGAATTTGAAATGATGATTTCTGATTTACTGTTCGAGTTTGAACAGGCGATCACTGTGGTGCTGAAAAAGGCCAATTGCCGACCGGATGATATAGATCTTGTGCTTCGCACCGGGGGCTCGTCACTCATTCCAGCGGTAAAGGATATTCTCGACAACCAGTTCCGGGGCAAGGTTGTCGAACACGACCCCTTTACCAGTGTCGCGGCAGGTTTAGCAATTGCTAATTATTATCAGTACGCAGAGAACGAACTGTCTTAA
>JBBKWY010000010.1:0-2724 GCA_037969215.1 Halioglobus sp.
ATGAAGGTTGGAATCCTTGCGGGTGGTCATGGAACCCGGCTGTCTGAAGAGACCGAGTTGCGTCCCAAACCTATGGTCGAGATCGGCGGCAAGCCGATTATCTGGCACATCATGATGCAGTACTACCACTACGGGCACCGAGAGTTCGCTATCGCGTTGGGATATAAAGGGGATTACATCAAACGCTGGTTTCATGACTATAGCGCTCTTGGGGGTAACCTGCGTGTGGATACTGCCAGTGGTAGGGTGGAGCGCACAGAGGACTGCCAGAGACCCAATTGGTGTGTTGATCTCATCGACACCGGGTCGGCGACGCTCACCGGTGGGCGTATCAAGCGCTTGAGCGAGTATTTTGGCAACGAGACCTTTCTTTTAACCTGGGGTGATGGAGTCTCAAATGTCGATATGGATGCGTTGGTGAAGTTTCATAAGTCTCATGGCAAGCTCGCAACAGTGACTGCGGTGCGCCCGCCCGCTCGCTACGGCAATATAGAATTTGATGGCGACCAGGTGACCAGCTTTACTGAAAAATCCCAGTTACATGAGGGCTGGATCAACGGTGCTTTTTTTGTACTTGAGCCCGAAGTGATGGAGTTTATTGATGGTGACGATGTGATGTTTGAGCACGCGCCGTTGGAGAACCTCGCGGCGCAAGGTCAGCTGATGGCCTACCGACACGATTCGTTTTGGCAGTGCATGGATACGCTGCGTGAAAAGCATATCCTGGAGAAGCTCTGGAGCGAAGGTGCACCCTGGAAAACCTGGTAGATTGGCGGAGTAATAGCGAATGAAAATTCTGGTGACCGGACATTTAGGCTATATAGGTTGTGTACTCACACCTTTGTTGATCGAACGCGGACACGAGGTGCACGGGCTGGATTCCGATCTGTATCGCAACTGTACCTTTTTTGGTGCCGTGCCAAAAGTGCGTTCACTGGAGAAGGACGTGCGCGACGTAATGCCAGAAGATGTACAGGGCTACGATGCTATTATCCATCTGGCCGGCTTGTCTAACGACCCTCTGGGCGACTACAGGCCGGAGCTTACCCATAGCATCAATTGCACCGGCTCTATCCGGATTGCCCAAATGGCGCGGGATGCCGGTGTTAAGCGCTTCGTCTTTGCCTCTTCCTGCAGCAACTATGGAGCCGCCGGTGATACCTTTCTGGATGAGCAGGCGGCATTCAATCCCGTCACACCTTACGGCATATCGAAGGTCGATGTAGAGCGTGCCGTACTGCCGCTGGCCAATGATGAGTTCTCGCCAACATTTCTGCGCGCATCAACGGCGTACGGTGTTTCTCCACGCTTGCGTTTCGACCTCGTCGTAAACAATTTGACAGCCTGGGCGTTAACAACGGGCAAGGTGCTGCTGAAAAGTGACGGCACACCCTGGCGACCCCTGGTGCATGTAGAAGATATCGCCCGCGCCTATGTCGCTACAGTGGAAGCGCCTGTGGAACTGATACATGGACGCGCATTTAATGTCGGTCAGACCAGCGAGAACTACCGCATTCGCGAGGTTGCCTTGATGGTTGAATCGATCGTGCCGGACTGTAAGATCGAGTTCTCTGAAGACAGTGGCCCGGACCCGCGTTGTTATCGTGTCGACTGCAATCTCCTGTCGCGCACGCTGCACGACTTTAAACCGCAGTGGACCGTACAGCGAGGCATCCAGCAGCTCTATGAGAAGTATCTTGAGGCAGGGCTCAGTGTGGAGGATTTCGAAGGGGTCAAGTTCCAACGCATAGCCCACGTCAAGCATCTGCTGAGATCCAGTTTTCTCGATACAGACCTGCGCTGGGTCGCCTGAGCGAGCAATGCTATGAGTGTGAAATCAGAAGTGTCATGCCGCTCCTGCGGTACAAGCGACCTCCACTCCTTTCTCGATTTAGGTGTGGTGCCTTTGGCCGATGGTCTTGTCAGCGCTGCGAACCTGACGAAGGATGAGCCGTGTTTCCCACTGGAGGTGGTGTTTTGCGATAAGTGCGCACTTGTTCAGATTCTGGAGACGGTAAATCCAGAAATGCTGTTTTCGGACGACTATCCCTATTACTCCTCTTTTTCGCCCTATCTACTGCAGCACAGCAAGGCAAACGTCGAGGATTTAATCGTACGGCGTGGACTGGGCCCTGAAAGCAGGGTGGTTGAACTGGCGAGCAACGACGGCTACCTGTTGAAAAATTACGTGGCAGCCGGTATTCCAGTGCTAGGGATTGATCCCGCAGCGGGACCGGCAAAAGTCGCCAACGAGTCCGGCGTAGACACCCTGCATGCGTTCTTTAGTCTTGCATTGGCACAGGAATTGGTTGCACAGGGTAAGCAGGCCGATGTCATCCATGCTAATAATGTTCTCGCGCATGTCGCCGATACCAATGGCTTCGTCGGTGGTATAGCAGCGTTGCTCAAGGAGGATGGGGTGGTCGTTATTGAGGCACCCTACGTCAAGGATCTGATCGAGCACTGTGAGTTTGATACGATCTATCACGAGCATCTGTGCTACTTCTCTGTCACCTCGGCCAAGGCGCTCTTTAATCGCCACGGACTGCATCTGAACGATGTTAAATGGCTGCCGATTCACGGCGGCTCATTGCGCTATTACGCAGAAAAACGCGAAAATGTCAGTGACTCCGTTGGTCAGATGCTCGCCGCCGAGCAGGAAATTGGGCTAGACCGCCTAGAGTACTATGAGGCGTTTTCTCTGCGAGTGGCCACTCTGAGAGA
>JBBKWY010000011.1:0-8987 GCA_037969215.1 Halioglobus sp.
AGCTGCGCGCTAATCTCCTCGCCCCGGTGAGCGGGCAGGCAGTGCATATACAGTGCGTCGCTGGCGGCCAGACTCATGAGTTCACCGTTGATCTGGTAGGGCTTGAACAATTTGGCGCGCTCGAGCTGCTCCTCCTCCTGGCCCATGGAGGCCCAGACATCGGTCACCAGAAGGTCTGCCCCCCTGGCGGCAATGGCCGGGTCGTGCTCAACACTCACCCTGTCCTTATTCGCCTTGAGCAACTCGCTGTTCGGCTCAAAGCCCGGCGGGCAGGTGATGCGCAGTTCAAAATCAAATTGTCTGGCGGCATTGATGTAGGATTGGCACATATTGTTGCCATCTCCCACCCAGCACACACTCTTGCCAGCGATGCTGCCACGGTGTTCGACCCAGGTCTGCATATCGGCCAGCAATTGGCAGGGGTGGTAGTCATCGGTCAGGGCGTTGATAACAGGCACCGTGGAGTGTGCTGCGAAGCGCTGCACGATATCGTGTCCGAAGGTACGGATGACGACGATATCCACCATCGAGGAGATCACTCGCGCGCTGTCTTCTATGGGCTCGCCGCGACCCAGCTGCGTGTCCTGCGGAGACAGGAACATGGCCTGTCCCCCCAGGTGCGCGATACCGGCTTCAAACGAAACGCGGGTGCGGGTAGACGATTTGGCGAAGATCATGGCCATTACGGTGCCGGGAAAGGCGCGCTGGTCTTCACCGGCGCGGTGCTCCCGTTTCATTTCGATGGCGCGCTGGACCAGTTGCTGCAACTCCTGGGGGCTGAAATCCAGCAGCGTCAAAAAGTGTCGAGTATCTGACATGGCCTGTCCTGTTACGCCCTGGCGGGCGTGTTCAGTCGAAATTCCGGATAAGTTCGGCGACACCGCCGGCCAGATCACGGGCTTCCTGTTCGTTGATGATGAGAGGCGGCAGTAATCGCACGGTGTTGCCGCCAGCGACATTGATCAGCAGGCCGGCCTCCATGGCGCGGTGTACCAGTTCGCCGCAGTCCCTGTGCAGTTCGATGCCTAACATCAGTCCCTTGCCGCGGATAGCGACGACGTGTTCCACGCCGGCTAACGCCGCGCGCAGGGTGTCGGTAATCAGCTGCCCCATGGCGGTCGCGTTGGCGCACAGCTGGTCTCGCACAATGGTGTCCACCACCGCCAATCCGGTGGCACAGGCCAGCGGGTTGCCGCCAAAGGTGGAGCCGTGGTGTCCGGCGCTAAATACCTGCGCTGCTGCGCCGTGCGCGAGGCAGGCACCAATGGGCACGCCATTGCCCAGGCCTTTCGCCGTGGTGACGACATCCGGTATCAGGTCGAGGCTCTGGTACGCAAAATAGGTGCCGGTACGGCCATTGCCGGTTTGCACCTCGTCGAGCATAAACAGCCAGTCCTCTTTGCTGCACAGCTCCCGCGCCGCTTGCAGGTACTGGGCATCCAGCACCTGGACGCCGCTTTCGCCCTGAATAGGCTCTGCCAGAAAGGCCACCACGTCGGGGTTGTTTGCGGCGATCTGCCGCAGGGCCTCAATGTCGTTACGCGGGGCGCGGATAAAACCTGACACCAACGGTTCAAAACCGGCCTGTATCTTGCGATTGCCGGTGGCGCTGAGTGTTGCCAGCGTGCGGCCGTGGAACGCGCCCTCGAGGACGATGATGGCCGGTTTCTTGATGCCGCGATTGTGCCCGTAGAGTCGCGCCAGCTTGATCGCCGCTTCATTGGCTTCGGCGCCGGAATTGCCGAAAAAGCAGTTGTCCATCCCTGAGATTTCGGTCAGCACTGTGCCGAGTTGTTCCTGCGCCTCAATGCGGTAGAGGTTGGAGCTGTGGACCAGCTTGTCGGCCTGCGTTCGTATCGCTGCGGTCACCGCCGGGTGGGCGTGGCCCAGCCCGTTCACGGCAATGCCGGAAATGGCGTCCAGATAGCGGCGCCCCTCGGTATCATAGAGGTACACACCCTCGCCGTGACTGAATGTCACTGGTAATCTGGCGTACGTCTGCATCAGCGCCGACATGATTCTGCCTCTCCCAAAAACGCAAAAAGGCAGCGGGAGCTGCCTCGAAACGAGCAACTATAGCTAGGTCAGGCAGAATTGGCAATCCACACACACGCGGCAGGAGCAATATGGACGCAAAATAGGTTAATATGCGCCCTGAATACGGACCGCCCATCGGGCTTCAACAAGATAGGACACGAGATGGACATTATTGAGACAATCAAAGAACAGATCGCCGGCAACCGGGTTCTGTTGTACATGAAAGGTTCCCCCAACCAGCCGCAGTGCGGTTTTTCGGCGCGCACAGTGGAAGCGCTGATGGCGTGCGGTGAACGTTTCGCTTACGTGGATATTTTGAGCAACCCTGAAATTCGCACCACACTGCCCCAGTACGCGAACTGGCCAACTTTCCCGCAACTTTGGGTAGATGGTGAGCTGGTCGGTGGCTGTGACATCATCTGCGAGATGTCTGAGAGCGGCGAGTTGCTGACGCTGATCAAGGAAAATGCTCCCGCGCCCACTGCAGAGTAGCGCCAGTCCTGCCATAGCGCTTCACTATTGGATCCATGCCTACAATTAAATAGGCGATATCAAACGGGCTGTGTATGATTCTCCCACAAGCGCGCCATTTCACACTGGGATGGCGCAGTTGGATGAACTGTTAACAGGAGTGTAATAGATGGGCGTTTTAGTTGGTAAGCCGGCACCGGATTTTGATGTGGCGGCAGTGCTCGGTACTGGGGAAATTGTTGATTCCTTCAAGCGTTCCGAGGCGATGGCAGGCAAATACGGCCTGGTATTCTTTTACCCGTTAGATTTTACCTTTGTGTGTCCCTCGGAGCTGATTGCTCTGGATCACCGCATGGACAAATTCCGCGAGCTGGGTGTAGAGGTGGTAGCAGTGTCCATCGATTCCCAGTTTACCCACAATGCCTGGCGCAACACGGCAGTGAAAGACGGTGGCATCGGCGCGGTGACTTACACCATGGCGGCTGACATCAACCACGATATCTGCCGCGCATACGATGTTGAAGCCGCCGATGGCGTAGCTTTCCGTGGCGCTTTCATTATCGACGCGCAAGGCACAGTGCGCTCACAGCTGGTGAATGATCTGCCACTGGGGCGCAACATCGACGAGCTGATTCGTCTGGTTGAAGCGCTGCAGTTCACTGACGAGCACGGTGAAGTGTGCCCTGCTGGCTGGAACAAAGGCGATAAGGGTATGAATGCATCCCCAGATGGTGTTGCTGCCTACCTGTCTGAGAACGCAGACGCGCTCTAGCGCCATTGCGTTACGGTATTTAAAGCGGGCCCTGTGCCCGCTTTATTTCTTTCAGCCGGTGTTCCACCAACTCCAGGCGATCATTGCCAAAATACATGTCGTCACCGTTGATAAACAGGGTCGGTGAACCAAAGCCGCCGCGTGCGATGAGTTCATCGGTATTCTGTCGTAGCAGGTCCTTGTAACGCTGCTGGGTGATGGCGTCGAAAAAGCCCACTGGGTCCAGGCCGACACGCGCACAAATTGCCGCGAGCACTTCGTCGTTACTGATATCCGGGGTGTCACTGCTCCAGTAAGTGGCAAAGACGTCCTGTGAATAGGGCACCAGCGCGCCCTGTTCCTCGGCATAAAAAGCACCGCGCATGGCTTTTACGCTGCTGATCGGATGCCCTGCTGGCATATCCGTGCGCACGCCGCACAGCCTTGCCCAGTCCTGCATATCCTTGATGAAGTACTTCATGCGCGGGTTGTCGGGGCTGTTGAACATGGCCTCGCGGGCGGAGTAGAGCTCCTTGTTGACGGCGTTAAACACGCCGCCTACGAGGATGGGGCGCCAGCGTATTGGCAGCCCCAGCCGTTCCATCATGGGTTGGATGCGGGTAAACGCAAAATAGGTCCAGGGGCTGGAGCAGTCGTAAAAAAACTCCAGTTCGGGTGTCGCAGCCATGCTGATTCCTGTGAGAATTTCAGGCTGGAGCTTAGCACATCCGCTGGACTCATCAGGTATAATCGCCGGCTGGTATTTTTTAGGGTTGATTCGCAATGAATGTTGAGCAGTACATGGTTGAGTTGGGTATCGCCGCGCGCGCGGCCTCACGCACTGTGGCGGCTGCGCCAACGGCGGTGCGTAACCACGCTCTACTTGCCGTGCACGATGCGCTCGATGGTGCCCGCGCCAGCCTGATCGAAGCCAACAGGCAGGATTTGGAGCAGGGTCGCGCCAACGCGCTCGACGCGCCGTTACTGGATCGACTGGAGCTCACGCCGTCGCGGATTGATGCGATGCTGGAAGGATTGCGCCAGGTGGTGGCGTTACCGGATCCGGTGGGCAGTATCAGCGATATGCGCAGCATGCCCAGCGGAATCCAGGTGGGCCGCATGCGTGTGCCGCTGGGTGTGATCGGCATCATCTATGAGTCGCGCCCCAATGTGACGGTGGAAGCGGCCAGCCTGTGCCTCAAATCGGGCAATGCCGCTATCCTGCGGGGTGGCTCCGAGTCCCTCGCCTCCAATTGTGCTATCGCCGAATGCCTGCAGCAGGGCTTGCGGGCTGCCGGATTGCCCGCCGCTGCCGTACAGGTCGTCAATACCGCAGATCGGGCGGCCGTGGGGCAGTTGATCACGATGCCAGAATACGTGGATGTGATTGTGCCGCGCGGCGGCAAGGGCCTGATTGAACGCATTAGCCGGGATGCCAAAGTGCCGGTCATCAAGCACCTTGACGGTGTGTGCCACGTGTATATTGACGACTTTGCGGATGACGATATGGCGGTCAGTATCGCGGTCAATGCCAAGACGCAGCGCTACGGCACCTGTAACACGATGGAGACGCTGTTGGTGGCAGCGTCCAAGGCCGACAGTATTTTACCGCGTCTCGCGCAAGCCTATGCCGAGGCCGGGGTGGAACTGCGCGCCTGCCCGCGGGCACTGCCGTTGCTGCCCGGCGCGAAAGTCGCCAGTGAGGAGGACTGGGGCGAGGAGTATCTCGCGCCCATTCTGGCAGTGCGTGTGGTAGAGGGGCTGGAGCAGGCCATTGAACACATCAATACCTACAGCTCCCAGCACACCGACAGTATCGTCACGCAGGAGCACGCGCGAGCTATGCGATTTCTGCGGGAAGTGGATTCCAGCTCGGTGATGGTCAATGCGTCTACGCGTCTGGCGGATGGCTTCGAGTACGGCTTGGGGGCAGAGATCGGCATTTCCACTGACAAGCTGCACGCCCGCGGGCCGGTGGGTCTGGAAGGGCTCACCACACAGAAGTTTGTGGTGCTAGGCGAGGGGCAGCTGCGCACTTGAGCGCGCCAGGCTCGGCCACGTTTCCCCTGGTGGGAGTGTTCGGCGGCACCTTTAATCCCGTGCACAACGGGCATCTGCGCTCGGCGCTGGAACTGGTAGAGCGGTTGCAGCTAACGCAAATGCGCCTGATGCCCAGTGCGCAGCCACCGCATCGCGCCGCGCCCGAGTGCAGTGCCGCTCACCGCGCGGCCATGGTGGCGCTGGCCGTGGCGGGTGAGCCGCGCCTGGTGTGTGATACGCGTGAATTACAGCGCGCGGGTAATTCCTATACCATAGATAGCCTGATCGAACTGCGCGGTGAGCTGGGAGTCGCGACGGGGCTGTGTATGGTGATGGGTTGCGACGCGGTGCTGGATATTACCCAGTGGCATCGCTGGCAGGAATTGCTGGATTGGGCTCATATCGTTGTTATTGCACGTCCCGGTTGGGAACTACCCCGCACGGGCGAGGTCGCACAGTGGTTAGAGGCACACCGGGTAGAAGACTCGCGCAGCTTGCGGCAGTGGCCCGCAGGGCGTATTGCCGTAGAGGAGCTGCGCCCGCTCGAGATATCATCCACCGAGATTCGCGATATATTGGCCGCGGGGCGGTCAGCGCGATACCTGCTGCCGCAGTCGGTGTTGGACTATATTCAAATGAACACACTTTTTCGATAATTACAGGATCGTCGTCTATGAATGTCAAAGTAAATCAGCCCTATGGAATCTGAGCAGTTTAAACAGTTAGTCGTCGCTGCACTGGACGATCTCAAAGCCGTCAATACCGTGACGCTGGATGTCTCCGCGTTGACCGATATGACCGACTATATGGTGATCACCAGCGGCACCTCCAACCGCCATGTCAAATCACTGGCCACCAATGTGGCTGTGGAGGCCAAGAAGGTGGGCAATGCGCCCATCGGCATGGAGGGCGATGATACGGGTGAGTGGGTGCTGGTGGATTTCGGCGATGTGGTGGTGCATGTCATGTTGCCGGCGACTCGGGATTACTACGATCTGGAACGCCTGTGGACAGGCCCTGAAGCCATCGACTGATGCGCATTAGCGTTATCGCGGTGGGAACCCGGATGCCCGCATGGGTTGGTCAGGGTATTGCCGAATACAGCAAACGCCTGCCGCGGGAGCTGAAGATGGTCTGGCGTGAGATTCCCCTGGCAAAGCGCGGCAAAGATGCCGCGAGCCCGGCTGTGTGCGCCGCCGAGGGTGAGCAAATGCTCAAGGCTATTCCCGCCGGTGAGCGGGTGGTCGCTCTGGATGTGCAGGGCAAGCGGGTATCCACGCCGGATTTGGCGCGACAATTAGAGGCCTGGCAAATGTCGGGGGATAACTACAGCATACTGATCGGGGGGCCTGATGGCCTGTCCCCGGCCTGCCTGACGCGTGCGGATTTGTGTTGGTCTCTCAGCGATCTGACCCTGCCGCACCCGCTGGTGCGCGTGGTGTTGGCCGAACAGTTGTATCGGGCTTGGACAATCACCGTCAACCACCCGTATCATCGCGCCTAGTGTTTACCCCCTTAAACGCATTCCAGGGTCTCCAGGCCGCTTAAATGCTTCCGCAATTCGATTTAAAAGATCCGCAGCTCGAGTCCCGTGTATATGGCACGCGCACGATCATCGCGATCGGCCTGGTGATGATTTTGCTGGGTGTGATCCTGATGCGCTATTACACGCTGCAGGTGACTGAGTACGAAATCTACCGGACCCAATCCGAGCGCAACCGGGTGACATTGCAGCCGCTGCCGCCGCGTCGCGGACTTATTTTTGATCGCAATGGCGTAGTACTGGCGGATAATCGGCCCAGCTATATGCTCTCAATTGTGCGCGAGCGGGTGCCGGATATGGAGGCTACGCTGACCGACTTGCAGTCGGTGCTTCCGGTCTCGGACACCGATCTGGAGACGTTCCGCAAGAAACTCCACCGCAGTCGTCCGTATGAGCCCGTGCCGCTGCGCTTTCGCCTGACTGAAGAAGAGCGTGCCCGGCTTGCCGTCAATCGCTTCCGCTTGCCGGGTGTCGTGGTAGAGGCACAGCTGTTGCGGCACTACCCGCACGGCGAGTTGTTCTCGCATGCACTGGGCTATGTCGGCCGGATCAACGAGCAGGAAGTACAGGTACTCGATGAAACCGATTATCGCGGCACCTTCCACGTCGGTAAAGTGGGTATCGAGAAGTACTACGAGGATATGTTGCACGGGGATGTCGGTTACCAGAACGTCGAGAGTAATGCCCATGGGCGGGTACTGCGCGTACTCGAGCGCTTTGCGCCTGTGCGCGGGAAGGATTTGACGCTATCGCTTGATTACAATGTGCAATTGGCGGCGTTTGAGGCTTTGGGCGACCAGCGCGGTGCGGTGGTCGCGATTGATCCTCGCACCGGTGGCTTATTGGCGCTGGTCTCGAAGCCGGGGTTCGACACCAATCTGTTTGTAAACGGCATCAGTTCCAGCGAATACTCCGCGCTGCGGGATTCACTGGATGTTCCCCTGTACAATCGGGCCATTCAGGGCTCCTATCCCCCCGGTTCCACTATTAAGCCTTTTATGGCGATGGCGGGATTGTTGTCCGGTCTGGTGACCCCGCAGTCAACGGTGCCTGACCCGGGGTGGTACAGCCTGCCCGGTGACTCCCGCAAGTATCGCGATTGGATACTCCGTATTACGGGTACGGGACACGCCGCGCGCGTGGATATGAAAATGGCGATCGCCCAGTCTTGCGATGTGTACTTCTATGACCTGGCGCGCCGCCTGACCATCGACCGTATGTATGATTATCTGCATCCCTTTGGTTTTGGCGATCGCACCGGGATCGATACCACTAATGAGCGTTCCGGCGTATTGCCATCCACACAGTGGAAGCGCGCGAATCTGGCGCAGTCCTGGTATCCCGGTGAAACGCTCAGCGCGGGTATCGGCCAGGGCTATATGTTGGCGTCGCCCCTGCAATTGGCGGTTGCGACCAGTGTGATGGCCAGCAGAGGGCAGCGCAGGGTGCCGCGGCTGGTGATGGCGATCGATGGCGAGCTTGTGCCGGCGCCGGTGCTCGAGCCGGTGGAGGCCCCCGACGAGTACTGGGATGCCATTTTTGACGGCATGCGCGAAGTGGTGCACGGTCAAAGGGGTACGGCGAAAGCGCTGGCCAAAGGCATTGCCTATGAAATGGCAGGTAAAACGGGTACCGCCCAGGTCATTGGTATTGCCCAGAACAGTGTTTACAACGAGGCGGATGTGGCTGAGCGACACCGACATCACGGTCTGTTCATTGCGTTCGCGCCCATAGAGGCGCCGACCATCGCGGTGGGGATCATTGTTGAGAATGGTGGTGGCAGCTCCGCCGCGTCGCCTATTGCGCGCGCGGTTATCGACACCTGGTTGGCGGTAGGGCCGGGCTGATGGGCGATTACGTACGGCAGCTGCCGCATCAGGGTTCGCGCGACATGGCCAGGCGCCCCAGTGCCCTGATGCGCTTTCACATCGATATACCCCTGCTGCTGCTGCTACTGGTGCTGAGCGTTTATGGGTTGCTGGTGCTGTACAGTGCGTCGGGACAGAGTATGGACGCCGTTTATCGTCAGGGACGCTATCTTGTGCTGGCCTTTGTCATTATGATTCTGGTGGCACAAGTCAGTTTGCAGCAGTACGCGAATTGGGCGCCATGGCTGTACATGGCAGGGGTGGCATTGCTGGTCGC
>JBBKWY010000012.1:0-4583 GCA_037969215.1 Halioglobus sp.
GTACTGCCACCAGTGCGCGATCACCATGAGCTGCGCCGGTCTGGCCCGGTCTTTCCTTTTCCTCGCGAATAACGGTGTTGTACCCTCCTCCGGCGATCGCATTCTCAGCGCAAGCCAGACCAAGCGTGTCAACGCCATCATGCTCACGTGCGGGTTTTATGACGAGGCCGGCGTGTTTGCCTACCTGGTTGGCCTACCGGGCAAAAGTGGCGTGGGTGGTGGCATCGTCGCGATCGTGCCCGGACAGCTGAGCATAGCGGTCTGGAGCCCGGAGCTGAACCGTCACGGCAACTCACTGCTGGGCATCAAGGTGCTGGAGATGTTCACCACCCGAACCGGTCTATCCATATTTTAAACAGGTACTGACGCCCCGCATTCGCTCTGAACGCACCAAGAGGGAGCACGACAAGCCATGCTGGAGCACACCGCACCTGCAAAAATTGGGCAGCGGTGCCGCACGCCCCTGTAACAGCGATCTCTGCCTGCTGGCACGAACATTGCTAATTCCCTCTCGTCATTCTGAAATTTACAGCGAGAGACTTACCATGTCTTATATAGAACCCAGTGAATTCGTCACCAAAATGGTCGACCAGGGCGAGTCCAAGGTTTACATGTCCACCAAGGACACCTTGATCCGCGCATTTATGGCCGGCGCGATACTCGGGTTGGCTGCTGTATTTGCGATTACTGTGGCCACCCAAACGGGCTCACCGCTGTTGGGGGCCGTCCTGTTCCCGGTCGGCTTTATCATGCTCTATCTGATGAAGTTCGATCTGCTGACGGGTGTGTTTACACTGGTGCCATTGGCACTGCTCGATAAACGCCCTGGCGTCACGCCGGGCCAGGTGCTGCGCAACTGGGGGCTGGTTTTCGTGGGTAACTTTGCTGGCGCACTCACTGTGGCCTTTATGATGTCGTTTATTCTCACCTACGGCTATAACACCGACGGCGGCGCTATCGCGGCAAAGGTCGCCGCCATCGGCGAGTCGCGCACACTGGGCTACCAGTCTCACGGGGTCGACGGCTGGATCACTATCTTTATCCGCGGCATGCTGTGTAACTGGATGGTCTCCATGGGCGTTGTTGGCGCGATGATCTCCACCTCTGCCACCGGCAAAATGGCGGCAATGTGGATGCCGGTGATGCTCTTCTTCTACATGGGTTTCGAACACTCGATCGTCAACATGTTCCTGTTTCCCTTTTCCATGATTATGGGTGGCGACTTCACCTTCATGGATTACATAATCTGGAATGAGCTGCCGACCGTGTTGGGTAATCTGGTAGGCGGCTTCGCTTTGGTCGGTCTGCCGCTGTATTTCACGCACGTGCGCACCAGTGCGAGCCGCATCCTGAAAACAGACACCGTGCTTCAAAAGACGGCTTGAGCCATATCGGGAACAGGCGCACTCTGCCCTGTTCCGGTCTGAGTGTTGTCGAGTTCTATGTCAACCAAACTATCGATCACCACTGGCCAGTATTCTGACAAGGGGCACAAGCCCCTGAACCAGGATTTCCATGCGGTCATGACGCCCACGGAACCTCTGCTCAGTTCCAAAGGTATTGCACTCGCCCTGGCAGATGGTGTCAGCAGCAGTGAGGTCAGTCAGCAGGCCAGTGAGACTTCGGTCACCGGTTTCCTGCAGGACTATTACTGCACCTCGGAATCCTGGTCAGTTAAAACCTCGGTGCAGCGTGTGTTACACGCCACCAACTCCTGGCTGTACGCACAGAATCGCGCGGGCCCCTATCGCTACGATATAGAAAGGGGCTACGTGTGCACCTTCAGCGCCATGGTGTTGAAGTCCGCAACGGCGCATATATTTCATGCCGGTGATGCGCGCATTTATCGCCTGGCCGGGGGCACCCTGGAACAACTCACGGAAGACCACCGTGTCTGGCTCTCCCCGGAGAAGAGTTACCTCAGTCGCGCGCTCGGCATGCGCGACAGATTGGAACTCGACTACCACTCGCTCGCAATTGCGCCCGGTGACACGTTCGTTCTCGCCACAGACGGTGTGTATGAGTTTGTTGCGCCGGATGTCATGCACGACACTATCGCCAACGCCCAGCACGATCTGGATCAGGCGGCACGGTTGATAGTAGCGCAGGCGCTGGAATGGGGCAGTATAGACAATCTGACGATCCAGATCGTACGCGTGGACCAGCTGCCTCTTGGCGATATCAATGAATTGCACCAGCAGGCGTCGGCGTTGCCGTTCCCGCCAGAACTTCGTCCTCGCATGCGCTTCGACGGCTACCTGATCACACGGGAGGTGCACCACAGTCATCGCAGCCATGTGTACCTGGCCACCGATGAAGCGACGAATGAGCAGGTCATTCTCAAAGTGCCCTCGGTCTCTATGCGCGATGATGCGGCCTACCTGGAATCCTTTCTGATGGAGGAGTGGGTGGCGCGGCGCGTCGATAACGCCCACCTGCTAAAGGCCAGTGCACCTGGCAGACAGCGTAACTATCTGTACACCATTACCGAATTTATCGACGGGCAGTCGCTGGCCCAGTGGATGATCGATAACCCCCAGCCGGATCTGGAAACCGTGCGCAGTATCGTCGAGCAGATTGCCAGGGGCCTGCAAGCCCTGCATCGCCAGGAAATGCTGCATCAGGACCTGCGCCCGAACAACATTATGATTGACGCCACCGGAACGGTAAAAATTATCGACTTCGGTGCTGTGCGGGTGGCGGGTATCGCCGAGATTGCAGGGATAGCACAACAGCAGCATATCCTCGGCACCCTGCAGTACACCGCACCGGAATATTTCCTGGGCGAGCCCGGCACCCAGCGGTCAGATCTCTTCTCACTCGGGGTTATCGTCTACCAGATGCTATCCGGTCGCCAGCCCTACGGCGTCAGCGTCGCCCGCGCTAACACCCCGGCGGCACAGCGCAGGCTGCAATATCAATCGGTACGGGAGAGCGAGCGTGCCATCCCGGCCTGGGTAGACGGCGCCATCCGCAAGGCGGTACACCCCAATCCGACCAAACGCTATGCAGAACTCTCGGAGTTCATCTATGACCTGCGCCACCCCAATCCAGTCTATGTACGCGAGGACCAGGCGCCCCTCATGGAGCGCAATCCACTGCTGTTCTGGAAGGGACTTTCACTCATTCTTTTTGTTGTGGTGCTAGCGCTACTTGTGACTCATCCCGTTTTAGATCCCTAACCACTGTGTGCAATCCTTTATCAGGAGTTAAGCTATGAACAAGATCGCAATGACCGAAGCCATCATGGTCGCCAAGGCGCAAAAGCGTTTGGCTTGGGAGGCAATCGCCGACCACGTCGGGTTGGCCCCTGTATTTCTCACCTCGGCCTGCCTGGGCATGAACAGCCTGAAACCGGAGTACGCCGACAAGTTGTGCGCGTTACTTGAGCTGCCCAGTGACGTATCCACGGCGCTACAGGCTTTCCCCCATAAGCAATGGGACCAGGCCGTGCCTACCGACCCACTCATCTATCGGTTTTATGAGATCGTCGGCGTGTACGGTGACACGATCAAGGAACTGATTCACGAAAAATTCGGTGACGGCATTATGAGTGCTATCGACTACACCATGCACATCGACAAGGAAGAGAACCCGGCTGGGGATAGAGTCGTCGTCACCATGAACGGCAAGTTTTTACAGTACAAGAGCTGGTGATTACGCGGCACCAAAACGAAAAGGAAAAATGAATGCGTGCACATTTTTCCCGTTTTTCTCAGTCTGGACTCTCTGAAAGCTGCATACCATCAGGCCAGCCTGCGTGGATACGATAATAGTTTGTTGAACCGACAACGGCGTCTAGCTGTAACTCATGACTGAATGGCACCAGGGCTAAACCATTTGTTCTCAATAGCAATTGATGTGATCCCGGCTCAACGTTTACTTCAATATACTGTCCCTTCTTAATGTTCGTTATATACAGTCCATCAATGGATATTTTTGCCGGAATCCACTCTCCCGGACCGGCATAGTCTCTCTTAATTACCAGGGTGGCGAAATCGTGTTTCTGCTCAATGACTGGTGGGCTATTGCTAAACGCCTTGGGATCAATGCGTTCGTAACTTGAGACGCCTGCCTGGTGAGTAGCACACCCACTCAGAAGCAACACAACTACAAAAATTATTCCAAATCGCATAAATTCTCGCTGGTGAATCGCCCGGGATTGTCGTGGCTTACCGCTACTGCACACTTTGAATATCATCCGGACTAAAATTATAGTGATGGCTTGACCACTGTGAGGCAATACCTATGTCATAGCCGTAGGTCAGCGTGATTTGCACTGTATCTGTATTGAGGGCTTCAGGATAATTTGCGACGACGATACCAGCCAGTTGACGGGCCAGCTCGTCATCCGTGATAGTGTTACTTTTTAGAAACACTTGGCTACTCACATAATCCGTAGTCTTGGTATCTTCCTTTAAAGAGCTGAAGCTTGTGGTGCTTTGCGATATCGTCGCGTAAGACACATCCGGCTCTCTCATCAGAGCGGATTGCACACCAAACATTTCGGTAAAAGGTTCACTCTGCGCCAGTTGAGTAGTGACGGCGGGAACGGCTGCCGCAGCGACAAACAGCAATACCAC
>JBBKWY010000013.1:0-135635 GCA_037969215.1 Halioglobus sp.
GCCCATCCCAATAATGAGTACCTCCACATTTCTGGCGGGACCTTCAGGGTTATCCTCGAACGCGGCCGCCGACTCGAATCGCCTGAGTGTCTCCTTGAAACCACTGTACAGGCTGTGTGAGCGGCCATTAAGCAGTGTCGAAAACACAAACGAGAGTGCCACCGCCAGCGCCAATATCGCCATCCAATCCTCGGTGAGCCAGCCCTTCTTCACGCTAAGCGCCCCGACAATCAAGCCAAACTCACTGAACTGGGTGAGCGCCAGCGCTGCCAGCAGGGCCGTTCTGGCCCGCAGTTTATGGCGCGCGATAAGGAAAAAGAAGGCCGCGCCTTTCAACGGCAGGAGTAGACACAGGATCAGCGCGATGCCCAGCATACCCAGGGAAGGTTCCACCGCGAGCCCAATATTCAGGAAAAATCCGATGAGAAATATATCCTTAAAATTCATCATCGACTTGCTCAGCTCGCCCGCTTTCTTGTCTCCGCTGAGCAGCATGCCCATCACCAGCGCACCCAAATCGGCTTTCATGCCCACCACTTCAAACAGGGAGCTCCCGGCAAAGGTGATAATAATACCCGCCAGAATCAGTACTTCATCGTGACCGCTGGCGCGCAGGACATAGCTAGCCAGCGGACGCGCGAAAAACAACAATGGCAGCAGCAGGGCCCACTCCGAGGGAACCTTGCCGGTGGATGCGGTGAGGAACAGCACCGCGATAATATCCTGGACAATCAGAATGCCCACCGCAATCTGGCCATGACGCACACGAAACTCGCCGCGATCCTCCAAAATAGCGACCGCGCAAACCGTCGAGCTGAAGCTGAGGGCAAACGCCACCAGAGCGGCGTGCTGCATGGTGATATCCGTCACCATCGGCAAGCCCAGCACACCCAGAACCAGCAAAAAGCTGAACGTCACCAACCCAAAGCTTGCAGTGTGCTCGAAGGTAGAACGATAGATCTCTGGCCGCAGCAGGCTGGCCAGATCCAGCTTGAGGCCGATAATGAACAACATCAGCGAGATGCCAATATTGGCAATGGACTCGATGAAAGAGGATGACTCAAAACCCGCCAGGCCCAAACCAAACCCGGCGACCAGATAGCCGACCAGCGGCGGTTGTCCGATTTGCCGTGCGGCAAATCCGCAGCCGAAGGCGACTAGAATGATCAGGCTATCCATGGTGATCCAGGTTGCGGTAAGGTTATGTGAGTGAGTAATAAGTCTTGCGAAACAGTCTTATACCACATCTATCGTGATGATCGAATGACACATAGACCTCTGCAGCAATATCTGGCGGGCACCAGACAGGGGCAAGACACTGCTGGGATCAACGCCCAAACCCCTGAGTTTGGGCGTCGCCGATTGTTTTAGCGCGGCGCTTTTTAAATTCGATTAACTGACAAACCCTGTTCTACTTATAGCCTATACAAGGGTGAGCAGCGGTGCGATGTCGGGCGGCTAAATCAACCATGCGGCGACAACACCGACGCGACAAACAGCACAGGCCCGGTCGGCGCCAAGTCCGGGGAGCCACCGAGCGGCTCCAGACTCACGGCGAGTTTGTCCGACTGCGCCAACGCGGCCATCGCTAAGCTGTCGAGCGCGATACTACGCTGACCGCTCTTCGGCAGTAGCCCGAGTGAATAAGGCGTGCCATCTGCCTGCAATGCCCACAGCTCGTAATCCTTGTCGGTGTGTTCTTCTGGTGCCGTCTGCACCTCAACATCGAGCCTTGCTAACTTTTCGTAGATTCGAGCGACCCACAGGGTATTGCTGCCGTCGACGATCACACTGACAACCGCTGGATCCGCCACGACATCCACAACTCTTTCAATCACCGTTTCAACCACTGTTTCAACCACGCGCTCCGGCGGTTGGTGGGCGGCCCGCCACCAGCCCATACTGGTAATGCCAACCGCGGCGACAAGAAGTGCTGCGCTGGCGACGGCAGAGAACCGTTTCCAGGCAGGGTATTGCGCCTGTGGATAGCTTTCGATCTCTCGCCGTATTCGCTGCCAGAGCAATGCTGAGGGTGCCACCGGCGCGAGCGTCCAGACCAGGGGTGTGAGACGCTCCTCCCAGGCGATTACCTTCTCCCTGGCGGCGTGCTGCTCCTGCAATATTTGCGCAAAGCGTCGACGCGCTCTGTAGCTCATCGTCCCTAACACATACCGTTGCGCAAGCCCTTCCAGTCTTTCGTCCTGTAGATAATTCATCGTTGCATACACTCCCTGAGCTTCTGTAGCCCTCTACGCACCCAACTCTTCACGGTGCTTAGCGACTGCTGTTGGGAAATGGCAATTTCCTGAAAAGTAAAGCCGTTCACGTAGGCCAGCTGTATGCAAGCTGTCGGATTGTCACCCAATTCCTCCATGCAATGCATCAGGCGCCCGCTAGTCATATCCGAGAGGGGTTCTTCAGTCTCATCGGTATTTTCGCGGTAGAGCACACCGCCTATATTGTATTGCTCATCCCGCAACACCTCTTTAAATCGGCCGGTTTTTCGCAACTGGTCAAGAGCGCGATTGCGTGCAATGCCCACTATCCACGTGGACGCCCTGGCTTTGCTTTCATCATATTTGGACGCGTTGCGCCACACCTGCACCATGGCGTCCTGCAGTGCGTCCTCGGCAAAATGCCGGTCGCCCAGCATTTGCATTAGAAACGCCAGCACTTTTGGCGAGATCATGTCATAGAGTTTTTTGAACGATAGTTGATTCCCCATCGCAGTCTCTTTCAGCAGTTTGTCCAGTTCAGCGTCCATGTATCCACCTTGGAGGGCTTGGGAATATATCCGGTCTCCCCGTTTATACGCACCGACGCACAAACTGGATGCATCAAAAAAAGATTTTTTTGGTGCACCCGCCTGTCAAAACCACGCGTACCAGAAGCACGAGGCATATTGTGTAGCAATGCCTCCACCACTAATTCTAATCCAGGAGAGCATTATGAAGCATAAACTAACGAAACTAGCGGCCGCCGTGGCCGTGGCCGTGGCAACATCCCTGGGCGCGCAGGCGTCGAGTCATCGGGAGGCACCCCTCATCACAGAGATGCCCAAGGTAGACGCCACCGATTTCTATATGTTTAACAGTTATGAATCCGGTCGAACAGGCTTTGTGACACTGGTGGCGAACTATCTGCCCCTACAGGATGCCTACGGTGGCCCCAACTACTTCACCCTGGCCAACGATGCCCTCTATGAGATCCATGTCGACAACGATGCCAATGCCGAAGAAGACATCACGTTTCAGTTCCGTTTCACCACGGAAGTACGCGGATTTCCGCTGTCGATTGGCGGCAAGGACGTACCGATACCGCTGATACAAAAAGGGGGTGTGGGACCAATGCGCTCGGACACCGACAACCTGAACGTACTTGAAAGCTACACCGTCGACATTGTACGTGGCGACCGTCGCACAGGCACCCGCGAGTCCCTCGTCGCCAGCATTGATGGCGCCACACAATTTACCAAACCGGTAGACAATATCGGCAACAAGACACTTGCCGACTATGAAGCCTATGCCAACGCACATATCTACGAGGTGATGATTCCGGGTTGCGGCAATGGGCGTGTGTTTGTCGGCCAACGAAAAGAGGGCTTCGTCGTTAATCTCGGAGGCACCTTCGACCTGATCAACACCAATCCACTGGGGCCCGTCGACGGTGAGGAAAATACACTGGACGACAAAAACATCACCAGCCTGGCGCTGGAAGTGCCGATCGACTGTCTCGCCACCAGCGACAACAGCGTGATTGGTGCGTGGACCACCGCCAGCCTACGCCAGGCACGCGTGCTGAATCCCGAGCCCAAAGGTAGCATTGATGGGTCAAAAGCGGCTTCCATCAGTGGCGGCGCCTACACTCAGGTATCGAGACTGGGTTCACCGCTGGTTAATGAAGTGGTGATCGGGCTGCCCGACAAGAACAGGTTTAATCACAGTGAGCCAGCCGATGACGCCCAGTTTGCGTTGTATGTCACCAACCCAACCTTGCCGGCGCTGATTGAAATTCTGTTCCCCAGTGTCACTGCTCCTACGCTGTTCCCCCGCGCAGATTTGGTTGCAGCCTTCCTGACGGGCGTCGAGGGATTAAATCAGCCCATGAATGTGGTGGCATCAGAAATGCTGCGCCTGAACACCGCAATCGCTGCGGTAGCGTCGGAAGCTCAAAACCCACTCGGCGTCGTCGGCGGTGACACCGCAGGATTTCCGAATGGCCGCCGTCCCGGTGACGATGTCGTCGATATCGCGCTGCGTGCGGTAATGGGCGTGTTGCTGGATGAGGCAGACGCACCTTCCGGACAGCTGCCGTATACCGATGGCGCCTATGTGGACGCGACTATGTTCGATACAAGCTTCCCCTATCTGAAAACCCCAATCGCCGGTTCAATGAACCCATAAAGGAGTGTTCGCATGTCTCATTCAAAATTCCGGCAAGCGCTTTTTCTTGTCACCGTGTTGTCCACACTGGCGGGTTGTAGTGATGGTGGCAACAACAATAATGGGGCCGCCATTGTGGTGACGCCCCCACTGCCCGACCCGGACCCTGAGCCCCAACCCCAAACTGATTTTTCCACGTTTGTCATCGGCCTGTTTGCCAACACGGCGGATAACACGGACCCGGTGCCGGTCAATGGCCTGGATTTCAGTTTCGCTGATCAGGACAACCCCGCCGCCTTCGATGAACTCCTTGAGTAACATCCAGCGGTTCCCGCCCACCAAGGTGTGGACACTGTTCGCCGTAACAGTGTCCGCGCTTGCAGCCATCGTGCTGGTGGGCCCACCCCCCGCGCGCGGCGTACCCGAGAACGTGGTACGCAGCGCCGATCCTCTCACACTTGTTTTCAAGCGTGAGCCACAGCTGGCGAAACTTCCCGCGTTTCTCGCAGCGCAAAAACTGAGCAATGCCCAACCGAACGACGCCGAACAGTCCAGCGCGTCGGCCAGGCTGGCCCTTCAAATGTACCAGTCGACCGGAAACGCGCGCTTTCTGGGAGCGGCAAAATCCAGTATTGCCCCCTGGACCGATCTGTCGCAGCCACCGGAGGGTATCTGGTTGTTGCGAGGGCGCATTCTGCAAACCGAACACCACTTCGCGCAGGCAGCGCAGGATCTGTCGCACTACAATCGTGTGCATTCCGCTTCGACTGAAGCGTTGCTACTGGAGGCCGACGCATGGCGGCGCGCTGGCGAAACAGGCCGGTCCAGACGAGCCTGCTTCCAACTCGCCATCCACGGTCGCACAGATCTGGCAACCTACTGCGCCGCTGAAGTGCTTTTAACCGTCGGACAGGCCCACACCGCCAGAGCGCTGGTTGAGCCCGTCATACACGCGGCTGCGTCGCTGCCCACGGCGCAAAAAAATTGGGCGATGGCCATCTACGCCGACCTGCTGTCCGCCACTGACGAGCCCGATAAGGCATCGACAGTCTGGGCAGCGGTGACGGCCGGTGGCACTGCACCGCTGAGCTACAAACTGGCCTATGCCGACGTCCTGCTATCACTTTCGCAGTACCAGAGCGTGATTGATTTACTGCGTGAAAATTCCAGTACAACAGCGGCAATGTTGCGTCTGGCAGCAGCCGCCACGCAGCTGGAGCAGGACGACGCTGCAGTGCTAAAAGCGTCACTACAACAACGCCTGGCGCGTGCCAAATTGACAGACGCACCCGATCTGCATTTGCGTGAAGAAGCACTATATGCACTGTGGTTGGAGGGTGATGCGACAGAATCACTGCGTCTGGCCGTGCGAAATTGGGAGCTTCAAAAAGGCTGGGAAGACGCAGCGCTGGTTCTCCACGTCGCCGACATCCTGAACAATACGGCAACAACACAGCGAATTCGATCATGGCAGCAGTTGCAAGCTACAAAGGGAAGCACGTGATAGCAGCGTGCAAGACATTTTCTTATCGACGCATGAAACTGATTACGCCATTTCTCGGCTGCATGCTGTTTACGGTGTTATCGCTACCGGTGCTGGCCCATGAGACGGGGGTTGCCACCCTGACACTCAATCTGGAAGCCGCCGACCAACCACGCTTGTCGGTGGAACTGGATGTACTGGATCTTGAGCTTGCCGTCGGCCTCGACAGTGATGGTGACGGCGCAATCCTGTGGCAGGAATACTCAACACAAGCAACAGCAATACAACACTATATTCAACGGGCTCTGACGTTGAGTACGCACGATGGCGAGTGTACGCTCATGCCTGCGCCTGAATCAGGCGGTGTACGTCAGGGTGCAATGCCGTCCGTTATCACCGAATTCACAGTGACCTGCCCCAACCCCAGCACAACCCTCACAGTCCACAACAGGCTGTTGCAGGAAATCGATCCATCAGCCACAGCGCTACTCGTGCTTGTTGGCACAGGAGCAGAAAAATCTCTGGCACTCCCACTGGGGCCAACCATTGTAGACGTCGCCGACACCGGACTTATGGCGGCACTGGCAACGTATGTCACAACGGGCATTCATCACATACTCGGGGGTACAGACCATCTGGTTTTTCTTTTGTTGCTGCTGTTACCCGCCGCCAGAAGTGGCAGTATCAAGGCCCGTTTAATGGTACTGACAGGCATTGTTACGTCCTTTACGCTGGCGCACTCGATTACCCTAACGTTGTCTACTGCAGGCTATCTGACGCCTCCCGCCAGAGCGATTGAAGTGGTAATCGCTGGCACAGTGGTGCTGGCTGCCCTTCTGAACCTGGCAAAACCCCGGCACCGGGCGAGCTGGGTTATCGCCTACTGTTTCGGCCTTATTCATGGCTTTGGTTTTGCCAGCGCACTGGCAGATATGACGATCTCTAGCGGTATGCGCGCCGCGAACCTCGCAGCGTTCAATATCGGCGTCGAGTTGGGTCAGTTGGGGTTTGTATTACTGGTGTTTCCGCTGCTGTGTATTCTCAGCGCACGGATCGACTACTCCCGCTACGTGGTGACACCACTGTCACTGGTCATAGCGTTAGTCGGGAGCTTCTGGATGGTACAGAGATTAGGCTAAACCTCACGCAACATACGCACCCAACTCATCCGCATAGTGTTGAGTATCAAGATCCCTGTGCTGCTTCCAGGGATGAAATCCGGGCTTGAAAAACGCCAACCAGTCGCGGAACGGTCTGGTCAGGAAACCCTGCTTTGGGCCGAAGCAAAACGCGATACCTGTTTTCCAGGTAGACCATTTCAACAGGCTGCCATCCTTATAGAGCAGCACCGTCAAGTTAATGAACAGGCCGAGTAGAAAGGAAAAGCTGGAAAGAAACATCGCAAACCGCAGGAACACGGGGCTGCCGCCGGTGGCCTGATAGACATCGAATGCGACGCCCTTGTGCTCGGTTTCTTCCACCGCATGCCACTTGAACAATGTCTGCACAGCGGGATCCAGTCCCTGCTGCGTCGCCTCAGCGTTGGTCAGCAGCTGGTAGGCCAGGATCGCGGTAAAATGTTCCATGCACACCGTCATCGCGAGCGCTGCCCGGCGCGCGAATTTCGATGTCTTGCCGCGCTTGCTGAACCAGCGTAAATCGCGGCGCACGAGCGACTCCAGCGCAGCTACAGGATAGCCATGACGGGCGGCAAGATCGTTCATCGCCTCGTGTACCAGCGTGTGCTGTGCTTCCTGAGCGCAAAATTCCTTAATTTCTTTCAGCAACTTCGGGTCACTGACCTGGTCGCGATAGGCCAGCACAGAGCGAATAAAGAAACGCTCCCCTTCGGGAAACAATATCGAAAGCGCATTCATAAAATGCGTTTTGAAGGGGTCATTGTCGAAAAAGTATTTTGGTGCGCTCTCGGTCGCTGCGGGGTCGAATTTCCTGACCTGAATGGTGAGCGGTGTGTTGGACTCGCTGTACTGTTCTATTGCGCCCATGGGGAAAGCCTCCGGGAAAAGCGGGCACTGGCGCCCTGATTTCTATGGATAATAGGTTTATCCATTGAGTGTGTCAAGAAATTATCTATAATGAATACATTACAAAAATCACCCCTGCAGCAGCGAGAAGAGGCGTATGGCCAAACACCTGAAGAAATCGCGCAGCAACGACAGCCGACAGTACCGCATGTCCGAACTGGTGGAGACCTCCGGCGCGTCCCGCGACATGATCAAGTACTATCTGCGCGCCGGGCTGCTGCCGCAACCAAGCAAACCCCGACCCAATCTCTCGCTGTACTCTGAAAATCACTTACAGTTGATTCGTCTTATAGTGCGCGCCCAACAGCAGACCAGCCTGTCACTGCCAGAGATTGCGACAGCGTTTCGTACAGCGGACTACGATCCGACCACCATAGAAATCGAACTGCTGTCCGACAAGTATCACAGTGGGCGCCGCGACTTCATTATTCCTTTTCAAGCCGAAACACGCAGCAACGTCAGCCTGAGCGTGCCACAGGAGTTTCTCGAAGAGCTTCGCCGCCACCATCTGTTAGACAACACCGACCCCCTCGACGAGAGTCAGAAAGAAATTGCCGGATTATTGTGGGCGGCGCACAGCGAAGGTGTGCCGATCGAATTTTTCCAATCCGTACGGGAAAAGCTGCAGGCAGTGGCAGACCTTGAGGTCAAAGCGCTGATAGCAATCCAACGGCCACAGCTGCACTTTGACGAGGTGGTGGCGGCCGTTACGGGCACTGATCGGGTGATCAATCGCTGGATAATCAGCGAGAAAACTCGAATGGCGAGGCATCTGTTTCAGCGGGTTATAGAAAATTCAGAAAATGCGCTTTCCACTGTGCATGACACTATCTACCTTCCCAGCAAAGTATTTCGCAAGCGCTTTCGAATTGACGAGGAACTGACAAGCCTGAAACGGGCGATAGACACGCACCCCGGGGATAACAAAGCCTTAATAAGCGCTTGTCGCACTTGCCTGCTGTTGGCGGATTTTGACAGCGCTCAGGACTTCGCCAACGCCGCGCTGGCGCTCGACCCTGATAACGATCTGGCTATCGCCTGCAAATGTCTGGCCTATGCCATGGATAACAATCTGGATGAGGCTCTGCTGCATACCAGAGTACTGGAGGCGGCTGACTGCCGTCACACGATCGCAATGGAAGCACGATTACTGACACTGCTAATGCGGGCGGCCAAGTTGGGCGGCGTATCCGATACAACGGAATTGCTCAAGCAAGCTGCGGATTTATTCCTCGAGCCTATGGTGGTCCCGGCCAAAGACGAATTCGACCGCCTCGAAGCATGTCTGCTGCAGGCCAGGGCCAATACGATTTTTCCGGACGCTATCAACGCGGGGGGCCAGGCGATCAGCGATCTGGAAACCATGCTGCACACACTTGAAACCAGGGCCTATGGCGAACTCGGATTACCCGTTGAAAGCGCGCGACTGGTGTACCAGGTGTACGCCAGTTTCTACCTGGGACAGCTGCACGAGGCGGCCGGCAATACCGCGCAGGCCAGCCAGTATTTTGAAAAGGTTATCCAGCTGGACCCCTCCTCCAACTTTGGCGAAATGGCCTATCTGAAACTAGGGTGACAATAATGCACACGATTCCCGGCTTGATATGTAAAACGCTTTTTTTGCCAATCGCGTTGTCGCTGACCGTCTTCGCTGTCGCCTACGCCGCTGATGCGCCCTGGACGTTGGAAGAGGATGAAGGAGGCATCCAGATTTATACTCGACCGGTGCTCGATTCACCCTTCGTCGAAGTTAAGGCGACCGCGCTGATCAACGCGCCAATTGCACACGTGGCCCTGATCATGGGCAATGGTGAGGGCTGCAGTGAATGGCGCGCAATGTGTCAATCATCCGAAGTACTGCGCACCACCTCGGACGCAGAGGGCTATGTGTACATGGTGCTGGACATGCCGTGGCCCTTATCGGATCGCGACATGGTGATCCACTCCATTGTGCAGATCGACGCTCCCGCCAAATCCGTCACAGTGCAGTTGGAGTCAGCGTCCTCAGAACACCCCGAGCAGGACTATGTGCGGGCCATCACCAATGGCCAATATCAGCTAAAAGCCCTCGGTGATGAGCAGATGGAGTTCACCTATATCATGCATACCGATCTGGGCGGAAACTTGTCAGCGGACATCATCAATCCCCGGGTGACCGCTTCCACATTCGAGGACGTCAGACGACTACAGACACTGGCAGAAGCCAGCAGGAAATAGGTGTGACCAGGTGTACTGAAGCGCAAGAAAGCGTAGCCCTACTTTTTCAAAATTGTTATCCAGTCGCCGTAGCGTCGAACGCCGTATTGGCCTGCTTCTCCCCAGGTCTGAACTTGATTCTCTACCCTCAGCCCTGCGTCACCTGCCAGGCGCAGGATTAGCTCAGGCGACACATCCGACCTCCAGCCATCGTCGTCGCCAAAATCAGACATCGAAATCAATTTATACAAATTACGACCCCAGCCCCCCCACTTCTTCATAAATCCGAGTGACAACGTACTATTGCGGCGCCCGGCGTGATGAATGATTAGACGCCCGTGCGGGCGCAGTACACGGGCAGCTTCCTGCAGATAAGCCAAGATAATTTCTGGCCCCATGTGAACGAAGGAGTCGAAAGACCAGATGAAGTGCACACTTTCATCCGACACGTTCGGCAGACTCCGTCCATCAGTAGTGAAGTAGGAAACGTTTTGCTGGGCGTGGAATCGCTTTTTACAAAACTCGATACAGCTTGGACTGAGATCGATTAATGTCAGCGACCGACAGTTATTAACAATGTGTTCGGTCCAGCGACCATGTCCTGGCGCGATCTCCAGCACGTCGACGCCAGGGCCTAATTGCGGCATCAGGAATGTCTGAATGAGCGAGTGCTTCCATTCATCATAAGGCACACCACAAAATCTGGCCTGACCGTCCCACTCATCCCCGTCCCGCGACCAGTGATGCTCTTCATCCCAGGATTTCAGGTTGCCCTTGATAGTGTTTTGCACTGGAGCTCCTTTAACGCTGGAGGTTACTGTTTACGCTAAGCTTAAAGTCTAGGCCAGAGTCTACAAAGTGCCAGTCACGACGGTGGCAGTCACTTTTAAAGCAGCCATACCCCCCGATGCGATTCAGTTTTCAGGCCGCTGAGGCGATACAGTTGGGGGCAGGCTCAGACATGTTCTTGCTAACGTTACCAAGCTTGGGTTTGTTGAATGCCGCCTGAAAAAGTGTCAGTGTTTTTTACGGTTATTCTGACCAGACCGTGTCAGTTCATCCAAGTCCCTTGAATTCATTGGCTTGGTCTGTATCTTGCGTGTTGAGAAGACCAAACAATGCGCAGCCCTGGGGAAAAGATGTCCAAAGTCATTTGCAATATGTTGGTACTGGTATTCGCTGGATGGGCGGGTAGCGTTTCAGCGGCGCCGATCCCTGGCGCGGATATCGTCACGGTCGGTGGTAGGGACTGGGCGCAGGTCGACCTGTTCGCCGGTCTCTCCTGGAACAACATCGATGCCCAGTGTCCCGGTGGCATCTGTGGTGCCGGCACCCTTAACGGCTTCGATATGTCAGGTTGGCGCTGGGCCTCCGCAGATGACTTGGCCGCGACATTCAATCCCTTCCTGGTGGATAACGGTTTTGGCGGCGACGATCTCCTGGGCCCCGGTCCGGATCGTTTCTACTGGGGCTTCAGCAACCCCCGTGCAGATTTCGGCCGCAATTTCATCGACCAGGGGTTTCGACCGACATACCAACAGTTCGGCGATCGTATATTGACCGGTTGGATCAGCAATCTGGTGCCCGGCGATACCGGCCTGGCCCACCAGGGTGTGGTGGGGGATTATCCCGGGCAGGTACAAGGCGCGCTCTTTGGTACTGATTTCACACAGCAGAAACAAAGGGGCGGGTTATTCAGTCCTGGCGCATGGTTTTTCTACGCGGGCAGTGAAGTGCCTGCGCCCGCCACTTTGCCGCTATTGCTCATTGGCGTCGTGGCAGCTTACGTTGCCCGGCTAAACCGGCGCGTCCGGGCAAGCGCCATTAGCGCGACGAGACAGAGCGCCAAAGCGCCGGGTGTTGGCACTGTATGCGTAGCGACGATCAGCTCGGCGGGCCTTCTTTGCGGGCCGCCTGTTTGCCCAAAGACATACTCACCGCCCGTCTGTGAAAGCGTTTGAAGAGCAGCGCCAATAGAGAAAAATCCGCCGGCTGCAGCATTTATATCAGCGATTGCAGCGGCGTTTAACTGCAACTCCAGATCAACCTCACTATCGGTTGATCTGAACAATCGGAATGTGCCATAGCTCACCCCCGCCCCAAGGTCTGCAAAAATGGCCGCATCAAGGCCTTCGTTAAAATTGAGTGCCTGCGCTTCTGTGGCGACATCAAACAAGCCCAACACTTCCGAGAAACTGTCCGGGCCGAAGACCCCCGAATAAATAACCAATTTGGCTTCATTGACCTGACCCGCTACAGCGCCCAGATCAAATGAAAAAAAACTTCTGAGCTCCGCCAAACCGGTACTGAGCCCAAAGTCTGCTTCGCCGGTCAAATAATTGTCGTTGGTATCTACGTCAACACAGCAAGGGAGGACGCGATTTGCCCAGAAGCCCTGGTTGCTCACGCCGGGAGTAAATTGAGACTGGTTCGTATCAAAGCTGACAAGGGCTGCGCCTGCGGAGGCCGTCCAGATGGTCGCGACCATACCGAATATCAGACACTTTATCTGTTTCAATATTCTCATCCCCTTTACCATTTTTATCTCCTCGCTAGCTACCGCTGCGGGTCATGCATAACCATAATGATTGTAGTGCACAGGGGAGGCATGACAACTGCGAATCGTGAACGAGCAGTCGGGCCATATATTGACCGCTTGGCTCAGTAATCTGGTACCCGGCGGACATTGGGCGACCGCTGGATCATGTGCCTAATTAAGGTTTGACAGCCCCAAGCCGTCCGCCTATAAATATGGCAGTGTCAATTTCTTTGTTCGTGGGCGGGACGAGCCAGGGACGACATCGCGCGTTTGATGGGCCCTTGACTGTGATAACGATAATAAGCAGGTCATAAAGATGAGTTCGCGTCTATTTAAAATTGTGCTGCCCGGCCTCGCTCTACTTTTTATTCAAGCCTGCAGCCACCCGATTGAAATTGTGGGCGAAGGCGACGTACGGTCATTCAGTGAGAGGAAATGCCTGCTGGAGGATCACGCGGCGGGGCTGGAGAACTGCAGCAAAAACTACGTGATAGATGCCTATCAGGAGACTTACCGCGCATACCCACGCCAGGGTTGGAAGTTTGATCACTGGGGTAATTGCATGACAGTCTCAGGCAACTTTTGTTCATTTGATGTTCCTGCCGAGTCAGTGCACGCGAGCTGGGGAAAGGTTGTGCCCTCGCTGCAGGCCGTATTCACGGAAGCCCCCGATGGCATTCCCATTTCAAACACTGTTATTGCCCTCGATAACCGGGAGTGGGCGCAGCCGGGTCTTTTCACCGGCGGCGGGCTGTATCCCAACGTCCTGTTCAGCTATGGACTGACCTGGGATGAAATCAGCGCAGTGTGCCCGCTCTCCAATGGCGGCATCTGTACCGGCAAACTCGCCGTGACTTACGCTGAGGGTGACGAGCAATTGAATGAATTTAATTATGTTATCGAGTACGACATGAATGGTTGGACCTGGGCTTCGGTCGAAGACATGAACACGCTGTTCAATGTATATGCCAATGGCAGCTGCGTGTTGGGGCCGGGGCCTGATGTGTGTTTTACGGGCGGCAGCCCTCTAGTTAAATTGGGCAGCAAAGGTGATTTCGGCCCGACGGCTAGTCACCCGCTGGGTGGCATACTCGTTGATGGATGGACTGCGACGCCGGTCGATGCCTCTACGACACATGCTTACCTGTTCAAGGAGGCGTATTCGTTTTTTCAAAGTCCCAGCTATGAGGCTTCATCGATCATCACACTCCCCAGGAACTCCCGCAGAGGAGCCTGGTTCTACCGCACGCCTTGATACCCGACCTCGGCGCCATCGGATCACGTCCGCTGAGGTCTACTTTCGAATCAAATATGATATTGTCAGCCGCGAGAAAATCTCCCGTTCTGGAAAATCCCACTGCTGCTGACAGCCTATAGCGGAAGTTCAAAAGGCTTGAGTCGCGGGGACTCAATGCAGCCAAATATTCTTTCAGTTTCAGAGCCAACCCGGTTCTCCACTGAATCGTTTTGTGATAACTTTCCGCCGTAAAACTGGAAACCATTTTCTGGGGAAACGGTCGATACAGGCCAGAGTCGTCCCGGAGCAATCACTAGCGAGTTTGATATGAATTTACGAATTACCCTCTTATTAGTTATGGCTGCCCTCTCGTCCGCCGGTTGCTCGAATAGCTCCGATAACTCGAATGACTTTGGCCTGCCGCAGCAGGCATTGACTATTCTGGTGACCAATGACGATGGTATTGGAGCGCCGGGCATCGACAGCCTGGTGAACAACCTGCTGGCACTGGACAATGTCGAGGTCGTGGTGGTGGCGCCCGCAGAAAACCAGAGCGGCTCATCTGACAAAACAACCGAGGGAGATGTCGTTTGGGAAAACTCCTCCACCACCAGCGGTTACTCCGGTATCGCCGTCTACGGCTACCCTGCGGACGCGGTGAACGTCGCGCTTAACCAATTGGATATTATTCCAGCGGTTGTCGTGTCGGGCGTGAATTCGGGGCAGAACGTGGGCCCACTCGCGCTATTGTCTGGCACGGTAGGAGCCGCCCAAACTGCCGCACGCGCTGGTTACCCGGCCATCGCTGTCAGTGCCGGCTTCGGCAGTGAATCGGACTTTGATGCAGCCGCACAACTCGTAGTGGCCTGGATCGACGACAATCGCAGTGCACTGAGCAATAACTCAGCCAGTGCCGAGACAGTAACAAGCTTCAATGTACCGGACTGCACATCAGGCAGTATCCGAGAGCTCGTTGCGGTGCCACGTGCAGAGTCGATACCGCCTGGCGCCAACGTGTTTGTCACCGATTGTTCGGTGGAGCCGGACAGCGCCCCCATCAGTGACGTCGATGCCATGATCAAGGGTTTTGCCGCCCAGACCCAACTGCCGCTGGACTTTTAGTCAAAAAAATTCATCCGCAGCTTGACCGTCATAAGGTGCTATCTCACCCAGTCGCTGCGGAGAGGCCAATGAAAATTGTAAGTACGCAAGTCTATAACACCGCTACGGTACTCATTGGGATTCTGGCTGTTGGCTACATTGACTACCTTACCGGCCTTGAGATTCGCATATTCCCGCTGTATTTTCTCCCGTTGGCCAGAGCGGCGACTGTCTTTAGTAGAACAGCGGCCGTCGCAGCGTCTATCTTTGCAGCAACCACCTGGATTCTTGCGCAATATCTTAGCGGACGTGAATACTCCAGCTCGTATATTTGGGGCGTAAACTTCGTAACACAGGGGATCGCTTTTGTACTGGTGACCACGCTTATAGCGTCGCTGCGTACCGCACTTGCCAGGGAGCGCGCGCTTAGTCGCACCGACCCCCTGACGGGCCTGTTCAACAGTCGCGCACTTTATGAGATAGCAGGCGCAGAACTTACGCTGTGCCACCGAAACAAACGACCTGCGGCACTGGCGTTTATCGATCTGGACAATTTCAAACAGGTTAACGACAGCTTTGGGCATGGCCGTGGCGACACACTTCTGCGCAATGTCGCCAATCTCCTGACCAACACACTTCGATCAACGGATGTCATTGCTCGCGTTGGTGGCGATGAATTTGCCATTTTCCTGCCAGAGATCGAAGCACATCATGCCCATACATTACTCGAAAAAATACGCATGTTACTGCAACAGTTTCCGGATTTCGAAGATCTCCCGATTAGTGCAAGTATCGGCGCTGTGGCGTATGCCAATGCGCCCTCTACACTTCAAGACATGATGAAAGAAGCAGATGCACATATGTACACTGTCAAGGCAGCGGGAAAGAATCGCGTAAATGTAAAGTCTTCAGCCCATACTGGGGACAGCGCTAACGCATGAAGTTCATCAGGCTTTCTAGCCGTGTCGCACCGGCTCCCGGCACTGTCACCTTACTTTGATCCCGCTTACCGCTTCGGCTGAACCTTGCGTTGGGCCTTCGACCTTATCTTGGGTTTCGCCTTCGCCTTGGGTTTCGCCTTAGCTGTTGATTTTGGGCCCGTCGAACCGCCTTTGGTAGCCGTTTTCTTTGCCGACAACTTTTTGGTTACAGGTTTCTTCGCAGCGACCTTCTTCTTCTCCGCTACCGATTTCTTCGCCGCAGGCTTCTTCGCAACGGGCTTCTTTGGCCTGGCAGATCGCAATCCGCAGACCTCCTCCAGTTCCACCAGCGCATCCTCCAGATAATCAATCATGCGCTGAATTTCTGGCAGGGAGCGACGGCAGGCGATAATACCGAAATCCAGACTCTTGGCGTAACTCACCAGCGTGATATTCATCGCAAAGCCATCAAACACAATCGACGCGGGATAAATCCCATCCATTCTCGCGCCATTCCAGAACAACTGCTCACGCGGACCAGGCACATTGGAGATTACCGTACTGAACGCTGGAAACTGCGCCGCCAGACCCAGCATGGTTGTCAGCAGTGCCGGCATTTGCGTTAACTGCATGAATATCATCGCCTCGCGCTTACTCATACCCTTGAGTAAATCCTTGCCCGCGCGCATCGATTCCTGAATGGCTCTCAGACGCCGCTCCGGGTCGGCAATATTGGTCGCTAGATCGGCCGTTATAAACCCCACGGCATTGCCGGCACTAAAATCGCCTTTTTCCCGCAGCGAGACCGGCGCCATGGCCTTGAGTGAATGCGCGGGCAACTCGTGGTGTCCTGTCAGGTAGCGTCGCAACGCGCCGGAGCACATCGCCAGCACCACATCATTCACCGTGCCATCTATCGCCTTGCAGACCGCTTGAATACGATCGAACTCCCACGATTGGGCAACGAACCGTCTGGCGCCATCTACCCGCGTATTGATCGATGTACGCGGTACGTTGTGCCAGGGCACGGCGAGGTTTCCGCTGCGCCCAAAAAAGGCACCACCGAAACGGCGCAATGCCCCCAACACATGTGTGGTGCTGTCAAATTGCTGTTTCAGAGCATCTGCTACCGCGCGCAATTCCGGCTCATCGGGCACCATACGTCGCGCTTTTCTTGCTCCAATGGCGGCCAGGTGTCGCTCATAGGCCTTCATCGACATCGGTAACTCAGAGGTCCTGAAGTTGGGATCGGTTGAAGACACACCCTGCGTCAACTGCATCGACGCCACCCCGTCAATCGCGGAGTGGTGCATTTTCGAGTACACCGCAAATTGATTGTTCTGCAGGCCCTCTATCAGGTGGATTTCCCACAGCGGGCGATTGCGATCCAACAGGGTGCTGTGCAGGCGGGACACCAGCGAAAACAGTTCGCGATAGCGACCGGGGCTGGGAAGTGCGGAATGGCGCACGTGATAATCAATATCAATATTCTTATCCTTCTCCCAGTACATCGGACCGAGCGCACCGGCCCGCCCAGTGACGACGAACTCGCCAAAGGGTTCGCGAAAATCCTCAGCAGCCAGTCCGTCCAGAGACAACTGGCCGACGAATTCCTGGGCGCTCACACCCTGGGGCAAGGTGTACAAGGCCACTCCGCCCACATGCATAGGGGTTTCCCGTTTCTCGGCTAGCAGGAACGCGGAATCTGCCAAACTTATTCGTCGCATGGTAATTGCCTCATAAAATCAAATGGTCGCAATACAACCAATATCACACCGTCGATTACGAAAAAATCTGACCGCACTGTCACACGATCATTGGCTATCTCGTCTATAAGATAAACCACACGGGATGACAAATACATGATCAAATTATTGGCGCGTCGCTGGCTGCGGAATTTCTCGCAGCGTTACCAGTACGATACCGACTACATGACTGCGATACTGGAGCACAGCCCAGCCGTACTTCTGAAATATTCCGCTGTCAATCTCCTGTCCTCGCATCGTCGCGGTATTCCCCCTGCGCCATGGTGGACATCGCGCATCCGCGCAGCCCTGTGGGAAGACTGTGGCCCCTGTGTCCAGTTGGTGTGCAATATGGCGATTGAGGCCGAAATTCATCCGCGCATTATCGCCGCAGTCGCAGCCGCAGACCTGGCCGTGCTGGATGACGACTGTGTGCTGGCCCTACAATTTACCGAGAGCGTGCTGGCCAGAAACCCGGTTGCAGACACGCTACGCGAGCGGGTCCGCCGTCGCTGGGGTGAAGACGGCCTCATCTCACTGGCCATGACCATTAGTACAACCCGAGTGTATCCCGGTGTGAAATACGCACTGGGCTACGGTCACTCCTGCAGCCGCGTACAGGTTGCGCAACGCGCAGTCACGCCGGCCGCGTTTCAATCAGCTACACTAGCGCGTACTGCAACCGGAGAGTTGTCCTGATGAAAAACCGGATTATCGTCGCCACCGCCCTCCTCCTCGGGTTTATCATGTTGGCGAACGGCAGCTGGCAACTTGCAGCGCCGGAAGGCTGGTATTGGGCGATCCCCGGCGTACCCGATAGAGGCCCCTTCAACCAGCACTTTGTGCGCGACCTGGGCGTTATTTATGCCATGACCGGTGTCGGCTTGATCATGGGTGCGCTGCGGCCACAGGAGCGGTTCGGCTACTGGTGGGCGCCCTGCTTCTGGCTGGTCGGTCACGCGCTGTTCCATATCTGGGAGGTACTGGTGGGTATTTGCGGCCCGGCGTCATTGCTGGAGGATTTCGCCGGCGTCACACTGCCAGCCATCATCGCGCTGATTCTGCTGGCGATCGCGCGCCGTGACCACCTTGCCCGGTAAACCACCCTCAGCGCTCTGGGTGATCGCGCTGGCGATCAGCTGCGGCTTGGCCCTGAGTCAACTCGCAAGTGAATCGAGGCCACCCGCCGCCCAAAATGCCGCCCTGGAGTGGCTTGCTACCTCGCGCCCGGTGGCGCCTTTCACACTGACTTCAGCCGAGGGGATTGTGACCGCCCACACAATACGCGGGCACTGGCAGCTACTCGTTCTGGGGTTTATGCACTGCCCCGATTTGTGCCCTACAACACTGTCACAACTGGCTGAACTGCGCAGCATACTCGCAGAGGACGATGTGGGTGTGATCCTGGTTTCAGTCGATCCCCAACGCGACTCCCCCGCACAGCTGGCCGCGTACGTAGCATTTTTTGGGGAGGGCTTTATCGGTCTCACCGGTTCCGAGCAACAGTTGCACCGCCTGGCCAATTCACTGGGCTTGGACTTTCGCCACGATGGCCCCAGCGACAATCCCCGCATCAGCCACTCGCCCACCATTGCACTGATCGGCCCGAACGGTTTCCTGCGGGGCCGCCTGCGACCGGGATTCGACATACCCGCAGCCGCGCGGGAATTAACAAAACACATGCGAGACGCCTCGTGAGTGACACGGCAAAGGTCGACCTTTTTGAACAACAACGGCCGCGCCTTCTGTCACTCGCCTACCGCATGCTGGGCGAGATACAGGCGGCGGAAGATATCGTGCAGGAGGGTTGGCTACGCTGGTCTGCAGCCCCCGAAAACAGCGTTGTCTCACCCCCGGCATGGCTGACACAGGTGGTTACCCGCCTCGCCATCGATCAACTACGCTCAGCCCGACAGCGACGCGAAGTCTATCCTGGTCCGTGGCTACCCGAGCCCATCATCAGCGATGAAGACGGCGGTCCAGGTCGGCTGATGGCGTTGGCACAGGAGTGTGAACTGGCGCTGCTGTGGTCACTGGAGCGTCTGTCGGAAGAGGAGCGCGCGGCCTTTCTGTTGAGCCAGGTATTTGAAACATCGTATGCAGACATCGCGAGAACGTTAGATAAATCCGAACAGGCCTGCCGGCAACTGGTGAGCAGGGCTCGTCAACGCGTGCAGGATGCCTCGCCGCGGTTCGACACTACAAGCGAGCAACTCGAGAAAGCGCTGTTGTCGTTTGCCACCGCAGCCGCCAGCGGTGACCAGAACGAAGTTGTTCGCCTGCTGGCACCGGACGTACTCGGGCTAACCGATGGCGGCGGCCTGGTGACAGCGGCCCGCATTCCGTTACAGGGCCCCGCTCGAGTGGCCCAGGTGTTCACGCACATCGCCAGCAAACAATCGGCTGCGCTGGGCCAACTGGAATTACTGACCGTCAATGGCCAGCCCGCGCTGGTGCGACTGGCCGGGGATGACAGCGATATGATCTTCACTGTTCGCCTCAACCCAAAAGGCGAAATCTGCTGGCTCTACACGCTGCGCAATCCGCAGAAGCTTGCTATCGTCAAGGCACTGCGCAAACAGCCACGCTGAGCCACCTGAAGTCCGATGCCATAAGCAAGAGAGCCCGTGTTGCAGCCTCGGGTCATTAAAATTGCAAACGCCGCACAATCCAATACGTGTACCGCAAACGACGGCCCTCAACTACAATGGCGCTTTTTCGAGTTATTCCCCATGACAGCCGAACGGCATGCTGTACGCCACGCGATCTTTCTGTCTCTAATTATGGTGATGTTAGGGAGCACGGCAGCGGCAGCCACCAAATATGTCGCCGACCATGTCGCCATCGAGGCGATTATCACCGTGCAATATCTAGTAGCCACGCTGCTGTGCCTACCGCGCATACTGCGGGCAGGCCTGCACGACCTGCGCTCGGAGCGAGTCGGTTTGCACCTGATACGCGGACTGGCCGGCGTAGTGGGTTTCTACCTGTTCTACGCGGCCCTGCATAATATTCCGATGATGGATGCCATGATGCTGCGTCAGAGCGCACCGCTGACGGTACCGCTGGTGCTGTGGCTATGGAGCCGGGAGACCATTGCCAAAAATGCCTGGTTGCCACTGCTCGTCGGGTTTGCAGGTATCGCCATCATCCTGCGGCCCACGCCCGTGGGGCTTGGCTGGTGGCATGTCGGCGGCTTTTTATCGGCGCTGGCGCTGGCCATCTCCATGGTCGCGACGCGCAAACTCGCGTCGACAGAACCGACAGTACGAATTTTGTTTTACTACTGTGTGCTATCGCTCGCCTGCGTGCTGCCCTTTTCAGTAAATGACTTTAACGGCCTCGCAGTGCTGGACTGGCTGGCGATGATCTATATCGGCGCGGCGATTTACTGGACGCTGGAATTGTATACGCGCGCCTACGGTATGGCGCCGACCGCGGCTATCGCACCGATTAATTATTTCGCGGTGGTGTTGGCCGGATTCTGGGGTTGGTTGTTCTGGGAGCAGATACCGGACGGCTGGTCAGTGCTGGGTAGCGTACTGGTCATCGTAGGCGGCCTGCTGACCATCTACCTCGCACGGGAGGGAAACCAGAAAAACCCACACCAGTAAACACCGCTGTAGCACGAGACAGCATTTCATCCATAATGATAGATAAAACCGTAATTAAACTGGGCAAATACTGGACGATATCGAGCACTGGACTATAACTAAGAGTGTGTTCCGTTGAGCGCTGTACGTAATATTGTGCTACCTGCGTTAATCAACGGGCTGCCATCAATGGTGGTGGACAAAATAAAAATCAGCAATCGAGATGATCCGCTAAGACTCATTGTGCGTAAAACCCTCATACATAGACTTATGCGATTACCGCAATACTGATTCGCTGTAACGCGCTGCTTTATCTTCCACGCTGAAAAAAACCATTCTGTGCTCTAACTTCGCATAGCTCGTATACCAGCCAAATTATCCAGGAGAATCCAATAATGACAAGAATACCGCACCTCGGTGCACTGGCACTTTTTGCCCTGCTAGGACTCGCCCCGCTAGTCAGCGCAGCCGACAAACCCAATATCCTCGTCCTGTGGGGCGACGATATCGGCTGGTTCAATACCAGCGCTTATAATCGCGGCATGATGGGATACAAAACGCCCAATATCGACAGCATTGCCGCTGGCGGCGCGTTGTTTACCGACTGGTATGGGGGGCAAAGTTGCACTGCGGGGCGCGCCGCCTTTATCACTGGTCAGAGCCCGTTTCGAACAGGCTTGCTGAAGGTTGGCCTGCCAGGCGCAAAAGAAGGTATCTCTGAAAAGGATCCCACGCTGGCAGGGCTGCTGAAGAATCAAGGCTACATGACTGCGCAATACGGCAAAAATCATCTGGGCGACCTGGACGTACATCTGCCCACCAATCACGGTTTCGATGAGTTCTTTGGCAACCTGTATCACCTCAACGCCGAGGAAGAGCCCGAGAGCCCGGACTATCCCAAGAGCGCCGCTTTTGCCAAGCAGTTCGGCCCGCGCGGTGTCATCAAGTCAAACGCGGATGGCAAGATCGAGGACACAGGGCCACTATCCAAAAAACGCATGGAAACAGTCGATGAAGAAGTGACCGCCGGCGCTATCAATTTCATGGAGCGGGCAGTGAAGGCGGACAAGCCCTTCTTCCTCTGGTGGAACTCGAGCCGCATGCATGTCAACACTCACCTGAAGCCAGAATCCGAAGGTGTCACCGGACTCGGCATCTATGCCGATGGTATGGTCGAGCACGACAAGCACGTCGGTGAAATCCTGGATAAAGTCGCGGCACTTGGCATCGAGGACAACACCATCATCATGTATTCCAGTGACAATGGCGCCGAAATGTTTACCTGGCCCGATGGCGGCATGTCGCCCTTCCGCAACGAAAAGAACACCAACTGGGAAGGTGGATACAGGGTTCCTACCATGATCAAATGGCCTGGCGTGATCAAGCCGGGAACAGTGTACAACGACGTATTCTCCCACGAAGACATGCTGCCCACGCTGCTGGCGGCGGCCGGAGAACCGGATATCAAAGAAAAACTCCTCACAGGGCACAACGCCATCGGTCGTAACTACAAGGTTCACCTGGACGGCTACAATATGCTGCCCTACTTCAAGGGTGACGTTGAAAAGGGACCGCGCGAGGAGTTCTTCTACTGGACGGACGACGGTCAGCTAGCAAACCTGCGCTACGGCCGCTGGAAGATGGTATTCATGGAGCAGCGGGCGCACGGTTTCAACGTGTGGCAGGATCCCATGGTGGTACTGCGTCTGCCCAAATTATTCGATCTGCGCGGCGACCCCTTTGAACGAGCGGACGTAGAAGCGTCTCCCTATGACATGTGGCGCTTCGACCGCGCTTACCTGATTTTACCCGCGGTGGCCTATGTTGCGGAGCACCTTGCGACCTACAAAGATTTCCCACCACGTCAGGAGGCAGGCACCTTCAACCTCAACAAAGTGCTGGAGTCTTTAAAGAGCAACGCATCGCCCAATTAGTGCTCGATCAGACGCTGCCATGTCGAAACAGACGCCGTGGCAGCTCAGCGCCAAATATGTCAAATTCTTTGTAGAGGTAGCGAGAATGTTGAAGACCACAGTCACAGTTCTAGTGGCGGCCTCGTTGTCGCTGCTGGCTTTACTGCAGCCCGCGCACGCAGCGGCCAAACCAAAATTAATCCTGCAAATCACAGTAGATCAGCTGCGCGGCGACCTTCCGACCCGTTATTACGAGCGTCTGGGCCAAGGTGGCTTCCGCTACCTGTGGGAATCAGGCGTGGTGTATCGCAATGCCCATCACGGTCACGCGAATACGGAGACCATTGTGGGCCATGCCACGCTGGCCACCGGGGCGCAACCTGCTGTTCATGGCATGGTGGCTAATCTGTGGTTTGATCGCGAAACCGGCTTTACCACCTACAACGTGGAAGACTCCAGGTATCACTTGTTGAGCCAGGGCGCAGACGTGGATGCCAGTACAGAGATCGATCCAACGCAGCGTGCCGCGCGCAGCGATGGCCGCTCCCCGGCGGCCATGCTGGTCACTACGTTCTCCGATGAATTGCGCAGTAACACGGACGGGAATGCCAAGGTCGTCGGCATCTCGGTCAAAGACCGAGGGGCCATATCAATGGCGGGGCATTCGGGGACAGCTTATTGGTTTTCCAAGGCCAATGGCGAGTTTGTCACAAGCACCTATTACCTCGACCGATACCCCGACTGGGTGAACGCGTGGAACGGTAAAAAGGCCACACAGGGCTATGCCGATCAGCAGTGGCAGCTACTGCATCCCAGAGACAGCTACCTGTTTGGCGATTCCGATGACCGGCCGTGGGAGACCGACGTCGGTGGATTTGGTCGCGTGTTTCCGCATGAGTACGGCGACGGCAACAGCCGTTATTTCACCACGCTGCTGACCCTGAGTCCGGCCGGTGACCAACTGGTGCTGGATTTCGCCAAAGCGGCCCTGAGCGCGGAACAGCTCGGCAAGGACGCAGTGACAGATTACCTGAGCATCAGCTTTTCATCGACGGACTATGTCGGCCACGTGTTCGGACCCTCGAGCCTGGAGGCTGAGGACAATATCCTGCAACTGGACCGCACACTGGCCGAGCTGTTCGCCTTCGTCGACACAGAAGTGGGGCTTGAAAATACCCTGATCGTGTTGTCATCGGATCACGGTGGCCCGGACGCCCCAGGATATCTCAAGAGCCTGAATATCCCGGCAGGTTATGTAGACCCCGACAACTGGGACAAAGAAGCGGCCATCGCCCGTATCAAAGACAGGTTCGGCATCTCCGGCGAATTGATAGAAGCCTACGACCACCCGTATCTGTACTTCAGTGCGGATATCAAGAATGACAAGGACATCGATCACCGAGCGCTGGAAGCGGCTGTCGTCGACGAGTTGTCGAAGTTCCATGGCGTCTCTCTCGCCGTATCGAGTTCAGCACTGCGCAGTGGCAATCTGCCCGACACTGAGCTCTACCGGGCGGTGATCAACAACTTCAATGCCAAACGTTCCGGCGACATTTTCATCGTGTTCGAGCCCAACTGGTTCATCAACGACTTCGACGGGCTGACGGTGGCGTCCACACACGGCTCGCCCTGGAACTACGATACCTATGTACCGATCGTATTTGCGGGCGCGGGACTTAAAGCACAAACCGTCGACCGCAAGGTAGCGACCATCGACGTAGCGGCGACACTATCGGCCTACATGGGCATCAAGCCACCGTCCGGCTCTACGGGTATTCCACTGCGGGAGGTGTTGGTAAGCCGTGAAATGTCAGCGCGAAAATAGCGTCATGGCACATTATTGCGTGCTGGCCGCCGTCGAGTTCTCGTAGATGCTGCGACGCTCGGCGTTGTAATCCTTGCCGGTTTTACGTCTTTCCGCCTGACTGCGCCAGGTCTTTTGCTTGGCGGGTGCAACATAGCGACTGCCGGAATCCAGGTTGGACGGATCCACCCGCACTTCCGCCCGCGAACTCACCGTCTCACAAGCTTTGTCGGTAAAGCTGGTTGCTCCCGTTGCGTGATCCACACACATATACATGCGCGCCGAGGCTAACTGGGGTGCCAGCAGCAACAGTGCTATAACTATAATACGGTTCATTTTTGCAACCTCATTCTTTTCGGCTATATCTTAGTTGTCGCCAGAGTAGAACGACTGGAGGGGAAGAGGCGACAAAAAAGTGGCGTTTTCTCCAGATAGGCGAAAAAAACCTGAGTTGAGTCATAAACAAGACACATAAACCATTGTTCTTAGGTTTTATGGTTTATTTCACCACCGATGAACTACCAGGACTAATAAATGTCTATAGCTACACTCGAAACAACCACGGATGCTCTCATGCGACGCACAAGGCTCTTGCTTTTCGTCCTTCTCACCTGCCCGCTCGCCGCGCTGGCCGATTCTGCCACCGCCATTTTTGCCGGGGGCTGCTTCTGGTGTATGGAGTCCGACTATCAGGACCAGCCCGGCGTCACCGGCGTAGTCTCAGGCTTTACAGGTGGCAGCCTGCAAAACCCGACTTACTCGGGAAATCATCAGGGACACTTTGAGGCCGTTGAGGTGACCTACGATCCCGCCGTCATCAGCTACCAACAACTGCTGGATCTGTTCTGGCTCAGTATCGATCCGTTCGATAACAACGGACAGTTCTGCGATAAAGGCGACAGCTACCGCAGCGCCATCTTCCCGGCTACTGCGTCTGAACACGCGATGGCAGAAGCATCAAAATCCGCCGTAGCGGCGCGCTTCAGCGATGAAACGGTGTATACCGAAATTCATGACGCCAGCAGCTTCTGGCCAGTGGAGGAAAATCATCAGGATTACTATCTGAAAAACCCGGTTCGCTACAAATACTACCGGTGGAATTGCGGCCGCGACCAGCGCCTCAAACAAATATGGGGAGACGAGGCTGTCGCGCACGGCGACGAAAGCGCTTAAGCCGCTCAGCCGCGAACTGCGGGATCGACACTCCCGATCAGTTCCAACGCCTCATCACACCACGCAAGAAATTCCTGTCCCTGGCCAAGACCACGTGTCAACGCCAGGTAGGCCCCTTTACTGCGCGTCGGTAGCGACACCGGATCACCGTAGTGCCTGACGCGAATTTTTTCGTAGACGTACAGCAGTTGCATCATCTGTTTCTGCCTTAGGGAAATCTCAGAGGCCAGATGTGCGGCATTTTCAGCACTGAGATTGTACAACTTGATGACCAACTCATCCTTGGCAGCCTGCGTCCTGGTCGCACTGTACACCCACTCCGAGAGGGCATCACGCCCCGCTTTCGTCAAGCCGTAAACGATCTTGTTGGGCTTGCCACTCTGTTGGACTTCTCGCTTGTTGAGCCAGCTTTTTTCTGCAAGCTTGTGCAATTCCTGGTAAATCTGTTGGTGGGAGGCATGCCAGAAAAACCCCATAGAGGTTTCAAAATCCTTAGCCAATTCATAGCCCGACAGATCAGAATCGATCAGAGCGGTCATGATTGCGTGTGCTAGTGCCATACGCGTCAGTCGTACTCAGAGTTCAGGAATTAACTTTGAGAACTGTTCTATCATCGGCATCACGATATCCGGCTTGTCCCAGTTCTCCATGCCCACCCCGATATTGCAGCGATTGACACCCATATCCCGGTAGGATTTCAAAAGATCAGCTGTCACCGGCGACATCACCACCAGTGTAATCTCGACCGATTCCGGATCGCGCCCATTGTCACTGACCATTTTTCGGAAGTTTTTGATATCCTGCGCGACATCCTGCATCACCACGTCCACCGGCATCCAGCCGTCCGCCCATTGCGCCGCGTGCTTTACACCCAGCGGCCCCATCGCACCCAGCGTGACGGGAGGACCACCCGGGCGGATAGCCTTGGGCTCAAACCACACCGGATCAAAGTCGATCAATTCCCCGTGAAATTCTGGCTCGGCGTCGGTGAGTAAGGCGCGTTGCGCCAGCACCGTTTCCTTTAAGCCCAAATACCGGCGTTTGAACGGCAGCGTGGTCGCGTTCTCGAACTCCTCCTGATTCCAGCCCACCCCACAGCCGATCACAACGCGGCCATTGGAAAGGCGGTCCAGCGTGGCGATAGTCTTGGTCTGGGACAGCAGCTCCCGCTCCATCAGCAGGGCAATCCCGGTACCGAGTTTCAGTGTGCTGGTAGCGGCCGCTGCGGCCATTAACGACACATAGGGGTCCATCATTTTTTTGTAGGGCTCCGGCAGCTCACCACCGGGGGGATAGGGCGTCAGTCGCGAGACCGGAATATGGCTGTGCTCGCCATACCACAGCGACTCGAATCCGGCCTCCTCCAGCGTTTTTGCCAGAAGGTCGGGGGCGGGATCATCCGCCGTGTTCATGGAGCTGAAACCCAGATGCATGCTAACTACCTCGCGCAGAATTATAGTTTTGTCATTGTCTCAAGCGTGACACAGTAGCCCCGTTGGGCCCAACGCTCCAGCATACACGGTACAACCTTGGCAACGGTTCAGATTCGTATACGCGGGGTAGCCCGCGCGAATCGCTAACAGTTCAGCCCGCGCGGCGCTGTCGCACGGCCTCGGCCAACTTCTGCAGCACCGGCAGCGTGTTGTCCCAACTGATACAGGGATCGGTAATGCTCTGCCCGAAGGTCAATGGCTCACCGGGAACGACGTTCTGCCGCCCTTCTACCAGATTACTTTCAAGCATCAACCCGAACACACTGTGGTTGCCCCGCGCTATCTGCGTGGCGATATCCGTGGCGACATCCACCTGGCGCGCGGGTATCTTGCGGCTGTTGGAGTGGCTGGCATCAATCATGATGCGCGCTGGCAAGCCGGCCTTCTCCAGCATCTTCTGCGCGTCCTCTACCGAGAACATATCGTAATTGGGGCTTTTCCCGCCGCGCAGGATGATGTGGCAATCCTCGTTGCCCGTGGTCTGGAAAATCGCCGAGCGACCCTGCTTGGTAACAGACAGAAAATGGTGCGGCTGAGAGGCGGAATTTATGGCATCAATGGCCACCTGGATATCCCCGTCGGTGGCGTTTTTGAAGCCCACCGGGCAGGACAAGCCGGATGTCAGCTCGCGATGCGTTTGACTCTCTGTGGTGCGCGCGCCAATAGCGCCCCACGAAACGAGATCGGCCAGGTATTGGGGGCTGATCAGGTCGAGGTATTCAGTGCCTGATGGCAGGCCCATTTCAGCGAGGTCCAACAACAGCTTGCGTGCCAGATGCAGGCCTTTATTGATCTGGAAGCTATCATTCAGATCCGGATCGTTTATCAACCCTTTCCAGCCAACCGTAGTACGCGGTTTTTCAAAATACACGCGCATGACCACGACCAAGTCTTTTTCGTATTCGTTGGCAGCGCGCTTCAGCAACGCGGCATACTCCAGCGCCGCCACCGGATCGTGTATCGAACAGGGCCCAACCACCACCACCAGGCGGTCATCTTCTCCCGTGAGCACACGGTGGATGGCGTCGCGTGCTTGCGCGACGGTGTCGGCCGCAGCATCACTGATACTGATATCTTTGATCAGCTGCTGTGGGGATATCAATTCGTTAATCTGTTGGATGCGCAGATCGTCGGTTCTCGCAGTCATAGTAAATTCCATACTCAGGGGGCGCACACTATACCATCAGGTGGATTGCTGGCTCCACCAGTCATCGAGCATCCTACCCACCGTATTTGGCACCACCAGATGGGCGCCATACCAGGTGTGCAGGCAGCGTATACGGGTGAAGTTAGCAATACCCCCGATACCTCTACCTGCCAGCGCCCCGCTGAAATTCAGCGCCTGCAGCCGCTGGCGTACGGCGGCAGACATAAACGCCTCACGCAATATAATGTGGGCACGGTGATCTTCACGCATACCGCGGCGCAGCTCAGGGTCCTCGTCGATGCACTGCTGAAACTGCGCGATCAAGCCGGTGGCTTCCACCTGATCAATGCGATAACACAGCGCGGGATCGATCAGCCAGAACAGGGTCGGGAACGGTTTATCCTCTACCAGGGAGGCCACACGGATAACCCGAGGCTCACCGCTTGGCCCTGCCACGGCAATAGCTTCCAGACCGCGGGGTGGCCTACCCAGCAGGACCGCGACCTGTTCAATAATCTCAGGGGACAGCATCAAACACTCAACCACGATAGTTTCTCGGGCCGCCATTCTACGCAAAGCCAGCGGCTTTCGCAGCTAACGCGTGGTACGCCAATCCACGTCGATTGACTTATAGCAACCACGCTATAGAATCCTGCCCTTGCATCAGGTGCCTGCTAACTCTCCCTTTGCCGGGGAGAACTGGAGCAGGTTAAACGGGAAGTTTGGTGCGTCGATGGCCCGGGGGAAGTCCCCGACTGGCCGCCGCCGACAAATCCAACGCTGCCCCGCAACGGTGAATGAACGCGATCCTGCGTTCACAAGCCCGGAACCGGCCTGGTGGTGAATATCAATTCACCACATGTGTAATTGCTGTAACGATGAAGCGGCGGGCTTCGCGTTGGCTTAACCTCCACGTAGACAATACAACCCTTTCAGGTTGTTCCTCCCTCATACGTTGCGTTTGTAATCTGCAGTGATGAAGCGGAGGGCTTCCACACGCAGGCCATTCGCCCGGTTTCGGGTCGTGCCCGCTTGTTCTTCCTCTGTTCGTTGCGCATCGAAACGGTTGAGGAATGACAGTCACAATAAAGCCTTTCCCTGTACGCCAACCCTGCCTGGCGATGGCTACGAGCACCTGCCTGTTTGTCGGCGCAGGCACCGCCAGCAACCCCCACCTCGATCTGTCAGAGAGCGAGCGGCGGGTACTCGGCGATGCTCGCACAGTGGAGTGCAGTGTGAACTATGCGTTCTAACGGCACATGAGAATACGCCGCTGTCTCTATCTGGTTCACCGCTGGCTGGGAGTCTCCCTGTGCCTACTCATCGCCATGTGGTTCTTTTCCGGCGTGGTGATGATGTACGTCGGTTTCCCCTACCTGACCGAAGGTGAGCGGCTCGCATCCCTGCCGGTATTGGAAGCGCAATCTGTACGGGTCGCGCCCGCAGCCCTCCTCGAACAGGTTGAGGGGAGCGCGGGCATCGACCAGTTGCGCCTTAGCTCTGTGCTGGGGCGGCCCGCGTACATGCTGCGTACCGGTGACGGTACCCGGCATTGGCTGTTCGCCGATACGGGCGAGATGTTCGGGTATTTTGGAACAGAGGATGCGTTGCGTGCGGCGCGATTGTACGCGGCTAATCTGGACATCGACACGCATGCAGACATCACTTACCTGACGCAGCTCGAGATGGATCAGTGGTCGACTTCCAGCGCGTTTCAGCGCCACCGTCCGCTGCATCTGGTCGCACTGAACGACGCCGGTGGCACACAACTCTACGTCTCATCGCAAACCGGCGAAGTGTTGCGTGATACCGCCGCCTATGAGCGCGCCTGGAACTGGCTGGGCGCCAATCTCCACTGGCTTTATCCTATGCAACTGCGCCGCCACGCGACCGTCTGGCACTGGGTAGTGGTCGTACTTTCCCTCGCCGGGTTGGTGTCCATCATCAGCGGTGCGATAGTGGGCGTGATACGACTGCGGCTGCGTAAGCCCTACCGCGGCAAGAACGTCACGCCCTACCGGGGCAACATGAAGCTGCACCATATCCTCGGCCTGTGTTTTTTGCTGCCGCTGACGACCTATATGTTTAGCGGTCTGATGTCGATGAATCCCTGGGGCATCTTCACCGATGAGATTCCCTACTCAGATCAACACAGCGCCTACCGGAGCAGTCCGACCACCGCGGAAGCTCTCACGCGCCAGCAGTCGGTGGACGCGCTGCGTGAGGCACTAGATAACCACCAGGATGCGCGCGAAGTGGTATGGCAATGGCTGGGTGGCACCGCCTACCAATACACCGTCGCTGGTGACAACCAGCGTGAGTTACTCACACAGCTGGCGGTGCCGGGTAGCGGAGAAAACAACAGTCGCTGGGAGAAACCTGGCGTGGCACAGCTGCGCGAAATCATGGCGGGGTTCGACATCAGCGCCATCGAACAACTGGATGCCTACGACAGTTATTACTATTCGCACCACGAGAACTGGCGCCCACTGCCGGTACTGCGCGTGCGCTTCAATGACCCCGCACAGACCTGGTTCCATCTCGATCTCGGCACCGGTGAAATGCTCAACCGACTCACCGCCACCGGCCGCGTGCAACGCTGGCTTTACAACGGATTACACAGCCTCGATTTCCTTTTTCTGATCTACAACCGGCCATTGTGGGACGTGATCGTCATCGCGCTCTGTATCGCCGGCTTTGTGTTTTCCGTGACGTCGGTGGTTATTGGATGGCGTCGCCTGCGCCCGAAATCAAGCCGCCGCCGCAGGCACAAAAACAATCAACAACGGATGGCGACCCTATGAGTTACCTGAACGCTGCCCAAGCGCCGCAAAAAACAAACCCGACTGGAGAGCCATGTATGGCCCCTAACACGAGTACCCGACGACCTATAACATCGCTGTTACTGGTGTTCTGGCTACTGCTGGCTGGACCACTGCTGGCGCAACCTGACACGCCATCACAGCCACACACGGGCAAACCGCAATTGTTGGTATTAACCTCCCAGCGCAATGCCGAGACCATCGCTGAAGCAGCGCGACAGTTCAGCGAGCAGTATCCGCAATACCACATCACCGCACGCAGCGATACACAGTTGTGGGAGATGACCCCGCCGCAGATAGAAACGTTGCTGGACAGCGCGGATCTTGTTTTGGGAATGGGCTTGTTCGGTGCTTCTGTTGCGGAACTGCAACCTCACCTCAGCGCTACAACGACGCCACTACTGATTATGAATAGCGACCATCGTCTCATTCGGCTAAGCCAGTTACGCGGCACCGCCGTATTCTCTGACGACTCACAAATGAGCCACATTGCCGGCATCCAGCCCAGCCATGATTTTGATCAGCAGCTGGATGCATTGATCGCCCAGTACCCCGGGCAGGCGAACTGGATAAGCGCCCGCCGCTACTGGCAGGCCGGTGGCAGCAGCAATACCGCCAATCTTTTCGCCTGGGCGTTTCGTTTCCTCGGCGCGGATATCGCTGTGCCTCAGGCACAACCACAGCCGCGCCTGCGCTGGCAGTATCAGGATCAGATCACCACTGCTCTGCCCGAGATAATCGGCGATAAACCACTGCTGGTCGTACTCGACCACGCCGGTGGTGACCGCCCGGCGGACAGCGCTCTGTTGCGCGACCTGTGCCAGCGGGCACAGCAGCAGTATCAATTGCAGTGCCTGATCGGCCTCGCCTATTGGGGTGAGGCCGGGGTGGCCGCCGTGCAGGCCCTGCAAGGTATCAAGGACAGGCTTTCCGGTGTCGTAATGCTGCAGGATTTCGTGATCGGTGGCGGTGAGGGTCGTGAAACGGTTACTGACGTGCTCACCGCACTGAACGTCCCGGTGCTGAAAGCGATCAAGATGCGCGATCGCACAGCGCTGGAGCGGCAGCTGTCCTCCGACGGACTGGCCCACGACAAGGTCTACTATCAGATCGCCATGCCCGAGTTGCAGGGCGCCAGCCAACCGTTAGTCATCGCTGCCGCCGGCAGTGAGACCGATGACCCGCTCACCGGTATCCGTATCCAGCCTATCGCAGGACTGGCAGAGGGCATGGACAATTTGCTCTCACGGATGAGCCGCTGGCAGTACTTGCAGGCTACCCCCAACGGTGAAAAGAACATCGCCATCATCTACTACAACCACCCACCGGGACGACACAATATCGGTGCCGATAACCTCGATGTCCCGGCCTCCCTGTGGCAGATACTGAACCGGCTGCAGGCCGCCGGTTATGACACGGGTGAGTTGCCCGCCAGTCAGGAAGCGTTACTGGATCTGATGCAGTCACAGGGCGTCAATCTGCCCAATGATGCCGGGGCACTGGCGGCGATGAGCCCGATGATTGAACGTATGTCCGCAGACACCTACCAGCAGTGGTTCGCCGGCCTGCCCGCGTCGGTACAGCGGGAAATGGTAGACGGTCCCTTCGGCCTGTTGCATGAACAACTCAAAGCGGCAATGGCAGCGGGCAAACCCGAACTGGCCGCAGATGCCCTGCACCATACAGGCGAGGAAATGCTGCACTTGCTGGAGGGCGTGGACCACCCCGCCCGGGAGCGCGCACTGGCGCTGCTGGAACAACTGCAAGCGTGCTACCAGCAGACGCTCAACAAGACCGCCCAGCCGTGCTGGGATGAAGCACTGACATTGATCAACGCGCTGCAACAAACCGGTATTGAAGGTCTTGGTGGCTGGGGTGAGGCGCCCGGCAAGGTGATGACGTACAACGGCGAAATCCTGTTGCCCGGCGTGCGCTTCGGCAACATATTTATCGGCCCACAACCGCCGCGGGGCTGGGAGATCAACGAGGAGTTGCTACACGCCAACCTCGCCTTCCCACCGCCCCACCAGTACCTGGCGTTTTATCACTACTTGCGCGACGAGTTTAAAGCCGACGCTTTTGTGCACCTGGGTCGTCACTCCACCTACGAGTTCCTGCCCCGGCGCTCCGTAGGCCTCGCACAGGACGATTATTCGCGCATTGTCGCCAGCGATATTCCCGGCGTGTATCCATACATAGTCGACGGCGTAGGAGAAGGTATCCAGGCCAAGCGTCGCGGGCTGGCGGTGATGGTGGATCACCTCACGCCGCCACTGGAGCACACCCCCCTGTACGATGATCTACTGCAACTACGGCAGTTGATCGAGAGTTTCGAGGCCAGTCACGGCACGGACAACGAGGCGCTATCCAATCGTCTGGTCACCCAAATCCGCGACAAGGTGGATGCGCTTGAACTGAAAGACGAACTGGCGGAAGCCATGTCCGCCGAGTTGGCAGTGATGGGCATCAGCTTCGAGGAGGTGGACGACGACATGCTGGTACACGAAGTCGGACACTATCTCACCAACCTGCAGGAGCGCTTTATGCCACTGGGCCTGCATGTTTTTGGTCGGGACTGGGACGACCATGCAGTGACTATGATGCTGGACTCCATGGCGCCGGAAAACGACGAGGAACGTGGCGACTGGCAGCAGCTACTGCAGCAATCTCCAGATGCCGAAATGACCGCACTGCTAAGCGGGCTGGATGGTGGTTTTATCGCACCCGGCCCCGGTAACGACCCGATCCGCAGCCCTGGCAGCCTGCCCACAGGCCGCAACTTTTACGCCCTGGATAACAGCCTGATTCCCAGCCCTGTCGCCTGGGAGCTGGGTCGGGAGATGGCCGCCGATGCCAGGGCCAACAACCCGCAGAACCCGGACAAACGGGAGGCGCTGGTACTCTGGGCATCGGACGTGGTGCGCGACGAAGGCGTGATGATCGCGTTCGGCCTGGATATGCTGGGTCTGGAACCGGTGTGGAACAGTCGCGGGCTGGTCCAGGGGCTGCAGCGTCGCACCCTGGCACAGGGCGAAGTACGCCGCGATGTGGTGTTCACCACCTCAGGATTGTTCCGCGATCTATACAGCAGCCAAATGATACTCCTTGATCAGGCGGTGTTAATGGCTCTGGACGCCAGCGCGGACACCATCCAACGCGACTACCCCGCGCTGACGCTGGCACTGCAACAGGCGCTGAGCCCGCTGCGTGACGCCCAATACGCCGGCGGCCTGCAAGGTGGAGAGGAGAGCCTGCACAGCAACCAGATCGCGGCCCACTGGGTGAAGCAGTCGCAGGCCTTGCTCGCCCAGGGCCACGCTGCAGCAGAGGCTGGCGCCCTTGCCAGCCTGCGGGTATTCGGCGATGCCCCCGGTAGTTACGGCGCCGGGGTGAATCGACTGGTGGAGCGCTCCGGTGCCTGGCAGCAGCGCGAAGAACTGGCTGAGGTCTATATACGCCGACTGGGCCACAGTTATGGCCGGGGGTCGGGCAGTAGTAGCGGCTTCGGCGCACCGGCGGAGGCCGCGTTCCGCGACAATCTCAAGGATGTGGAAAACACCTACTTTGGCCGTTCCAGCAATCTCTACGGGCTGATCGATAATAACGACGCTTTCGACTACCTGGGCGGGCTCAGCCTCGCGGTGGAAACCCTCACCGGGCAAGTGCCGAACAACTTTGTGCTCAACCACGCCAACCCGGAGAAAATCACCACCGAGCCACTGGCGGTCGCACTGCGTCAGGAATTGCGCGGGCGCTATCTCAACCCTGAATGGCTGCAGGGCCTGATGCAACATGGCTACGCCGGGGCCCGGACCATGGGTACCGAGTTTCTGGAATACCTGTGGGGCTGGCAGGTCACCAACCCTACCTTGGTCGGAGACTGGGCCTGGCAGGAGGTCAAGGAAGTGTACATGGATGACCGCTATGAGCTGGGACTGGACGAATTCCTGGAGCAGGGTCATAACGCTCACGTGAAGAGCAATATGCTGGCCATCATGCTGGTGGCGATTCACAAAGGCTACTGGCAGGCGGACGCCGCGACCACCCGGCAACTGGCTGACGAGTTCACCGAGCTGGTGACCGCCAACGGCCTTCCCGGCAGCGGCCACACCACGCCGGAGCACCCCATGTTGCCGTGGCTGGAACAACACCTGGCCCCCGAGGAATGGGCTGCGCTGCAGCAGGTCATCCAACAGGCGACAAGCGAACCGGTTCAAAACCAGGAGCCGGAGATGCACCGCATCACCGAAATTGAGCTGCAACCGACGCAGGTCGACAGCACATCGAACCCCACAGGGGCCGAGCAAAGCGCTGAAAAAGTGGCTGGCAACAGTGACAACGCCCAGTGGCGCTGGTGGTTGCTGATGGCGCTCGCGCTGGTCGTTGTCGCTGGCTTCTACCGCGCCCTGCACCACGCTAAAGGAGAGAACGTATGATAATTCACGGACTGGTACTCGGCGTCCTCCATCAGGTGGTCGGCTGGCTACTCTACCCGGTAATTGCCGGTCTGGGGCTGGCCCTGTTGCTCACCCTGTGGGAGCTGGGCATGGCCGTCGCTGAACGCTCTGTGACCCTGGCCCGCTACCGCCGGGGCAACTCGGCACGCTTCGAGCAGTACGCGCAACGACGGCTGGAGCGCGCAGACCTGCTCGCGCGTAGCGGCCCGATTCTGGGCCTGATGGGCACACTGATACCACTGGGGCCGGGGCTCTCGGCACTCAGCTCTGGCGATATAGAGATCCTCGCTACAGCCCTGACAGTCGCCTTCGACACCACCGTCATCGGTCTGCTGGTGGGTCTGGTGGCCTACCTGATCGGCCGCGTGCGCCGGCGCTGGTATGAAGAGACCTGGCGGGCCATAGAGGTGCAATCCAATGAGCACTGAAAAGCCACCCTGGGAGCGAGGCCACTTCAGCGAGGCGGATACCGACCCGCTGTCCGGCTTCGCCAATATCATGGATGTCATGCTGGTATTCGCGCTTGGTCTGCTAATCACACTGATCACCCAGAGCCAGGAACTGCGCAGCCACTTCCAGCTGGAGGATACCGTGGATATCCGCCAGGGGCGGGAGCTGGCAGAGCCGCCTGACGCCCTCGGACAACAGCTGGAGGGTGGCGCAGAGGGCATGGAATCCCTGGGGCAGGTGTACCGCGATCCTGAAACCGGAAAATTGATTCTGATCGGCCGTTGATAGCGCGGCCGGTCCGGCCAAACACGGTCCACCTTGAATATTTGGGCAAAATAGCGATAATGCGGGCGGTGTCAACGCACTGTCCGCCACACTTTCAGGCTTTTACCCTGCGTTGCAACTGCGCGCTAATTCGTTCCCACTCTTATTCAGGCAGTTAAATGGCAGCATTTCGCTTGTCATAGATATTTATGACACAGGCCAGCTTACTCAGTCCCGCACACCAGAGTCCCGCAAAATCCTCACGGTTGGTGCGCTTTCTGGCGGAAATGCTCGACGCGGATGCCCAGCTGCCACACCAGCGCTTTATCGAGCGGCTGGGGCAGTCTTTCGATCTGGCAGACTCCATAAAAATTTCCGCCGTCCATGAGAAGCAGGTCGAGGCTACCGTGACGCCCGCAGCGGCCGCTACAGAGGCGGTAAAGAACGAGTTTCAACGTGTACGTGCGTCCATTGTGAGCAGCGCCGTGCAGAGTTTCGCCCCTGGCGCAGCCGCCATAAGAACGCGATTTCCAGAGGTTCGAGCTGAAATGACCAACGAAGAGGCAATGTCAGCAGAACCCTACCTGACCTTTTACGTCGCGCAGCAACGAAATGTTGATTTCAGAATCCGCGATCTACATACCAGCACCAGGGACGCACTCACAGACTTATCGCCGCAACTCGCGCGGCTGGCAGCCCTGGATGCGGTATTGGCAGCCCCTTTGTCGACACCGGTCAGGCGGTCATTTGTGGTCGTGCCACGCTTGCTGCGGCGCCGCTTTGAGACATTGCTGGAAGAGCACCACCGGGACAATCCCGACGAGTCCAATACCCGCGAGCGCTGGGAGCTAACCCTGGCGCAGTTTCGCGTGGAAATGCAGGGCTTACTGCTGGCGGAGATTGAAACACGCCTACTGCCCACCCTGGGCCTGATTGAAGCACTCGACGAACTTGACGACAATGACGAATACTAATTCTATGAATAACCTGTTGTTTATCTCCGCCTCCCTGCTCGGTGCATTCGCGATCAGTTGGATGGGCTACGACTTCGCCGGCGCCAATACGCTGGCATTTGCCGTGACTGCCAGTATCGGTGGCGTTTACCTGATAGGTATCATCGAGCTGCTGCGGTTTCGCCGTGCAACCGCCTCCCTGAGCGTTGCGCTCGATAGCATCACGCCGCAGGTGACGGCCGCGCCGGATTGGCTTGAAGAGTGGCTCAAGCGACTGGACCCTGCGGTGCGCGGTGGCGTACGTTTACGCATCGTCGGCGAGCGAACCGGCTTGCCCACACCGGTTTTCACGCCCTATCTGGTCGGTTTGCTGGTTATGCTCGGCCTGCTGGGAACCTTCGTCGGCATGGTCGACACGCTCAGTGGCGCAGTCTCAGCACTGCAGGGCAGCACTGAACTCGACGCTATCCGCGCCAGTCTGACGGCGCCAATGCGGGGACTGGGCGTCGCCTTTGGTACCTCGGTGGCCGGTGTCGCGGCCTCTGCCATGCTGGGGCTTATTTCGACAATGGTGCGCCATGAGCGCATCCAGGCCACCCGGCAACTGGATGCCAGGATCGTGACCGAATTCAAGGAGTTCTCACTGGGTCACCAGCGGCAGCAAGCCTTCAGTGCGCTGCAGTCCCAGGCTGGAGCACTGCCTGCCGTCGCCAGCGATCTGCAGGCCGTCGCGGCGCAACTGGCAACGATGAGTGACGCACTGAGTGAAACCTTACTGGCCAATCAAAATCAGTTTCATGCGCAGACAGAACAGCGCTTCAACGCGCTCGCCACTGCAGTCGACCAGTCACTGCGCGAGAGTCTGGCCGCCAGCGGCAAGGCAGCGGGTGACAGCATGCAACCGGTGATGACCAGCGCGGTGGCCGATATCAGTAAAATGCTACAGGAGACACAACAGCAACAGGCGCTCGCCGCGCGCGAGCAACTGCAAACACTGGGGGACGAATTCGGCGCAGCCGGCACCTCACTGCTCGATGCCTTTGCCACGACCTCCTCATCCTGGACCGAACAGACGCTGGCACTACAGGACAACATCAAACAGACTCTGACCGAGTCGGCGCGCGACCTGTCTGACAACGCCAGAACCAGCGCCACCAATTTGCTGACCGAGTTCGCCACCACCTCCACCGTCTGGATAGAACAGACGCTAGCGCTACAGAACAGCATAAAAGAGACCCTGAGCGACTCTGCTCGCGAACTGTCTGACAACGCCAGGGCCAATGCCACCAGTCTGCTGACCGAGTTCGCCACCACCTCCACAGCCTGGACTGAACAGACGCTGGCACTGCAGGACAACATCAAACAGACCCTGACTGACTCTGCCCACGACCTGTCTGACAACGCCAGGGCCAACGCCACCAGTCTGCTGACCGAGTTCGCCACCACCTCCACCTCCTGGACAGAGCAGACGCTGGCACTACAGGACAACATCCAACAGACCCTGACCGAGTCAGCGCGCGACCTGTCTGACAGCGCCAGAACCAGCGCCACCAGTATGCTGACAGAAATAGCTGGACTACTGCAGTCTACTGAGGCGTTGGTAGAGGCGCGCACAGCCTCTGAAGCGACATGGCTGGACCGCCAAGGCGAGCGTCTGGAGCAGCTCACCACCGCACTCACAGGACAACTGGAAACACTGCGGGCGCAGGAAGAACAGGGTCAGGCAGCCGCCCTCGCCCGCCTGGCCGAGCTTGAATCAACAGTGGCTTCACATCTCACTCAATTGGGCCAGGGCCTCGAGGCACCGATGACCCGCCTTATCGAGACAGCCTCGGAAACACCTCGAGCCGCAGCGGAGGTCATCGGTTTACTGCGCGCCGAGATAACGAACAACGTGGAGCGCGACAACCAGCTTCTTGAAGAGCGCCTGAGCGTGATGCAGGAGTTGAATACACTGTCTGCGTCGTTACAGGAAGCCGCAACAGGACAGCGCAATGCGGTAGAAAACCTGGTTGAGTCCTCCACCGAAATGTTGCAGGAAATCACCGGGCGCTTTGGCGACAATCTCGTCACCGAGGTCGCAAAAATGTCCGAGGCCAGCGCCCATGTCGCAGGTGGTGCTATCGAGTTGAGTAGCCTTGGAGAAGCGTTTAGTCACGCGGTCGGTCTGTTTAACAGTTCCAACGAGGCGATGATGGAACACCTCGCCAGAGTCGAGGAAACCATGGACAGATCCAACACCCGCAACGATGAGCAAATGGCGTACTACGTCGCGCAGGCGCGAGAAATCATCGATCACAGCATGTTGTCGCAGAAAGAAATTATGGATGACATGCGCCGTATCAATCGCAAAACACGCGAGCTCGCGGCCGGAGCACAGTAGTGGAAGAACTGGAGCACGACGCATCGCAGGACATGCCGGTATGGGCGATTTTCGGCGATCTCATGGCGGGCGTGGTCGGCATTTTTGTGCTGCTGCTGGTATGGGTTTTGGGCTATCAGGTACAGCTGACCCAGTCGTTAGAGGAAGAAGTGAGCAAGCGCCAGATTGAGGAACAGCGCCGCATGGCGCTGGAAGAAGCACTGGCCGACCCGCTGGCAACCGGGCGGATAACGCTGCGGGATGGTCGTATCGGCATCAGCGGCAGCGTGCTGTTTTCACTGAACTCTGACCAGTTGCAAGACGAGGGGCGAGATCTGCTGCACACACTGGTAGCGCCATTGCAGGTTTATCTCGGCGAGCGCGAGGAACTGCTGATGGTGAGCGGCTTCACCGATGACCTGCCGATACAAAAGGGCAACAGCCACTACGCTGACAACTGGGAACTATCCGCGCAACGCGCGCTGACCGTCACGCGCGCGCTGGTCGAGGAAGGCATGCCGCCGACCATGGTGTTCGCGGCCGCGTTCGGTGCGCAACAACCGGTGGCGTCGAACCTGGACGATACAGGTCGTTCGCAAAACCGCCGAGTGGAGATGGCACCCGTACCCATGAGTGGAAAAACAGCGGCAAATCCGCACTGAAATGCAAGATCAGGCCAACCACGATACCAGCACTGCTGCCGCCACGTCAGATACCGTGCACGCGGCTCTGGCGGCACTGGAAGCCAGCGGCGCGGACCGCTTCGACCCTGTCCAGTTCCGTTATCTCCAGGCCATGGCAATGCGCAGTCAACAACAGGACAGCGCCGTCGCCAAGCTGTTGTTAAAGAAAACGTGGCGGGGGTTACAGGCTTACCAGGCCCGTTTTTCTGAGCAGCGTACGGAAGTCACATCGCTGCTGGCACAAATCACCGCAACGCGCCCGGAACTGACTGAACACCTGGAGCGCCTGTTCGCTACTTGCGAGTTTAAGGCGATAAGGCGGCTGGCACAGCGGCAGGAAAAACGGGATGAGGTAGACTCATTCGCCGCTCTGACACGTCTATTGCAAACCGCCACACACGATGCCGAAAGCATGCCCGCAAGTGGTTCGCAGGAATTGAAGGCGGTGCGGTTTTTTCGCGATACCCTACAGCGGCAACACGCCGACAAACTGGTGACACATGCACTCATGGACGCGCCGGAAAGCGCCGGTCCGCTGAATCCGCAAAAACTCGCGCTGCGCTCACTGGCGATCATGCGTGAAGTGTCACCCGCTTACCTGACGCATTTTGTCTCCTACATGGATACGCTGTTCTGGCTCGAAAAAATCGACGCCCTGCCCCCCTCAAAATAACATCCTGATGCACGCGCCCGGCTATCTCAGGCCGGCTGCGGTTGACAAGCCACCCCCACCTCACTAGAGTGCACGCCGGAACCAGGTGCTCACTGAGAACTGTTTAGGCAGATCTCTGAGTGAGTTAAATGGGAAGTGTGGAATGGCTACTGCCTAATCCACCGCTGCCCCCGCAACGGTATACAGTCGATGACTGTGAGCCCGACACCTGCCTGGTCTTGTGCAACGATGGAGCGGAGGGCTTCATACACGGTTGCTCAATGCCCAGGCATTGCGTTCCCAGATCCCCTCCCTCAGTCGCCATTTATTTGAACGGCCATTGAGGAATATAGAATGTCTAAATTATCCACTGCTACTCTGCTAGCGCTCACCGGCGTTACCGCCGTGAGTGTGCAGGCCAGCAATAAACTCGAAGAAACGGTTATCACCTCCTCGCGCGTGGTTATGCCATTGCGGGAAGTGGCGACCTCCATCTCTGTCGTCACCAAAGAAGACATTGAATTGCGCGGGTTCAGCAGCGTCGCCAATACTTTGCGATACGAGCCTGCTATATCCGTGGCGAGCAACGGTGGCGCGGGCAGCACAACCGAAGTGCGCATTCGCGGTGAACGCGGCTTTCGCACCAAAGTCTATCTCGATGGTATAGATCTCACTGATACGTCTTCGCCGCAAGCGGGACCGAATTTCGGCAATATGCTGACCGGCGGGATCGATCGGATTGAAGTACTGCGCGGGCCTGAAGGGCTGATGTACGGTGCCGACGCCGGTGGTGTCATTAATATGTACAGCGCCGCCCCACAGACCGGTTTGTCAGGCGGTGTTGAAGCTGAGGGTGGCCGCTACGGCACCTGGCAGTACGGTGGCCACATAACCGGTGGCAACGAGGTTGTAGACGGCACCTTGATAGCAGAGAATTACGAAACAGACGGTTTCAGTAGTTTATCTACAGACACCGTACTGCAAGATGATGACGGCTATAAAAACACCACCCTTCACGGCCGTACCGGCTGGAATATACTCGACACACTGCGCCTCGAAGTCGTAGGACGCAACGTTGAAGGCAAGAATAATTACGACAATTGTTCACTGCCCGCACCCAGCTATGCTCGCTCTGACAACTGTAAAAACGAATACTCTTTGGACGCGGGTCGCGTAGCGCTGGTACACCAGGGTGAAACACTTGCCAATACTGTGTCGTACAACGCCAACAGAACTGATCGCAAGTTTTATACCGAGGGTGTCAATGATTACAGCTACAAAGGCGAGCTGCAAAAACTGGATTATCTGGGTAGCTGGAAACAATCTGAGATGCTCAACCTGATTTACGGTGCAGAGCTGTTAAGAGAATCCGCCGAATCCGACGGTACCGATGATGAACGTGATCAAACGGGCTATTTCCTCGAGGCGCAGGGTAGTTTCATCGACAGTATTTTTCTGACTGCCGGCGCACGCTATACCGATAATGACGACTTCGGCAGCGAGACTACCTACCGTTTTGGCGCTGTCTATCTGCAAGCACTGGGCGAGGGCGAACTGAAATTCAAAGGTACCTATGGCACCGGGTTTCGCGCACCCAGCCTATCCGAGATTGCCTACAATGCTGGCCCTAACGCCTACGCTCCGGCCCAAGGAACAGAACTCGGTGCGGAAAAAAGTACTGGTTGGGACGCCGGTGTGGGCTATTTTGCCACGTCCGGCTGGTACGTCGATGCCGTCTATTTTGATCAGAAAGTCGACAATGAAATCTACTTCGACCTCGATACTTTTTCTGGATACCTGCAGGGAGATGGGGAATCTTCGTCCACCGGCGTAGAAATTACCTCTGAGGTTCCTGTAGGTGAAATGGTGACATTAACCGGTAACTACACCTATACCGACACGCAGGACTTTGATGGTGATCAGCGCCTGCGAACACCCAAAAACATGGGTAACGTAGGTGTCCGTATCAGCCCCTGGGATGGCCGCCTGCAGTTCAACATCAACTATCGCATCGCCCGTGATACCGCTGATGAGTCCAAGGGCAATCTCGATGACTACGAGATCCTTGACCTCAGTGTGACTTACCAGGTTCTGGCGAGCCTGCAAGTCTATGCACGAGTCGAAAATGCGACGGATGAAGATTACGAAGTGATACCCGAATACAATACTCCGGGTGCCGCGGGCTATGCCGGATTTCGATATCGTTTCTAATCAGGTATAAAGGTAGTGCGAGCACACAACATCGAGAGGAAGTGAAATGGATAGTAAAGACGCAAAACACAAAGCCGCCATGCAAAAGCAGAAAGAAAAAGTTGATTCTGCTATTGCTGCGGCCGACACCGAGCGTGGCGTTGCCATATTGTTAACGGGTAACGGCAAGGGCAAATCCAGTTCGGCCTTCGGCATGGTCTTGCGGGCACTGGGCTATGGCCAGAAAGTAGGCGTCGTGCAGTTCATCAAGGGGGCACAGCTGTCCGGTGAGGAAATCTATCTGCGGGAACACTGCCCCCAGATAGACTTCTATCAGATGGGCACCGGTTTCACCTGGAACACCCAGGATAAGTCAGGCGACATTGCCGCCGCAGAAAAAACCTGGGAAGTCGCCGCGCCCATGCTCGCTGACGCCAGCTACGACCTCGTTGTGCTGGATGAACTGACTTACATGATCGGCTACAAATACCTGGATGAAGCAATGATCCTGAAAGCGCTGTCATCCCGGCCGGTGAATCAGAGTGTCGTGGTGACCGGTCGCGGCGGCGGTTCCGCTCTGCAGGACGTGATGGACACAGTGTCTGAAGTGAAGGACATCAAACACGCTTACGCCTCAGGGATCAAAGCGCGCAAAGGCGTCGACTACTAAACAGCAACCTATCCTCTTTCGGGAGGTCCTTTTGTCGGACGACGCTTGTGGCGTCGTCCGACATTTTTTCACCCTTACTTCTTAGTGCTCTTCTTTCCCTGAAGATACTGATCGGGCCATGCCTGCTGCGACCTCAGCCCCTGGTAGACAGGATGATTTTCGCCTCGCTCACCCCATTGATCCGTAAACACCAGTTCATCCACCGGGCGGCGACTCTCCCAACCCTTTTCCTCCAGTTCCGGCCGCTGACGAAAATACTCCACGTAGCCAAGACAGAGATAGGCGATAGGTACCACGTGATCGGGCAAACCAAGAATACCGCTCAGTTTCTCGGGCGAGATAATGGATACCCAGCCCACACCGATGTCTTCTGCTCGCGCGGCCAGCCACAGGTTTTGCACCGCACACACTGTACTGTAGAGATCCATCTGCGGCTGGTGCGTGCGCCCCAACACAACCTTCCCGCCGCGTTGCCGATCGCAGGTAATACATAAGTTCACGGGGGCATCCAGTATTCCCTGCAGCTTGAGCTGTCGATACTTGTTCTGCCGCTCGCCTTCGAACATCGCCGCCGCTTCGTCATTCGCTTCACAAAACGCTTCGTTGATAGCCGCTTTAACTTCCGGCCGCTGAATCACAATAAAATTCCACGGCTGTGACAGTCCCACCGAAGGCGCGTGATGCGCTGCGATGATCAACCTTGCCAGAATGTCCTCGGGGATTGGCGCGGAGGTAAATTCACTGCGTACATCGCGTCGACCGAAAAGTGTTTCGTAAAAACCTTGCATGGTGTTTTCTCTGCTATTCGACTCTATAACTTTGCGATGCCAGGAGCATGAGCTGTCGCCACATGGCTGGGGCACGCCAAAAAGCGCACTTCCATGTGCAGGCTCGGGTGGCGACAGCTCATACTCCTTCACTGCGCGCCTTGATCACTATTCCTACTCCCATAATACGCCCTCGCAAGCTGCAGTTTCTCACACATCATAGTGGCACCCTCAATAATCCTCGGCGTGTGACGCTGCAACAGGTCCGGCGGCACAAAATACAGTTGATCATTTTTGACAGCCGTCATCGAAGTCCAGACACGCCAGTCGTCCAGCCACTCGGGCCGCGCCTTATCCATACCACTGGCGATGATCACCTGGGGATCCGCCCTGATCACGGATTCCACGCTGATACGCGCGACCAGGACCGGAGAATCGGCAAACACATTGCGACCACCACAGAGCCTGACCACATCCGAGATCAGGTGATCGCCATTCAGGGTCATCAGCGGTTCATTCCATATCTGGTAGTAGACACTGATTTCTCTCTGGGTGCTGTAAGTCGCGCGCAATTGTGTCAATTGCTGCAGGAAGGACTGTGCCTCAGCTTCGGCTGTGGCGTCATGGCCCGTCAGCGCGCCGACCGCACGCAGCGAGCCCGCCACATCCTCCAGCGTTTTGGACTCATCCACATAGACCGTCAATCCCAGCGCTTCCAGTCTGGCGATAACTTCATCGCCATTGCCGCTGCGCCACGCGAGCACGAGATCAGGATTGAGCGCCACCAGCGTTTCGTAGCTGACATTGTCATACGAGCCAACGCGCGGGATCTCTTTCGCGGCCTCGGGATAATCGCTGTATGACACCGCGCCTATCAGTTGTTCTCCGGCACCCGCTGCAAACACTACCTCGGTCATATGCGGCGCCAGACTGACAACGCGGGTTGCCGGTTGTTCCAATACCAGCTTTCGCCCCAGCGAGTCCTCTACTTGTATTTCCGCCAGTGCCGCAGACGCCAGGCCCGCCCACAATAGTGCGATCAACGCATGTCGCATTCACATTCCTCCACAGATTCCCGTATCAATTGTGCGACGTGTTCGCGATTGGCTGCCAACGGCAGCCCAAAGCGCAAAGCACCAAGCCCCTCTATAGTCTCAAACATGCGCAGCAGTACCGCTCTTCGGCCCAGTGCTTCATACAGGGCCTCACAGTAGGCGGCATCGCCACTGCCACTGACAAACAACGCCGTGGCGACAAAGTGCAATTTGGGCACTGAGTCGTGCAGCGTGTTCAGCCACTCCTCGGCGGCGCTCTGCAACCGCTGCTGCTGCGTGAGCTGCCACGCCCTGTCTGCCAGCGCCTCGGCGCCTATCCAGCGCGCGGGATGTGAGAGCAGCCAGGGCGGCATCATCGATTGCAACTGCGCACACAGGCTGGTCGGTGCCAACAGGAAGCCCAGCCTGACGCCCGCCAGCCCAAAGAACTTACCCAGTGAGCGATACACAATCAGTCCGGGCGCGGGACAGCGCGAGGCAAGGCTGGGCGAGTTGGGGAAATCAGCAAACGCTTCATCCACTACTAACCATCCACCGTTGGCATGCAGCTGTGTGTGTAAATCCTGCAATTGCTGTAGCGACAAAATGTCCGCTGTCGGGTTGTTGGGATTGATGACCAGCGCATGATCCACACTGCCTGCCATCACTAATGTGTGCAGCGCCGCACCATCGGCATACTCTACGACATGATGCCCCGCTCTAAGCCACGCCGCGCGATGTTCAGCATAACCGCGCCTGGGTATGGCCACTGTGCCCGTGCGCAGCAATGTCGGGGTGTACTGCAAGGCGTATTGTGAGCCGGGTACGGCGAGAATGGCGGCACGATCACAGCCATAGTAATCGGCCGCTGCGGACTCCAGTTGATCATCTGAGTACGGCAGTGTTTGCCACACCCGTTGCGGCACGGTCGGCACCGGCCAACTCCAGGGACTGATGCCAGTGGACAGATCAATCCAGCGCTCCACGGGTATATTAAAACGCCGCGCAGCCGCACTGATATTACCCCCGTGATCTAGATCCATAGCAAGAACTCAAACACAATGATTACCACTATCCACAATCCTGTCGCCCGACGCAGCAGTGCCAGTGCGCGCCCGATATCGTCAGGCTCCACTTGTCGACCCTCGCCCAGTATCGGCCGCCAGTGCGACACGTTTTCATAACTGGCAGTACCGCCCAGCAGAATCCCCAGCGACCCCGCCCCGGCTGACATTACCGGGCCGGCATTGGGGCTGTCGCACTGCGCAGCCTGGGTTCGCCAACAACGCAGAGCGCTGCGCCACTGACCCACCACGGCATAACTCAACGCGCAACATCTGGCCGGCACCCAGTTGAGGACATCGTCCATACGCGCCGCCGTACGCCCATAATTGAGAAACCGTGGGTTGCGATAACCCCACATGGCATCGAGCGTGTTGGCGAGGCGATAGCACAATACGCCCGGCGCACCGGCTAGCACGAACCAGAAAATTGGCGCCAGCAGTGCGTCGCTACCGTTCTCCAGGACCGATTCAACCGTCGCTCTCGCGACGGACTCCGCGTCAAGCTGCGCGGTATCCCGGCTGACTATACGGCTCAATTGCGCTCTCGCGCTCGCCAAATCACCGCGCACCAGCGGCGTGGCTACTGCACTGGCGTGTTCAAACAAACTCCGCCCGCCGACACAAAAGTACAGCACGGCAATACTGAGGATTGTCGCGCTGAGCCCGCTAACAGTCCCCAGTAGAAGCCACATCAAAACGGTGGGCGTTATGATTAACAAGCCCCATGAGAGCGTACCCAGCCAGCGCTGCCTGGCCGGCGAGGCATCGGGTTCTGCACCAGGCACCTCGCTCCCCACTCGCATCAAACGACGGGCTCGGAACTCCACCCAATTTGCGATGCGTCCAAAGCCCACCAAGGGGTGGCACCGTGACACTTCGCCTAACAGACGGTCCGCCAGGAGGGCGATGAGCAGACTGACACTTATCATCGCATCAGGCCACGCTGCGACAGGCCAGAATCAACAGCAGGCCAACTTCTACCAGTTCCACCTGTGCGCCGGCGACATCGCCGGTAAAGCCACCCAGACGCCGCATCGCAGCCCAGCGTAACAACAGGAAAATCGCCAGCGGCGTCATCGTAAACGCACACCACAGATCCAGCGGCAGGATAAACAAGAGCGCAACACCGCTGCCAAGAAGCACGCAGACGGCCCCGCTGCGGGAGAAGTATTGCGCGAGAATATCGCCCAGCCCCTGCTGTCGCACATACGGCGTTGTCAGGAACAAGAGCAGCAGAGATAGCCGTGCCAGCAGCGGCACCGACCACAACCACATCGACTGTTCGATCTGTATCACGGCGGCCAGCGCCGCGGCCTTGAGTGTGATGACGAGGATCAGGGCCGTCACTCCCATGCTGCCACACAGGGGATCCTTGAGTAGGTGCAGCGTGCGCTCGCGATCACCCAGGCCACCGACCCAGGCATCAGCACAATCGGCCACACCGTCGAGGTGCAGGCCACCGGTAAGCACCACCCATAACGCCACAGTGAGCATTGCCTGTAGATAGAATGGCAGGGGTAACGCGCCGCCAACGAGCGCCAACAGCACACCCAGCAGTAAGCCAACCGCCGGATACCAGAGCAGGGACAGGCCCTGCAGGCGGGCGTCGCTAAAACTGTGCCCGGGTGTCGGCAGCGTCGTCAGAAATTGCACTGCCAACAAAAATGCCCGTACATGCCTCAAAAGGAATTCCTTCACAGCGGATCACAGCTCGCATTAAGCGACATCAGTACGGGAAATTCACGCCCCTCACTCTGATAGACCTGGATACGGGAAATGGATGCGTAGGGAATATGCAGCCGCGCAATCGTCGCCAACGGCATATTCAATAGATGACCCAGGAGTAAACGAATCACACCACCGTGACACACGAGCAACAGATGTTGTCCTGCATACTGTTGCACTAGCGCTTGCCAGGCTGCGGCGACTCTCTCCTGAGCCATCACAGTCGGTTCGCCGCCCGGTGGTGTGACCGCGCCGGGATCGTCGTAGAACGCACTCACCGTCTGTGCTTCGCTGCGCCAAACCTCTTTCAACAGCCGCCCCTCCCAATCACCAAAGTCCACCTCACGAAAATCTGTGACCACCTGCAGGGGTATCTGAAACCGGCTAGCGCAGTGTTCGGCAAACGTTCGACAGCGCTGTAACGGCGAGGTCACGACGCTCTGCCAGTTCGCAGGCGTGGCGGTTGCCTGCTCCATTTGCTGCCACCCTTCACTACTGAGTACGACATCGGTGCGCCCACGGTAGATCTCGCCGCCCTCACAGGCGCCGTGACGCAGCAGATCGATAGTGGTGACAACCTCTCTCTGCGCTGTCATCAGCCGGGCTCACCCGCACTGACACCTGCCTCCGCAAAGGTGGCCATTTCGTTGTGCAAGCGACAGGCGGATTGCAGCAGCGGCACAGCGATAGCGGCACCACTGCCCTCCCCCAGACGCATGCCAAAATCCAGCAGTGGCGCGGCGCCCAGCGCGTGTAACAGGTGCCGGTGTCCCGGCTCGGCCGATTGATGCGCAAACAGCATCCAGGCACGTACGCCGGGATTGAAGCGACAGGCCAGCAGGGCTGCTGCGGTACAGATATAGCCATCCACCAGCACGGGGATACCGCGTTGGGCACACGCAATATAGGCGCCGGTCAACGCCGCTATCTCCAAGCCGCCAAGACAGCGCAGGATTTCGAACGCGCTGATAGCACTCGACACATGCAGTTTGAGCGCGCGCTCCACCGCATTGCATTTTAGCGCCAGCCCCTTGTCATCCACACCGGTGCCACGACCGACCGTCGTTGCGGCTGGCAGATCGAGTAGAGCGCTGGTAAGCGCTGCTGCGGCACTGGTGTTGCCGATACCCATTTCGCCGCCAATAAACAGATCGCCGGCTGCGGGCGCATGCTCCGCACCACACTCCAGTGCGCGTCGCACCTGCGCCTCACTCATGGCCGGCTCAATACAAAAATTCGCAGTGCCCGGTGCCAACTGCACATCGACCACACCCGCCATGTCCGGCCCCGGCGTCGCCGTGCCCATATTGATCACGGAGAAATCAGCGTTGCAGTGGCGCGCCAGTACTGCGATGGCGGCACCGCCGTTGGCAAAGTTTTCAATCATCTGGACGGTCACCGCCTGTGGGAATGCGGACACCCCTTCCGCCACCACACCGTGATCGCCGGCGAAGATGCGAATCTGTACATTGTCGATGTGCGGATCGCTACAATCCTGCCACCCGGCAAACTGCACGGCGAGATTCTCCAGCTCACCCAGTGAACCGGGGGGCTTGGTCAGCTGTTGCTGCCTGTTGCGCGCAGTTGTCATGGCGCGCTCCCAGGGAATCGCTGCCACCTCTAACCACCAATCCATATTATTCTCCCTGCGGCGCTTTCAGCGCCAGCGGTAGGCCTGCAACCGTCAATGTCACCTGTTGGCACAGCGACGCCAGTTGCTGATGGAGAAAGCCTGCCTCGTCAACAAACCGGCGCGATAGTTCGCCCATGGGCACAACACCCAATCCTGTTTCATTGCTCACCAGTACGATATGCCCCGCTATGTGTGGCAATACCTCAAGTAGTCGTGCTTTTTCACGCTCCCAGCACTGCTGATGCAGACAATTGCTCAGCCACAGCGTCAGGCAATCCACTACGATACAACGCTCACTGTGCTGATACTGTTGCAGGGTATCCGCCAGCGCCACAGGCTCCTCTACCAGAGTCCACTCAGCGCCACGACGGCGCTGGTGATGGGCGATGCGTTCGTTCATTTCACCATCATCGGCGGTCGCAGTCGCCACATAGACCAGCTCAAGACCACTATGCACTGCGCGCTGCTCTGCCAGCGTGCTCTTGCCAGACCGGGCACCGCCGAGTACCAACTCACAAAACCCTGTCATCGCCCACAGACCCTCAAGTAATCACCAACGGTGTACCGCTTAGCGGGTTCACACCAATGCTTGCTTCCACCTGAAACACGCGCGAAATAATGTCGCGCTGCAACACCTCCTGCGGTGTACCATAAATCACCATTTTGCCGCACTGCATCAAAAACATGTGATCCGAGCAGCGCGCGGCCAGGTTCAGATCATGAATCACCATCAGTACCCCAACACCTTTATCCGCCAGGCTGCGCACGACTTCCAGGGTGAGCTTCTGGTGGGACAGATCGAAGGAAGAGGTCGGTTCGTCCAATACCAGAAAGCGTTCACCCACCGCAGACGGCTCCCATATCTGAGCGAGCACCCGCGCCAGATGAACACGTTGTTTTTCTCCACCGGAAAGTTGCGTATAGAAACGATTCGCAAGATAGTCGCCGTCGACCGACTTCAACGCCTGATCCACAATCTCCCTGTCGTGTGCGATTCCGGTGTCGTGAGGCGTACGGCCCAGCATCACTACCTCAGCCGCGGTGAAAGGAAAATTGAGTAGCGAGTGCTGCGGCAGCACTGCCAGCGTCCCTGCACGCTGCATCGGAGACCAGTCTTTCAGGGGCTGGTTATTCAAGTCGACACTACCCGTATCGGGCGATAACTCACCCACCAGCACACGTAACAGACTGGTTTTCCCGGCGCCATTTGGCCCCAGTACTGTCGTTATTTTCCCTGGCAGCACATCGAGATTGATCCCACTTAACAGCGGCGTATTCGACAGCGTCAATGAAACGTTCGTCGCTGAGAGTGACATTGCTAGCGCTCCTCTACCGTACGTTTTTGCGCGAGCAGGGAAAGGAAAAAAGGCGTGCCCAGCAGCGCTGTCAGTATACCGGCGGGCAATTCCGCCGGCGCGACAACCACGCGCGCGATCGCGTCAGCCACGATCAGGAGCATCGCACCGGCCAGCGCCGATGCCGGTATCAGATAGCGGTGATCGGGGCCTATCAACAAACGAATAATATGCGGAACGATAAGTCCGACAAACGAAATGGTTCCCGCCACTGCCACCGAAATACCAATGGCCATAGCCGTCATCAGGATAAGCCGACGCTTGACGGCGTCCACCGCGATGCCCAGGTGCCGGGCCTCGGACTCACCCAACAGAAAGGCGTTCAACGCCGCGCCCTCGCGCGGCAGCAACATCATCACGATCATCACGGCGCCAGCAGCTATCCATACTCTGGGCCAGTTGGCCGCATCCAGACTGCCCATCTGCCACAGGCTGATACGCCGCAACATCTCGTCATCTGCAACAAATGACAGCAAGCTGTTGAGAGCACCCGCGAGTGCGCTGATGGCAATACCCGCCAACAGCATGGTGGCCACGGAAGTGCCGGTAGCAGAGGTGGCCAACCGATACACCAGAATGACCGCGACAAATCCGCCGACAAAAGCGCCGAGTGCCACCACCGATAAACCCGCGAATTGCCCCCCTTGCAACAGTGCCCCGCCACCCATAACAATCATCAGACTGGCCCCTGCAGAGGCCCCGCTGGAGACACCGATCAATGAGGGGTCAGCCAAGGGGTTGCGAAAGAGCCCCTGCATCGCTGTGCCACAAACCGAGAGGCAAACGCCCACCAGTCCCGCCAACAAAACGCGGGGAAACCGTATGGAAAACAGGATCAAACCGTCCTGCGAATTCACCCCTTCACTACCTGCCCAGCCAAACAATTCCAGCACGGCACGCAGTAGACTGGCTGGCGAAATCATCACCGGCCCCATCATCAATGCAATCAGCATGAGGGGCAGCAGCGACCAGCCCAGTATCTTAAGCAACCGTGTAGGCGCCATGTGTCTCAAGCGGAAGGTTCCCGGTCATACTCGACGGAGCTGCGAATAGCGGCCATTACCAGAAGAGCCAGTTTCTCTCCCAGCAGCGTGTGTTTACCGGCGAAACGTGCACGTCCAGACCCGTGGCCGGAAAAAACCGCGACCGAGTCCGTCCCCGTGCCCGTCGCCAACCGCCCCGACACGGGACTTTTAACACACAGTTCATGCAGCACGGCAGTTTTCGCTTCAGTGGCAATCGCCACCATCTCGACCAGCGCCGCATCTACGACTTGAACACTCGTCACAATTGCCAGGTTAATTGTCCCCCGCTCTGATGGCACGACATCCAGCGAGCGGTACTCTGCGGGATCGCCGGCACAACGTGCATTCTGCAGACCGGTAGTGACTGCGACAGCCAGCACCTCATCACCAATACTGCAGCTCTCTACCCGCAGCGAATCCAGCGAAGCGGCGGTCATCATCGCAACGGTCGTCCCCGAGCACTGCAGTCGATCGCTCAGACGCTGCAGCGTGATCTCAGGATCCTCCGCCTGCGGACTGTGCCTGGCGACCTGCACATTGAGAAAATCACTGGCATGACAGTAGCCGCCATTCAGTACGGCTGAGCTCAACGTCCTGTATGGCTGTGAAAATTTGATCTGAACAAGCTCATCGGAACGTGACAGCTGCACACCGGACATCAAGGTCAACGCTTTAATGGTGTTGTTCGCATTCACATTCGCATCCCCGAAGTGAAGCGGCAGTGTGGCACCAAGATCAAAAGAAGCATCATCAAACCATACCTGGAAACAAGGCGGTGCAATCCAGTTCCAGCTCCAACATATCCGCCAGACGCTCCAGTTGCTGCTCTCGAATATCAGACATACTCGGCGCAAACGACGGCGTTAATCCCGCCCAGCGCAGCAGTTCGTCCCGCGCCTGCGGGTTGTCAAACAGACCGTGCAGGTAAGTGCCCAGAATCTGATCGTCTGCGGAGAGAGCGCCATCGCGCCGGCCATCAGACAACGTGACAGCGCAATGTTCCAGTGCCGCGCCTGTGGATATACCACAATGAATTTCATAGCCGTCTATGGCTGCCGCGTTGACCGCAAGCGTGCCACTGACCTGTTGCAATTGCTTGTCCGCTCGCAACACCGTGGACATCTCCAATAACCCCAAACCCTGTGACGAACCTGCTGGCCCCTCTATTCCCTCTGGGTCATCAATACTTTGCCCCAGCATCTGGAACCCGCCGCAGATACCGATCACTTTGCCGCCATAGCGCAGGTGCCGTGAAATAGCTACGGGCCAATGATTATCCTTCAACCATTGTAGATCCATGCGCACATTTTTACTGCCGGGCAGGATGATCAAATCAGCCTCGGGAGGTATCTGTCCTGGCCCGACAAACTGTAAATCAATCTGTGGGTGCAGTCGCAGCGCATCAAAATCCGTGTGATTACTGATCCGTGAAAAAACCGGAACAATCACCCGCAGTTGGTTTTCAGTTGCCATCGGAACCTGCGCGGTGGTGATGGCATCCTCGGCATCCAGGTGCAGGCCGTGCAGATAGGGCAGTACGCCCAGCACAGGCTTCCCCGTATAGTCTTCAAGCCAGTCAATACCGGGTTGCAACAGACCGATATCCCCGCGAAATTTATTGATCACAAAACCGATCACTCTCGCCTGCTCTGATTCCGACAGCAGTTGAAGCGTACCGACCAGATGCGCGAAGACGCCCCCGCGGTCGATATCGGCGACGATAATAACGGGGCAGTCCACTTTCTCGGCGAACCCCATATTGGCAATATCGTTGGTGCGCAAGTTGATTTCCGCCGGACTGCCCGCGCCCTCGACAACGATATAGTCGTACTGCTGACACAATCTGGCATGGGATTCCAATACCGCGCCCATAGCCACCAGTTTGTAATCGTGAAATGCCCTGGCATCCAGTTCGGACACCGCCTTGCCATGAATAATGACCTGTGCGCCAGTGTCGCTGGACGGTTTCAACAATACGGGATTCATATCGGTATGGGGTAGCAGCTTGCACGCCAGCGCCTGCAATGCCTGGGCGCGGCCGATTTCTCCGCCATCAGATGTTACGGCACTGTTCAGCGACATATTCTGCGGTTTGAAGGGCGCAACCTTACAGTTTTTGCGGGCAAGCACCCGGCACAAGCCGGCCACGAGGATACTCTTTCCGGCATCGGATGTAGTGCCCTGAACCATCAGGGTTTGGGCGGAATATGGCTCTGTCACTGAAACGTCGCTCTTGGGCACTTACCCGCACGTGAAGACGGATCTGAATATGAGTGGGCAGTATCAGGAGAGAGAAAGAAAAGGAACGCAGCGTAACCTGGCTGGACAACCTTTGCCGAAGCCCTCCGCTTCTTTGCCGCTTATGTCAGGCTGGTATCGGGCTCTAGCACGTTGTTCACGCGACTAATTACCGTTGCGGGGGCAGCGGTGGTAACTGCAACAACAGTTCCACACTTCCCATTTAGCCTGCGGGCAACGCTCAAAACAGCCGCTACACCGGGCACCTGACTCGGCCGCAAACTGTAGTGACTTGCCCTAAGATTGTCAAATGGCTTGCCAGACACCACGTCTTTGTTAAGCTCTGTGCTGCGCTTCCGATTCCACGGTAAAACAGGACAGAACCATGAAACCAGAAACTATCGCCCTGCATGCAGGCTTCACAGGCGACCCCACTACCAACGCGGCAACCACACCGATTTACCAGACGACATCGTTTACCTTCAACGACAGCCAACACGGTGCCGATCTGTTCAATCTCGTCGTGCCCGGCAACATCTACAGCCGTATCATGAATCCCACCAACGCGGTGCTCGAGCAACGTTTGGCGGAGTTAGAGGGTGGCGTGGGCGCACTTGCAGTAGGTTCCGGCATGGCTGCGATACGCTATGCCATTGAAGCTATCGCCGAAGTGGGCAGTAATATCGTCAGCACTACCCAGCTGTATGGCGGCACCTACAATCTGTTCGCACATACTTTTCCGAGACAGGGCATCGAAACGCGCTTTGCTACTGCGGATGACTTCGACAAGGTTGCTGCGCTGATCGACGAGAATACCAAAGCGCTCTTTTGTGAATCCATCGGCAATCCGGCTGGCAATATAGTGGATATCCAGCGCTGGGCCGATATTGCTCACGCCGCCGGGGTGCCGCTGATTGTCGACAACACCGTCGCCACGCCCATACTGTGTCGCGTGTTTGACTACGGCGCAGATATCGCCGTGCACTCACTGACCAAGTACATCGGTGGCCACGGCACCACGATTGGTGGTGCCATTGTGGACTCAGGCAAGTTTGACTGGTCTGCGCACAGTGATCGCTTCCCCATCATGAGTACACCCGACCCGTCCTATCATGGCGTGGTATACACCGAGGCCATGGGCCCGGCGGCCTATATTGGTCGCTGCCGTGTGGTACCACTGCGCAATACCGGTGCCGCGCTGTCACCGCACAGCGCCTTTCTCATCATGCAAGGCCTTGAGACGCTCAGCTTGCGCATGAAACAGCACTGCAAGAATGCGAAAAAAGTAGCCAAGTACCTGGAGAAACACCCGCAGGTAAGCTGGGTAAATTATGCTGGCCTGCACAGCAGCCCCTACCGTGAAAACAGCAAAAAGTTCTGCAAAGGCAAAGCAGCCGGCATTCTGAGTTTCGGTATTGAAGGGGGCATCGATGCGGGCATGCGTTTCATCGACGCGCTACAGTTGATTCTGCGGCTGGTGAACATTGGCGACGCCAAATCTCTGGCCTGTCATCCGGCCAGCACCACCCACCGCCAACTCAACGCAGAGGAGCTGGCATCAGCGGGCGTAAGTGAAGACATGGTGCGCCTGTCGGTCGGGATTGAGCACATCGACGACATACTCGCGGATATTGAGCAGGCGTTGGCGGCCGCGAAATAACGGCACTGCCACCGAAGCCGTTACAGGTTTCCGCGCAATAGCGCAGGTATATCCTTCAGCGGCGTCGGCTCAGTCGCGTGTTGATGCTCGCACAGCGCGGGACCCAATTGCGGTCGAACCCCCTCCGGTCGGAGAGGTTCACCGCATTCGCTGCAAGTGAGCGTAGGCCGGGTTTTTTCACCACAGGCCTGATGCACATATTCCAGCGGCGCACCATTGCCGCCATCCATCCATTCATCCCCCCAGCGGGAAAGGCTCATCAATACGGGGTAGAGCCCCAGTCCCTTGCGCGTCAGGCGATATTCGTAGCGCACCGGGCGATCGTGGTAAGGCACTTTCACCAACACGCCCTGCTCCACCAGTTTCCCTAAACGCTCTGCCAGCCGGTGGCGGGTAATCCCCAGATTGCTTTGGAATTGATCGAAGCGCCGTGTTCCCAAAAATGCATCGCGCAGGATCAGCATGGTCCAACGCTCGCCCACCACGGACAATGCGCGGGCTACGGAGCACACCTGTTTATCGATATCATCCCAACGCATACACGTACTCCTGACTCTATTGTTCTCGCTTGCAGCCCAGCAAAAGGTACCACATTCGATTTCAGAGAGATTCCTACCTCTAAAAAATATTCGTACTAAGCCCTCCAGCGGCCAGCAACCTCGGAATAGTCCCAAGACCTCACAGCCAAAAAAAAAGGGCGGGGATAAACCCGCCCTTCTTCCAGAATAGCCGTGCTACGAATAGCTTAGCCAAACTGGTTCATGGTGTTGTCTTTACCACCGGCTTTCAATGCCGCTTCACCAGCAAAGTATTCCTTGTGGTCGTCACCGAGGTCAGAACCAGCCATATTCTGGTGCTTGACGCAGGCGATGCCCTCACGAATTTCCTTGCGCTGAACGCCCTTCACATAACCCAGCATGCCCTGCTCGCCGAAGTACTCCTTGGCGAGGTTGTCGGTAGACAACGCCGCTGTGTGGTAAGTAGGCAGAGTGATCAGGTGGTGGAAGATACCCGCTTCACGCGCAGAGTCAGCCTGGAAGGTGCGAATCTTCTCGTCAGCTTCAACAGCCAGTTCTGTCGCGTCATAGTCAACGCTCATCAACTCGGCACGCTTGTAAGCAGAAACATCTTTACCCGCTTCACTCCAGGTATCAAAGATCTGCTGGCGGAAGTTCAGGGTCCAGTTAAAGGACGGTGAGTTGTTGTAGACCAGCTTGGCATTGGGAATCACCTCGCGGATACGGTTTACCATACCTGCGATCTGGCCAATGTGCGGCTTTTCAGTCTCGATCCACAACAAGTCAGCACCGTGCTGCAGCGATGTAATGGAGTCCAGTACGCAGCGATCTTCCCCGGTACCTTTGCGGAACTGGTACAGGTTTGACGGCAGTCGCTTGGGACGCATCAGTTGATCGTGGTACTTGATGATCACGTCACCGTGGCTCATATCTGCAACATCCAGTTCTTCCATATCGAGGAAGCTGTTGTACTGGTCACCCAGGTCGCCCGGAGTGTGAGTTACCGCGATTTGCTTGGTCAGGCCAGCACCCAGTGAGTCGGTACGCGCAACGATCACACCGTCGTCAACGCCCAACTCCAGGAACGCATAACGTACCGCGCGAATCTTGGCGAGAAAGTCTTCATGCGGAACCGTCACTTTACCGTCCTGGTGACCACACTGCTTCTCGTCAGACACCTGGTTCTCGATCTGAATCGCACAGGCGCCCGCTTCAATCATCTGCTTCGCCAGCAGATAAGTTGCCTCGGCATTACCAAAGCCGGCATCGATGTCGGCAATAATGGGGACAACGTGCGTCTGGTAGTTATCGATCTTGCCCTGCACAGCCTTCTCTTGCGCTGTGTCACCCGACTCGCGCGCAGCATCCAGAGCGCGAAACAGGTCACCCAGTTCACGCGCATCTGCCTGGCGCAAAAAGGTATACAGTTCTTCGATCAGGCCAGACACGCTGGTCTTCTCGTGCATCGATTGGTCCGGCAGCGGGCCAAACTCAGAGCGCAGTGCGGCAATCATCCAGCCAGAGAGATACAGGTAGCGTTTGCTGGTGTCATCAAAGTGCTTCTTGATGGCGATCATCTTCTGTTGGCCGATAAAGCCGTGCCAGCAGCCCAACGACTGGGTGTACTGACTGCTGTTCGCGTCGTAATCTGCCATATCCTTGCGCATGATCGCCGCGGTGTATCTGGCGATATCCAGGCCCGTTCGGAAACGGTTCTGCAGACGCATGCGCGCAGCAGACTCCGGTTTAATGTGATCCCAAGGGCTGCCGTTGCTCTCCCGCAGCTTGGCCAATTCAGCGATGTCGTCTTGAAATGTGGACATGGTAGTTCCTCTGGTGTTCTGTTGCGATAGTATCAAATGAACGAGGGACTGCACCGCAGCGCAAAAGCCCCCTCAGATCAAGTTGCGGCTAGTGTAGTGACCCTTTGCATATAATAGAAATTAATAGGGAGGATTTTTACTATTCACAGGGTGAATTGAAATACCACCGCAATCGCAGCCCGATCGCCGGGTTACCAGGCGCAGATTTCACAGATTCGACTGAACTGAACTTGAGGTGATCGTGGCAATGCCGTCTCGGACGAGACGGCATTCAGGGTGTGCTTAAACGGCGTCTACTTTTTAACCTCGAGCATATATTTCGCTACCGCCAACCGGGTCTCTGCATCCAGATAGTTCTGCGGCGGCATCTCCGGATAGTCGTCGCGCTTCTTGGTCGGATTGGCAATAAAGTCGGCAATGCCCTGTGGGTTATCCATATACAAGGCCTGAATGATCTGCACCGGCGGCCCTATCATCCGGCCAGTATAGGTATGGCACCCTGCGCAGACACCCAGATACGCGATCTTACCTTTGTCTTCCGGTTTGATTTCACGGGGCGGCACCGGCGGCAACAAGTAGTTACCGATACTGGCCGTATTGGTGAAGTCACAATCGCCAAAACTGCCCAAGCCTACTGTCACGTATTGCTGTCGATTGACAATACAGCTGTTTTTGGTGGGGCCGACACTGACAATATCAGGGTTGCCTGTTTTCAGCTCAGACAGCATAAACGCCTTGATCAGAGTCACGGGGTCGTAACCATTATTAATCATAGTGTTTTTCAGAATTTTGACGCCATCCGAATTGGGGTCTGACTCCGGATCGATGGTGACGTTGGCGGCATTGCTGTGATCGGTTATCACAATACCTGCGTTTTTGTTGTCCTTGATGATATTGCCTTCAATCACCACATCGTCCGCCGCCATCACCAATATCCCGGTGCCGGCGGGGATGCCTGCCACCGTCGACCCGGGGGCTCCGAAGTTGACGTGGTTATTGGAGAGAATAAAGTTGTTGCGGATGATGACATCGAAGGTCGTTTTGATGGGCAAACCGGGAGTGATAAAAGCCAGAATACCGCCGGTGTTGTTGTACACGCGGTTTGATTCGACAACAGCGTGTCGGCTGTTTTCGATTTCAATGCCCGCGACACTATCGTAGACGTCGTTATAGGCGACGTGCACGTTGTCGCTCATCCCCACATAGATGGCCGCATCCTCGATGCCCGACACCACATTGTGCTCGATCACGCCATTTTTACCCAACTGCGGAAAAATGCCGTAGACGCCGGTGTCGACGATGAGGTTGTTGCGTATCTCCCAGTTGTTGCCGGCCTGGCTCATAATGCCGTTGCCTTTGTACCGGGTGATCTTAAAGTTTTCGACGACGATATTGTTGCCAGAATAGAGAATGGCATCGTTCAGCTCACCTTCGCCATCCAGCACCGGGCGCTGACTACCCTGGATGATCCCAATCAAGCGAATACCATCTTTATCGATAAAGACGGTTTCTTTATAGGTTCCGGGCATCACTTGTATCGTGGTGCCGGGCGCGGCGCTTTCAACCGCTTGCTGAATGGATTCACCCTCCTGAACCACAACAATCACATCGGTCATCGGCGGCCCGGCCACGGATTTGCTGTTGCCGCTCAACGTGAACGTGTTGTCCTCTTCGCGAAACCCGCCGCTGTACGCGGGGCCGCTACTGCCGGAGTCCACAACGGCAGGCGTTGCGCTCTCCTGCTTGCGTTCACCCAATACCATCCCGATCGCGAATGCCGCCACGATCAGGACTACTGCCAAAATTCTTCCGATCTTCATGAAGCATCTCCCGATGTTTTATTGGATATTGCGGATTGTAAGTGTGGCTCACCCACAGCAGGAGCCAGTCCAGAGGGCAGCTGTTCTGGCACCTCGGGCATTAAACTCTCGTCAGTCAGTGTGCCCAGAAAATCAACCAACCGATCCAACTCATAATCTGTCAGATTCGGCGATGTGATATGCCAGTGCAGGTGCAAGTCGAGCGTTGCAGGCACCGCGTGGCCGCGACCACCATTATAAAATTCGGCGACCTCGTGCAGATTAGCAAATTTACCCGAGTGCATATAGGGCGCTGTTTGAACAATGTTGCGCAGTGTCGGCACTTTAAATCCGGCTTTCAATTCAGGTGCATCATAGGTGCGCTCAGCGCCAACATCCAGCGGCCATCCGTCCGGCTCCGGTGCGCCTATGACCGCCACCTGCTGATTAGTGAACAGGGGTGGTGTATGACACTCCGCGCAGCGCGCTACAAAAGAGCGAAAGATATTCAGCCCCTCCACTTCCTGCGCAGACAATGCCGCGTGATAGCCATGCGCATAGCGGTCATACCGGCTGTTCAGGGAGATCAATGAAGTCTGGAAGGCCGCGAGGGACAGGTAGATCTCATCCAGCTGTATGCGCTTGCCCTGCCGCTGGGGGAACGCTTGGTGAAACAGAGTCTGGTAGACAGGGATGCCATTGAGGGTCGCCAGCAGTTTTTCCGGCGAGCTACCCATCTCATCGGAGGCGAACATGGGGCCGACCACCTGCTCCTCCAGCGTTGTGGCGTGTGCATCCCAGAAAAACTTGTTCAGGAAAGCGGTGTTCCACAAGGTGGGTGCAGCGCGGGCCACTTCCTGGCCACCAATGCCCTTTGAGCGCGGCAGGCTGTCTGAAAATCCCTGGTTCGGGTTGTGGCAACTGGCGCAGGAAATGGTGCCGTCGCCCGACAACACCGGATCGAAAAAAAGATAGCGGCCCAGGTCGATTTGCGCAGGCGTAAAACCATCGCGGTGCGGCGGCAGAGAGGTCTGTGTGCCGCCCAATCCCGCACCCTGCACGGAATCGTAAAAGTCGTACAGGGTAAGCAACTTACAAACGCCTGCCTCCGTTTTTTCAAAGCTGGGAGGACAGTTGTCGCGCAACACAAAAACGGCTGGATCAGCGGTGACAACCCCAATCCACAGGAGTAGCACGGATGCCGCTAGCGTTAGCGCTCGCACGATGGGGAATCGAGGAGCTACTGCGCAGCGGGCAGGGACTGGATAAACGCAATCACGTCATCCAGGTCCTTATCCGATGGCAGCGTGGTCGACATCATTTTCATCTGCCGGCCGTAAGTATCCTCCGGGTGTGCGCCACGCACGCCCAGACTAAAATTCTTGAACTGGGCTTTCAGGTAACTGGCATCCAGCGAGACCAGTGCCGGGGCATTCAAGCCGGGATTTCCCTGTGCCTGTCCCCCATGACAGGCGCCGCAACTGGCGTGGTAGTAATTGTTGCCGTTCTGCAGATCGCCCGTTGTCTGCGCAGTCTGCTCAGGCAGGGGTAGCGCAGCCAAATATTCAGTGATGACCACGATATCGTCGTCGGATAAAGGGACTGCCATGGCTTTCATCTGCGCCCCCTTGATATCCCGAGGGTCAGCGCCGCGAATACCCACCTTGAAGTGCTGCAGCTGACGCGCCAGATAGGCAGCGTCCTGCCCGGCCAATGCCGGGGCACCCAGTTCGACACTGCCCTGCCCTGTCTCACCGTGGCAGGCAGCGCAGGCTTGGTACTTGGCCGGGGCATCCGCGCTTGCATGGGCCATGGACACGTTCAACGCCTGTGCGAGAACTATCGAAACGACAAGCGCGAGCATGTTTCTCATGTTCAATCCTTCCTTTCTACGGGTATCGACAAACACCATCCTGTCGCGAGAGTGTAAGGTAATCATGCAACATTAGCTATAACTACCATATATAAATATTATTGCCTTTCGGTTATGATCGCCCGCACTATCAGACTCATAATAATCCAAAACCAACAGGGTGACCCGAATGTTGCTGTCCAAAAAATCGAAGGCCAAACGCAAAACTGCGCGACATCTGCAATTGCTTGCGCTGCCGTGTGCGATTGGAATGATCTCCAGCGGGGCTTTTGCTGCGGATGCAAAACCCAAGGGATACTCCCTGCAGTTAGAAGAAGTTCTCGTGACCGCCCAGAAGCGCGAGGAAGATACAATGACGGTCCCCATTACCGTCAGCGCATTCACGGCCCAGGACATGATCAATACCGGTGCCAATAACATACAGGACATCTCCGATTTTATGCCCGGCGTTGAAATCGATGCGGGGGGCGCAACGCAAGTAGGCATTTCTATCCGCGGTGTCAAGAGCCCGAATATCAGCTCCGGTGGCGATCCTTCCGTCGCCACCTTTTACGACAACTCCTATTTGCCCAGGGCGGCCACCTCGATACCGTTTACCGATATCGCTCGAATAGAAGTACTGAAAGGCCCCCAGGGCACACTATTCGGTCGCAACGCTACGGCCGGGGTCATTAACATCGTACCCAACAAGCCCGCACAAGAATTTGAAGGTTTCATACGCAGCCGAGCAGGCAATTACGGCCTACTGGACGTGGAGGGTATGGTTAACCAACCCATCACTGATGACGTAGCCGTGCGCGCCAATATCTTTTCTCATCAACGCGATGGCATTATTGAAAACGTGGGCATCGGTGACGACCTTCGCGATGAGGGGTTTGTCGCCGCCAGGATGTCTGTACTGTGGGATTTGTCTCCTGACACCAGCCTTCAATTGTCGGGTGACTACGAAGACCGCAGTGAAGATCCGCAGTACTCCATCGGTGTAAGCAAGTACGCGTACAGCACGGATCCTTACAACAGCAAGGCCGCCAACGACGTCCGCAACCGCGAGGAAAATCGCAACATGTGGGGCGCTTCCCTGCAGGGTGATCACGCTTTTAATGATGAACTGTCTGTATTCGGTATCGTGAGTTATCGCGACTGGGATACCACCAACCTGCAGGATGAAGACGGTACAGCAGATATCAGGCGCTACCTGGATTCCAACAATATTGAAGATTCCAATATCTGGTACAGCGAAATACGCTTCAATTTCGTGAATGACAAATTCAATGCGGTGGGCGGCTTGAACTACAGCGTTGAGGATGTCACCCAGCGCACGGATCTTGGCCTATTCACTGATTCCTATATGCAGTTTGTCAGCGAGGTAGTGACTGGAAACCAGGACGGCAGCCTTTGGGACGACAACCCCAATGCGCCGGATTCTTTCTGGCTGGGGCTTTCCAATGCGCTGGGACTGGCGGTACTGCCACCCAGCCTTGCAGGGCAGTACTTCAGAGAAACCATGGACAATACCGGTGACTTTAAAAACTTTGGCATTTTTGGTGACGTTACCTACAACCTGACTGAAACCTGGCGCTTGTCGGGTGGCCTGCGCTACAGCGCGGATCAGAAGACATACTCCTGGCAAACATATCCAGTCAATATCGTAGGTTGGCCGGTGCCACCGGCCAGGATCAACTACGACCCGGCACAAACAGGGGCAGACCCGGCAAACTACTACGACAAATTTGAAGACTCCAACGACTGGAGCAAAGTCACCGGACGACTGGTGCTCGACTGGCAGTTTATGGATTCAGCCATGGTCTACGCATCCTATGCCACAGGCTATAAATCCGGCGGCTATGATGGACAGATCTTTTCCGCCTACGTAGCCGGCCCATTTGATCCAGAGGAAATGACCAGTACTGAACTCGGTATGAAGGGAGATTTCTTCGACGATCATCTGCGAGTGGAAACCTCAGTGTTCTACCAGGACCTTAACGGTCAGCAAGATACTCAGGATACCAAGTCGTGCAGCCCGGGCGCCACGGTGGCTGAGTGTAATGCACAGGATCCGACTGCAGCGCCAACGGTGGTAAGCCAGGACGTCAATATTGAGGGCGCTGAAATTATGCTGCAATGGCGTGCTTTGGACAATCTGCTGTTCTCCGGTTTGACGACTGTGCGCAGTTCGGTGAAAACGCCACAGCGCTATTTCAATAGCGGTGGCGAGGAAGTGGGTGGCACCAAAGAGCACGATAGCACCAACACTGACTACACCCTGCGTCTGGATTGGACCCCCGAAATTCCAGTCGGTTTTCTACTGGTCCATCTGGACTATGTGTTTATAGCCTCGGAGGACCCCAGCGACACCAACTCACCGATTTACACCACAGGCGAGTGGTATTTTCAGGACAAGGAGATACTTAGCGCCCGTATCGCCTGGACCAACGAAGCCGAGAATTTTGAAGTCGCTATTTGGGGAAAAAACCTGCAGGACAATGAAATCGCGCAAAACCCGGGCGGCTTCGCCGCTGCGAACCTGGGCGTTTACAAGACTAGCATCGAAGACCCGCTCACATACGGTGTCGACATGCGCTACTCTTTCTAACGAATTGCGCGAGGTTCTCTCAGAAATTCAGATCAAGCCGATACTCAACCTCAGACATCGGCCTGTTTCTGCTTGGTGGATATGCGTCAGCCCCACCCTGTTTCATGAGCCCGTCAGATCAGCCTGACGGGTACTACGCCGATGGCATTCACCAACTGTAAATAACTTCTAAACCATACATACGAGGAAAGTTGCGCCGTACATAGGGCGAACCCAGATCGGACGTTATCCCGTTGTAAACCACCACATATTCGGTATCAAAGACATTCTCGGCCCACAAAGCCACCTGCCAGGCTGCCGAGGTATCCTCCCAGGCGATACGCGCATTGGTCAGGTGAAAGTCATCTTCTTTAGACTCGTAATTGTCACAATAATCGCTACTCGCCGGATTGCGCTCCTGCTTTGACGTCAGGCTGTAATCCGCATGAAACAGAATCGTGCCGTTGTCGCCAAGCTGCAGGTCGTAATCAGCACTCAGCGATACACGCTGTTTGGGACCGTCCAACTGCTCGCCGTCCAGGTTTCCAGAGGTACGCGCCACGCCACAGCCATTGTAGTAACCCTCTAACTCGCGATCTGTCCACTGCGCGTCCAGATATCCGTAATTCATCGCCAGTTGCAAGTTCTCCAGAGGCAGCCAGAGAAACTCGGATTCAAAGCCAGTACCTTCTGCATCGCCTGTTGAAGTGGCAAATTGACGCACCGCACCGCCAGTATCGATCTGAATGATGTCTTGTTTATCCGAGTAGATGAAGTGGTATACCGAGGCATTCACACGGACGGTGTTGTCCAGGAACTCTGACTTGACCCCAATTTCATAGTTGTCTACTTCTTCAGGATCAAACTCAGAACCCACCTGCAGTGAATTGAATCCGCCTGCGGTATAGCCATTGGCGTAGGATGCCCAGAGCATCACGCCCTCCGTTGGATAGACATTTAACACTACGCGCGGATCAAAATTGTCCCAGGAACCCTTCTGCTCATACCAGCCCATTTTAGCCAATTCGGACTCACCGGAATCCACGGGAAAAATAACATCCTGAGCAGAATCTCCAGTCAGAGAATTAGGAGGGTTATACCAGCCAAACTTTTTATCATCATAGGTCAGGCGAGCGCCACCGGTCAGGCTGACGTAGTCATTGATTTGCCACGTCACATCGCCAAAAGCCGCATAGCTTTTTGTTTTGGCTTCATTGTTCATCGTCTCTGTATCAAATTGGCTACAGGGAAAGGGCGTACCCCCCAGTACCGCGGCGCTCGCGGCCCGACATGCCGCGTCGTCTGGCGTGGCAAACGTACCGGTGACCGGGTCGCTGAACGCGTTCCGGACCAAAGAACCGACATTTGAAGTCACCTCAGCACTTTGCTTGCCGTTCTCATCATAAAAACTCACACCACCAACCCAGGTCAGCGAATCGGTCTCCCCGGCAAAGCGCAACTCAGAGTAAAACTGGCTGTTGTGCTCAATGTTATTGGTATCAAGATAGAGATACTCTATCGGCGGCTGGTAATCGAGTGAGCCGAGACCATCTTCATCCTGCCGCGCATTGGAATCGAAATGACGGTAGGAGGCGATATACGTCATGGTGACACTATCGAACTCATGGTCCATCTCCAGGCTGTAGGCATACAACTTACGCTTTTCTTCGCCCTTGATCACATCATTGGCAACCTTGCCAAAGACGTCCACGTCACCGATCTGCCCACCCGGTGTACCCGTTGGGCTGAGGTCGGGGTTCAGACCGATAGCGACCGGCGGATCCTGATCCAGGCGATTGTAATCGAAAGACAATCGCACCGAAGTCTCACTCTGTGGCGTCCACAGAAAACTGGCGCGCCCCGCATGGTAATTTTCGTCGCCGAGGTCATTGCCACTCAGCGCATTGTCGATATACCCATCCCGGCTACTCGCAATCACGTTGAATCGAGCGGCAAGTTCATCGTCTATAATGGGCGTGTTGAAAATCGCTTCACCCAGCATTTTGTCGTAGTTGCCAAACCTTGTGCGCACCGATCCTTCCGTTTCCTGGACCGGCTTCTTGGTGATAATCTGTATCGCGCCTGCGGCAGCGTTGCGCCCGAACAGGGTTCCCTGCGGACCTTTCAACACCTCCACCCGCTCAATATCGCTGAATTCAACATTGGAACTGGCAGAGCGACCGACATAAATGCCGTCGGTATAGATACCTACTGCGGGATCGGTTCCAATGCTCAAACCACCGCTGCCAATACCGCGAATCTTATAGGTCGGCTGGGTAACAGACAGGCTTTCTATATCGAGCCCGGGCGTAAATTGCTCCAGTCCCCCTAGGTTTTGCACCCCTGTGGTTTGCAGGAATGTCGCATTAAAGGCACTGAGCGCAATCGGCACATCCTGCAGTGACTGACTGCGCTTCTGAGCGGTCACGACCACCTCTTCGAGCATTTGCGCCGTCGCTGGAACAGTCGCGCCGAGAGACAGCGCCAATATACTCAGGCGCATGTAACGAGGGGGGTATGCAGTCAGAGATTCCATAGGCACTACCTACTGTAAGGTTAAATTGTTATCACTAAACTTTAGCAGATTGATAGGGCTTGTCATAGCGTATAGTAGTAATAACTAGCTAATGACGTCTATTGGAGCATTGCGCGTTCCATATTCGCCGCTATGGTAGTCGCGACTCGCTTTGCACGGCTGGCGCGCTCGCCGACGAAATGTGTGTCCACTGTCTCTTTGAAGAACGCCAGCCAACGCTGAAAATCCTCAGCGTGTAATGGTCGCTTGGCGTTGAGCCGCCGGTGAATATCCATGGTGTGACGCTGGTATTGATTCTCCCCTAACAACAGCTTGCACCAGTAATCCTTGATATGGGGCAGGTGTACCGAAAGATCGATCTCAGCCACGTCGACAAAAATCGGGGCCAGCTGTTCATCAGCCAGCAATTGCTCGTAAAAACGGTCTACGAAAAACCCGATGTGCTCTCGGGAATCCAGATCTGGCCTGCTCGCGACCGCACTCATCAGCTTACTTCTTCTTTTTACTCTTATTCGATTTTTCGACATTTGCCGCCAAACGGCGCTTGCGCTGCACCTGACGCGTCGTCAATTTATCGCGCTTCACGGCGAAGGGGTTTTCGCTAGTGCGGAACTCGATGCGCACCGGTGTGCCGGCCAGTTCAAGCTCACGCCGATAGATTTTTTCCAGATAACGCTGGTAGCTGTTGGGCACACTGCCTGTCTGGTTGCCGTGAATCACGATTAGCGGTGGGTTCTGTCCCCCGGCATGGGCGTAACGCAATTTGATGCGTCGACCATGGACCAGAGGAGGAGGATGGGCGAGCACCGCCGCTTCCAGGATTTTGGTTAGCGCATTGGTATTGAGTTTGCGCGTGGCCGACGAGTAGGCGTCGTTGACTGACTTGTACAGGTGACCGACGCCGGTACCGTGCAGCGCGGAAATATAGTGCGTATCCGCGTACTCGGCAAAGCGTAAACGGCGGTCCAGTTCGCTCTTTATCCAGTCTCGCTGGTCGGAATCGATACCGTCCCACTTGTTGATCGCCAGCACCAGCGCGCGACCCTTATCCATGCAATGACCGATCAGGTGCATATCCTGATCCACGATACCCTCGTGGGCATCCATCACCAGCACCACCACATGCGCGTCTTCAATGGCCTTGAGGGTTTTCACTATGGAAAACTTCTCTACCACCATACTGACATTCTTACGGCGCCTGACACCCGCGGTATCGATCAGGGTGTATTTTTGTCCGGCGCGTTCATAGTCGATATAAATACTGTCGCGTGTTGTTCCGGGCTGATCAAAAACGACAACCCGCTCTTCGCCCAACAGGCGATTCACCAGTGTGGATTTTCCGACATTCGGACGCCCTACAATCGCAACGCGAATACTGTCCGGATAGCGCTCCCGCTCCAACTCTTCATCGGGCTCAGGAAATGCGGCAAGAATACGCTCGATCATGCTGGACACGCCGCGTCCGTGGGAGGCAGCAATCGCAAAAAATGTATCTACGCCCAGCGCATAAAAATCACCGGTGGCGACATCCTCGTTGAGGCCATCGATTTTGTTGACCACCACGTGAAACGCCTTGTTGCGCTGTCGCAGCTGGCTGGCCAATGCCTCGTCTATCGCATTCAGGCCCTCGCGGGCGTCGACAATAAACAGGACAACGTCTGCCTCATCAATCGCCGTCAGCGCCTGCTGCGCCATCGGTGAATCAACACCGAACTCCTCGCCGGTAATGCCGCCGGTGTCTATGACGACGAAGGGACGACTGCCGACTCTGGACTCGCCGTACTTTCGATCTCTCGTCAGACCCGGGAAATTGGCGACAAGCGCATCCCGACTACGCGTCAGTTGGTTGAACAGCGTGGATTTTCCAACATTGGGGCGCCCGACCAGAGCGATTACGGGAATCATTATTTTTTCGCAGTGATCTCGTAAGCCGCCAGTTCGCCGCCATTGCCGTAGACATAGAGAACATTGCCTTTACTGAGCATATCGGCACGCACACCATCATCATCAACCCTGACCCGTCCAACAAAATCGCCATCCACCTGCGACAACAGATGCACGTAGCCCTCGAAATCGCCAACCGCGACATAACTGCCTACTGGCGTCGGCCTGGACAGTTCGCGATAGGCGAGCGCGGCCTGGGTCCAGCGAACGCCTTGGCCATTGCGCATATACGCCGTGACCGCACCCTCTTCATCGGCGACGTAAACATTGCTAAAACCCTGAGAGACGCCGGAGTATGAGGAGGCCTTCTGCTGCCATACCTTACGACCATTTTGCACATCGATACCGACCACACTGCCCTGATAGCTGACGGCGTACAGATCGTTGCCAGCCAGTTCCATCGTGCCGTCAACATCAACGATGCGTTCAATTTCGGAACGACCCTGGGAAATCGCCACGCGAACCTCCCACAACAGCGCGCCAGTTTGGGCATCAAACGCCAGTACCCGGCCGTTGGCAAAACCCGCATAGACCTTGCCATTGTTAAAAATCGGCGTGCTCGTACCGCGAATAGTCAGTACCGGCACATTACTGTCATAGGTCCACAGAATCGATCCCGTCTCGTAGTCGAGCCCCTGCAGGCGGCCATCGTAGGTCTGGGCGACAACTACCTTGCCGTTGCCCTGTGGGGCTGAGAGAATCTCTCCGCGCACGGGTGTAGACCACACGCGCTCTCCGGAACTGGCGTCCAGCCGCAGCACATAGCCCTCACTGCTGCCAACAAAAAGCGCGTCCTGATACACCCCGATGCCACCCGACAGCGGGGTTTCCAGATCCTCTTCCCACACGGTGTCACCAGAAATGCGGTTCACAGCGGCGATCTCACCATCGGCTGCCGCAACATAGATCAATTCACCGCTAATAGCCGGCCGCAAACGGTAAAAACCGTCTCCCTGGCCATTGCCCACGTCGACCGACCACAGTTCATCGATCTCCACTGTCTCGGTTATATCCGTGAGTTCAGCCGGCGCGGTCGCCTCATCGTCATCCGAATCAAACCAGCCTGAAATCGTGCTACAAGCCGCCAGATTAAATACCAAAAAAAGTAGAATTACGTGCCGGTAGATCTGCCGCATGGTTTTATTCCTCCGGAACGTCAGTTGTGTCGTTTATCACCGAAACTGGATCGATCACGTCGGCACGAGGGGGCACGGGTGTGAGGCTTTGCAACTTCTGTTGCAGTACCGGGAGATTTACCCCCTGCCCACCGCTAACAGCCAATACCATTGCCTGATTGTACGCTTCACGCGCGTCATCGCGACGCGCTGCTGCCAACAGGATATCGCCCTGTGCGATGGCATACGACGCACCATAGGGCCCCGGGTCAGTCTTGGTCAGAATATCCAGTGCCTGCTCCGTTTTACCGGCAGCGGCCAACACACGCGCCAATCGCAGCTGCGCAACCTGCGCGGTGTCACTACTGGCCGGCGCCTGACCTAACACCCAGCGCAACTGCGCTTCAGCTTCCACCAGATCGCCATCGCCTACGGCCATCGCCGCCAGTTGCAGGGCTGCAAACTGTGCATAGTGACTGCTACCGAACTCGCTCTTGAGCTGTTCCGCTATTTCCACACTCTGCGCACCTTGCAATGAGTCGGGCGCGTCGACTGCGCGCAGCAAGGCCAGGTACAGATCAGATGCCTGTTCCTGCTGGCGAATATCGTGGCCCTGCCACGCCTGCCAACCGAAGCCGGCGGCCACTGCAATGACGATAATGGCAACGGTGGACCGTCCATTTTCATTCCACCAGCGACGCAGCGCTTCGACCTGCTCATCTTCTGTACCGTATTGTTCCACGTCGTTCCTTCCTCTTACATTATTTCAGGGCGCAAGTGCTGCGCACAGTGTGGTTTCCAAATCTTGTAGCGCCACGGTGACTTGCGTGGCGCGTTCGCCGTCGCTAGCCCGCAGGGACTTGACCGTGACCGTTTGTGCCGCCACCTCATCCTCACCCCAAATCAACGCAACCCGGGCGCCACTTTTGTCGGCCTTTTTCATCTGACTTTTAAAGCTGCCACCCCCGGCATGCTGCACGATACGCAACTGCGACTGCTGCTCGCGAAGTCTTTCAGTCGTGGCCAGGGCGATGCACTGCGCTTCATCACCCACGCCGACCACATAGACATCGACCGTCGGTGGCAGCGCGGCCTCGCCCTGTTCTATCAAAAGCAGCACCAGACGCTCCATGCCCATGGCGCAACCAATCGCCGGCGTCGCCTTGCCACCGAGTTGCTCCACGAGTCCATCATAGCGGCCACCGGCACAAACAGTACCCTGCGCGCCCAGCTTCTGCGTGACCCACTCAAAGACTGTCTTATTGTAGTAATCCAGGCCGCGGACCAAACGACGATTCACCACGTACGTCACACCGGCCGCTTGCAGCAGTTCGCACAGTCGCGCGAAATCAGTTTTTGCCTCTTCGTCCAGAAAGTCCTCCAGACTCGGTCCGTCATCCAGTATCGCCTGAGTCTGGGCGTTCTTACTATCCAGGATACGCAGCGGGTTACTGTGCAAACGACGCTGACTGTCCTCGTCCAGCAATTCAACACGCGCCTGCAGGAATTCAACCAATGCGGCGCGATAGGCTTTGCGCGCCTCAGCGCTGCCGATGGAGTTGAGCTGCAGCTCCATGCTGTCAAGCAACCCCAGCTCGCGCCACAATCTCGCGCACAGCAGAATCAGCTCTGCATCCATGTCCGGCGTGGCAATACCAAATGACTCCACACCAGTCTGGTGAAACTGGCGTTGACGGCCCTTCTGTGGGCGCTCATAACGGAACATGGGGCCGGTATACCAGAGGCGCTGCGGCGTACTGAGTAACCCCTGCTGGATAGCCGCCCGCACACAGCCCGCGGTGCCCTCCGGCCGCAGCGTCATGCTATCACCGTTGCGATCATCGAACGTGTACATTTCCTTCTCGACAATATCGGTCACTTCGCCGATCGAACGTTTGAACAGCGCGGTTTTTTCCACGACGGGAAGACGAATCTCGCCATAGCCATAACTGGCCACAACCGCTGCTACAGTGCGTTCCAGAAGCTGCCAACAGGCTGTCTCATTCGGCAGGATATCGTTCATCCCCCGAATGGCGGTTATTTCACTCACTTAAGCTCCAGTACATATCGCCAGACATTCAAGTAGACGACTTGGCAATCAGTTTTTCTTCCAGCTCGATACGCGCCTGCTCTAGCTCAGTGGCACGCTTTCTGATCACCTCCTCGAGATGATCGATGAAACCCTCATTACTGACCTTGTGATGGGGTTCCCCATCGACGTAGATCAGGTTATTGGGCGTGGCTCCCGTGAGCCCCACATCCGCCTCTCTGGCTTCGCCAGGTCCATTCACGATGCACCCGATAACAGCGACATCCATCGGCGTGCGAATATCCTCCAGCCGCTGCTCCAGGATATTCATGGTGCCCACCACATCAAAGTTTTGCCGCGAGCAGCTGGGACAGGCAATAAAATTGATGCCATTGGCGCGCAACTGCAGGCTTTTCAGGATATCGAACCCCACCTTGACTTCTTCTACGGGGTCCGCCGCCAACGAGACGCGCAGAGTATCACCGATACCGTCCATGAGCAGCATGCCAAGGCCCACCGCCGATTTAACCGTGCCACCGCGCAGCCCTCCGGCCTCGGTAATGCCCAGATGCAGTGGCTGGTCAATCTGCGTGGCCAGCAAACGGTAGGCCGCCACCGCCATAAAGACACCGGACGCCTTAACGCTGACTTTAAAATCCGGGTAGTTAAACTTGTCCAGAATATCGACGTGGCGCATGGCCGATTCCACCAGCGCCTCAGGTGTCGGTTCGCCGTACTTCCGTTGCAGATCCTTGCCCAGCGAGCCTGCATTCACACCGATTCGGATTGGAATGCCCTTATCCCGCGCGCTGTCTATCACTGCTCGCACTTTGGCGTCACGGCCAATATTGCCGGGGTTGATACGCAGGCAATCCACGCCGTATTCGGCAACCTTGAGCGCAATCTTGTGATCAAAATGGATATCGGCAACCAGCGGCACGCTCACCTGCGCACGTATCTGTCGAAACGCCTCCGCCGCGTCCATGGTGGGCACGGATATCCGTACAATATCCGCACCGGCGTCTGCGATAGCATTTACCTGCGCCACCGTTGCTGCCACGTTGCAGGTATCGGTATTCGTCATGCTCTGGACGCTGATAGGCGCATCTCCACCGACCGGCACATTGCCGACGAAGATTTGCCTCGAAACACGCCTTGAGATAGGAGACTCAATTTTCATTCACCACCTCCTGCATACTGCTGCGAATTATCCAGACTGACTTGTGCATCTGTGCCCAACGCCGGCGGAGCCTGCCCGTTGACGCCCTCCTCTGCCCACCACCAGAGTGCCAGCACCAGCAACAACAACACACCCAAACCGATTACCACGCCCAAACCCGTTCGCTGTAGTTGCACAGGGCGACTCACTTCACGCTTTTCATACTGCACTGGCGTCACTTCGACGACCTGATCGAAGACGGCCATCAGATGCTGCTCGTCCAGGCCAAGTAGTCGGCCGTAGGCTCTTACATAGCCACGCGCGAACGGCGGGCTGCGCAATGCCTGGTAGTCGTCACGCTCAAGGATCGCAACGTAGTTAGGCATAAAATTAAGGCTATCGGCCGCCTCTCTTTCAGACATTTTTCGCGACTCCCGGGCGGCTTTCAACAGCGATCCAGGCGTGGTAAACGCGTCGAGCTGTACAACGTCGTCAGTCACTTTTTCACAGTCCGTTTATAGGCCTGGTACTCGGCAGATTTAGGGTAAAGGTTGCGCAGCGCCATCGCATAACTGCCCTCGGAATTGCGATCGCCATCTGCTTTGGCCAGTTGGATGCCCAGCAGCAAGCCCGCCGCTGACTGTTTTCGCACCACACTGCGGTAGGTGTCATAGTATTTGTTGGCAGTGGGATAATCCTGTGCCTCGTAGCGAATTCGAGTGAGTTCCAACAGCGCTATCTGGTTGGTTCTATCCATTGCGAGGGCGCGCACAAAGGCCTCTTCGGCACCCTGTGTATCAAACAGCTTCAAGCGGCACAAACCGAGATTCACAAAAGCATTCGGACGACCGGAGTAGAGCGTATCTTTAATGACATAGTCCAACTGCTCTTCAGCTTCCTGGTAGCGCTGCTGACTGTACAAAAACGCCGCGTAGTTGTTGCGGCAGCGGGAGAAGTTTTTGTCGATGCTGATCGCTTTTTTGAAATTCTCCTCCGCCAGCTCGTACTCACCGGTGCTCTGGTAAACCAGCGCAAACGCCTCGTACACTTCGGGATTGTTGGGATTGATCTGGTCAGCTAATTGCAGGTTGCGTTTGGCGGCCTCCCAATTGCCCTCGCCGATATATTGCCGCGCCAGCGACACGCGTTTTTCCAGCGCTTTTGTTGGCGAGGCATCCTCGGTAAAGCCACCCTCGGTGGTCGTAACACAGCCTCCCAGCCACGCGCATATCAGCACCAGGAAGAGGGGCGAAAGCGTTTTTGTCATCCCTGCTTGCAAATCGAACAACATACCTATCCCACCGTAATTATCTGACCATCGTCCGCCGCGCGATAGCGTTCGCTGCGACGGGTGCGGTCGGCGACCTGCCCTACCAGCTGCCCGCATGCGGCGTCTATATCGTCGCCACGTGTGGTTCTGATGGTCACAATATATCCTGCATCGACCAGTACTTGCCAGAAGCGCGAGACCGCATTACCGCTGGGCCGGCGATAGTCAGACTGTGCAAACGTGTTGAACGGGATAAGATTGATCTTACACGGCGTGTCCCGCAGTAGCTCGACCAGTTCGTGAGCGTGGATCACCTGATCGTTGACGTCCCTGATCAGGGTGTACTCGATAGTCACCACGCGATTTTTATCGCTCTGGGCTGCCATATAGTTGCGCGCGCTCTCAAGCAGCACAGCGATCGGGTACTTGCGGTTAATCGGCACCAGCTGGTTGCGCAATTCGTCATTCGGCGCGTGCAGGGACACCGCCAGCGACACCTCGCTGACCTTCGCCAGGCGATCCAGCGCTGGCACCACACCGGAGGTACTGAGGGTCACCCGACGCTTTGACAGGCCATACGCCAGATCCTCCAGCATGAGATCCATCGCCGCAACCACGTTGTCAAAGTTCAGCAGCGGCTCACCCATACCCATCATCACCACATTCGAGACGACTCGATGATTGCCAGGCCCAAAAGCGCCATAGGAGTTGATCGCCAGCCACACCTGGCCGATGATCTCGGCCGCCGTCAGGTCGCGCTGGAAGCCCTGCTTTCCGGTCGAGCAAAAACTGCAATCCAGACTGCAGCCTACCTGGGACGATACGCACAGCGTGGCGCGATGACCTGAGGGTATCAAGACTGTTTCAACCAGGCCCCCACCCTCGACTCGAATTGCCCACTTGCGGGTGCCGTCGGTGGAGTCCTGCTGGCTGACTATTTCAGGGGGGCGAACCTCCGCGATCTCCAACAGCTTGTCCCGCAGCACCTTGCCCAGATTGGACATCTCCTCGATTTGGATGACACCGGCGTGGTGTATCCATTTCAACACCTGCTGCGCCCGAAACTTTTTTTCGCCCAACTCCAGAAAAAACTGCTCCATCTGCACGCGCGACAAGCCCAGCAGGTTCACTTTCTTGCGAAACTGAACCTCGGGGGTATTTGTGGATGCGATGTTTGTCATCAGGGGATGTCGGGGAGCGCCGTCCTAGCGCTCGCAGACTTCGCTGGAGGCAAAGAAATAGGCAATTTCACGAGCCGCCGATTCCGGTGAATCTGAACCGTGTACTGCGTTGGCGTCGATCGAGGAGGCGAAATCTGCGCGAATCGTGCCCGCCGCAGCGTCTGACGGATTGGTTGCGCCCATCAGCTCGCGATTTTTGGCAATGGCGCCCTCGCCTTCCAGCACTTGTACAACCACCGGTCCCGACGTCATGAATTCAATCAGGGCGGGGAAAAAGGGACGCTCTTTGTGTTCGGCATAAAACCCGCCAGCGACGGCATCGCTCAGGCGAAGCATTCTGGAGGCCACGATTTGCAGGCCATTGTCCTCAAATCGCGAGTAAATTTTGCCAACAAGGTTTTTGCCGACTGCGTCGGGTTTGATAATGGACAGGGTACGTTCAACAGCCATGGGGTATCTCCAGAAAGGCTCACTTTGGGAAGCGCGCAATTATACGGATTTTAGGCCGCCGTTTCACCTGCAATCACAGTCTCGCTGAAGATTTTTTTTCTTTTAAATCAGCTATTTACAAATCAGGGACGAAAAGCGGGGTTTTTACCTGAAATTGGGCACCGCTGTGGGCGCTTTGCCCGGTGTATATCCCTGATCAGGCCCGCGGGCTGCGATCAGAATCGAGCTCTGCAGTTCGCTCAAAATTCGGCTCCAGATGCCAGGCTGCGGGCTGCGGGTCCGAGTGTCGGGTGTGCAATCCGCCCGCTTCCCCGATACTCGCTGACGGATTGCACACCCGACACCCGAACCCTCTCACCGTGCCATCCCCAAGGCGATTCCTACATTGAGGAAACCGGGATAAGGCTCCGGGCGGGGAAGCAGGCGAAGCGGCTAGTCCCGCTCCTCCATCCAGGCGGCCTGAATGGCCTCCAGAATCTTTTCGCCGCAGCGCTTGGGATCGTCGTCAAACTCCGGCAGCGCTATTACCCAGTTGCGCAAGTCCACAAAATTGATCGTCAGGGGATCAACTTCCGGGTGAGCTTCCACCAACTCGATAGCGATATCGCCTACATCCGTCCACTGCATCAGTTATCTCCCGCTCAATTTTGCTCGGATACCATATTAATGGTGTAGCGCGGAATCTCTACCACCAGATCTGTGTCGCCGACGATGGCCTGGCAGCTGAGGCGCGAGTCTGGCTCCAGACCCCATGCCATATCCAGGTAATCATCCTCAAGTTCATCGGGTTGCTCCAGTGCATCATAACCCTCGCGCACAAAAACGTGGCAGGTGGTGCAGGCGCAAGACAGTTCACACGCATGTTCAATCTCAATGTGATTGCGCAGCAGCGTCCTACAGATGCTCTCGCCCGGTTGAGCCTCCAGCACAGCCCCGTCCGGGCAGAGATTTTCATTGGGTAGAACTACGATTTTTGTCACTGCGTCACCTCGTCGTCGAGCGAATCCAGGGATACGCCCGCGAGCGCTGTTCGAATACTTTTGTCCATACGGCGTGATGCAAAGGCTTCACTCAGGCGTCCCAATCGCTCAGTCTGTGTGTGTATTGCATCCGCATCCTGGCCTTCCACCAGCGCCTGTAAATTTGTCATTTGAGCGGCAATCGCCTCGTGCTCCTGCGCGCTGAGCAGGGCCTCGCCATCGGCTTTCAGGGCTGACTTCAAGCCTTCCAGTAACTGCCACGCGCCCAGCCGCTCCTCTGCCAGTTGGCGTGCCAACTTGTCTTCGGCAGCGTTGCTAAAAGACGACTGCAACATGCCAGAAATCTCTTCGTCGCTCAGCCCAAAGGAGGGTTTGACGGTGATACTGGACTGAGCCCCGGTGATTTCCTCACGGGCCGACACATTGAGCAGTCCGTCTGCATCTACCTGAAAGCTTACGCGAATCCGGGCCGCGCCTGCCACCATGGACGGGATACCCCGCAACTCGAAGTGCGCCAGCGAACGGCAATCACTGACCATTTCTCGCTCGCCCTGCACAATATGCACCGCCAGCGCCGTCTGTCCGTCCTTAAAAGTGGTAAATTCCTGTGCGCGGCTCACCGGGATAGTAGTATTGCGTGGCACAATTTTCTCTACCAGCCCGCCCATGGTTTCTATGCCTAGTGAGAGCGGGATAACATCCAACAGCAGCAGATCACCCTCGGGACGATTGCCCGCAAGGATATCCGCCTGTATCGCCGCGCCGATCGCCACCACTTGATCGGGATCGATATCGATAAGCGGTGTGCGTTTGAAAAAATCAGCCACCACCTCACGCACCAGGGGAACACGGGTGGAGCCGCCCACCATCACTATGTTATCAATGTCCGCGTCCAGTTCTGCATCCCGCAGGCACTTGCGACAGGCGCGCAATGTGCGCTTCACCAAGGGCTGAATAAGACCTTCAAATATTTCTCGCGTTATCCGCAGCGTCCCACCTGCAGGCAGTACACCTTGCAGATCTACATCGACTTCCAGTTCATCAGACAGCCGCTCTTTGGCAGCGCGAGCGGCAGCCTGCAATTGCCGATACTGACCCGCGACCAGAGTGGGAGAACCGGACTGCTGCAACACCCAATCCGCCAGCGCGCCATCCAGATCATCACCGCCCAGCGCGGTATCGCCGCCAGTAGCAAGGACCTCAAACACCCCGCGTTGCAAACGCAAAATGGAGATATCGAAGGTGCCACCCCCGAGGTCGTAGACCGCAATAACACCCTGCTCGGCAGAGTCCAGGCCGTAGGCTACTGCCGCGGCGGTGGGCTCATTCATCAGACGCAATACACGCAGGCCTGCCAGCGTTGCCGCATCCTTGGTGGCCTGGCGCTGCGCTTCGTCAAAGTAAGCCGGAACCGTGATAACAGCACCGTCTATTTCGCCGCCCAGGGTCTCGACAGCACGCTGTCGCAGCACACGCAAAATGTCTGCAGAAACCTCAACGGGACTGACTTCTCCACCGCTGGTCACAAAGCGCACCAGCCCTTCTTTGCCCTCACCAAGACGGTAGTGCGAGCGCTGCGCGTCACTCATCGCGTCCTCGCTGCCCCGCCCCATAAATCGTTTCACCGACATCAGAGTATCGGCCGGGTACTGCGCGCCCAGCGCCAGTGCACTGGCACCCACCAGCGGCGCACGATCGCCGCTGTAGTTGACCACCGAAGGTAACATCACCTCTCCGTGCTCATCTGGCAGGACAGCCGCTCGGCCGCCGCGCACCGTAGCAACCAACGAATTGGTCGTGCCAAGATCGATACCTGCTGCCCGTTTTACCTGATGCGGCAGCGGTGATTGTCCAGGTTCTGCGATTTGAAGTAGTGCCATGATCGGCCTTGATAATCCTGTTAGTCTATTAATCTGGACTCGAGCTGCTCAGCTTCCCGCAGCAGCTTATCCAGATATTGCATTTTGACACAGGCGCTGGCTGCCGTGGTCATGTCCTGTACCGTGTAAGCACTGGAAAATTGTTGGTGAAGCATAGCGACGTCCGCGCCAATTTCAGTGACCAGATGATCCAGTGCGGTCTCCGGATCAACCAGATCTTCCATTTCCTCAAGCTTCTCCCGCAGCTCCATCTGCTGGATCAGGAATCCGCCATCCAGCGGCTGACCGGCAATCATTTCACCACTCATACCCGCAACCTCCAACAGGTAGAGCGCCCGCGGCAGAGGTTTGCGCAGTGTCGCATAGGCTTCGTTGATGAAAGAAGAGTACTGAACGGCCAGACGCTGTTCATGAGCCGAAGCGCCGGCGTAGCGATCAGGATGCAACTCTCGCTGCAATTGTCGATAGCGCGCACTCAGCTGCGTTTGATCCAGCGCAAAGTCTACCGGCAGGTCAAACAGCTGAAAGTAATTTCGCTGGAAATCAGGAATGGACATAATGGGAGCGTCGCACCGCCATACTTAAACGGTGAAACTCTCCCCACAGCCACACTCGGCTGAGACATTGGGGTTGCGAAACTGCAAACCCTCGTTCAAGCCCTCGCGCACGAAATCCAGCTCCGTACCGTCCAGATACACCATGCTCTTGGGATCGATGATGACCTTGACACCGTGATCCTCAAACACCTGATCCTCGGGCTGTACTTCATCCACGAATTCCAGCACATACGCCATTCCGGAACAACCGGAAGTGGTGACCCCCAGACGGATGCCAAGGCCTTTGCCCCGGGTTACCAACTGACCTGCTATATGTTTAGCGGCAGACTGCGAAAGACTGACTCCCATGCTAGCCCAGGCTCCTCTTTTCGCGCAGATCCTTGACCGCTGCTTTAATAGCGTCTTCGGCCAGCACCGAGCAATGTATCTTTACTGGCGGCAGCGCCAGTTCTTCGGCGATCTGGGTGTTGCGGATCTGCTCCGCTTCGTCGAGATTCTTGCCCTTGACCCATTCGGTCAGGAGCGAACTCGAAGCAATTGCCGAGCCACAGCCGTAGGTTTTGAACTTGGCATCCTCGATGATGCCGTCGGCGTTGACCTTGATTTGCAAACGCATGACATCACCGCAAGCCGGCGCGCCGACCATACCTGTGCCCACGTTCTCATCTTCTGCGTCGAGTTTGCCCACATTGCGGGGGTTTTCGTAGTGGTCTAATACCTTATCGCTGTATGCCATCGTCGTATTCCTCCAATTGGAATTAGTGGGCAGCCCATTCAATGCTATCCAGGTCTACCCCATCCTTGTACATATCCCACAAAGGGGACAGTTCCCGTAATTTATCCACTGCAGTGCGCAATTGTGCGACCGCAGCATCCACATCGGCATCGGTGGTGAACCGGCCGAAACTGAATCGTAGGGAGCTGTGCGCCAGTTCATCATTCAGCCCCAGTGCGCGCAGCACATAGGACGGCTCCAGGCTTGCAGAGGTGCAGGCCGAGCCACTGGAGACCGCCAGATCCTTGAGTGACATGATCAGTGATTCACCTTCCACGAATGCGATACTGACGTTCAGCGCACCCGGCAGGCGATGCACATCATCACCATTAATATGTACTTCTTCGATATCGCTAATGGCGTCCCAGAAACGTTTCCGCAGGGCCTGCAATTGTATTGCTTCCTCGGCCATTCCCTCACGCGCTATTTGCGCAGCCTCGCCCATACCGACTATTTGGTGGGTCGCCAAAGTACCTGATCGCATACCGCGTTCGTGGCCACCGCCATGCATTTGCGCTTCCAGCCGCACCCTTGGCTTACGCCGCACGTACAGCGCACCGATGCCTTTGGGCCCGTACATTTTGTGGCCTGACATGGACAGCAGATCAACTTTCATCTTCTCCATATCAATTTCAATTTTGCCGGCACTCTGAGCGGCATCCACATGAAAGAGCACGCCAGCCTTGCGAGTCACTTCGCCGATGCCTGCGATATCATTCACGGTGCCAATCTCGTTATTGGCATGCATGATACTCACCAGGATGGTGTCCTCGCGCAGGGCATTCGCCACCACTTCCGGACTGACCAGCCCCTCCGGGCTTGGATCCAGGTACGTCACTTCGTAGCCTTCGCGCTCTAATTGGCGACAGGTATCCAGCACTGCTTTGTGCTCGATTTTGGACGTGACAATATGCTTGCCCTTTTTGACGTAGAAGTGGGCCACTCCCTTGATTGCCAAGTTATCTGACTCTGTCGCACCCGAGGTCCAGACAATCTCTCTGGGATCGGCATGAATCAGGTCCGCGATTTGACGACGACCGTTCTCAACCGCTTCTTCCGCCTTCCAGCCGTAAAGGTGTGAACGTGATGCCGGATTGCCAAAGTTGCCCTCTATGGACAGGCAGTGGACCATCTTTTCCACCACGCGAGGATCGCACGGCGTGGTCGCCAGATAGTCAAAGTAAATAGGTTTTTGCATACCGCTTTTGCTCCGTAATATTGCGCTCGCCGCCCGGTTATAACTCGGTCAGGGACAGTGTTGCACCCTGCGAGCTTCGCGCAGCCTGACGCGCTGAAACACTTTGAACTTCCCTTCGCTCCACCAGGTTAGCCAGGCTAATGCCGCTGAGGAAACCATGAATTTGATCGCTGAGGTCACACCACAAGTGGTGTGTCAGGCACACCTCACCCTGTTGGCAGTCAGCAGTGCCGCCACAACCTGTGGCATCGACAGCCTCGTTGACCGCGTCGATAATCTGCGCGACATAAATTTCATCGCCACTGCGACTGAGACGGTATCCGCCGCCGGGGCCGCGCACACTGCTGACAAGGCTGTTGCGGCGCAGTTTGGCGAAAAGCTGCTCTAAGTAAGACAAGGAGATATCCTGACGACCCGAAATATCGGCCAGACTCACAGGACGATCAACGCCGTTCAGCGCGAGATCCAGCATAGCGGTCACCGCATACCTGCCTTTCGTTGTCAGTCGCATCACTCTTCTCCCACGTCAATTGGGGAGAAGTATGCAATACCCCACTAAATTGGTCAACTATATACCCGACTATTTTTGTCGGGTATAGCGCGGCTAGCTTTTCCTGCCGAGCCCGCGTTGAACCCACTTTTGGGTCTCGGTGAGGACTCCGCGCAGAATATTCAGTTCCATCTCGTCCAGCCGCACCCGGCTGTATAAACGCCGCAGGCGAGACATCAACTGGCGCGGCGCTGCCGGATCGAGAAACTCAATATCGACCAAGGTCTCTTCAAGGTGGGTATAAAAACGCTCCATGTTTTCTTGCGATGCGAAGGGCTCATCCCACTGATCCGGCGCGCTGCCCGGCAGATCAGTAGCGATTTGCAGCATACGCAACTCGTATGCAACTATTTGCACTGCCATGGCCAGATTGAGTGAGCTGTAAGCCTCGTCCGTCGGTATATTGAGGTGCAGGTTACAGACCTTCAGCTCTTCGTTGGTAAGGCCGCGATCTTCGCGGCCAAACAGCACTGCCACCTGCTCCTGTCCCGATGCCACAGCCATGCGCTGGGCGCATTGCCGGGCATCCATCAGCGGCCAGGGAATGCGCCGCTCACGGGCACTGGTGCCCACGACAAACTGACAATCACTGATCGCGTCATTTAACGTCGGCACAACAATCGCAGATTCCAGAACATCGCCGGCAGAAGCGGCGCGCCACACGGCCTGCTCGTTGGGATAGTCGCGGGGAGCGACCAGGTAGAGGCGCCGCAAGCCCATATTCTTCATCGCCCGCGCGACACCACCAATATTGCCTGGATGGCTGGTGTGTACCAGTACTACGCGAATATTATCAGGATTCATGGCTGCTTCAGTGCTGTCCGGGGGCCGGGCTCAGCCCAACAGGGGCTTGACCACCTGTAAGACGGCCTTAAAGCACTTGGGATTACCGCATACGATATTGCCCGACTCCAGATAGTTGTCTGACGCATCGATGTCCGACACCAGACCACCCGCCTCGCGCACCAACAACACGCCTGCGGCCATATCCCATTGCGCCAGACCGATCTCCCAAAAGGCATCGAGACGGCCTGCGGCCACATACGCCAGATCCAGTGACGCCGCGCCCGCGCGACGAATACCGGCGCACTGCGAAGCCAGCTGTTCCAGAGATTTAGTGTAGGCCTCCAATTTGTCGTCACAATGCGCCTTGAACGGGATACCGGTTCCCAGCAGGGCGCCATCCAGGTTAGCCAGATCACTGACACGGATGCGGTGGCCATTAAGTTGGGCACCGCGCCCACGAGAGGCAGTGAACTCCTCCCGTCGCACTGGATCCACAATGACGGCGTGCTCTATCCGGCCCCGGTACATGCAGGCGATCGAGACCGCAAAATGGGGAATACCGCGAACAAAGTTGGTGGTGCCATCCAGTGGATCAATGATCCAGCGGTACTCCGCATCGGCGCTGCCAATCAGGCCACTCTCTTCACCCAGAATAGCGTGATCGGGGTACGCTTTCTGCAAGTGATAGATAATCTCCCGCTCAGCGTTGATATCAACCTCGGTGACAAAGTTGTTGACGCCTTTTGCTTTGACTTCAAAACGGTGCAACTCGTCCGATGCCCGCACTATATTTTCACCAGCCTTGCGGGCGGCTCGCAACGCTATATTGATCATCGGTTCCATGGGTATGTCCTGGAAAGTAAAGCTGGAGAGTGAATTAGGGCGTGAGGTCGTCCTGCTCGACGCCTTCTTTGACGGGGAGCATCAGATCTTCTTTGGTCACCCCCAGCATCAGCGCTGCAGCAGAGGCTACGTAAATCGAAGAATAGGTGCCTATCGTGATCCCCACAATCAGGGTGATCGCGAATCCAAAAATCATTTCACCACCAAACAGTGCCAGTGCGATAACCACCAGTAAGGTAGTCCCGGAAGTCACCAGCGTACGGTCCAGGGTCTCTGTAATGGATATATTCAATACTTCGACCGGGTCTGCACGGCGAATTTTGCGAAAGTTTTCCCGGATCCGGTCAAACACAACAATCGTGTCGTTCAGGGAGTAACCAATCACCGCCATTAGCGCCGCCAGCACCGTCAAATCGAATTCCATCCCCGTCACCGAGAAAAAGCCCAGTGTGATGATCACGTCATGAACCAGGGCGGCGACAGAGCCCAGGGCAAATTTCAATTGGAAGCGGAAGGCGACATAGAGTGTTACCAGTCCTAGCGCCAGCAGCATGGCCAGGCCACCCTGCTCGCGCAGTTCGTCCCCGACTTGCGGCCCGACAAACTCCGAACGGCGCAACTCCACGGTCCCGCCTGGCTCAATCGCGACAAAGCCCTCCTGCAGTATGCCCAATAATTCAGCGCCCCGCTCATCCGAATAGCCCTGCGGCAGACGGATCATGACATCGCGATCACTGCCGAAACTGACTACCGTCGCGCCGCCAAAACCCCTGGTTTCCAGGGTGCTGCGAATAGCAGTGAGATCGGCACTGGCACTGTAGTGAACCTCCACCAGCGTACCGCCGGTGAAATCCAGACCCCAGTTGAGCTGTCGGGTTGCCAGCGAAGCAATGGAAATTGCCAGCAGCACGAGCGAGAACACTATCGCCAGCTTGCGCTGACCCATAAAATTAATCACTTTCATGACTGACGCCCCCCGATGGACAGTTTCTTCACGCGACGACCACCATAAACCAGATTAATCAGTGCCCGGGTACCCAGAATGGCGGTGAACATAGAGGTCAGGATCCCTACCGACAAGGTTACCGCGAACCCCTTGATTGGCCCGGTACCCACGGCGTAGAGAATAACAGCAACAATCAACGTGGTGAGGTTGGAGTCCATAATCGTGGTAAACGCGCGCTCGAAGCCGGAATGTATCGCCATTTGCGGCGATAGACCGTTGCCCAGTTCCTCGCGTATCCGCGCAAAGATCAACACATTGGCGTCCACCGCCATACCCACCGTCAACACAATGCCAGCGATACCCGGCAGCGTCAGCGTGGCCCCTAGCAAGGACATCACCGCTACCAGTAACACCAGGTTGAAACTCAACGCAATGACAGCAGCTACACCGAAGACCCGGTAGTACAGCATCATGAACAAAATCACCAGGGCGAGGCCATAATAGACCGATTGCAGACCCATGCGGATATTCTCAGCCCCCAGAGAGGGCCCGACAGTGCGCTCCTCGACGAACGAAATCGGTGCCGCGAGCGCGCCAGCACGCAGCATCAGGGCCAGTTCCGATGACTCCAGCGGGTTGTCCAGACCAGTGATCTGAAACTGCGCGCCCAGTGCAGACTGGATGACAGGAGCCGTTAGTAGTTTTTTCTCGTCGTAGGGGATTTTCACCACGACTTCCTGGCCATCTTCACCCATCTCATAGCGGGTGCGGTACTTGCGCTCGATGAACAACACGCCCATGCGCCGCTTGATATTGTGCCGGGTAGCGCGGGACATCAGGGTGCCACCCTCGTTGTCCAGGCTGATTTGCACATTGGGCTGCCCATTCTGATCGAAACTCGCCTGCGCACCGGAGACGCGTTCACCGGTAATAATAACGTCACGCTCCAACCACTCGCTGGCGCCCGCGCGGTCGGCACTGCGGTAATCGAAACTTTGTTTATCCGAGGGGGCCGCGTCCATATTGGCCACCAGTCTGAACTCGAGGTTGGCCACCTTGCCCAAAATCCGCTTCGCCTCGGCGGTGTCTTGGATACCGGGCAGCTCTACCACGATACGGCTCTTGCCCTGGCGCTGCACCAGCGGCTCTGACACACCCAGTTCGTTCACCCGATTGCGCAGCGTCGTCAGGTTCTGGCTGACCGAGTATTCGGCGATCTCGTCGCGCGCCGGCTCTGACAGGGTCGCCACCAGATTCCAGCTATCCCCCGCCTCCACGCGTTCGAGCGTCAATCCAGGGCTCTCATCGGCAATCAGATCCCGCGCCTGCTCGCGCAAGGCCTCGGTTTTAAACTGCGCTTCAATCGTTCCTTGCTTATCGAGTGAGACGTAGCCGCGGATCTTTTGTTCCCGCAGCGCCCGTTTCGTGGCATTTAAATAGGTTTCCATACGCCGTTCCACCGCAGCATCCACATCCACTTCCAGCTTGAAGTGCACTCCGCCGCTGAGATCCAGTCCCAGTTTCATCGGTTGTGCGCCGTAGGTGCTGAGCCAATCTGGCGTGGTAGGGGCGAGGTTGAGGGCTACGATATAGCCGTCACCGAGTGCGCGTGCAACCGTGGCCTGTGCTTTCAGTTGCTGATCGGCGTCGGTCAAGCGCAGCAGCGCATTGCGCCCATCGGGATTTATGACTTCGCCAAAATGATCAATGCCGGCTTTCTCCAGCGCGGTTAGCGCCTTCTGCCAGGTCTTTTCATCGATCTGCTGAGCACTGCTCTCGCCGGTAATCTGCAGCGCGGGATCCGGTGCGTAGAGATTGGGCGCGGCGTAAAACAGGCCGAGCAGAATCACAAACAACACGAGGAGGTATTTCCACAGTGGGTACTTGTTCAGCATAGTGTCGCTCTAACTGGAAAACAGGAAAGGGGCACAAAAAATGCCCCGGGCGAAAAGTGCGTCATTATAAATTAACAGGCAGCAGTCACAAGGGGTGTTTCAGGGTAGTTCACCCCAGCCAGACCCTGGCATTGCGAAACAGCCGCAACCAACCCCCGTCCTCACCCCACTGTGGCGGTGCCCAGGAGTTCTGAATTGTGCGATAAACCCGCTCCGGGTGGGGCATCATGATGGTGGCTCGCCCGTCCTCACTGGTCAGGCCAGTGATACCCACAGGCGAACCGTTGGGATTGGCGGGATACTGTTCAGCCACCGACAGCGAGTTCTCGATATAGCGCAGGGCCACCGTACCACTGGTATCACACGCGGTTTGCGCCGCTCCGTCGGCAAATTCTGCGCGCCCCTCGCCGTGTGCGACCACAATAGGCAAGTGTGAACCGGCCATATCCGATAACAGAATTGAGGGACTGGGTTCCACCCTGACCAGAGCCAGCCTGGCCTCAAACTGCTCTGATCGATTGCGCACAAAGCGCGGCCAATGCGCGGCGCCAGGGATCAACCCCTTCAGCGCTGAGATCATTTGGCAGCCATTGCAGACACCCAGGGTAAAGGTATCGTCGCGCTCAAAATACGTGCTGAAACGCTCGCGCATCGTCTCATTAAACAGAATGCTCTTGGCCCAGCCCTCTCCGGCGCCCAGTACATCGCCATAAGAGAATCCGCCACAGGCCACCAGACCGCGAAATTGCGCGAGATCGGTACGGCCACTGAGTAAATCACTCATATGCACATCAACCGGAGTAAAGCCTGCGCGGTGGAAGGCGGCCGCCATCTCCACATGGCCATTGACGCCCTGCTCGCGCAGGACGGCCACCCGGGGTCGCGCGCCTGTGCCGATATAGGGCGCACAGATATCCTCGGCGACATCAAAGCTCAGGGCCGCAGACAGCCCCGGATCATCTGCGGTATGGCGCTGGTACTCTTCCCGCGCGCACTCCGGGTTGTCCCGCAGCGACTGGATTTCATAGCTGGTGCGTGACCACAACTGTTGCAGACTCGCCCGATTGTGGCTGAGCAGGGTCTGCCCGCCATCCATCACACTGACGACATCGCCACTGACTGCCTGCCCTATGTGGTGCAGGCAATTGCCCAGACCCAGTTCCTCGGCCCGCGCGCGCAGGACTTCCAGCTGCGAGCTGGCGACCTGCAGAACAGCGCCCGCCTCCTCATTGAACAACTTCTCCAACGCAGTGCCAGCCAACGAAGACACTTCAAGCTGCAAACCGCAGCGACCGGCGAACGCCATCTCCAGTAGCGTTACCAGCAGACCGCCATCAGAGCGATCGTGGTAAGCCAGAAGTTGCCCGGCGCCCAGCAACTCCTGTACCAGGGTATAAAAGTTCTTGAGGTCGATCACGTCATCGATGTCCGGTACCACATTGCCGATCTGGCCACAGGCCTGAGCGAGCGCAGAGCCCCCCAACCGACTGGCACCGCGCCCCAGGTCCAACAACACCAGCACAGCGTCGGCGTCAGGCTGCAATTGCGGGGTAACTGTCAGGCGGACATCCAGCACCGGTGTAAAGGCCGAGACAATGAGCGACATCGGCGCGGTGACCGATTTTTCCACATCCCCTTCTGGCCAGGTGGTTCGCATGGACATGGAATCTTTGCCCACGGGGATGGTAATGCCCAGCGCCGGGCAAAACTCCATGCCTACCGCCCGCACCGTGTCATACAAAGCCTCGTCTTCGACCCCGTAGCCGGCGGCACACATCCAGTTGGCAGACAACTTGATATTGCGGATGTCGCCAATCGCGGTGGCGGCGATATTGGTGATCGCCTCGGCAACGGCCATACGCCCGGACGCGGGGCCATCAATCAGGGCCAGCGGCGTCCGCTCGCCGATCGCCATGGCTTCGCCAGCATAAGAATCATAAGAAACAGTGGTTACCGCGCAATCTGCTACCGGTATCTGCCACGGCCCTACCATCTGATCGCGAGTGACCATTCCTGTTACCGAGCGGTCGCCAATCGTTATCAGGAAGCTCTTGCTGGCCACGCTGGGCACTTGTAACACCCGCTGCAGAGCGTCTTCAACTGATAGCTCCAGCTGCAGCGGCGCGTGTGGCACAGATTGCCGACGGATCTCCCGACTCATACGCGGCGGCTTGCCAAACAGCACCGTCATGGGTATGTCCACCGGTGAATTGCCAAAATGGCTATCCGTCAATTGCAGGTGCATTGCCTCTGTCGCTTCCCCGACCACCGCAAAGGGGCAGCGCTCGCGCAGGCAAATGGCCTCAAAGCGAGCCAGATTTTCCGGCTCCACCGCCATCACGTAGCGTTCCTGCGACTCATTACACCAGATCTCGAGCGGCGACATACCCGGTTCATCATTGGGCACATTGCGCAATTCAAAACGCCCGCCCCGGCCGCCGTCCTTGACCAGTTCAGGAAACGCATTGGACAGGCCGCCAGCGCCCACATCGTGGATAAACGCGATGGGATTAGCCTCGCCCATCTGCCAGCACTGATCTATCACTTCCTGGCAGCGCCGCTCCATCTCCGGGTTCTGTCGCTGCACAGACGCAAAATCAAGATCCGCATGACTCTGCCCGCTCGCCATCGAGGATGCAGCACCCCCACCTAGCCCAATCAGCATCGCCGGGCCACCCAGGGCGATCAGTTTGGCGCCAGGGCGATATTCCCCTTTTTCCACATGCTCAGCACGGACATTGCCATAGCCACCGGCGAGCATGATCGGTTTGTGGTAGCCACGCACACCGGGGCCATCCACACCCGGTGCCTCCTGCTCAAAGCTGCGAAAATATCCGCACAGATTGGGCCGGCCAAACTCATTATTGAATGCCGCGGCGCCGATAGGCCCCTCGGTCATGATATCGAGGGCGCTTACGATGCGATCAGGTTTGCCGTATGCGCGCTCCCAGGGTTGACCATAGCCGGGAATATTCAGGTTCGACACAGAAAAACCCGTCAGGCCCACTTTCGGCTTGGAACCTCGCCCCACGGCGCCCTCGTCTCGAATTTCCCCACCTGCACCCGTGCCCGCACCCGAATAAGGCGCGATGGCAGTGGGATGGTTGTGCGTTTCCACTTTCATCAACAAGTGGATATTTTCCTGGGAGAAGCCGTATTCACCGGTCTGAGAATCGGGATAAAACCGCCCCGCGACGGGTCCGGCGACGACTGCCGCGTTATCGGAATACGCCGAGAGCACATTTTCGCCACCGCATTCGTTGGTGTTGCGAATCATTTTGAACAGGGAGTGAGTCTGCGGCTGGCCATCGATGGTCCAATCCGCGTTAAAGATTTTGTGACGACAATGTTCGGAGTTGGCCTGGGCAAACATCATCAGTTCAACATCGTTAGGGTTGCGCCCAAGCGCGGTAAAGCTCTCCATCAGGTAGTCAATTTCATCAGCGGCCAGGGCGAGGCCCAGGTTACGATCCGCGTCCACCAACGCTTGCCGCCCGCCCTCCAATAGTTTGACACTCATTAGCGCTTGCGGCGCAGCGTGCACAAATAGTGCTTCTGCCCCCTCTAATGAGGGCAGAATGGTCTCTGTCATACGGTCGTGAATCAGGCCGTCAAACTCCCTGCGGGCGGTGTCATCCAGATTCGCGGGCAATTGCACATACCACGCTATGCCGCGTTCCAGCCGTTCGACTTCCTCAAGCCCACAGTTATGCGCAATATCAGTCGCCTTGCTGGACCACGGAGAAATCGTGCCCGGTCGCGGCACCACCAACAACAGGGTGGCGTCTGCCAGAGCGTCCGCATGACCCGTGCTCAATCGCGGGCCATAGGCCAGCAGACTGGCAAGTATCGCCTGACGCTCTGTGCCAAGCGGTCGATGCAACTGGGCAAAGTGAACGTATTCAGTGTGCAGCAATCGGATGTCGGAATGGATGGAGTCGATTTTTTGCGCCAATTTTTCCAGGCGAAATTCAGACAGAGCGGCGCCGCCGCGCAGAGATAACATGCTGTGAAGAGCTCCAGTAGGAGGTATTTCAGGGGTGGCGGCATTGTACTGTATTTGACCGCTCACCGTTACCGTAAATCGCGCCCAAATTGCCATACTATTTTTAACTGTGTCCGTTTGCCGCGCACAGCTAGAATAGTACCCATGAGACGCCATACGTTGTTCATTGTCACAGCGCTGCTAACCCTGCTAGGGGGCTGTGAGCGACAGGACTCCCTCGCCGAGATCCGGGAGCGAGGGGAACTGGTGGTGGTAAGCCGCAACAGCCCCACTACGTACTACCTGGACAATAGCGGCCCAACCGGGTTTGAGTACGCTCTCGCTGTACTGCTGGCAGAGGCCCTGCACGTCGACCTGAAAATGGAAACGGTCTACAACCTGCCCGATCTATTTAACAAACTGGATCGCCAGAATGCGAATATTGCGGCGGCTGGCCTCACCCTGACAGAGGAACGCGCGGCCAGATATCCGCACTCTACCCCCTACTACAAGCTGACGCCCCAGGTCATTTATGTGACAGGCAATTTTCGGCCGCGCAGCGTCGCCGACCTCGCCGGAATGAAAATCGCTGTGCTGGCGGGCTCTAGCCACGTCGAGATGCTAAAGGCACTGCAGCACAGTGAAACCCCCGAACTGCAGTGGGAGGAAGTCGACGAGGCCGACACCACACAATTACTGGAACAGCTCAGGGGCGATCAAGCCGAGTTGGCCATCATCGACTCCAACGAATTTGCTGTCCAGCAATCACTCTACCCGCGCCAGCGGGTGGCTTTCGATCTGGGTCGGGAGCAGGATATGGTCTGGTATCTGCCCCCCGGGATCGATAACACGAGGCTTCTGGCGTTTATCGACGACTTTATACTGGGCCTGCAGAACGACGGGACGCTGACGCGGCTGCGCGACCAACACTTCGGGCACACTGATGGTGTCACGCGCATGAATGCGTTTGAGTTTTCGCAGAATGTGGCGGACACCCTGCCCACGTATGAATCGCTGATCAAGAAAATCGCCAACGAGTACCAGATGGACTGGCACCTGCTGGCAGCCATCGCCTATCAGGAATCCCACTGGGACCCCCAAGCCACGTCGCCTACCGGTGTACGCGGTATGATGATGTTGACCAAAGCCACCGCCAGGGAACTGGGCGTGGATAACCGCCTGGATGTCGTGCAGAGCCTGCGCGGGGGCGCGCGCTACCTGAAGAACCTCAGGCGGCGCCTGCCTAAAAAAATCCAGGAGCCAGATCGAACCTGGATGGCGCTGTCCGCCTACAATATCGGACTGGCCCACCTCGAGGATGCCAGAATACTCACTGAACGCCAGGGCGGAAACCCCCATCTGTGGCAGGATGTGATGGAGCGGCTGCCGCTACTGCAGCAGACCCAGTACTACAAAAATACCCGCTACGGCTACGCCAGAGGCAGAGAGGCCGTCACCCTCGTACAGAATATTCGCCACTACTACAGCGTGCTGGCCTGGCAGGAAATCCCCGAGATCCAACCGCTGCCGCCGCTGCGCGGCGATGACTATCTGCCAGCGCCCCTCCGCAACATGGAGTTGCAAGCACTTTAGGCGGCAATGGCAATTAACGCCGCGCCTGAAAAAAATCTTTCAAGCGTGTGCTCGACTCCTCTGCCAGCACACCGCCCTGCCAGTTCACACGGTGGTTGAACCAGGGTTCATCCAGCAACTGGCATACACTACAAACCACGCCCGCTCGCGGCTCCTTCGCAGCAAACACCAGAGTTTCTATCCGCGCATGCACCATCGCTCCAGCACACATCGTGCAGGGCTCCAGTGTCACATAGAGCGTCGCGCCCGGCAGCCGGTAATTCCCCTCTACCCGCGCGGCATCGCGCAGCGCAACAATCTCGGCATGCCCGCTGGGATCCTGCGTGGCAATCACCTGGTTCCAGCCCTCGCCCAGCAATACGCCATCGCGCACCACCACAGCACCCACGGGCACCTCGCCCTCATTGGCGGCACGGTCCGCCAGCGCCAGCGCGCGGCGCATCCAATCCTCATGGTTTGCAGATACCGACACAGTTACTCCAAATACGCTGAAAATGTGTTAGTAGTATGACGCATACAAGAAGGAGAACGAGAAAAAAATTCTGCATAACTCTCTGATATTTAGCAATATTATTTCGTTTTGGTCAGCAAAAGTGTCCGCGCGTGTAACAAATTGGCCCTGTCCGCACTCTAAGGGTCACACGATGCGGAACAAACAATCCTCAATCGTGATTCCTGACCAACAACCGATGAGAGAAGACCGACATGACAAACAAGACATTCAAGCCCTTGGCCGCCACGCTCTGTTTAGGATTTCTCGCGGCGTCCATCGCCCCGGGTCTCAGTGCCGCCGAAAATCCTTTTTCCGCTGTTCAGTTGGAGAGCGGCTACCAACTCGCCTCCGCCGAAAAAACGAATGAGGGAAAATGCGGTGAAGGCAAATGCGGTGACACAAAATCATCCGCGGAAGGAAAATGTGGCGAGGGCAAATGCGGCGCTGAAAAGAGCTCATCCGGCGACAGTGCGAGCGATGACAAATCTTCTCATGAAGGTAAATGTGGTGAAGGCAAGTGTGGTGCCGACAAAAACGCTGCCTGACAATGAACTGGGCTCGCCAGCGAACTCTCGCCAGTACGCTGGCGAGCATTAAGAAAAACATATTTTCATGGGGATAAAGGTATGCAATTCACTATCATGTGGACGCGTATTACTGAAATGCTTGATGCAATTGGCGCCTACGTCGCGCCTCTGGGGTTACGAATTATTCTGGCCTGGGAGTTTTTTGAAGCCGGACTGATGAAGTTTAACGGCAGCAACTGGTTCGTTCATATTCAGGATGATTTCCCATTTCCCTTCAATGTAATTTCCCCAGACATCAGTTGGGCGATGGCAACCTACGCCGAGCTGATCGGGGCCGTAGCCATACTGGTGGGCCTCGGCACCCGCTTCTTCAGCGCCTCGCTGATCGTCCTGACAATTGTCGCAACAGCTGCAGTGCATTGGCCTGCGCAGTGGGGCACTTTCGCAGAGCTGTTCCAGGGCTATGCGATTACAGACAAAGGCTTTGGAAACTACAAACTCCCGGTGTTGTATCTGGCGATGTTTGTGCCACTGCTCTTCACCGGCGCTGGAAAACTGAGTCTGGATTATCTGATTTCACAAAAATTCAAGCCACAGAGGTAGCGCAACTGGGGCTGATGATCCGGGAGGACAGGATCCGATTACGGGTCGCCTGATTCGCTGTAATCCCTCATGATATCAGACACCTCTTGATCAGTGGCTTTGCAGGCCTTTATCCACGTGTTATGTACGGACTACTCTATGGGTCGATTGTCATCCAGAAGATCCTGCTCTCCTGTCTCGATTCTCTCATCCCGTACCCTGTCTGAAACATGCGTTTCTGGTGTTACATCCGCTGTATCGGTTTCATCCGTATTGCGTGTAACGGGCTTCTGGCTTGCTGCGGATGAGGCTTGCCCGGTTGTCACCCCTCTGTCAGGAAAATAACCGTCCACCGACTGCGGGGCGTTATCGAAGCGGAGACGGTAGATCGGTTCGGGCAGCGTAAAGCCCTTTTCCTCAAGCGCATTCTTGGCGGCGCGTATTGACAGACTTCGCGACTTGCCAAAATCCGCATCGCGCTGATCGATCCAACCCATAAATTTGATGAGAATATTGGAGTCGCCTACTGTCTCGATGATGGCGTACGGTGCGGGCTCATCCAACACCCAATCCAGTTCCTGTATTACTTTGATCCCAACACTCATCGCGTCTGCAGGGTCATCTTCTGCATCAACACCCAAAACAAAGTCGAATCGGCGCTGCGGGTTTCGCGTATAGTTCAGAATCGGTGAGCTGTACACAATGCCATTGGGAATACGCAGATGATTGCCATCAAGCGTCATGATTATTGTCGACCTGGAGGTCAGACGAACCACAATGCCTTCCAGATCATTTATTACCACATGATCTTCGGCCCGAAAAGGCTGTCGGACACTCAGCATAATACTGGCAATATAATTTTCAATAGTGTCCTTTACGCCAAAGCTGATAGCCAGACCGACGACACCCGCACTGCCGAGAATTGTTCCCATCAAGGCGGTAGCACCCAACAGATTCAGAGCGAGTAGAATCCCGAGCAAAATGCCCGCGACGCGTATCGCCTGTGAGATGATCTGCGCGAGGAACGGATTACGGGTTAGCCTGTTCCACACGGAACTGCGATTGGCTATCAGGTGGCCGATAAACGACACCAGCAGAAAGATGATAAGCGCTGCAACGGCAAGTGGCAGGGCTCGGGCCCAGCGTTTGCTTGTCTCCCTTACCGAATCGCGTATCGGCGTAATACTCTCTTTTAGATCGAGCGTGCGTTCGGCCAAATCTTCAACTGCAATCACGCCCTCCACGCGGCTCACAATGTTAATTGCCTGCTCTGCGGCGGCATCGCTGGCCACCTCGCCCTGCAACTCAACAATACCGTCTGCCACCACAATCTCGATATTTTCGAGTGATCGAATTCTGGAAAAAATACTTTGTATCCGTGCCTGTATCAGCGAATCCGAATCTTTGTCCGCTTGCACTGCGATAAGCTGATCCGTCACACCCAGCGTATTGATCTCTGCCTGCGCCGGGGCTTGCCTCAACAACACGATAGCAATCACAGCGAGTGTTATGGCGCTGGCAGCACTCCCCCGCCTGGTTGCGGGCGATACCAGTGTTCGAAGATGAACAAGTAGCATTGTCTGTGACCACATTTGCGTTTTACCGTAGTTGGGATTGCGAGAACTTGCGGCAGTCTGCATCTTGTCCCGGACCCGGCTCAATGAACGCCAGCAACGCGGCGGCCGGTGTTGCCAGGGTGCCCAACGCGATGGCCGCTGTGGCCCGCAGACCAAGGCTGGTAACATCGGGCCTGACATTGGCCTCTTTGAAGCTGCCATCCACATGCAGGGGAGCCCGGACGCTAAACGGACTGGCATCTTTGGGGCTCGGGTGGAGCGTCAGCGCATAGCTTTCATCTTCCAGATTGGCCGACAACTCAGCGTCGATCCGGGTGTCTGCGGTATCGACGATCAGGTATTCAGTTTCTACCATTCCGTCCTTCAATATCAGCACACCTGCTGCACAGCGAAACGGGATACTGTGATCAGCGTCAGTCAGCAACCAGCCCAACGATTCGGCCACATCGAGACCAATGATTTCAATGAGCAGACTACTCAGCCTGCCTCCTGAGATATTCAGTTCGATCCTGCCATCACCATTGGCGGCTGTATCGTGCATGGAGTTACCCCTGCTATGCATAACAATGCTGCCGTCCAACGTACCGCCGGCAATATCCTCTGCTCCCGCGACATCTGCCAGCTTGCCAATTTTCAGCGCATCCAGCGCCAGATCATACTGCCAGTTAATTTCCTTCTGAGTGGCATCAAGAATGACCGATCCGGCTATCGCCCCGCCCGCAATCGCAAGGTGCAGGGGCTCAATAGTCATCACGCCATCCTGCAAGGTCAGCTCAAAATCCAAACCCTCCAGGGGTATGTTGGGCGCGAGCACCTCGCGAGCACTAAAACGAACGTCGGCATCCGCATCGCGTAGCCTGTCGAGGTTAAAGGCCTCATCTGGAATGACCTTGCCCTTACGCCGCATTTTTTTTGCTACGGCTTGCTGCTCCTCGGAAATGGTTTCGCCGGGCCCGGTGCTCGGCGGTGCACCAATCAGAGGGCCCAGATCGTCAAAGTCGAGCCGCTCTGAGTGAAGATTCGCGCTGATACGATATCGTTCACTGCCGGTGTCCAATGCAAAATCGCCGGCGATATCACTGTCACCAATCTCACCGTGCAAGGATTCTATCTGCCAGAGATCGTCCCTATGCACAAGTTGGCCGCTAATTTTGTAAGGCGGCGTGCCGGGCAGAATCGCACCCGTGAGTTCATACAGCCGTGACAAGTCGGGGCCTTGCGCGTTGACCGTCAGATCCAGACCGCGCAGCTGAAGTGGTCGATCAATGGTGCCATCGATTGCGATCTTCGTATCGGCGACTGACAACGTCAGTTGTACCGGATACAGTTGATCCTCATCGCGCAAATCCAATAGCGAACCGGCACGTAACTCAAGCTTGAAAGGGCGTTCCTGCAGGCGACCTGAAGCAGTGAGCTCAATGGCGTCATCTACATCTCCTCCATGCCCTGCGACAGTGGTGATCTCGCCTTCAAAATCCAACGCACTGGTGGCATCCTGGTAGTGCATAAGACCCTCCCGGATCTGTAATTTCCCGATAACCGGAAACTCGCTCCGAGTCTCCGGAACAGCGGCCTCGGCTATCAACCCCGGATCAAACTGCCAATTGACGTCCCCCTCGCTGTTTTTCTCCAAATTCAGTATCGGCTGCTCAAGCTCGAGCAGCGGCAATACCACGCGACCGCGCAACAATTCCCAAAGTCGAATCGACACGCGCAGTCGTTTGAGGCGCAGCATCTCGTCAGCGCTTGCCCACTCGGCATTACTCAGCACAATACCGTCAATGGTGATCACTGGCGTCATCGATAGCCTGACATCGATGTCACCGTGTATCTCAACGGTTCGCCCTGTGCGGTCATTGACAGCGTCAACAATCGTGTCATGCAGCTTGTTCCAATCGAACCACGCCACAGAAAAACCTATCATCAAAATCAACACAACGAGTAGTTCCAGGATAATTCTGATTCCTTTGCTCATGCGGTATCTGCTCTGTCTGGACGAAGTGGGTCGCTCGGATAATGAGGCTACTAATGCCAGTATCATGCCAACAGCAATTTTCGCGCGTTACCACTGGCTTTCGCCGAGTGGGCGAATACTTCACAAGCGTTTCGCCCGAAACAATTGAAAATCTGACAATCGAGAAGGAACTAGTTACAAAAAGAGGACATAAGCTCTATCGGGACCGGGGACGCACCGTTGGTGCTCAGCTGAAATAGCGGGTCCTATCACGCATGGTGAGGACAACTAGGGGTTTGGCTTCCAGCGACCGACCAGTGTGAGCGTAGCGAAAGTGAGGATACTGATCCCGATAGCGATCTCCAGCCGGTGCCAGGCGACGGCCATACCAATGGCACCAACCGCCAGAATACTGGCCGCAGTAGCGGTGCCGGTAACGCCTTCGGAGCTCTTCAGTATCGAGCCGCCTCCGATAAATCCAATGCCGGCGATAATACCCTGAATGACGCGTGCGCTCGCATCGGCGTCTTGCAGCACATCAATGCCCAGCAACGAAATAGCACATGCTGAGACAGACACGATCGGAAAAGTTCTCAGTCCGGCAGAGCGCTCCTCAACTTCTCTATTCCACGCAATCGGTATCGCAAGTAGATAGGCCAGCCCCATCGTTGCCAGGTGCATCATCACCACAAACCAATCGATATCAAACATATCTCACCCACTTCGATTATGGACGCTTCATCGTAAAGCCCTGCTTTACCACTGCATAAAATATGCCTAAAGGGCGCTACTTTGTTAATGCCCGGGATGAATGTCCAAACCGACGCCATGGCGTCACCGGAAAGTCGAGTGCTTAGCGTATTGCGTGGTGCGACGGGAACGTTTTGTGAATCTCACTGATTCGTTTCGGCAGAACAAATAGGTGAGTACCCATAATGGGTTTACCTGTCGTCAGAAAAGCGACAACCAGATTGCGACTGAACGACGATTCAACGGTTCTTCACATTGGTCAACAAGCCATGCAACTAGGTATAGTTACCCCAATACTAAAAGCATCACTGGCGAGGATACCCATGACTGACGCAGTTCTGTTCGATGCCCGCGACGACGGCATCGCGATCATTACATTAAATCGACCGGACACTCGCAATGCCCTGAGCAGTGAGATTCGCGAGGGACTGTTCGCGGCATGGGAGCGATTTGAGCACACCCCCGAACTGCGCGTGGCCATTTTGACCGGCGCAGGAGAAAAGGCTTTTTGTGCTGGCGGCGATCTTAAAGAGATGGTTGAAACCGGTATGAAAGTTCCGCCTCGCGACATGTTCCCCCTACCCTACGATACGATTGAACTCTCCAAGCCCACCATCGCGGCCGTCAACGGGGTCGCCTTTGCTGGCGGCTGGATGATCGCGCAAGCCTGTGATTTGTGCGTTGCCAGCACCCGTGCAAAGTTCGCGGTCACCGAGGTCAAGGTAGGCAGAAGCTCACCCTGGGCCGCGCCATTGATTCATATGATTCCGCAGCGGATCATGATGGAAATCCTGCTGACCGGCAAAGCCATCACCGCTCAGCGCGCCTATGAGATTGGACTGGTCAATCGACTGGCGAAACCCGAGCGGCTGCTGGATGCGGCTATAGAGCTGGCCCACGATATTCTGGACGGCGCCCCGCTTTCGGTGCGAGCCGCGCGCGAGACGGTCATGGTGTCGACCGAAATGGGCCGCTCCGCAGCGCTGCAGGCGGCCAGACACGCCTCCGAATACTGCTACAACAGCGATGACGCCCAGGAAGGCCCCAGGGCCTTTGCTGAAAAACGGCCCCCGCAATGGAAGGGGCAGTAGAATACTCAACTCACAAAGCGTCGCAACATTCTAGCTGAAAAAATCACCAATTCTGACATCACATTGACGTGATTTTGTCCATTACGATGTATCATTCCATTGTCCTCGCTCGAATCGAGCTTTTGCGACCCGAGATCAACAGTGCTGCACCGGCGAATAACACCGGTGGCGTTAACACGGTCTCGGGACACAATACAGAAAGAGATCCACAATGAAAGAAAAATTGGCAGTCGCCATTTTATATCTGGTGTTCACAGGGATAATTTCGTCAGCACCAGTACTAGCCGAAGAGGGCATGGCTGTGCACTACAGCGATATACTCCACGGCAAGCCAACAGCCAGCGGCGAGATTTTTGACCAGCAAGCGATGACGGCGGCATACAGGGGGCTGCCCTTTGGTAGCAAGGTAAGGGTGACCAACCTTGAAAATGGCAAGAGTGTGATCGTCAGCGTCAACGATCGCATGGCCAGACGCCACAGGAGCACCATCGATGTTACCAGGAGAGCGGCTCAGGAGCTCGGTTTTGAAGAAAGGGGCGTGGCACGGGTTAGCGTTGAGCCAGTGCTTTGATGCAGCTTAACCTACAGTACCGCTACCATTGAAATAACGCCCACCGCCAAAACGCCTGCTACTAAACCACGCCCTGCTCAATCATTGCATCCGCCACTTTGCGGAAACCGGCAATATTGGCGCCCAGCACCAGATTGTTCTCCGCGCCGAATTCCTGGGCCGTATCGCGCACATTGGTGTACACATTCGCCATGATGATCTTGAGTTGATCATCCACCGTCTTAAAGCTCCAGCGCTGCATACTGGCATTCTGCGCCATCTCCAGCTGACTGGTGGCTACTCCGCCAGCATTGGCTGCCTTGCCTGGACCGTAACAAATTTTGGCATCAAGAATAATGTCTACGGCTGGCTGAGTAGAGGGCATATTGGCGCCCTCCACTACGGCGATACAACCGTTGGACACCAGCGCCTCGGCATCCGCTGCGGTCAGTTCATTCTGGCTGGCACAAGGAAAAGCGAGCTGGCCGGCAATGCGCCACACTGCGTGGCCATCGTCGGGGTATTCACTGGCCGGAATGAACTCGGCATCTGCATGCACGGTGAGATACTCATGCAACCGCAGATGGCGTACTTCTTTCAAATCCTTGAGCGTATCAAGATCAATACCCTGACGATGATAAAGAGTACCGCTGGAGTCGGAACAGGTCACCGGACAAGCACCTAGCTGATAGAGCTTCTCTATAGTGTAGATCGCGACATTTCCTGCGCCCGACACAAGGCATGTTTTCCCGGCCACAGTCTCGCCCCGGTCCTCGAGCATATTCTGGGCAAAGTAAACACAGCCGTAACCGGTCGCTTCCTTGCGCACCAGCGACCCGCCCCACAGCAAGCTTTTGCCCGTGAGCACGCCTTCATAGCGGCCCGTTAGCCTTTTGTACTGCCCGAACATATATCCGATTTCGCGCGCACCCACCCCGATATCACCGGCGGGCACATCCGTCGCTGGGCCTATATGTCGATACAACTCATTCATGAAAGACTGGCAAAATCGCATGATTTCATCATTGGATTTTCCCTTGGGATCAAAATTCGCGCCACCTTTTCCACCTCCAATGGGCAGTCCTGTCAGCGCGTTTTTGAATATTTGCTCAAAGCCCAAAAATTTGATGATGCTCGCATTCACATTCGGACGAAAGCGCAAGCCTCCCTTATAGGGCCCCAGTGCCGAATTGAATTCAATACGGTACCCCTTGTTAACCTGTACATTATTCTGGTCATCCACCCAGGGTACACGAAACATAATCTGTCGCTCTGGCTCAACGATTCGCTCAATAATTGCATGCCGCTTGTATTGTTCATTCAGCTCTAGCAGCGGCTGTAGTGAGTCTAAAACCTCCTCCACCGCCTGATAGAACTCTGTCTGCGCCGGGCTGCTGGATTGCAACTTGATGATTGTTTCGTGAATGTAAGACATGGATCTATTGTTTCCTATAATGGAGCTTTTGAAAATTCTGAATCGGTAGCGCGTGTATTAAGCGAGAAATTCCTTCGCTTCCAAATCCACACAGTGCTGCAGGTGCCGTTGAATCATCGCCAGGAACATTTTATCGCTGCGCTCGGCGGCCTCGGTAAAGCTCGCGCCCAGTATCGTTATCATCAAACCATGCATCGCCTGTTCGCGATACTGTTCCCAGCATGCTTCGAAGCCCAATGTCACGCCCAGGCCAGCCAGCACCTCGCTGTACTCTTTCACCAGGTCCCGCTCCCAGTTTCGGCGGTCCTCAATCTCGACGCTACCGCCCATAAAGTAAGCCAAGTCTGTCAGCGGGCTACTCTCACTGATCGTCTGCCAATCCACCGTGCAGATCTCATCGCCATTGAAGAGAATATTCTCACTGCGAAAGTCCCCGTGAACCAGTGTCCTGGGGCCCTCAAAACGCGTAACGAAGGTGGTGTGGCGGTCAACATAGTAGGCACCCAAGTCACGACACTCCTCGCTGATGCCACTGCCAAACCGCTCGAGAAAACCGGGCCAATATTCCTGCAGCAGGGATTGTCCGAACGCACCGCCGTCGCCTCTCACCTGGCTCATCACGAAGTCATGTGCGCCCACGCTTTCATCACCATAGAAGGACACCGCCAGTTTTGCGGCCTCGCGCATGGCCACTCGGGCACGCGCCAGTGACTCGCCCACCAGCTGGTTGCCCGGTTCTGACGGCGACATATCCTCCATCACTGTCACAAATAGTAAGCGGTCGTCGGTAATTTCGTTGGCGTAGATAGCAGGAGTCCGCATCTCGGTCCTGTCCGCAAGGCAGCGATAGAACATCACCTCGTTATAGTAAGCGCCCTGCGCACCGGCCATCGCCCGCGCCATCTCATCTTCAGCTGGAAACTTGATGATCACCGAATCCGGCGCACTGCCCTGCTCCCCTTCATACGTGAGGACAAAGCGGGCGTTGTCGCCCATCTTGCCGGTGCCAATAATCTTGTACTCCAGCGTGCGAACTGAACCGGTACTGAGGTGCCCGGATTGTCGCAGCGCTTCTGTCATCCATGGGGCCGTAATCAGCGCCGGTTGCGAGACGATATCTACCATAGTGGTCATTCCTGTTGTTTTTTCACAGCCTCAAGGGCATTTTGAACGGGCGCTGCTCATGGTGCATTGAGACGCGCTTCGCTACTACCTAAATCAAACTATTAGCTCATCACCAGAGAGCCCGAATTCGGGCCAGGCCCCGTGGACATGCGTCTGGCAATTGCCATAGCCAATCGCGCCGGTGAACTTGTCTTCGACTCGTATCATACAATCCCGAAACTGGTGGTAGCGCTCCTGCACCTCTGGTGTCGAAGCATCACTGACATGGTCGCCATCTACCTGAAATTGACCGCGCCAACTGCCGTGGTGATGACCATCCCCTCCGTGGTAGTGGCCCGCACCCAAATAGAAACCAGTCTGGGACAGTTTTTCAAACACCATCGGCCGCTCGCTTCCATCAGCCATCTGAAACAGAAACTCCCCGCCCAGTAACCGCTTACTGGGTGAGTCGAAACGCAATGACGGCGTCATACCGATTACCTTGGCCGTCTGCCCGGTCTCGTCTTCAAAGCCGCCCTGAATCCGCTGGTGAGAGAAGCCAGGCCCAGTGAACTGCAGGTAATAATGATGGAACGCATAGCAAGTGCCATCGCCCTGCTGGAAGAGAATGGGGTTCCATATAGCCAGAGCCTGAGGAATAGACTGATGCTGATCCGGCTCCAGATCTTCAGCTGGCAGGCCTACCATGGGCCGAATACCCCAGGATTTATCACGCGTGGCCACCCACCCATCTTCCGTGATCACGAAGCGCTCGCCCTCGAGCTCCAACCAGCCACTGGCCACGCCAATCTGATGGTAGCGTATCTGGTCTGTTGCCTTGCGAAAGCCATGTCTATCGCGCCTGTCCTCACGATCCTCCACCACGCAAGCTGCGGCAGCGTGAAAAATCAGTTCAAACGCAATCGGCTGAATGTCATTGGCTTCCAGTGTCACCTTGATTTGCTGCAGCGGCTCGAGAATTTCGTAGCGTATGGGACCGACATTGACGCTGTTCGGATCACTGTCCAGCGACCGGCTGCCACGTACAACCCACTGCTCGACGCCTCGCGAAATACCCGCGTAGGCATCCACCACATTGCGATTGGTGTACTTGCCAAAGCCAAAGCCGATTTGCAGCGATCCGTCTTTGGCCGCAGCCATACCACACACTTTTTCAGTCCAGGCCGGATCACTTTGGCCGACGGTGGCAAACGTTTCAACTACCTGATGTGTAAACTGCTCGTCGCTGGGCAACAGTGGGCCGATGGTTCCAGTCATAGTTAAACTCTACGTGTGTTGGGGTTATTCGACGCCAGTTTACGCAATATCACATCACTTGTGGACATCACCTTTTTAGCCCGGATTCCAACTGCTTCTGCAGCTTCTCACCGAAGGGCGCTCGGGCACCAAAGAGTCCGGCAATATCGAATCGGCCCTGAGTGAAAATCGTCCTGGCGTGACTGAACTCCAAAAACCCCTCCCTGCCGTGATAGTGTCCTATGCCACTGGCGCCAACGCCACCAAAGGGCGCATCTTCGGCGCCCGGGTGCATGGCGACATGGTTGATGGTGACACCGCCGGAACGGGTAGAATCCAGCACCAGACGCTGCTCCTGCCTGTCCTTACCAAAATAGTAAAGGGCCAGAGGTTTTTCTCCCGCATTTATGATTTCGATGGCCTCGCCGATGTCGTCATACGTGATTATGTTGAGCACCGGCCCGAAAACTTCCTGGCAATCAAGCAGGCTGCCTGCCTCCGGATTAATGACCAGATGCAGAGGCATGCTGCGCTGCTGGTAGTCACTCTTCTGATCCAGAATTTCGATCCGGGTACCCCGACTGACAGCATCATCGAGATAGGATCGTACACGCTCGTGATGACGCTCATTGATAATACTGCCATGACCTTCGGCAGCGTTGTCGCAGGTACGGGGATACGTTTCCCGACAGGCGGAAACGAAGGACTCCAGTTGCTCTGAAGGCAGTAAAACGTAATCGGGGGAAACACACATTTGCCCGTTGTTGATGGCCTTGGTGAAAATGATTTTCTCCGCAGCACTCTTTAACCTGGCTGAGCGTCCGATAACAACGGGAGACTTGCCACCGAGTTCCAGGGTCAGCGGCGTCAGGTTGGACGCGGCTGCGGCCATTACAGCTTTTCCTACATCAGTGCCACCGGTGAGAACCAGATGATCGAACGGCATGCTTGAGAACGTCTCTGCAATCTGGCGATCGCCGTCGACGATCGCCACCGTATCCGATTGCAAGTAACGCGGCATCAACTCACAGAGGATTTGCGTGGTACAGGGAACCAGATCAGACGGTTTGATAATACAACGATTACCCGCCGCCAACACCTGGGCAAGGGGACTGAACAGGGTGAACACGGGGAAATTCCAGGTACCGAGAATGCCTATAACGCCCTTGGGTTGATACTCGATATGCACCTTTGCTCTGCTGAGGTTGAAAGGGAAAGGCGTTTTGCGTTTCTGTGGGCGCATCCATTCACCGGCGTGCTTACGGGCATAGTTCAGTGACCCGATCGAGCCCATAACATCGTACATCAGGCCCATGCCACGGGAGCGCTGGCCAAAATCCGCTTCCATAGCATCCAGTATTGGCTGGTAATTCTCCTTGAGCAGAGCAATGCATGCATCGATCAATTCATGCCGCTGCTGCAGCGTGTGGATAGCTGAAATCGCGGTCGCAGTTTGCTGTGCAGTAAAACACGTCTGCAGATACTCGGATGTGCTAATGCCCATGAATGTTTCCCAATGGTCTGTAGTGGGACCGTAAAATAGCAGCTATTGAATGAAGTGTAGAGCTGTCACCGATCAAAATGTCGATGGCTCGGCCAATCTGTTCTTTCCCTGAAGTGGACCATGAAATCTGTAACGACTTAACAGGCCTGATTGCGGATTCTTTATCCGACGCTTTTGGCGACAGGGCACGAAGATTGCATACATTCAGGAACGGAGCCGAAAGTCGAGTGGCGCAAGTCAGGCAGTACCCACACCATTCAGCCTGCATACACGTTGCGTAAAACAGCCGCAAGCTCGGTATGGCTGCCATTTTGTAAAATCTGCTTGTAGTTTTTACAAAATTCCGAGCTCACCACCGCGCTGGGGGGGCACCGCGCGATTTCAGAACAGCACACAGGAGTAACGATTGTGAAAGACGACGATGTTAAAGCGACCACTACCGACGCCGGCATCCCGGTCGCCAGTGATGAACATTCCCTCACCGTGGGACCCGACGGTCCCATTTTATTGCACGATCATTACCTCATTGAACAAATGGCAAACTTTAACCGGGAGCGCATTCCCGAACGCCAGCCGCACGCCAAGGGTGGCGGTGCTTTTGGACATTTTCAGGTCACCCACGATATCAGCAGATACACCAGCGCTGCTGTATTCCAGCCTGGCGTCAAAACGGACACGCTGATGCGCTTTTCTACCGTTGCCGGCGAGCGCGGTAGCCCGGACACATGGCGCGACCCTCGCGGCTTCGCGCTGAAGTTTTATACCAGCATCGGCAACTATGACATGGTGGGCAACAACACACCGGTATTCTTCATTCGTGATCCGATGAAATTTCAGCACTTCATCCGCTCCCAGAAACGTCGCTCCGATACCAATCTGCGCGACCACGATATGCAATGGGATTTCTGGACACTGTCTCCCGAGTCTGCCCACCAGGTGGCTTGGTTGATGGGCGATCGTGGCATACCTAAATCCTGGCGACAGATGGACGGTTTCTCCAGCCACACCTATATGTGGGTCAATGCCAAGCGCGAGAAATTCTGGGTAAAATATCATTTCAAAACAGATCAGGGTATTGATTATCTCACTCAGGAAGATGCCGATCGCTTAGCTGGCGAGGACGGTGACTATCATACGCGCGACCTGTACGACGCGATAAAGCGTGGTGATCATCCCAGCTGGACTCTGCACATGCAGATCATGGCTTTCGAGGACGCAAAGACCTATCGCTTCAATCCCTTTGATCTTACCAAGGTGTGGCCTCATGCAGACTATCCACTGATAGAGGTCGGCAAACTGACGCTGGATCGCAACCCGACCGATTACCACGCCGAGATAGAACAAGCCGCTTTCGAGCCCAACAATCTGGTGCCGGGCATTGGGCCCAGTCCTGACAAGATGCTACTGGGCCGTATGTTCGCCTACTCAGACGCACACCGCGCACGCATGGGAGTGAACTACAGGCAGATCCCCGTTAATCAGCCAAAGTCAGCGGTTAACAGCTATAGCAAGGACGGCGCGATGCGTATGCAGAACGTTACCGACCCAGTGTACGCACCCAACTCGAAAGGTGGCCCTAGTGCAGACGGAGACGCGTACCCGGAAATGGCTGTATGGGACACTAACGGCGAATTTACCCGCACCGCTTACAGCCTGCACAAGGAGGACGATGACTTCGGTCAGGCCGGCACGCTGGTACGTGAGGTAATGGATGACGCCGCCCGCGACCGACTGGTATCCAACGCTGCAGGACATTTGAAGGCGGGGGTCTCTGAGCCGGTATTGCAACGGGCATTTGCCTACTGGCGCAGTATCGACGAGGACATAGGGGACCGAATCGCCAAAGCCGTGACGGGGAAGTAGCCCGGTTGAGCTCGCGAACACGGTACAGGATCGGCCTTCTCCATCAGTCGCACCCGGGGGTGTTGAGTGCAATTATTAATAGTCGAAGATCAGTCTGAAGTTGCCGACACCCTGCTGCTGGCGCTGCGCACGATCGACAGCGCTTACCAGATTACACATGTCACCACCGTCACCGATGCACTGATGGAGCTCGCGTCCGGCACACAGTTTGATGCGGCTCTGGTAGATCTGGGCCTGCCCGATGCGAAATCCGAGCAGGCCCCCGCAACGCTGTGCAAGCAGTATCCCGATCTGGTAGTAGTGGTCTATACCGGCGAGTCGAACCCCAACCTGGCGTCGCGGATTATGCGCCTTGGCGCTCAGGACTTTGTCATCAAAGGCGAGCACGGCCCGATTGCGATCGACCGCGTGTTGCGGTGTGCTGTTGAGCGCCATCGGCGTGAGCGGGCACTCAAGGAAGCGGCCTATACGGACGAGATGACTGGCGTACTCAACCGCCGGGGCTTCCAAATCGCTCTGGAAGCGGCTCTTGGCAGCGAGCGCAAATTACAGCTGGCGTTGTTCATCCTCGATCTCGATGGCTTTAAGTCGGTAAACGATACACACGGCCACCCGGTGGGAGATAAGCTTCTACAGCAAAGTGCTCAGCGTATTGCAGGGTGCTTACGGGGACACGATAAGGTTGCGCGAATGGGCGGAGACGAGTTTGCTATTATCTGCGAGGGCATTAGTACAGCAGCGCAGACCACAATCGTGGCACAGAAGCTACTCGACGCCGTTGGCGCACCGTATTCAATCAATGGAGAGCGCCTGACGGTGTCTGCCAGCCTGGGCATTGCCTGCGCTCCAGGCGATGCAACCGCCATTGAAGCGCTTTACCACGCCAGCGATACAGCACTGTATGAGGCCAAAGCACGGGGCAAAAATTGTTACGTTCGTTACCGTGTACAGGATTCCGCCCGCTCTGCAGCGGAAGCCCCCGCAAATGAGTCACCGACTCTTGACCGCAAGCAGAGTGTGAAACAAAACGCCAAGTGCGATAGCACGCAGTCTAGTATCGCCCACGAGCTGTGTAATGAGATCAACGTAGTCGCGCTGGAAATCGACATTATCCAACTGACAGTGGGTATCGGTCAGTCTTCCCAGATCGACCACTCGGTGGCAGTCATTCATCAAAAATGTGGGGCTCTGGCGAAATTGGCATGGCAACTATAAACCGTGCTCGAAGGAACTATGTTCACAACGGGCACTCTCGCAAGCAACCGTAAATAGCAACGCGGCGATACGGGATGGCATTATTGGAAAACCAGATCATGTGGGCTAATATCGGCCAAGGGTATCAAGAGAGCCTGCTGCAATGCCCAGAAAAAAGAGACCTCGATGCGCGATTCTGTACAGCAAACGATTACCGCTAAATCTGGCAGCAAGAATGTGGCACGTTCAACCAGACAAGAGTGTTTCGTGGTGGGCGTGGGCGCTTCTGCCGGGGGCCTGGAAGCCTACAAACAGTTGCTGAGCAGTATTTCGGATGACTCCGGTATGGCATTCGTGTTCGTGCAGCATCTGGACCCGACCCACGAAAGCCTGATGACTGAATTACTGTCGAAGCACACAACCATGCCCGTATCGCAAATCGAAAACGCGATGTCCATCCGGCCCAATCACGTCTACATGATTCCACCGAACAGTTTCGTAACCCTACGCGATGAGCGATTGTTCCTGGAAGCGCCCCCGGGCGAACGCGGCGTGCGGCTGCCCATAGATCACTTTTTCCGCTCGCTGGCCAAGGCCCGTGAGGAACGCGCAATCGGCGTAGTATTGTCCGGTACTGGTAGCGATGGGGCCGACGGCGTTAGAGAAATCAAGGCATACGGCGGAATGACTATCGCGCAGCAGCCTGATACAGCTGAACACGATGGCATGCCCCGGGCGGCCGTTGGGACCGGCGCCGTTGACTTTGTACTGCCGATAGCCGAAATCGCCGACCTCATATCGCCCTTCGTCCAAAACCCCTATATCCAGAGCGGTTCCAGAACCCATATCGCGGAATCTGACCCGGATCATTTTCGGGCGATCCTACAACTGCTACGCGCCGCTACGGATCAGGATTTCTCGCGCTACAAAACGGGAACTCTTACCCGGCGCATCGAACGCCGCATGAGCATGCACCATATCTCCCGGCCTGCCGAGTATTTGCAACTACTGCACAAAGACCAGAAAGAACTGCGCGCCTTGTTCAAAGACCTATTAATAGGTGTGACGCAGTTCTTTCGCGATAGCGATTCCTGGGGAGTACTGTCAAACGCACTGTCTGCCGTTTTCAGCGACAAAAAAGAGAACGAGCCATTTCGCGTTTGGGTGCCCGGCTGCTCCACAGGGGAAGAGGCGTATTCCATCGCTATCATGTTGTTTGAGCTGCAAAGGCAGCACAAGCGAATTGTGGATATCCAGGTTTTTGCCACCGATATCGATGCCGACGCCATAGATGTAGCGCGACAGGGCTTGTATCCCAACGGCATCACCAAGAACATTCCCGACGAGTATCTGGCGATGTATTTTGAGGGCGAGGGCGAGAAGCTGCGCGTAAAAAAAACGTTGCGCGAGTCCTGCATCTTCGCGACCCAGAACCTGCTGTCCGACCCACCGTTTTCAAATCTGGATCTGGTTTCCTGCCGTAATCTGCTTATCTATCTCGAGTCTGATATGCAGGAGCGGGTATTCGAAATGATGCATTTTGCGCTGAGCTCCACCGGATTTCTATTTCTGGGAAGTTCAGAATCACCTGCTCAACACAAACAACTTTTCGATGTGATCTCCGGGCCCGCGAGAATCTACCGCAAACTGGGCGATAGTAAGCCGGGGAGCCGCGGCTACCCGGTTGAGCCATCCGCAGCCCGGCACCACCGCGCCACTACCGAAGATGAGGATGCAAAAATTAGCAAAAACACGACGATTGTCGAACTTTCCACACGAGCACTGCTGAATACATTCGCTCCGGCTTCCGTGGTCGTCAACAGCAGCGGGACTATCGCATTTATTCACGGATCCGTACGCAACTACCTGGACTTTCCGGCGGGGGAACCTGAACTGAATCTGGGCGCGATGGCCCTGGATGGCTTAAAGGCAGAAATTCGCGCCGGCCTGCAGCAGTCAAAAATAAACAATAAGGCGTATACGGCGGTGACACGGCAGATCAGCCACGGCGACGGTTTCAGGTCAATTCGTGTGCATGTCACGCCCCTGCCCGCTGCCAGTGGCAGGGAGCCACTCTATCTGGTGAGCTTCATGGATGAGAACGCTGCACAAGACAAGTTGACACAGGATGACTCACCGATGGTTCCGATGGACGCTCGGGGATCGTCCGATGCTAACAATGCAGGCGCCACGCATGGACAGATATCCCAGGAACTGCAAGCCCTGCGCGAGGATTTGCAAAGCACGATCGAGGAGCTGGAAAGCGCCAACGAGGAGCTGACCGCCTCCAATGACGAAGTCATGTCGATGATCGAGGAGTTACAGTCGAGCAATGAGGAGCTGGAAACCTCCCGCGAAGAGCTGCAGTCGCTGAATAAAAAGCTCAGCGCGGTCAATAACCAATTGCACGACAAAGTCGAAGAGCTGGAGGCGACCACCAATGATCTGACCAACTTGCTATCGAGTACAGAACTGCCGACCATTTTCCTCGACAGCAAATTGCGCATCAGGCGTTTCACCCCGGCAATTTCTCAACTGATGCACATCGTCGAGACGGACATCGGCCGGCCGGTCAGTGATCTAATGCCTCGCGCGCAGGACCCTGAACTGGTCGAAGACGCTCGGATTGTACTGAACTCACGCACCCCAGTAGAACGGGAAGTGCAAGACAGCGACGGCCGCTGGTTTATGCGGCGGATTACTCCCTATCGCACCGCCGAATTTAAAATTGAAGGCGTCGTTGCCTTCTATACCGATATTACCCAGATCAAGCGAGCTACGGAGCAGCTCAGCGCACGTGAGCGGCAGCAGGCGGTTATTGCACAGCTGGGTCGCCGGGCGTTGGTCGGCGATACACTGCAATCGCTATTCGAGCAGGCGACCGAACTGGTCGCAGAGGCACTCGACATCAAACTGGTAAAAGTACTGCGGGTCAGCGCGGATCAAGAGCAGTTGGAACTGGTCGCGGGCGTCGGATGGCATGAAGGTCTGGTCGGCGTTGCCAGCGTGGGCACTGGCATCGAATCGCAGGGCGGTTACACCCTGCATAGCGCCGCGCCGGTGATCGTTTTTGATCTCGACAAAGAAGAACGTTTCAGTGGTCCAGTCCTGCTGGAGGACCATGCTGTGGTCAGCGGTATGAGCGTCATTATCGGACCGGAGACTAGTCCCTGGGGGGTCTTCGGCGCACATTCCACCGAGCACGTAGAATTCACCGTTGATGACACCAACTTTATTGTCGCTGTCGCCAACGTGCTGTGGGAAGCCATTGAACGACACCGCAATGAGACCCAAATGAAGCAACGGCTGGCTGAAATTAACAGCATCTATCAGTCAAGTCCTGTCGGACTGTGCTGTGTGGATGCAGACCTGCGCTTCACTCGGGTCAACAGTTCACTGGCAGAAACACACGGCCTGCCCGAGGAAGACCATATCGGACGCACGCTGAGGCAAGTGCTGCCAGCGCTTGCGGACAAACTGGAACCCATTTACCAGCAGGTATTTACTACAGGTGAACCCCTGTTGGATATTGAGATTCAGGGTACGACGTCAGCTGATCCTGACAATCTTAAATCCTGGCTGGTCAACTATTCACCGTTTTCCACTGACGAAGGCGTAATCCGGGTCAATACCTCCGTGATGGACATCACCGATAGAATTCAATCTGAGAAGGCCTCTATCGACAATGCCAGACGGTTGCAGCGCCTCGTTGATTCCGCCGCCGTGGGCATTGCTTTTGCCGCCGCCAATGGCGAATTGGTGCAGGCCAACGGTGCGCTGCTAACGATGTTCAAGCTGTCACGGCAGGAGTTTCAACAGCATGGCTGGACCTGGACAGATAAATTTCTGCCCCGCGGCGAGCTGTTTATGCAAGTACTGCAGCGCTTGGCAAAGACGAACACCACAGAATCCATGGAGATCCGTTGGCGGCATGACGACAGCTCATCGCTTTGGGTTTTATTGAGCGTCAACGAACTGGATAGCAGTGGCGCTGAGTTTGTCGTGTGTATGTCGGACATCACCGCCCAAAAACACGCTGAACTCGCGCTGGCCGAAAGTGAAGAGCGCTTGCGTCTGGCCGCCAGGCTTGCCGAATTCGGGACCTATTTCAAAGATATCGCCACCGGTGAGGTGCACTGGTCCCCGGAGCTCCGAGAAATGCTGGGATTGGACGCTGAGGCACCCTCGCCGGCAGATTTCACTACGGTACCGCACTTTATGGATGAGGCCGATCGCACACGAATTGCGCACGCGATGGATTCCAGTCTCGACCCCACGGGCGATGGAGAGTTTTCGGAGGAACTGCACATTGCTCGCGCCGAGGGCGGCGAGCGCTGGCTGCTGATGCAGGGCCGGACCATTTTCCGCGGCAAGGACGAACGACGACGCGCGAGTCGTATTGCCGGTATTGTCATCGACATCACCGAGCGACACCACTTCGAGGCTCAGCTCGAAGAGGCGCGGCGTGAGGCCGTTTCTGCCAGTGCCGCCAAAACGACTTTCCTGGCGAATATGAGCCACGAAATTCGCACGCCCATGACAGCCATTCTCGGGTATGCGGAGGTGCTTGATGTACGCATCAAGGATCCGGACGTCAAAGCCTGTGTCAAGACCATCAAGGAAAATGGCGCCTATTTGTGTGACATCCTCGATGACATTCTCGACTTGTCCAGAGTCGAATCGGGCAAGGTAAAGGTACACTTTGAATCGCTTTCGCTGCTTGGCCTGCTCGCCGAGATTCGTTCACTGATGACGGTGAGAGCAACCCAGAGCAGCTTGAGTCTGGCGCTGGATTTTGATGGACAGATACCGACAGAAATCACCACCGATCCAAAATTGGTTCGGCAAATTCTCGTCAATCTAGTCGGCAATGCCATCAAGTTTACTGATCACGGCGGTGTGCGCGTCGTGTCCAGATGTATTCGAGAGCGCGAAGTGATGGAGATTTCCGTGATCGATACGGGCATCGGTATCCACCAGAAAGATCAGGATCGCCTGTTTTTACCGTTTGAACAGCTGGACGATTCGATGACCCGTTCAGTCGGGGGCACCGGGCTCGGCCTGGCCATCAGCAAACATCTGGTCGGCCTGCTAGGTGGCGATTTGCAGTTACAAAGTGAGGTCGGCAAAGGTACCACGTTCACAGTTACCCTGCCCTGCGGCAATCTGGCTGGCGCGGAGTGGATCTCACCCGACCCGAAAGCACTGCGCGCTAAATTTATTGACACAAAAACGGATCAACTGCCAAGGATAAATGGTCGCGTGCTGGGTGCGGACGATCGACCTGAGATTCGCGTCCTGATACGCGAGTTCCTGGAGGCTGCCGGCGCAGAAGTTGAGCTGGCTTCGGACGGGCAGCGCGTGCTGGACAGTTACCAGGATCACTACAGTCGAGACGTACCCATTGATGCAATATTGATGGACTTGCAAATGCCGGTCATGGACGGCTTGCAGGCTGCTGCGGAACTGCGTGCAGCAGGTTATAAAGGGCCCATCGTAGCGCTGACCGCAAATGTCATGCAGAGCGATCGGGAAAGAGCTCTGCAGGCAGGATTCGATGATTTCATCACCAAGCCCATTGACCGCCCCATACTTATTACCAGCATGGCCAAGTGGGTAGAGTGCGGCACCACGCGGGGCTCGCAGGAGCAGATTGCAGTGCTCTGTGTGGAGGACAACGTAGCCGCCTGTAACGCCCAGAAATTACTACTTGAGAGCCGGGGCTTCAAAGTCAAAACGGCCCACTCAGCGGAAGACGCCCTTCGAACAGTTGAAAATTTCACGCCTGACGTGGCTTTACTGGACCTCGGTTTACCCGACACATCCGGGGAAGAGTTATTGGCGCAACTCAAGACCAAACCGACATTGGTCAACACTGTCTTTATCTGTGTCACCGGCAGAAGTTCTCAGGAAATTGACTGGGAGGGCATTGGTTTTGACACTTTTTTGCGCAAACCCATTGATATTAATCTGTTGGAAAAGACGATTCTTCGCAGCCAAAATGATAACTAAGCGATGGGTTACCCCATTGGAATGGCTACGATGACGCGGGCGGGTCACCGACACAGATTCTGGTGAATCGAGTTAATATCTGTAAATAGATCGCGCTTACGGAATGCTTTGATGACGACAGAAAGTATGCAAGCACATTCTTTTCTCGCCGGCGGCGGTGAGATGGGCGCCCTGATTCGAGCGTATGACTGGGAGCGTACGCCACTTGGAGACCCGGTTATCTGGCCGCAGGCACTAAAAACGTCGGTCCGACTGCTACTCTCCACTGGCCACCCGATGTTTATATGGTGGGGCCCAGACCTGATTCAGTTCTACAATGATGCTTACGCGCGTTCGATCGGCCCGGAGCGACACCCAAACGCACTCGGCCAGTGTGGCAGGGAGTGTTGGGACGAAATCTGGGATGTCATAGGGCCGCAAATCGAACACGTGATGAACGGCCAAGGCCACACCTGGCATGAAAACCAGCTGGTACCCATCACCCGCTATGGCAGTGTTCAAGACGTTTACTGGACCTACAGTTACGGGCCGATAGACGAGCCAGCCGCACCAAACGGCGTTGGCGGCATACTGGTAGTCGTTACTGAAACTACGGAACAAGTACTGACGGAACAACGCTTGAAAACGGCGGAAGCGCGATGGCGCTCGTTATTTGACCAGGCGCCGGGGTTTATGTGCATCCTGCGGGGCCCCGACCACATCGTCGAATTTGCGAACCAGCGCTACTACGAACTGGTTGGCCCGCGGGAAACTCTGGAAAGGCCCATGCGGGATTCGCTACCGGAGGTACAAAGTCAGGGATTTCTTGAATTGCTCGACAATGTCTTTCGGTCGGGGAAAGCCCATGTTGGCACCGCCATGCCCGTGCGGTTCAACCGCGGAAGCGCAACAGGACCTGATCAGCGTTATATCGACTTCGTATACGAACCCATCTGCGACCATCTGGGGAATACCATCGGCATCCTGATCGATGGCTACGACGTCACCGAACATATCCTCGCGCACAATGCGCTGCGGGAACAGGATCGCAGAAAAGACGAGTTTCTTGCCATCCTGGGACATGAGCTGCGCAATCCGCTTGCCCCTATTCGAAACGCGAGCGAACTCCTGCTTCTTTCCGAGAGTCAGCAATCCAGAGAATGTGAGCTAGCGGAGATCATCTCGAGGCAAACCAGTCAACTCACCCGTCTAGTGGATGATTTGCTGGATGTATCCCGCATTACCACCGGAAAATTTGCCCTGCAGAAAAGTCGGGTCGGACTGCGAGAAGCAACAGCAATGGCAATTGAATCAGTACAGCCTATGCTGGGGGAAACAAAACAGGAACTCACATTTCCCCCCGGCGAAGAATTATACGTCTATGCCGACCATGCGCGACTGGTGCAGTGCATTACCAACGTAGTGGGAAATGCCATCAAGTTTTCACCTGCGGGAGGACAGATTAAAGTATCGATTCGTGAACAGGGAGAATCCGCCATTATCAACGTCAATGACAACGGCGTCGGAATTTCCGAGGCTATGCTACCGCGCGTGTTTGAACTGTTCTCCCAGGATGCCCTCGCCCTGGCGCACACACAGAAAGGGCTGGGCATTGGCCTTTCCGTAGTTCGCGAGGTCATCGAAATGCACGGCGGTGAGGTTCACGCCTACAGTGAAGGTCCCGGCAGCGGCTCGAGCTTTGACATTATATTACGACTGGCGCCCCCTATCGACAGGACAGCGCTGCCGACACTGAATTCGCGCAAACCTGCTTCACGTGAAGTCCTCATCGTCGATGACAATGTCGATGCCGCCGACTCACTCGCGCGCCTCCTGAAGCATGTGGGCCACGAGGTATCAGTGACCTATACACCGGAGCAGGCTCTGGCGCTAGCCTCTGGCTTCAGAGGGGACGTCGTGTTGCTGGATATCGGGCTGCCGGGCATGGATGGTTACAGTGTCGCCAGGCGTCTGCGCTCGGGGGGCTTTGACGGGCTCCTGATAGCGATTACCGGCTACACTCAGACCACCGACGTGCAGCGCGCTCTGGACGCCGGTTTCGACATACACTTATCAAAGCCCGTTAATTTCGACGCACTAAGGCAACTACTGGCAAACTAGCAGACTTCATCTCGCCACCGCCTGAACTCCGGCGCTTTCACGCACGCGTTTCCAGAGTTTGCCGTGGCTCGAACGATCCTACCGCATTGCCCAATCCTCAGTTCGATCCTGGTCCCAACCAATTGGGAAAGCGCCGCATCAGGTGAAAGGCAATAATTCGAATCAGATGACGCCAGCCGCGTTGCCTGGGGATCTCTGCACGGGTGATCCGGTTGCAATGTGTTGTTTGTAACTGCATCAAGTTGTCCCGAAGCTGGCCGGTGAACTTCGTGTCATGGATGAACAGATTGGCTTCGGCGTTCGACGCAAAGCTCAACGGATCCAGATTGGAGGAGCCGACGGTGCACCAGGCATTATCGAAAACAGCGACTTTACCGTGCAAAGGGCGCTGAGTGTATTCATACAGTTCAACGCCCGCATCCAGAAGATAATCGTACAGTGTGGATGCAGCCGTGCGTACGTACGGAATATCCGGATTGCCCTGTAATATGAGCACCACCCTTACCCCGCGACGCACGGCCCGTCGCAACTGCCAGATAAAGCCATAACTGGGGAAGAAATAGGCATTGGCGACGATAATCTCGTTCTGTGCCCGCCGGAATGCAACTTTGTAAAAGCGCTCAATATCGCTACGATGTTCGCGATTGTCGCGGGTGACAAAGAACACTTCGCTGCCATTAGTATCGCGCATCCAGCGCTGCGGAACCCTGCGTCTTAGCAATTTCCAGGCTCGTCCCCGGCGTTTGCTCAACCTTCCTATTTCAACGGCGATAAAATCGTGAATCTGTTCGGCAACCGCGCCCGATGCGCGCACGGTATAGTCCTGTTTACCCTCTGGATGCGATTGCGCCAGATGATCTTCACTAAAATTTATGCCTCCTATATAGGCGATCTCACGATCGATGACCACCAGCTTGCGGTGCATACGACGAAATATATTCGCTCGCAATCCCAGCCTGCGAGTAATGCTGGATACAGGATCATAGACGTGCAGTTGAACACCGCTTTTCTTCAATCGCTCGGCGTACGCTTGCGGTAGCCACGCACTACCCCAGCCGTCAATGGTGAGCTGTACTTCTATACCCCGCTCAGCGGCGACACACAATTCATCCGCGAGCTGACTGCCAACGACGTCATCGAATACGATAAAAGATTCTAGTAGCACTTCGCTGCGAGCCGCGCGAACATCCTCCCACAGGCGCGGATAATATTGCTCTCCGTTGATTAGCAACTCCAGCGCCACACCCTTGTGCGATTGAAAGGTTGCCTTATTCGTGATCATTTTTATATCCGTCAAACCCCATCCACCGGGCATCCCTGAGATTCGCCTTCGGCATTTACAAATTCCCCGATATATCGACAGGCATATCGGTGCAGGTGTTAGTGGCTGTCACACAAATCTCCAGATTCTTTGTATTATTGGAATACCTCAGGTTTCGATCACTGTGTCCGTTGCCGATAGAGGTAAATGCCCTGCCCCGTGATGACAGTCAGTAGTATCAGGCTATTAGTCACTACGAAAACGGTATTGTCCACCAATACGCTATAGGCAATAAATCCCAGGGACGCTGTGATTTGTCCCAAAAACAGCCAAGCCGATACGCCTTCTATCGTGGGGGCTCGCCATTGCCTTGCTACCTGGGTGATCAATGTGATTAATAGAATCGCCGAACTGATCTAGCCTAACCCTGTTTCCAATGCCATTTCTCCTCAAGTTACTCACGCGTTGCGCCTTAACCATCACCCGAGGAATCAGCGATGCATCGCTACGCCAATCCCAGCGTTTGTACGCAGTTCCCTGTCGAGTCGCTATTTTCAATAGTGTTATGACGAGAAAAAACTCCCCACCGGTTACGATGGGGAGAAAAGGGCCAGGGCTAGGGGGAGCCGTGGATAGCCCAGAAATCCGTTCATCTATGCACGTCACAATCGCTATAAATAGCTTAGCTAAGAACGTGCCAACTCGTGAAACACCCAGACTAAAGGGGTACAGGCTCGGTAAAGCGACCATAAGAAAGTCGTTGGCACACTGAGAGGTCATACAATTTGAAAAATTGACAGGCACTGGTGGACATATTTACACAATGGCCGGGCCGACCACGGGGGCTTGTTCTCCCTCACGGTATAACCATGCGCACCGCTCCTGAGCGGGTTGAAAGCCTGCTATTGAGTCGGACTCTATACCCATGCCGATTGTGCGCGTACAATAATTCCGCTTTGCAGCGACGAAGTGTCCTGACAACCCATTACTCCACGGAAAGGAGCACGGCTTTGAGTAACATCCTGTTAGTCGACGACGATGATATCTTTGTGACTGCAACCTGCAAAATTCTTGAAAAATTGGGTCACGAAGTCACCATCGCTGGTAGCGTCGGCGAGGCGCGTAACGTCCTGGCACAAACACATTTTGACTTGTTAATGCTTGATATCATGTTGCCCGATGGCAGTGGCTTGCAAATTCTTGACGCCTGTGACGAGACCCAGCGACAGGCTCATATAGCCATGGTCACTGGACACCCGTCTGTCACTTCACTGGTCAAATCCGTCTATGGTCCCAATATTTCCTATCTGGTCAAACCGTTTGACCTGACCAAAATTAAAGCGCTGCTTGCCCGAGCCGACAACGACACCAACGAGCAGGCCCCGGAAGCCAATCCCGGCGCACATTACGGTCACCTGGTAGGCGAGTCTGCTGCCATGCAGGAAGTGTATCAAGCAATCGAAAGGGTGAGCTCGACAGGCGCCAATGTGCTACTCCAGGGCGAAAGTGGCGTGGGAAAAGAGTTGGTCGCCAGAGCAATTCATACTTTTGCCAGTTCTACTGCACCCTTTGTGGCCGCCAATTGCGGGGCCCTCTCGCGGGAACTTATCGGCAGCGAATTATTTGGCCATGAAAAAGGCGCATTTACCGGCGCGGTAAAACGCCAGATCGGACTGTTTGAACGCGCCACCGATGGCACCCTTTTCCTCGATGAAATTACGGAGATGCCGCTGGAGCAACAGCCTGTTCTGTTACGGGCCCTGGAGACACGATCCGTGATTCGGGTGGGCGGCGTTGAAGAGATACCCGTACAGTGTCGCGTGATTTCGGCAACCAATCGCAGCTCGGATGCGCTGGTTGAAGACGCATGCCTGCGCGAGGATCTCTACTTCCGGCTGGCCGTTTTTCCCATCACAATTCCACCACTACGTGAACGAGAAGACGACATCAGCCTACTGTCCATACACTTCCTGCAGCAGTTGAATGACGAGAACAATACACAGCTGTCGTTTAGCGAATCACAGCTTGCGCAACTTTGCAGTTACGACTGGCCGGGAAACGTCCGCGAGTTGCGGCACTTGATCCACCACGCCTTTATTATGTCTGACCCGGCCTCCACCATCTTAAAAATGCCGAAGCAGTTCTCTTCGCCCTTTTCTCGCGATTCCAAACCGAATTTGGCCCGCCAATTCGTCGGTCAAACAATAGAGGACGTTGAACAGAAGCTGATCACACTGACACTGGCGCATTTCAACGGCAATAAAGCACAAACTGCCGACGTACTGGGGATAAGTCTTAAGACGCTCTATAATCGCATGCACAAGTACAGTGAAGCGAGTTAAGCACGGATCAGTAAACGCGCTCCCACCCCACTCTGTAACGCATCAACGCCATCCTCAACAAGCCCCCCGGTTATGCTCTAACACCATTTTTTACGACCTCGTTTAAGAACGCCCCTCTCACGCCTTGAATCAGCGTCGCCCGCCTCCATCGCATCAATAGTGCTGTGACGAGGTCAACATTGGCACGTTTCTCGCTTGTTAAGCTTCAGAGGCTTGTGATGCAAGCAACAATTTGCAAGTCAGCAATGAAGTCGTTTCAACCGGGAGCGGACGTCGTGAGTGTCGCTTCTTCCGGCCCGCAACTATGACAGGAGACTCACATGATTGATCACGTATACAAGACACTTGAGATTACAGGCTCTTCCAATACTTCAATAGAAGATGCCGTGAAAACAGGTATATCCCGTGCGCAGGAGAGTGTTCACAGTCTGCGCTGGTTCGAGGTAGTCGATATTCGCGGGCATATCAACGAAGGCGAGATCGGTCACTGGCAGGTGTCTATCAAGCTGGGTATTACGCTTGATCCGCCATCCGAAAACCAGGCGTAGACTGGGTGATTTCGGTGCTCTGGCCAACTGCTGACGACAAGGCATCCAGTACAATCAGGATCAAGTCTGTGCCTTGCCGAACAAGCGGTCGCCAACGATTTCCGACCTTCTTTGCGCAAGTGTTTGTAAGATCTGCCAATATTGACGGTAGTTCTTACTAGTCGCACAGGAATCGAGTTCACGGGACACGGGTTCAAACTGGTACACTTTTCAATTCATTATGCAATTGCTATGACGAGGAATTACAACCATGTCAAACAACAAGCTGCAAGGTGAGGGAGATCGCGAAAGTGCGCGACGCTTCAACAAAGCGTCTCAGGAATTTGTGACGTCTGACCAGAAATACGAAAGCGCCAAAGAAACTGATCACAGAGGAAAACACCGTCATGAATACAGCCACTACCAATCATCTCACTTTCCTTTCCTGCAATGAATTACTTCTACATTTGGCTCTGCGCTGCCGAAAGGCAGAACATTTCCTACGCACGTTTCTTGAAGCCGCAGGCGAGCGAGACTGTCTCGTAACCAGCCTGGTCGCCGACGCTGAACACCAGTTGGCTATTGACCTGGTATGCTTAGCGGATAATGCACCAGAACACGTTCTTTCCACTCGAATCCAGTACCTACTGGATGAACGGGAAGCGGCGCATCCGGGCACGATTGAACAAGCACTTGAAAACGTTACAATGGTAAATGGCCAGCTATCTGCCACACTACGCGATCTCAAGTACAAAACCGCCCCTGAAGATGTGCGTGAACTTTTCGACATGATTTCCCGTGAAGTTGATGCTGTAAATCGCCGTATTTCAACAATCAGGACTACGGCTCTCGATCTTTGACTGGCCGTTATACGCGATTTTTTTCCAAAAAAAAGCGGCGTGCATTATGCACGCCGCCATCCTGCTACAGTGCTCAGAGATTGGAGCCGCGGAACTGGTCAAACTCGCGTTCTGCTTCATCCTTGCCCTTACCGTAGCGCTCCTGCATGAGGCCGACAAATTCCTGTCGCTGACCCTTTATCTTGTCCAGATCATCGTCAGTCAAGTCACCCCACTGTTGCTGGATTTTGCCTTTCAGTTGCTTCCACTTCCCTTCTGCAATATCTGTATTCATCAGTAATACTCCTCGATAGACAGCCTGCGCAAAACCGTTTTGGCGCAGTGTAGTTCTTTAAAAGCAAGAGCTGTGCCACGTTTTTACATGGCGGATAAAGCCCATGATACAGCCTAAAAATAAACAACAGTGAGCCATGTTACGCAATCGATTCAGGAAATTTTACAATCGAATTAGTAGATTCTACTGCTTTATACTGGAATGATCGGATCAGGGAACTGGCAAGCCTGAAAGCGTGGGTGGTCGGGAGAGTGTTCGGGCGTCTAATCTTCTACGACAACAGTCTGAATACGCACTGCGTAGCGCCGCGGCTCTAGTAGCTTGTCGTCGAGTTCGGCCAGTGATTTGATGAGTTCTGCACCAAGAAAAAGAATAATGGAGGTGTAATAAATCCACAGCATCAACACGATAACAGATGCAGCTGCACCTCCGAGTTCCCAAAGATTACTATTGGCAATGAACTGGCTAATACCGTATTTCCCAAGCAGTAACATTACACCAACCGCGAGGCTGGCAGTTATTTTATAGTGTTTGGGCAGCGTGACATCAGGTAAAAAATGGAACAGGGAAAAAATAACGCTACGACCAGAGCACCTAACAGCAAGTACTGCGCCGCAGCAGCAATGACTACCGCCGCTTCATTGAGCACGGACGACAGGTAATCGTACAGGCTGAATAACACTGAATCGAGAGTCAGGGAGATGACAAGCAGAAACCCCAGGCTAAGAATGATACCCAGCGATACCAGCCGGTCCAGCAGTTGCTTTACGATGCCAACACCCGCTTTCGCGCGCACCGCATAGATTTCATTAAATGCGAGTTGTATCTGAACAAAAATATTAGTGGCCGAAAATAACAATATCACGATGCCGGTTATCAATTGAAACTTGCTCTCGATCATCTGCCTCTCTCCTACACTCGCTTGACTGGTCGAGGCAGGCATCTACTCTTCCTGCAGAAATTGCGGCAAGCAGATACTGAATTGATTCCGGGGCTGGCGAACAGTACTGCTTCGCTGGCCCCGGCGAATTCCACTGCAGGCAATGCAGTGGAACATCTATCAATGTGAATATACGATTACTTCTTCAGTATCACCGACAATAGATAGCCAGCGGCAAATGCTATCCCCACAGCTCTGGTGGGATTTTTTTCGATGTAACTATTCATACTGGACAGGGATTCGCTACCCACCTGTTGTGCCTGCGACGATATATCACTGATCTTGATTCCCGCACTTGCCTGGGCATCACGTAGCGCCCGTTCGGCGCTGGCTAGATTGGCGGCCGCTTTATCGACAGCCGCGTGAGCTGCCTCCGCCAGATGCGCAGTCGTGCTGGCATCAACATCAGCCTCGTGTGCTGTGTCGCCTGCATAACTGCCAGTCTCTGTTTTATTACCAATTCTTGATTCTGAACCTGGAGCGTTGAGTGATGTCATGGTAGATTCCTTTTAAGGGAGCCCGACCGCCGGGCTTTCGCGGGGATCTATGCATATTACGTACCAAAAATACACGGCCAGGAAAAACACATTCGACGGCATCATGCACATGGACTTTATCAGGTAAAATCTGGCGGCATTCGGCCTGCAACATTAATCTTTCGAAGGAGTGACTAGCAGTACCGTCGCTGCACTTTCTGGAAATGACAGACCAGCGTGTAAGAACTACACGAGCTTGGGGTGCCGTGAAGCGACGGTTACAACCGACGAGAGATCACTGACCCCTCGTACGTACGCAACCAAACACGTTTGCTGTCAGTTTCCCATTCGATGATTTCAGTGGAATCGTAAAGTAGGCTGGGGCAGCGTTCGAAATTTACGCGGTTTGGAAAGCGGTGACTCAATTGCTCAAGCCGGTCGATCGCATCGGAGCACAGCTGAAAGGCACGAACCGCCCTTTTTCGCTCAAGACAATACCCTCCCTCCTCTGCATCATTCTCCGGAGTCTCTACTCTCTGAAAAAATTACCGGCCAATCTGCCCATTTTACAAACGGAGGCGGGAAAAATTGCGCCCCGCTGCGCCTACACCAGCTCCACGCGTTCTGGCATGGTTTATGCAACGTTACAACTACTGTGAATCGGCCCGTCGCGTAACAGCGTAGACGGGCACTTATATTGGAGATAGTGATGGCCCCTTCCAAACGTTTTTTAACCCCCGCGAGAGTCAAAGGCCACAGCGCAGCTATAGCCGCGGCATTGTCATTGTTGATGATAGCTGGCTGTAGCGATGACCGGGAAGCACCGACGGCGGCATCGGAAAGCGTGCAGCCAGCAACAGATCAGAGCGAACAGTCTCGCGAGAACATGCGCGAGCCACAGCGTGACATGAGTATCGATAATGACACAGCGGAAGCAGCCGAGATGGCTCAGTTTGCGATGATCGATTTGGCTACAGCCCAGATCAAGCCTACCGACGGCAACGAGGTCTTCGGCACAGTGGAATTTCGCCCATCCGACGATCAGCGCTCAATGCAGGTCGTGGTCGACATCTCAGGCCTGGCGCCAGGCGACCATGGCTTCCACATTCACGAAACCGGTGATTGTTCAGCACCGGACGCATCCTCCGCAGGGGGTCACTTGAATCCGTATCGTACCAGGCACGGCGGGCCCGGCGAGATCGAGCATCACGTCGGCGACCTGGGAAATGTGAACGCCAATAAAGACGGCCGGGTTGATGTTACGATACAGGTCGAAGATCTCGCCTTCTCCGGACCGGCATCGATTCTACAAAAAGCGCTGGTGATTCATGCCGCAGCGGACGACCTGAACACCGACCCCGCCGGCGCGTCTGGCGACAGAGTGGGTTGCGGGGTCATTAGCCAACAATCCGATAAAGGAGTTTGAAACAATGAGCGATTTTCCCTGTCACGATATCGAATCGGCACCAGCTGATGCCAAGCGACTGCTGAAAGAGTCAAAGGAAGACATGGGTTTCATCCCGAACATGTACCGACATATGGCGGAGGCACCCGTAGTGTTGGAGGGCTATCTGACACTGTCTGAAATTTTTGGGAGATCTTCACTGTCGCCCCAGCAGCAACAACTGGTGCTGCTGGCGGCCAGTCTCGAGAACGGCTGTGACTTTTGTACGGCGGCCCACAGCACTATGGCTGTAGAGGAAGGGATCGACAGCGAGGTCATCGAAGCGTTAAAGAACGGTCTGGATTGCGGCGTAGACAACGTGGACAGTCTGGTCAAATTTACCCGCATGATTGTGAAACAGCGCGGTCATGTCGACGAACCCGGCATACATATCGACGAACCTGGCATTCACGCGTTCCTCGCGCAGGGATTCAGCCGCCAGCAGGTGCTGGAAGTCGTTCTTGGAGTAACCTTGAAAACGCTGTCAAATTATACCAACCATATAACACAGACAGCGATCAATCAGGAGTTGGACACAGAAAACTGATCAATTATCCAGGTGCAGGGCCAGGAACTTGTCCATGGACTCGAACAAGCGGTTGCGGTGTTCTTGCTTGTCGAGATAATGAGTGCCATTCTCAAGCTCAACGTACTCAAATATCTTGTCGTGCTCCTCGAGCGCTTCAACCATTTCACGGCTCTGCTCCACATCCACTACGCGGTCACTTTCACCGTGCACTAACAACAGCGGGATGGTTATCCGGTCGACAAGATTGATGGGAGAAACATTCTTAAGCTGTTTGCTGTCTCTGCCGTACTGGTCAAACGCAACGACTTTGTTGACATAGTGGCGTGATTTATTGCGCTGCGCGAGAAGATCAGAAACACCGGCAAAACTGACCGCACATCGAAAAAGATCGGGGGTTTTTGCGGCCGCCAACAGCGCAGCGTAGCCGCCATAACTGGCGCCGACAATGCAGATACGCTTGGGGTCAGCGATACCCTGCTCGATAAGCCAGTGCGTTCCATCGGTGAGATCATCCTGCATGGCCATGCCGTATTGCCCCACCGCTTTCATTTCAAACTCATGGCCGTAACCGGAAGATCCCCGGAAGTTAGGCTGCAGAACGGCATAACCCCGACTCACAAAAAACTGCGTCCAGTAGTCAAAACCGCCATATTCCCGCACCATCGGGCCGCCATGGGGATGAATAATGGCCGGGATAGGCTTGCCATCAAAGTTGTCTGGCAGTGTCAGGTAGGCTTCGATTTCAAGTCCGTCTCTGGCCGCGTAGCTGACTTTATTTGCACGGGGCAGTTTTTCATCCATCAGAGCGGGATATTGGTGGATGATCTCCACAAGAGAGCTAGTATCCCTGTTGCCGTAGTAGTAAATCCCGGGCTCGGTATTGCTACTTGCATACACAATGTATTGTTGTTCATTGCTGCTGAAGCTGACGAGGTTGTTGCTGGTATCGGGAAGCACTTTATCGATAGCCTGCTGGAAGGCCTGATATTCTTCATCCCAGTATATTCTTGAGTTTTCGGCTTCTCCATGACTCACGCCAACAGCATCATTGGTCTTCGGAGAATAGATCAAGCCGCCTTCGATGTCATAGTCGGGATCATCGGCGACCAGGTGCATCTCTGGCGAAGTCTGGCGAGTGTCTATAGTAAAGATAGCTTGTCGGCCATTATGTTCGGCGCGGATATACAATATGTTGGGGTCAACACTAAAGCCCAGCGGGCTAATATCCGATTGGCTGAAGTATTTGTATTCCCAAAGTTTGTTCCAGTCGTCAGTTACCAGATCGTGGACCCAGATAGAGCGCACACCATCCTTCGCATCATAGCCTATGCCTGCTCGCACCCTGTCTTGTCGATCGGCAACCCAGTCACGAATCGGTGGTTTAGAGCGCCTGACGATTGATTTTCGCCCGGTGTCAACATCGACACTGTAAACACTGGGATAGGTGGGGTTGTCCGTGTCAAATCCCATCAGGATTTTGTCATGTTCAGCGGGCAGCAAGCTGATGACATTGTCCTGGAATTGCGAAACATGTTTATACGCTGTCAGGCCATCCCGGGCGGGTCTGAACAAAGTTTTGGGTTCCCCGTCAGTCAGTCCCATAGAGAGCAAGCGTGTTTCAGTGGTGTCTATGCCCAAACCCCTGGCGTCTGGATAGTAGACGCTAAAAATCAATGTTTCAGGATTTACCCACTGCAGCCAATTGAACTTGAATTTTTCATTGTCGGATTTGACAAGTCCGCGAGCCTCGCGCTTTTCCATATCCATAGCAACCAACACCGTGGCGTCGGACAGATTGAGAAAATAGGCTATGTGCTTTCCGTCCGGCGATATTTCAATCCCCTTAACTTGTGGCAGTTGGCTATAGGCTTCAAAGGGGAGTTGTTCTGATGCATTTACCGCGGCAGCAGCAGCCGCTAGCAAGAGCAAAAAACAACACTTAAGATTCCAGTCCTTGTGCATAACTACTCCATTTAAAACGTCTGTTAGTCCGCCTTTACGCGCACATCATGCCCGGAAAACGAACGTTAACACTACACGGAAAGTGAATACCCGACCAACGCAGACCAGCAAGAACATGCGATACGACAGGTGCTACAAGCTAACCTCGCCGGAAAGCGCCCTGCGCAGATGATCGAGACCCTCGTTGCCGCTGGCATATAATCCAGTGCGGATCGCCGCCAGCATCGCTTGGTAGGCATCAAAATCGCTGGCGCCATTCCACGGGGCCGTGTCGGCAGTCGGCCAGACACAGGTGAAGACATGCAGCACGCCCTGAGAGCCCGCCATTACACCAAAGGTCGGATTGTCGACTGTAGAGACCTTATATTGCGTATAGCTCAGAGTTGGCGCTACAGCGCCTTGGGCGGTCCATGACCAGGTCACCGGTGTCGTGGTGTGCGGATCAATCAGCGTAAACACCTGCTGCGCGGGAACCGTGACGCAGAACTGGTCTTTACCCGTCCCGGCGCAGGCCTGATTTTGTCCGCCCTGCCCGAATAGCAGCGCAATATCGAGACCGATCTGGGCACCGACTGCCACCGTACCCGAAGGTGGCGTATACAGATTTTGTATGTTGTCAAAGGCCACTATCTGAAAGTCCGTCGCCTCACTATTTGCCTGCAGGAAACTCACGAGTTGCGCGACGGCGGAGTTATCGACATAGCCGCCATCGGCGAGACGAGCGGAGTGTGAGGACGACAACTCATCCACAGACTGCGCCAACGGTGTGCCGCTTCTGATCGGCGAGAGTAGATTGACGGGCACGGCGAGATCGGAGAGTTCGTATGCCATCTCCCAGGTTAGATGGTCGTAGCCGTTAGCGCGCAGCACGGCGTAGCTAGCTGCCGCGCCGACGGCCGCACTCGATGCCGAAGTAGCCAACAGCACGGGGACACTATCACTAACCAGGGCGTTATTCATCAACGACGCCTTCGCCGAATTGCCAAAATCGGCCTCTGTATAAGTCACGTCGAAGTCGCCCGCACTGAGCACGGACGGCGGTATTTTGCCGCTCTGCACACTGGCGAAGGTTACCGGCGTGACGTTGACCTGCTCAGGACCAGCGCCAGACAACGTCGCGTCGTAATACAACTTGTCTAAAAGATAATCCGTCTCTGTCAGAATTACGTGATCGGTGAGCATGGTCGCCGCGATCAGCACCGACTTCCCGGTAGCCCAGCTCTGACGAGGGTCACTCAACAGCGTGGACGACTTTTCCAACGATTTGTTCATACCAAAGGGCTGGAACACGACATTGCTCACTATATCGGACCATATGAGAGCGCCATCTCCGGCGATCGCAGCCAGTCGACAGTAAAAGTAGAACAAAGGCTCAGAAGACGCAAAAGGACACCAGTTGGAGTCGACCAACGTTGCCTCAAAGTCGTCGAACAGCACTCGCTCCTGGCCGAGGTAGCCGCTGGGAGTGATGTAATTATCGAAGGCACCCTGTGCTTCGATGGAAGATCGAAAGGCCTCTGAATAAGTGAGCATGCTCAAAAACCAGGTGCCACCGGAGTTAGAGGACAGCGTTTGCACATTATCAAATGCCTGACCCACCGTATAGGCGCCGTCCTCCAGCAGGCCCATCGTCCAGCCCGCATGCCCCGTGTGGGCACGCCAGCCTCCCCCCGAAAATGACACATGCACGGGCGTACCCTGTGTTTCCACGACCTCCGTGATCTCGCCAATGCCACCGCTCCCGCTGCCCGAACTGCAACCCGCAGACACAACAATCGCGAAAAACAACGATGTCAGAGCCGCGCTACTTTGCCCGTGAATACGCATTTATTTTCCTTCCGAAGTGCTTTATTTGATTATCGCGCAGTTCTGAGCAAATTCAGGCAACTTGCCATTTGGCCCATTCGGGTGCCCTACCGCAGGTTTTCCAGCCGCGTGCGAATTTCATAACGCAGCGCGTTCATCGACTGATCCAGCTCAGCTTCCGCCTCGTCCTTCTTGCCCAGCTCAGTCCACCTAACCTGCCAGACATCACGCAAGTGATCAACCTTAACGACAACTTCTGGCCCCATCATTTCGGCAAAATCCTGCATGGCAATGACATGGGCCCAGCCAATACGCGGGCTGGCCTCGTTGTGATCTCCATCGTAATGCGCGAGAAATACCACTCGTTGAAAATCAGCCAATCGCACCAACAATTCAAATCCGGACGTACGTACGTTGCGATTCTCCTCGGTCAACTCGTTACGCCAAGTGGTATAAGCCAGTCCCGAGAGTGCTACCACCAGGCTGACTATCGCCACCGTATTACGCCGCAATTGCTCTTTAATTCTCGTCGTCATTGAACGCATTGTCCGTCATCTCCTCATCATCCAACGCCAATGTTAGCATCCAGATGACCGGACACTGGAAGTGTGGTTGCCTTATCAACGTGGATCGAGCCTCGAAAGACGCATTGGCGAGGGTGATCACAGTATTTTCTCCTCGTACCTACCCCTTCGCGCCCGAGATGTAGGCCGCCGTCAATGCATGTCCCGGCCGGTCAAACAGCGCCTGGCACTGCCCGAATTCGATCAGCTTCCCAACTCGCTCGGTCATCCAGAAGAAGCCCGCGTAATTGGCCACGCGGCGCGCCTGAGCCAAATTATGGGTCACGATCACGACCGTATAGCGTCCTTGCAGGCGCAGAATCAATTCTTCCACGACGGCGGATGAGATGGGATCAAGGGCGCTACAAGGTTCATCCATCAATAGTATTTCGGGTTCCAGTACCAGAGCACGGGCAATACAGAGCCGTTGTTGCTGGCCGCCGGAGAGTGCCAGAGCGGACGTGTGAAGACGGCCGGAGACCTCATCCCACAGCCCCACATCCCTGAAGGCCTGTTCGATCTTGCGACGACGTACGTCGCGGTCGCGAACACCGTGCTCTTTCAGCGGTAGCTCCAGATTTCGCCAAATGGACAGGGGAAAAGGATTGGGTTTCTGGAAAATCATTCCGATGCGGCGCCTCAGTTTGAGCGTATCAATGGGATCGCCTAACAGATCCTGCCCGTCAAACAGAATCTGCCCGCTGACATGCGCACGCTCCTGGTGGTCGGTGAGTCGATTCAAGGTAGAGAGAAACGTTGTTTTTCCACAACCCGAAGGACCAATGAGAGCGGTAATGCAGCCTTTGTAAATATCAAGCGAGACCTGTGCCAATACGGTTTTTTCACCATAGCTCACGTCCAGATTCCGCACTTGCAACACGGGCTCTGGCACACAACAGGGAGTGCCCTGTTCGATGTCCCTCAGGGTATAGGGCGGCATAATGTGTCGACTCGCGTTTTTACTCATGGCAATACCAAACTCCGTTTGAACCAGCTGTCTACCAGACTTTGCGCCAGGGTGTTGAGCATCATGATCAGTAGCACCAGCACCAACGCCGACGCGTACGCCGCGCCATCACCACCGGTGACATTCATGGATAAATCGTAGATGTGAACCGCCAGCGCCCGACCAGAATCCAGCAGCGAACCCGGCATCCGATCGACGTAGCCACTGGTAAATAATAATGCCGCTGTTTCGGCTGTGGCGCGGCCTATACCAAGAATCAGGCCCGCCACAATAGCGGGGCTGGCCACCGGCAGCAGGATGTGCCAGATTGCGCTGCTGCGGCTCATCCCCAGCGCCAGCGCTCCACTGCGCCAGTCATCGCTGACGGCGCGCAGCCCCGTTTCACAGGTGCGCACAAACACCGGCAAGATCATGCAGGCCAGGGTCAAGCCGCCGGATAACAGGGAGAAGCCCAAACCGAGATAGACGCTGAAAAAAGCGTTACCAAACAGGCCGTAAACGATGCTGGGAACACCGGCCAGGATATCCAATGTAATCTGGGCGCTGCCGACAAAGTGACCATGCCTGTGGGCAAACTCCGACAACCAGATTGCCACACCCAACCCCAGCGGCACGGCCACAGCGAGTGCAATCAACAATATCCATAAGGTGGATACCAGAATCGGACCGATGCCGCCCGCACGACCGGCATCCTCAGGTGCTGTAAACAAAAACTGCCAGGAAATATGCGCGACACCCTCTATCACCACATCCGCCAATACCCAGACCAGTGATGACACCACCAGCAGGGCGCAAGCAGACACCAGCCAGCCAAGCACACGATCAGCCATAAAGCGCCTCTGTCGCGTGTCGGTTCAAACGATGCGCCGCCCACGACAAAAGCCATACCAGTAACGTCAGCAGCAAACCCGACGCGAACAATGCGGCGCGGTGGTCGCCCATGGCATAGGCCATCTCCAGCGCAATATTGGCGGTGAGCACACGCACGGGCTCAAACAACCCGGTGGGATTTTGCACCACATTCCCGGCCACCATCAGTACCGCCATGGTTTCACCCAGTGCGCGCGCCGTGGCGAGCAGAGCCCCGTTGGCTATACCGGAACGGGCGGCGGGCAAGATGATATGGAAGATCTGCGTCGTACGTCGCAGGCCCAGCGCCATACTGCCGGTGAGCAGTTCTCTGGGCACGCTGGCCAACGCAGACGCACTGGTCAGCGCGACCGTAGGCAGGATCATCAACGACAAGACCAGTATCGCGGCCAGCAGCGAGGCGCCCGGCGGTTGCCAGCTGGTGATCAGGGGCACCAGACGCGTCAACCCCCATAACCCGAACACGACCGACGGTATACCCGCCAACAAATTGAGCAACAGGCGAAAGCCCTTAGCGAACGGTGGTGCCGCATAAAATTGCAAAAAGATCGCACTGGCCAATCCGACAGGCAATGCCACGGCAATAGCACCCAGCGTCACGGCCAGCGATGCCAGTATCATCGGGGACATACCGAAGCGGCCCTCTAGCGGGTACCAGCCCCGATTCTGGAACAGGTCCGGCCACAACTCCCCATCCCGCCAGCCACTGGAAAGAAACGGCCAGGACTCGGCCACCAGAAACAATACGATCAGCGCCAACAGCAAAATAGTGAAACCGGTTAATAGCAACACAATCATATTGAGATGCCGATCAGCCCGGCTACTGGTACTTTTAAACCCCATGCTGATCAATATTTTCTTTGCGGGCCTCACGGCTTCACGAAAAACTGGGCTTCAATCAGATCTGTCACATCGGCCGATTGTGCAAATACGATGAAGTCCTGAACGAGTCCGTCTGGCGAGCTTTTGACCACCAGATTCAACTGGCGCGACAGGGGATAACGGCCCGTGGCCACCGCCTCAACCGTGGCGGGTTGATCCGCCATCGGCAGCAACTTGATGGGCGTGCCCCGGGCTTCCTCATATTCAGCGGTCCCAATGGAGACATAGCCAATCGCGCCGGGATTGCCCGCCACCGTTTTGATGCCCTGCTGATTATCGCCAATAACGACCTGCGGTTTGATCTGGCTGTTTTTCAGGGCAAAGTGTTGCAGGAATAGCTCCAGCGTGGAGCGTCCCTCCGCCTTGCTGACCACAGTGATCGGCAGATCAACACCACCCACCTGCTTCCAGTTGCGGATTTTCCCGGTGTAGATGTCGACGATCTGACTATCACTCAGCGCGACGACGACATTGTGGTCATTGAGAATAATGCCGATGCCGTCTATCGCAATCAGAAAGGATGTCAGGTCGTGCTCCGAGGGTTTCAACGCGCGCGACACCATGCCGATATCAGCCACCCCCATGCGGCTATCGTTGATGCCGCGTGAAGATCCCCCCATCTGGATATCAATGCGAACACCCGGGTGCCGGGCTTCGTAGCGCTTGGCAATTTCCAATACCAGAGGGGCTACTGTGCTGGACCCTGTTAGCATCAGGCGACTTTCGCTAGCCTGAGCCACAGACAAGCCAACCAGCGCAGCCAACCCAATCAAAACCCGCGTACACATCATCCACACACGAAACTGCAATATGTCCCGCTTGGCTAACAACACGGGGCCCCGTCACTCAAACTGCTGACAGCATCAAACGGTATGCTCGTACCACAACCTTCAAACAGGCCGAAGTGCTGATCGAAATCGCCAATAAACGTGAAATGCTCTGCGAAGCGCGTGTCCTTTAACATACGCCAGGTATTGCCACAGACCGGGAACACCCGTCCCGTCTCGATCGCATGATGCTTATCCAGAATGCAGAAATGTGGGGCGTTCGGAATCGTGCCCCGGTAAATCACGGCTTGGCCGTAGTCCTCACACGCGCTCTCCAGCCCGTCAATTTTAAACAGACGATAGGTCGCCGAATGAAACCGTAAGTTGCCCGCTTGTTGCGCCAGTTCTTCATCACTTATTTCAAGGGGCCGATCCTCCACCAGACGGGGATCAGTGAATCCGGCAGTGGTTGCCAGACGAAGAAAATCATTCCAGTACAGCGCACCGCCCAGACACTCGCCATACAATACCGAGTCCTCTCGCACGACATCCGGTACACGGCGGTCGGAGTAAACATCGGAAAAAAAGAACTCGCCACCGGGCTTCAGGAGTTTGTACACACCGGACATCACCGCCGCTTTGTCGGGTGATAGATTCACTACGCAGTTGGATACGATGACATCAAACGATTCCGGTTCCAGCTGCAATTCGTCGAGTTTCTCGATATAGCCTTTGATAAATCGCACATTGTCGAAACCGAAAGCCTCCGCGTGCCACTCCTGGTGGGACTGGGCAAGGTCCAACTGCTCATCCGTCATATCCACACCGACTACCTCACCGTGGGCCCCCACCAACTGTGCCAGAGCATAGACATCGCGGCCTGAGCCACAGCCCAGGTCCAGCACTCGGCAACCCTTGAGCAGTGATGGACAGATCAGGCCACAGCCGTAGTACCTCGACAACACTTCCGGGTGGATACGACCCAATAAGGGTTTTAGCCACGTCGGCACGGCACCGATATCGCAACAGGCGGTCGTTTTGAGATCTGCAGAGCTTTGCAGCTGCTTACCGTAATAGTCTTGAACAAGTTCATGCATAGTGATTCACTCCAGAGAATAGCGTTATTGCTAACGCTTTTTAGTTGGTCGCGGGACAGGCCGGCTTTCTTACACTTAATCGACGCAATAGTTGGAGAAATCAGTCATTGGCAAACGAAAAGTCGCATTGGGCATGTGCACTGACAAAGTGCAGATCAGCGAAACCGGCACGGGCATACTCGCCGGTGTTATCCGTGTCCGAGGCTATAGCGAGCGATGTTGCGTTAACATCCGATTGACCAAAGGCGCGTCGCACATCCGATAGCACATTGCGTCGCTCTATAACCCACTGTCCCGAGTGGGCTGTGCCTGACTGTAATACCCACATTCCGGTTCGCTCAGTATAGGCATTTGGCATATAAGTCGACACTGGGTAGCGATTGTCCCAGACATAGTTGATTGCCGCGTCTGGCACCTGATCGCCATAGATTTTCCGCGCCAAACCCAACTGTATCTGTGTTTTCCAACTCAGGGTGCTGTCAGGAAAATCAAATGTTACGTAAACTCTGGCGGCGTAGTCATCACCGTCTTTTCGCGCCATGTCGGCCGAGCGCAGTGGTGCGTCAACACGCCAGCGCCAACACAAAACAGGCGTTTTTTCCAAGTCCACGTCCAGCGGTCTGGCCAGCAGCGCCATGCTGCCATCTGCCGTGGCTTCTACTGCGACAATCCCATCCCAGCGGACGATCCGGTACACCGTCGTTGGAATATCACGATCAAACTGAACAAGCTGCCAGGGCGCCGGCGGATTTACTGTTGCTTCAGTAAATCGACCCACAATCAACGTGGACTGGGCCGGCTCCGCCAAGACCGTAGTTTGGAGGCTTCCCAAAGCGAACATCAACAGCAGCGGCATTCGCTTCGTCATATCTAGCTGACCTGACCGGGTTCCAGCTTATTCACCACTGACACATGCCTACAGGGAACATCACGGTGCAGCCTTGATGAATTTCAGAGTCATGCGGTCACTTTCTCCGATAGCCTGGTAGTGCTCTCGCTGTTGCTCGCCCAGTCGCAGTGTAGGTGGCAGTGTCCAGACACCT
>JBBKWY010000014.1:0-49525 GCA_037969215.1 Halioglobus sp.
ACCCTAATTCGCTTAAGAACTTGTCTGTCTCCTGCTGCAGCGCAGGATTCATCAGCCCGGCTTGTTGGGCGGCGTGGAATACTCTGGCAGGCGCAAGCTCACCGAAATGCAGATGGGCTGACAACCGCGAGGTGTCACTGCGTGCGGGATAGTCCCGACCCTTGCTGTAGTCACCCACCACCTCCTCGAGAAAAGTCGCAAGCTTCGCATTCGCGTGGCGCTCTCCCGGTTGCCAAAGCTCGTTCCAGGAAGCAGCCCAGTTGGGTTTACTGGGCAAGAGCGCCCAGTCGCTCAGCCGCTCTGAAGGCCCTCGCTTGCCAGGCCACCTGGAGAAACTGATGTGGACATCGGGCTCCAACACCACAGACAGGCCGCGACACTTTCGCCAAAACGGCGTAAACACCTTGAACGGCGTGCCAGCCAGCGTGTTGACGGCTTCCGGCTCCCACAGCAGTGACCCGCTATAACGCTTCAGCTCAACGTCGCGGTCCCCGAGGAACTCGTACAGCTCCTCTTCCAGCTGACGCGCCCAGGGCTCGTACTGTCGCGAACAACAAACAAGATCCGCGCCGGACTGCTCGGCAAGACCCGCCAAAATGGTGTCGGGCTTACCCCGAGCAAGGTACAACTGGCCACCCGTCTCCTCGATGTCCGCCGATAAAGTCACCAGGCTGTGGTGCAGCCACCACCGACTCGCACCCCCCATTTGCCACCGCCCCGGACTCTCATCATCAAGAATGTAGCAGGCCAGTACCGGTCGCCCGGTGGTCATCGCCGCGTTGAGTCCGCGCAGGTCGCGCAGTCTGAGATCCTGACGAAACCAGTAGATAATCGGTTTGTGCAGATCGGTCGTCTTCTCCGATGGCATCATGGTGCAGCCACCGGTACGCGTAGTCTACGAATCATCATTTACATCCCCGCACAGCTGACTTCATGTGGGGCGATAGCCGGGCTTGGCCAATGCCAGCTGTACCGTACCGATAATGCGTTCCCTGAATCCGCCCTCGCAGTAACAGAGGTAAAACTCCCACATGCGCAGGAATTCCTCGCTGAAACCCATACCGCGTACTGCGTCGAGATTAGCCAGAAAACGCTCCCGCCAATGCGCCAGTGTGGTGGCGTAGTCCTCCGTGATATCTCGCAGGTGCACGACTTGCATGTCGGTATCGCGAGCGATGTGGCCTGCCATCACGGCAATAGAGGGAAGACAGCCGCCGGGAAAGATATAGCGTTTGATAAAATCCACTTCGTCACGTGCGCTCTTGTAGCGCTGGTCGGCCACAGTGATTGCCTGTATTACCATCTTGCCATCGGGTTTCAGTAGATTCGTGCACATTTGGAAGTAGCTCTGATAAAACTCGTGTCCCACCGCCTCGATCATTTCAATGGAAACCAGCTTGTCATACTGCCCAGTGAGGTTGCGATAATCCTCACACAGCAAGGTAATTTTGTCCTCCAGCCCCTCTGACTTAACCCTGGCGCATGCATGCTCATATTGTTCTTTAGAAATGGTGGTGGTAGTCACACGGCAGCCGAAGTACTTTGCTGCGTGTATCGCCATGCCACCCCAACCCGTGCCGATCTCCAGCAAGTGATCATCTGGCTGCAACTCAAGTTGCTGACATAGCTCATCCAGTTTGGCCTCTGAGGCCGCTTCCAGGGTCATCGCCGAATCACTGAATATTGCCGACGAATACATCATCGTTGGATCGAGGAACAGGCGGAAGAAATCGTTGCCCAGATCGTAATGCGCTGCGATGTTCTCCTGCGATCCCTTGCGGGTATTTCGATTGAACCAGTGGGCCAGCTTTAGCGTGAGTTTCACCAGCACGGACTGCCGCTCTTCAAAGCCTTCCAGCACTGCGAGATTGGCGCTGAATAAACGCATCACCGCCACCGGCGCGGGCGAAGACCAATACTCCTTAATATACGCTTCGCCAGCTCCGATAGAGCCGCCAGCCAACATCTTTGCGTACATCGCGGGGTTGTGTATATGCACCTCCGCTTGCGGTTCTTGCGCCTTGCCCTCCTGGCCAAAATGGTGACGCAGCGGCCCTTCGTGCAAAGTCAGGGAGCCGACCTGTAATTTACCCAGCATCTTGAACACCGCTTCCCTGGCAAACTTTTCACCTATTCTCGCGCGACGCGTCTGTGGTATGCGCAATGCACCTATACTGACTTCACTCATTACGGGCTCCTATGGCTTGGCTCTTTGAGTCTTGATTATTGGGATGTGTGTAGATTGGCAGGCGTTTCAGATACAGCCGCAGCGCCTGCCAGTAGATTGCCAGCGCAACCTTTGCGGTCATCAGGGGATAGCGGACCAGCAATCTATGCATATTGGTGGCCGTCATCGGCCGTGCAGACAACGACAGAGTGGCATCGAAGACCTTGTTCCCCTCTGCTCTATTTTCCATGTGCAACACCAACCGCCTGGATGGGGTGTTACTGCGCCAGTGATACTGCATTGCCATGGGGTTAAACGGTGAGACATGGAGTTGCTTCTCAAATGTTGTTTTCAGCCAAGCTCCGCTCTCTGGTCCTGCCAGCACGTAACTGTGCCGCTCATTCCAGGGGGTGTTATTAACTTCAGCCACCACATATTCAAGCCGCGTTTCGTCGTCGTTAAAACAGTAGTAACAGGCGATAGGATTCATTGCGTAGCCGAAGTAACGCAGGTTGGCGAGCAGATAGATGGGCCCGGTTTGGCGCGCGCCAACTTCCTCGTAGATACGACGGCGTACTTCCTGCTGCAGGGGCACGGCGGGGTCACCCAGGAAATCACTGCGTCGAAATTCCGCCAGTGCCGGTCCGCTGGCAGACCAGAAGCGTTGTTTGTCGAGTAGGTCGGACGCCTCATCCAGGCACAGATACACCATGGCCACCCGATACTGAAATTCGTGGTGCCGTGGCGATTGACGACGGTGCCTGAGCACACCTTCGTATATACGCGATTTCACGCTACAGCCCGCTCCGCATTGGACAGTGCGTTGGCGACACGCAGTGCGCTCACCACCCCATCCTCATGAAACCCGTTGTGCCAATAAGCCCCGCAGTACCAGGTGCTGGCGACCCCATTAATCTCCTCCCAACGCTGTTGGGCCCGCATGCCACCGAGAGAGAATACAGGGTGATCGTATTGGAACTGGCCCAGAATCATATGTGGATTGATCGCCGCGGTATTATTCAACGTGACGCAGAACGTCTCTGGCGCTTCAATCCCCTGCAGGATATTCATATTGTAGGTCACTACTGCGCGATCGTCGCGCTGGCCCAGGGTGTAGTTCCAACTGGACCACGTTTTCTTGTTGCGCGGCAGCATCCGGATATCGGTATGCAACACCACATCGTTGGTCTGATAGGGAATGGCGCCCAGAATCTGGCGCTCTGCCGGTGAAGGCGCATCCAGCAGCGCCAGTGCCTGATCGGAGTGGGTTGCAAACACCACCTGATCAAACATCAGGTGTCGACCGTCCGCCATCTGCAGCGTTACCCCTCGCCCCGCATGCCTGACCACTTTCACTACCGGGTTGCCGGTAGAAATACGATCCGAAAAACGCGTGCAGAGTGGCCGCAAATACTCCCTTGAGCCGCCTTCAATGACACGCCACTGGGGTCGGTCCTTGACCGACAGCAATCCGTGGTTTTTGAAAAAACGTACGAAAAAGCTGACGGGGAAGGCCAGTATCGTCGCGCCATCGGCTGACCAGATGGCCGATCCCATCGCCGCCAGATAGTGCCGGATAAACTTGTCGCCATAACCCTTGCGGGCGAGATACACGCCCAGTGTCTCTGCATCATCAATCGTACCCGCTTCGAGATCGGCAACCGCCTCACGGTTGAAGCGCAGAATGTCCCGAATCATGCCTATAAAAGCCGGTGAGAGCAGGTTGCGGCGCTGCGCGAACAGCGTATCGAGATTGTTTCCGGAGTACTCCAACCCGGTGAGTGGGTCCCGCACGCTAAACCCCATCTCTGTCGGCTTGCTGCATACACCCAACTCGTCCATAAGCGCGATAAACCGGGGGTAGGTCCAGTCATTAAAAACAATGAAGCCGGTATCAATCGCGTAGCGCCGCGTGCCCAGTTGCACGTCCACAGTCGCGGTATGACCGCCAATCTTGCGGCTGGCCTCATAGACCCACACCTCGTGCTCGGTGCTCAGGTAATGCGCACACGAAAGGCCCGATATGCCTGAACCAATGACTGCAATTTTCATCTCAGAACGCCTCTATTCCCCAACGGCCGCGCGGACCGCCCTGCCTGTAATAAACGAGATACGGGTCGGAGGCGCTTCTGGATCAGTTTTGGGTGGCTTACTACCAATAGTGATCCAAAATCGGAATCGTGCGTATACTTACCAAACACTCGCGGACAAGAGCATGTTGATTGTGACAGACACTATCGATGAAGACGGCAAACCCCTCATCGACGCCGATGGCAAGCGTATCGACGAATGGAGCGAATGCCTCACGTTGATCGCGCAAAATCAGGACAGAGCAGCGTTTAGTCGCCTGTTCCGACACTTCGCACCGCTGATGAAGGCGTTTGCCCTCTCGGGCTCCACGTTATCGGCCAATCATGCCGATGAGCTGGTGCAGGAGGTTATGCTGAAAGTCTGGCAGAAGGCCGGCGGCTTCAACGCCGAGAAGGCGGCTGCCAGCACCTGGATTTATACGATCGCCCGCAACTGTCGGACCGACCTCTATAGGCGCCTTCAGAAATTTGACACCCCGCTCTCCGCAGAGGACGTATCTGGCTCGCAGGAGAGTGAGGAGGCGTTCGTGGTGCTGCATCAAAAACGCAGCAGAGACCGTATACGCGGTTTGATCAAAGAATTACCCAATGACCAGGCACAAATCCTTGCGAAAGTGTACATGGAAGGTAAAACCCACTCTGAGGTGTCCGGGGAACTGGAGCTACCGCTTGGGACAGTAAAATCACGGGTGCGCCTGGCCCTTCAGAAACTGCAGATTCAACTTGAAAGATAACGCTATGACCAATTTTCATCCAGATCTCGAACTGATCACCGAATACACCGCAGGCTCACTCGCCCTGGCGCAGGCCGCATGTGTCTCCATCCATGTAAACCAATGCCAGCGCTGTCAGCGTATCGCCGGGCAACTCACCGATCTCGGCGCAAGCCTGTTCGAGTCACTGGAACCGGTGCCGGTCGGCGATGTCCAATTAAACGCGGTATTGGCGAGATTGGACGACGAAAAGCCACTTGAATACGTCAACAAAAAGGATAGCGCCAGCAAGACGCCGGCGGTGTTGCAGCGCCTGATGCGCGGTGATTTCAGCGACTTGAGCTGGAGCAATATTGGCAGCACCCTGCGCATCAGCTACCTCAAGACCGGAGACCCCAGTCACGAGTTCGCGCTATACCACATTCGTGCCGGGGGTCGTATTCCGGAGCACACCCATCGCGGCACCGAAATGACACTCATTCTCGAAGGCGGTTTCTCTGACGCGAACGGTAGCTACCACAAGGGCGATTTCCTGATACGCAGGCCAGGAGATGTACACGCCCCCACAGCGCTGCAGTCGGAAGACTGTATCTGTCTCGCCGTACTGGATGCACCGCTCAAGTTCACGGACTGGAAGTTCCGCTGGATGAACCCTTTCCTGAAACTGCGGACTACCTGAATGCCCACCAATTAGCTGCCGAATGCCGCCCCGCCGTCGACCTTGATGATGGCGCCGTTGGTGAAGCGAGAGGCATCCGATGCCAGGTACAGCGCGGCACCAACGATCTCCTCAGGCTGCCCTGCGCGTCCCATCGGTACCATGCCCACTAGCGCATCTTTCACCTCGTCGGTCCAGGCCTCAGAGATATCCGTTAGAAAGGGGCCGGGCATAATACAATTACAGCGGACCTTCGGTCCCAGCGTGCGCGCCAGACCCTGCGTCAGATTGTTCAACCCGGCCTTGGCCGCCGCGTAAGGCAATTCCGACGCGCCAGGGGCAACGGCCGCGATACTACTGATGTTAATAATGGCGCCGCCGTCGCCGCGCGCCATCTGCTCCCCCACGATGGCACAGAGCCTGAAGGGCCCTGCCAGATTGACCCCAATAACCTTGTCAAACAACTCGCGGCTGACCGTCGAGGGCGACTCATACATCGGTGACATACCGGCATTATTGACCAGCACATCAATACGTCCGTACTTTTCATAGACCATCTGCACCAGGGCGTCACAGGCATCCCAATCTCCCACATGGCAGGCGACAGGCAGACAGGCACGACCGGTCTCCCGCTCAATGAGTTCCGCGGCGCGCGCACAGCCATCGGCCTTGCGCGAACTGATCACGACGTGAGCACCTGCCTCCGCAAACGCTCGCGACATCGCATAACCCAGGCCGCGACTGCCGCCGGTGACGACAATCACCTTGTCCGTGAGGTCAAAATATCGGGCAATTTTCTCGGCGTGCATGGCGTTCTCCCCTCAAATATGAAAAATTGCTGCGCTAATAAGCGATCCGCAGCCGCAGAATACAAAATAGTACACACAGTGTCAGGCAAACTGGCTCATAAGGACAGCCAGTGCATTCTGGACTTGTTCCACAACCGTAATATAAGCTTGCGCAAATCGTTGATACTTACGCCGATCAGCGAAACGACAAATATCGCAAACCCCGGGAATTGGTCCACGTCAAATGAGTACACAATTTGTGATTGTCGGCGCACCGCGCACCGGCAGCACCCTCCTTGTAAAAACGCTCAACAGCCTGCCCGGGGTATGCTGCCACGGTGAGTTGTTGGGCCAGGAGCAGGTGCGCGGTTATGAAGACGGGATCGACCTGACAAGGATTGGCCCGCATGAGCGGGAGGCGCGCTTAAAACGCCTTCTTCAGAAAAGAAATTCGGACCCCGTGGGGTTTATCGATGAAGCACTCAGTGCCCAGGGGACTGCCACAGGATTCAAGGCGCTTTACAGTGCGTTCCTCAACCCGGACTGGCGCGAGGTGATCGGGTCTCTACAAGACAGAGATGATATCCGGTTCATTCATCTGACAAGAAAGAACAGTTTGAGACGCTTTGTTTCAGAGCAAATTTTACTGCAGGGCGGCCCCAATCATTCCGCTGCTGGAGGCAGAAGTGAAGTACCGATAAAAATCCACTTCGATATCGACCTGTTCCTGTGTAGATCTGCAGAGCTGGAAGCACAAGCCAGCGAGCTTGAAGCAATGTTATCGGGTCAACAGGTACTGCAGATTTCTTACGAGGCTCTCTCCGCAGAAACCGCAACGACGGTCGCGCAGGTATGTCATTTTCTAGGGCTGGATATCGTATCTTCGGATATCGAACCCGCTCTCAAAAAGGTAGGGGCAACAGACTTGCAAGACTCTGTCAGTAACTACCAGGAATTGCTGGACCACCCCGCCACTCGGGTGCTGGCATTTGCAAATTAAACGAGGTATTCATTGTGAATAGCGAAAAACTCCCCGCTGCTACCATCAACAAAAAGTTACGCGAGCTTGATAACTGGTGCCTGAGTGACAATAAGCTGCAGCGCAAGTTCGTATTCGAGGACTTCGTCGAGGCCTTTGGCTTTATGAGCCGGGTAGCGCTGCTGGCAGAAACCATGAATCATCACCCGGAGTGGTCAAATGTATACAACCGGGTGGAAATCTACCTGACCACGCACGACGCGGGAGGCATTACAGAAAATGACTTTGCATTGGCAGGACGAATAAGCCGGCTACTGGCAAAGTAGGACGCCTCTCCACTGCAGAGTTGCCCCGGCCTGCGCCACGACCGGGACGAGGCTGGGACGGGGTATTGCAGCAGCCAGCTAGGGCTCCAGCACCACCTTGATCGCTCCAGCCTGGCGATTAGCTGCAATGGCGAACGCATCCGCCGCCGCATCCAGTGGCAGTCGGTGGGTGATCAAAATACCCGGTAGTTCGGGACGCTGCGCCAGGATCTGTGCCGCGACATCGACATCGCGCACCAGACCCTGACGGTCGTACATAAACGAAGCGTAGATTTTCAGCGCCTTCATCGACACTTCAAATGCGGGAAGCATGACGCCATCCCAGTAGGTGGCCAACAACAAAATAGTGGCACCGGGCTTGCACAAGCGAGCGGCCTTTTTCAGCGCGGCGGACGTACCCGCGCACTCCACTACGAAGTCGTACTCACCAGAGGGGTTGAGTCCCGCGCCAATGCGCTCGGCTGCCGCCATTTGTGCCGGGTGACGGGCAGCAATATCCACGGTGGCAACATGGGGTGTCAGAATAGCGGCGGCGGCCAGGCCTACCGCGCCGGCGCCCACGATGGCGACCCGACTGTTGGGTTTGAGGTTGAGCATACGAAGGCCATGCGCTGCCACGGCCAACGGTTCAACCAGGCACGCGTCAGATGCACTGACATTATCGGGTAAGTGCACAATGCAGCGAGCGGGCACAATGATCTGTTCAGCCATCCCGCCATCGCGACCCATGCCGTAGACCATATCGGCACTGAGCCGACAGAGGCTGTAATCACCCTGCATGCACATGTCACAGTGACCGCAAGGCGCGATCGGCTCCAGCGCCACCGCGCGGCCGTCTCGCAGTGTACCCGCCACCTCATGCCCCAGAGTGGACGGCAAATCAAAGCCGGAGCTAATCATGTGCAGATCCGAGCCACAGATACCAGCTGAACGCATATTCACGGTCACCCCCTCGCCACTAGGCGCGGGCACATCCACGACATGTATTTGCTTGTCACAGCATCGCACTGCTTTCATGGTTCCAATTCCTATCGTATTTTCATGATTGTCGAGAGGCGAGAAAATCGTCTAACCAGCCAGCGTAATCGACACGCTGCACCGCCGCCACATTCCGGCGCAGGATTTCTACCATCAGTTCATCTTGCTCGGCGTTAAGCGCGCCAAAACCAATAGATACCGCTATCGTCATCAGGCCGTGAAAGGAGAAGCTGCGATACTCTTGCCACGTCTGTTCCATGTCTATTGCCTCGCCATGGTGTGCACGGCGCTGCACATAGTACTCGACCAACTCCCTCTCGTGCGCGGCCAGTGTATCGGAGGGCAGCGAATCGGTCAGGAAATACTGCACGTCGCGAATGCCCTTTCCCCAGTGCGCGGCCTGCCAATCCAGCATACCCATTTCCTCTCCAGACACAAAAAAATTGCCGAGATGGCTGTCACCGTGCAACAGCGACAGCGGGCCGGAAAACCAATACTCCAACAGTGTGTCCCAATTGTCCATGGAGCGTAGGTAAGCTTGCTCTACGAGAGGAGGAATGGCACCCGGCAATTTTTTCATAGTCGGCTGCAGTGCCAATCGATTCAACATGCGCGCGGCCAAACCCATGCCGGGCGACAGGAACAGATGGTATTTCAAGGGCAGTATTTTTTCGCGCTCCGCCGCACTCAACCCGTAGTGGCAAGCGTGCAGTTGCGCGAACGCATCAAGACAGCGGTAGGCCAAATCCAGCGGTGCACCGACCAGCATATCGGGATTGGTGAACAGTTCTACCGTGGGATCCTCGTGCAGGTTTTCCTGCACCAGATAGAAACGCGTCCCCTGGCAGCGCGTGGCGTAGGTGATGGGTGTGCGCAGCGGCTGAGTGTGCGCCACGTGGCTAAAGAAATACGACTCCAGCTGCCAGGCGTTGATGACGGTGAAAAACCAGCGAGTCAGCAGAGATTCCATCGGTAGTTTGACAAACAGGCTGCGCGGCAGGATCGCTTCACCCTCCTGTTCAATGGTCAGCACGAGGTTTTCACTATTGCTACTAACGGAAGGTATCGGTTGGTGCTGTACGCGGGTGATCTGCACCGGACCCGCAACTGGCTGCAAGGCACCGCTATTGATCAGCGCCGTTAAGACCGCGGGCGTGGCGACATCCTGCGCCTTGTAGGGCATGCTCGTACCGGCGACATCACCCAGTGCGTCCCTGAATATACGGGACCCTCCCGCAGCAGCTATCCCCGCCATCCTGACCGCTTCCGATATGCTCATGCCCAATCCTTCTGCAACAACTGAATAGGAACTGACTGATTCAGCGAATCAGACCGCTTGCCCATGTAGGACATTTTTAATAATATGTCCTATGACGAGGGTATACAAGCGAGCGCCTCACTCGTGGAGCATACGGTATGACCAAGAATACAGAAGCATTCAGCAGCCCCGCAGATTTACCCAACAAATATGACTGCATAGTGGTGGGCGCAGGCCACAACGGTCTCGCCACCGCGCTGGTGCTGGCGCGCAATGGCCGGCGTGTACTGGTACTGGAGAAAAACAACTATGTCGGCGGCATGGGCGGCACCCGGGAAATACTCAAGGGTTGTCGCAATGAGGTGGGCGCCAGTTGTCTCTTCCCCCTGTCAACCGAAATCAAGCACTATTTCAATTTTGAATCGCACGGGGTGGAGCTTATCCCACTGCCCGTGATGGCGGTTAACCTGGTCGGTGCCGACGGCAGACCATTTGTTATCTACAAAAATCCGCTGAAACTGTCATTCAACCTACTGCGAACATTCGGCCTTAGCGGCATGCTGGGGTTTATTCGAATGCTAAAATTTTGCCAGTACCCGGCACGCGTGCTGGACCGCTTTACGGCTCGCAAGGCGCCGCGCAAACTCGAGGACCTGATCGCTGAGGCGGCGACACCCGCGCAGCGTGAACACCTGGAACTGGCGTTCAAAGGCTCGGCCATGGATATCCTCGACAAATTTTTCCCCGATCCGGTCAAACACCGCGAACTGCGCGCCAGCATGGCCTTTGCGGCGGTGCAGGCTACCTACAAAGGCCCCTATTCTCCAGGTTCTGGCCTGTGCTTGATCTATACCATGGCGCAGGAGGGGTCCGAGGGCCTGATGCAGCGAGTGAAAGGCGGCCTTGGCCGTCTGTCAGACTGCCTGACCGAGCAGATCGAAGCGTTGGGTGGCGAAGTACGGCTGAAGCAAGCTGTGTCGAGAATTCTGGTTGAGGACAATCGGGCGGTGGGCGTCGCGCTGAAAAATGGCGACTGCCTGTACGCCGATACCATCATATCCAATCTCGATAAGCAGGCGACCTTCAATCATCTGCTCGCTGACCACAAACTTGCCACCGCAGATCAGGACAAAGTGGACGCATTTTCGCATCGGGGTGCCTTCGTGCACATGTTGTTCAAACTGAGCGGATTGCCAGTGTATTCGCCCCACCTGGCCAAGCTCAACAAGGTAGCTGGCGCGCAATTCGGGGGGGCCATGGTGCTCGACCCGCAGGTACTGCAACAGAGCTACGAAACCTGCCTGCGCGGCGAGTTACCAGAGCAGATACCACTAGCATTCCAGGTCCCGACAGTGGTCGACAGTAGCCTCGCACCACCCGGATATCATATCGCGACCGCCTATGGTTTCTATTTTCCCTGCGAGGCAGAAAAAGCCAAGCGCGGCAAACTACGCGACCAGATGGCGGAAAAAATTATCGATCACATTTGTGTGCACATGCCCAACTTCAGATCCCTGATCGTGGACCAGGCGATCTTTTCCTCCGACCATTTCGCCAGCATGCAGGGCGTCACCAATGGCGACTGGACCCACGGCCTGTTGCACCCGGACCAAATGATCGGCGAGCGCTGCCTGATCGACGGCACCGGACACACCACGCCCGTAGAAAATTTGTATCTGTGTGGAGCATCCTGTCATCCCGGGCCCGGCGTGACGTTTCTACCCGGGTATAACTGTGCGCACGAAATCATGGCGGCCAGCGCGATACAGGCGAAAACTACTTCAGCAGTACCGGCACCAGAAGCGCGTGCAGCGTAGCGCGCAATTGCGCGTCGGTCCGGACCCAGTTACTGGGCAGCGTTAGAAAAGACAACAGCAAGCGGTATACCCATTCAATAAGCACTTCAGGGCGTACCGCATCCTGCAACAGGCCAGCGTCCCTGGCAGGACTGATCACGTGGTCCATCAGCTCCTTGCCGAAAAGGACGATAACATCGGAGCTCCAGATTACGCGGCGCGCACGACTGTCCTCGTCGGAGGCGAACACTGCGCGCAGCAGAGGTCGCTGTGGCACTTCCTTTATCGCCACGATCATGCCCTCCACCACCTGATCGGCGGGGTGGGGATACTTTGCCAGTCGCTTGCGCAACCGGGTATTCAACTGCGCCATTTCGTCCTTGATGGTGGCCACCAGCAGATCGTCACGACCCGGAAAATACCGGTACACTGTGGAGCGGGCAACACCGGCGCTGTCTGCCACCTCTCTCATCCCGGTAGCAGCGATACCCTTAGCGAGGTAGCAGCGCCGGGCGGCATCGATGATAGTATCAACGGGATCGGGTCTGGGTTCAGTCATTTAGCCTATTCAGCCTTGAGTACGCAGCACAAGAGCGAAACATTTTCGGCTAAATGTCCGACAGCGTAAAGTACTCATCCAATACTCAGCAATATCAGGAAGAGAACACTTTGAGCGGTTCCGCATCACTAAAAGCCACTGACTACCACCGCCGGCCCATCCGGGCGCTCAATACAGTACTGCGCGGCACCCGTGCGCTGGGCCTTGCGACGTTTCCACTGGAGCCTGACAAACTGATCGCCACTGCGCGCAAGACCACCGGCCTGCGAGACTTTGGCGACGAGACGTTTCTCGAGCCGATGCAAAGGCTGATCGATGCGCTGGAGAATGAGGCCGATCTGAATCCGCTCGGCCGATTTATGAATCGAACCAACATCCTCAGGTTGTTGAAACACCGCCTGTATGCCCACGAATTACTCACTCGCCATCCAGAGATACTTGAGCGCCACATTCCCGACCCGGTGGTCGTCGTTGGACTGGCGCGTTCCGGTACCACCCGCCTGCACAGACTGCTGGCCTCGGACTCGCGTTTTTTGCACCTCAAATCCTGGGAGACCGTGTTCCCGGTGCCCTACCCCGAGTGCTTTAGCGCACGGGACGAAGGCCGCATCGACCCGCGCATCACAGCGCTGGAGGCTGGCCTCAAGGCGGTCATGTACATGGGCCCGCAGATTGCCACTGTGCATCCGCTGGGCACGTTCGAGGTCGAAGAGGAAGTGGGCCTGTTGCAACACGGGTTTTCCAGCCAGATCTTCGAGGTGCAGGCAAAAATCCCCTCGTTTGCCGAATGGCTGATGACACACGACCAGCACGCCGCCTACGAATATATGGTGGTGTTGATGAAAATCATTTCCTGGTTTCGAAACGACCCGCAGGACAAACCCTGGATACTCAAAACACCCCAGCACATGCAGGACCTGGACGCCCTGCTACACGTGTTTCCAAACGCCAGACTCCTATGCCCGCATCGCGACCCGGTCAAGGTGGTGGGCTCATCCTGCTCCATGACCTGGAACGGTATTGTCCGCGACAGCGACAGCGTGACCCCGGAGTGGGTAGGCCGGGAATGGCTCAGCAAGACCGAGCGTATGCTACATAAAACACTGCGGGTGCGCGACGAGATGGTCGCACCGCAAAATCAGTACGATATCCAGTACGCCGACATCACCGCCGATTGGCAGGGCGCGATACAGGGTGTCTATAACTTCCTCGAGTTGCCCTTTACCGACGAGGCCCGCGACAATATGCAGGGCTGGCAGGACGGGAATAAACAGCATCAGCACGGTGCTCACAAGTACAGCCTCACCGATTTCGGCCTCGACACGCAGGAGGTCGACCAGCGATTGATGTTCTACCGTCAACGCTTCAATATCCCCTACGAGACAAAAAATCCACACACGACAACCGCAGCTAACTCAAATAATACGGAGACATCATGAGCATACAAACGGAAAGTCGCACAGCACTGACGGAATTCATCGCCCTACTACAAGAAATTGACGAGCGCTGGTCTGGCCCTGAATGGAACCTCAATTCGCCAGAGGATATCGTCGGCTCCCACCGCTCCCTGATGCACACACTGGAAACTGCACTTGTTGGTTATTTCGAGCAGGACGCTACTCAACCCGATTTCAGGCGCATCGTCACACCCAGTCGCAAACTGACCGGCGACAACTCGGACGCGATATATTTCGACGCACCAGTCAGCGGGGAGCACGCCTACGTTATCCACGGCAGCATGCACGGTGCAGCGTATTTTTCACTGACCATCGAAGAGGGTGCAGAAGACGGTTCGATGGCAACCAATACGGCCGGCGTGATCAATGACGAATCTCTGGAAATCGACAGTAATGGCCATTTTACGCTGTATCTGGGCGGTGAGCCACGCGACAAAAACTGGTTGCCGATGACACAGGGCGCGTCGCGCGTGACGACGCGCCACTACTTTGAACATGATATTTGCGCAGCCAAAGACCCGGACCTGGAACCACGCATCCGTATCGAATGCCTCACAGCGAAAGGCCTGCCTGAACCTCCTAACGACAGCAGTGTCGCCGCCGGTATCCGGCGTGTCAGCAATGCAGTGCGCAGCCGGACGCTGGGCATGCCGCCCATGGCGAATGGCGTAGTACCCGGTTTCGTGTCACTCACGCCGAACGAATTCCCTGTTCCGCAGCCACCTGGCGACTTCGGACTAGCGGCCTTCGATGCCCACTACTCCATGGCACCGTTTTTTATCGGGCCAGATGAAGCACTGGTTATTACGGGGCGCTGGCCCGAGTGTCACTTTGGCAACGTGTGCATTTGGAACCGTTTCCAACAAACACTGGACTACCGCAGCCGCAGCGTATCCCTCAACCGGGCACAGACGGAACTGGAAGACGACGGCAGCTTCAGAATGATTCTGGCACACAGCGATCCCGGCCAACCCAATTGGCTCGATACCGAGGGCAACCTCTTTGGCCTGGTGTTCTGGCGCTTCTTTTTGGTGACCGGTGACGCCGAAACACCGCAGGCCCGGGTGGTGAAGCTCGCCGACCTTACGAGCAAATGAGCAGTTCGCTTCCACTACCGGTACGCCTGTTGAATTTGGCCGGACGAGGTGCCAGTGCCATCGGTATCCAGCCAGTCGACCTAAGCGTCGACAAACTGCTGCAAACGGCAATGGCCAACACCGGCCTCCGCGATTTTGGCGAAAACGATTTCCGTCAGCCGCTGGCGCTGCTGCTGGACAGCCTTGAAAAAGAGGCAGACCTCTCTCTTTTAGGGCGAATCATCGCCAGAAGCGATCTGGTAAAGACCCTGGAGAATCGTCTGGGATTCGTAGAGCTGTTCAAGCAGAATCCCGAGATCGCCGAGCAGAGTATCGAGCGACCTATTTTTGTGGTCGGCCCGCCCCGCTCTGGCACCACCATCTTTCACGATCTACTGGTGATGGATCCGGACAATCGTGTACCGCTGACATGGGAAACAGCCCGGCCATTACCGCCACCGGAAACCGCCACCTATCGCAGCGACCCGCGCATCGCTCAGGCACAGGCTGACCTCGACCAAGTGGACAAACTGCTGCCGGATTTTAAAAAAATGCACCCGATGGGTGCCGAACGCGCGCAGGAATGCGTGACCATGACGAGCCACGACTTCACCTCGATGATTTACCTGGTGCAATTCTTCGTCCCCAGCTACGACCGCTGGGTGGTGGAGTGCGATATGCGCTCGGCGCTGAAATGGCACCGTCGATTCCTGCAAGTACTGCAGTGGAAGGCGCCGGGCCAGCGCTGGGCACTGAAGTCGCCACAGCACCTGTGGCACCTGCAACACATTCATCGCGAATACCCGGATGCGCTGTTCGTGCAAACACACCGCGACCCGGTAAAAATCGTAATTTCCACCAGCAACCTCGCCGCCCACCTGCAGGGCATGGCCAGCGATCACGCCGACGTGGGCAGAGTCACCCGGTACTATGCGAAAGCGCTGGCACAGGGTTATAACAACACCGTGGCTTACCGGAAATCCGGCCTGCTACCGGAAAGCCAGGTCGTGGATTTGTACTTCAGCGACTTTCTGGCGGACCAGGTTGGCACCGTTCGTCGAGCTTATGATCACTTTGGCATGACGCTGTCCGACAGTGCTGCCACGGCCATGCAGGGCTTCCTCGACGACAATCCGGCTGACAAACACGGCAAGCACTTGTACAGTCTCGCCAATAGCGGCATGGAGGAGGCTGAGCTGCGTGCGTTGTTCACCGACTACGAAGCGTATTTCGACGTGCCTCGAGAAACATTGTAGACAAGTCATTGACGCGAGCAGGGAAGACAACATGAAATTCTGGCAAGCCATCACCTGGGCTGAAACAGACCAACTGATTGAGATCGCCCGCTTTGCTGAGGAGGTGGGGTTTCACGGCCTGATGAGCGGCGACCACGCTGTCTACCCGGAATCCGTCGCCCCTGATTACCCCTATTCAGAGACTGGCATGCCACCCATGCAGCCGAGTGACGAATACCCGGACCAAACGGCCATCTTCGCTGCGATGGCGGCGGTAACCCGTACCCTGCATTTCACCTGCGGCGTTTACGTCCTGCCGCTGCGCAATCCGCACGAGGTGGCGCGCGCTGCTGCCACGCTGGCGATTCTGAGTGACGACCGCTTCATCCTTGGTGTCGGCGTCGGCTGGATGAAAGAAGAGTTTGATATTTACGGCGTAGATTTTCGACGACGCGGCAAGATTACCGACGAGATGATCGAGGTGCTTCACACGTTGTGGAGCGGCGAGATGGTGGAACATCACGGTGAATGCTTCGACTTTCCCCGGGTACAATTAAGTCCCGCGCCCAGCAAGCACCCCCCGATCTACATTGGCGGCGCCAGCGAAATCGCACTGCACCGCGCAGCGCGAGCCGGCAACGGTTACATCGGGGCTGGCACTGCACCGGAAGAAGTAGGCCCACTATTGAAACAGCTGAATGAGCTCAGAGTGCACTACGGGCGCAATCACCTCCCTTTTGAGGCGATGATAGGCGTCTCTGCACTGCCCGACCGGGATCTGTTTCAGCGTTTATCCGATGACGGCTTGCAAAGTACGGTCGCACCACCTTTCCAGTATGCACTGGGCAAGAGGCGCTCCACCCTGGATGAGAAAAAACGCTTTATGGAACACTTTAGCGAAAGCATTATTCGTCGTATGCATTAACACAGTAATGCAGAAAGTGAACAGGCATCCCGCAAATTTTAATCGCGCATACCAATCACAACAGTACGAGATATTCTTATGACTGTGCCCTTTACCCCGATCGTCGACTACCGCTGTTCTCCCTTTGTGGCACCCGGTTCAACGGGCAAACGTATCAGCCACGACGTCTACCGGCGTGGCAGCGGGGCACCCGTGGTGATCATCCAGGAACTGCCCGGAATCGGGCCCGAAACTCTGCGGCTGGCGGACGAGTTCGTCGCGCGGGGTTTTGAGGTGATACTGCCGCATCTATTCGGACCGCTAGAGAAAATCAGTATGGGCGGTAATCTGGTGCGCGTATTTTGTATGCGCAAAGAATTCAGCCTGTTCGAATCAAAACGTTCCAGCCCCATTGTGGATTGGTTGAAAGCCTTGTGCCAGCAGGTCAAGGCACAGGGGCAACACAAGGGTGTGGGCGTTATTGGCATGTGTCTCACTGGCAACTTTGCAATTTCTCTGATGGGCGACGACAGTGTACTGGCCGCGGTCAGCTCACAGCCGTCCATGCCACTGATGAAGTCCACCGAGCTGCACATGTCGGCGGATGATATCGACAACATCCGACAACACATCGACAGCACAGCGCCAATGCATGCCTACCGTTTTGCGGGCGACCCCCTGTGCAATGCCCAGAAGTTTCAGACCATCGACAAGGCCTTTAATGACGAGGGCGCCACGCGAGTTGTTACGCATACCCTGCCAGGGAAAGGACACTCGGTACTCACCATTGATTTCGTCGATGAGCAGGGGCATCCAACACGAGAAGCTCTGAACGAAATTCTTGCGTACTTTGCGGCGCAGTTGCAGTGAATCACTGCATCCACCAGACGGATTTTTCTGATCTGACTACGGCTCCTCAATGACCTTTCACCACAGCGAGCTTCTGCGCTGCCCCATCGATCAGCTCGCCCTGCGTGAGGAAAACAAGCAGTTGCGCTGCGACGATGGCCACAGTTTCGACATCGCCCGCCAGGGCTACGTCAATCTGTTGGGCTCGAGCGACAAACGCAGTCGGGATCCGGGTGACAGTAAAGCGATGATAGTCGCGCGCCGCGAATTCCTGCAATGCGGCCACTATGAACCGCTGGCAGCAAGGCTTGCTGAACTCGTTGCGCCACTGGTCAGAAGCGATGGTGTGATTGCGGATGCCGGCTGCGGTGAAGGATATTACCTCGAGCAACTGCGCAAGCACCTCGACTCGAGTGGCGCCAGCTCAGTTGCCATGATTGGCTTCGATATTTCCAAATGGGCGGTGCAGGCCGCTACACGCCGCCTGCAAGCCACATGGCTGGTCGCCAGCAACCGCAATATCCCACTTACACCATGCAGCGTTGATTGCTTGCTCAGTCTGTTTGGCTTTCCCGTGTTTGATGCTTTCAACGCAGTGCTGAAACCGGGCGGCACCCTGCTGGCCGTGAACGCCGGGCCACAGCACCTTATTGAATTGCGAGAGGTTCTCTATCCCAGCATTAAACACGCTGAATCGACTTTGGCACAACAGGCAGTAGACGCCGGTTTTTATCCCGGTGAGTCGTCGAGCCTACAATTTACCACAGCGCCACTTAGCCAGCTGGAGATCCATCATCTCCTCAGCATGACCCCACACCTGTTCCGCGCCAGTCATGAGGGAAAGGAGCGTGCGGCGCAGCTCGATAACTTTTCGGTAACCGTAGACGTCGTGTTTCAACCACTGCACAAACGCGCACCCGAGTGAGGTAGCCGCCTCGCCGCATTATCTTGCTTGCCCTCAGTACAGCGGCATCACAAAATTGCCCGCATTGCCCGAAGCGGCATAGAACCAGGATTCAAGTGCATGACGGGGTTGATCCTGATCCTTACCATGGCCGGTTCGGTGCAAACTCAAGTGATCGAAAAACAGCGCATCGCCAGCGGCAAAATAGGGCTTGACCACTGGTGCCTCCGCAGCGAGCTCATCGACCAGTTCCCCACCCACGACCCAATTGATTTTTGCGCCTCTGGTGCCGTACTCCAGAATCTCGTGAATGCGTTTGGGGATCAACGCGATCCCTGGCGCAGCGGTAGTATCACCGCAAGCGGTAAGTGCAACCCACATGTTCAGCGCTCTGGCGCCCGCGCCCATAAACTGCCCGTCCTGGTGCCAGCCGCCACCCATTTTACCTGGCGTCACCACGCGAAAAACCCACTTCCTGGCAGCAATAACAGCGGGTTCTCCAAAATACCCTGCCAGCAAGGTGTTCATCTTCAAAGCCCGGTAGTGTTCCAACACCTGAAACGCTCCCCGCGGTGAATCCGCTACCATGATGGAACCGGTGGGGCCATGACTGCTCTTGCTTACCTGTGCCGAAAAGCTGGCATGATTGCCCGGAAAATAGGGCGACTCATAATACCAGGGACCATTCGCCAACTTCGAAGCTTCTGCCGCAGCTATTTCCATGCGGGCGCGCATCGAGAGATCAATGGTATTTCGCAATTCGGCCGATGACGCTGCAGTTATCAAGCCCCTAACCAGTAGGTAGCCGTGATCATGTATCGCTTCGCGCAGTTTATCCGGACTCAGTTCATTCACGGCGACTTCAGGTATGACCCCGGTCTTTGATGAACCTTTAAACGGTAACGGGCTATCACCGGGGCTGGAAATTTCAACAGCACCGCCTGCATCGCGAGCTTGCAACAAAACATCAATCATCGCGCGCTCAAGCATTTGATCCGGGTTTTGACGATTTTCAATGGCCAAAGTCTCATACGCACTGCGCCAATCACCAGCAGCTACCAGTGAAGACACCTCCTGCACGCAATGATGAGCGCGGGAACTCGCCTGCAAATTTTTGCTAAAGCCCCGTTCCAATCTGGCAAATAGTTTATCGAACATAGTTTTTCACTCACAGAAAATTTCAGGCGTTCCCGCGTCCCGGTATTTCGCTACAATTCATCGGGTACGCCGTACAGCGTTTGGTAACGTTTGAACAGCGGCCTGTCCCGGGATCTGAGTGAATCCAACGCGTAACTGTGCTGACCAAATTTACCCTGCGGCTTGTCTCGCAAGTAATCCAGCATACGTTCTCGGGTAGTATCAGACAAGTGCATCCCAAAGTGCGCATAGATGCTTGAGATGCAGGCCAGCGGATTGTCCATCAGATCCTGGTAGCGGGAGTCGACGATATTCGCTGCAGGGACAACACCACTCTCGCGTTGCGCAATGACAGACTCCAGTCGCTGCGCTGTGGCTTCACCCATAATAATGTTATCAAACAGCTGCGCATTGAATGGCTGATCGCTGCGCATGTAATACAGCGTTCCCATCATGCTCGTGGTGGAGGCCATGCATTTTATTGGGTCGCGATGAGTTTGCACAATGCAGGCGTCCGGGTAGACCTGCAACAGCGTATCCAGGTGTACCTGATGCTCCGGAGCTTTCAACAGCCAACGTTTACGCGGGTTCCTCCACTGCAGTATTTGCAAAATTGTCTTGTGGTACTCATAAACTGGTTGGAAGTCGGCTGTCAGACACCAGGCGCTATAACTGTTCGTCTGATGCAGGGAGGCACAGTGATCACTGACAAAGGTGCCCGCCATTAACAAGCCGCATTCGGCCGGGATATCACCGCGCATTTCATGCATGCTGGCGAATTCAGGCGCCACACGATTCCACTGGGTGAACAGTTTATCGGCCTGCTCGATCCGTGGATCCGTGGTGTACGTCGTCGATTCAGGAGGAGGGCACGGTTGCAGCGCTTCCCACATCAGCGGCACACCCACATCGGAATCCTGGGACAAAAGTTCGAACAGTATCGATGTTCCCGAACGCGGCAAGCCAACGATGACCATAGGCGCCGCAATTTCTTCATCCAGAATCTGCGGATATCGCTTCAGCGTGTCTGTCACCTGCAGGCGCGTGCTCAGCCACAGAATAATATCGCTTCTGGCCATCAGGCGACCCATCAGCGTCAGCTGTGCTTCCTCCTCCAGTGATTGGATGAGCACCCGAAACGGCTGCCGCCACAGTTCGCCCCCAAAATCATCGAGCCCCGTGGTCCGGCATGCATGCTGCAGCAATGACGCCTCATCCAGCGGGACCACCGCCTCTAGATTAAAGTAGCTCCCCTCCTGGTTCATGGTGCCAAGCCACTCAGGGTGAGGTGGAGGTGTCCACAATGGGCTGCCAGATTTACTCATCGACTATCTCTCGCTGTCAGAAACCAAAGCGTTTGATCACGCCGTGTCGCCGTGCAAGCATTTGATCCTTGCGCTGCGTCGCGCTGATGCAGCGTACTGCAGCGGGCAAATATGCCGACAGCGCCTCTCGTTTCATCTGAGTGCATTCCGGGATGGGGTAATGTGCAGCACCAATCCAACGCACCGTAACATACCCCTCCAAATGCCCTGAGGGATCCAGCCAATTGGGTACACCGGGATCTTTATGCGCTACTACCAATAGTAATTCTCCACTGTCCTCGAGTTGAGCATGGTGGCAATTGGTACTGCAAAGGCGATAGCGGTAGTCCATTGTTTCCCACCAGCAATTGCCAAATTCCACTGCCCAATAATTAGCAGCGGGGGGAGTGACTCGCACCACCAACACTTCGTCCTCCGGCAACTGCCAGTAACAGATAAGCGGCTCACCCCCCGGCGTAGCATCAATGGCGTTATCGTCCAGTTGGCGGTAAGACAGAAAGCGATTGGGCTGTACTTTCCACTTATCCAACATATCCGCCCAGTACAAGGTGGAATCGCGAACCCAGGCGACAGAATCCGCGAGGCCTCGCGTAATGTCCTCCACACTCAACACCGGATTGTGCTCCAGCTCACCCAAGCGATCGATGCGAGCAGTCATAGGCGCCTCGTTCTCCCAGTCGGCAAAAAACTGCCTGATAGTGACGCGCCAACTCCCCGGTGTAGTCTTGATCCAGTTGCCAGGGTGCTCATCGGGGCTCAGTATGATTTCGAACTGCCCGTCTGCAGCAACCTCGATATCACTGTCGATGAGATTTCCGGCCACACCACCGCCCCAGGGCGTAGGCCCATCTTCAACGACAGTGACGGCAAAGTAACGCGCTGTGCCCCGCACGCCACTGATGCGATAGGTGTGCTCTCCGTTGATCGGAGCGCCTACATACAGGGCATCAGTATTGTCACCACCCTGTTTGCGCAGGGGATCGAAATAATGCAGTAACTCGGGAAAGTCGGGATCGTTGTTTTCGAGGTTGAACTGCAGGGCCAGAGAGACATTCCTTGCCAATAGACGCAGACCCTTGGCGCGATCGATATCATGCGTAGGTGTGCCGTCACGGAATACCAGATCACCGGCACTTTTCAGCTGGTCGCAAAAATCATCCCAGCTCGCTTTAAGTGTCGCATCCTGGGGATTGTCTCCAAACATAGCATCTCCCGTCTAATTGTTTATTAATTGATAGTGCAGTTTTAGTATGACGAAGGGCCTATCAAAGGCAAACAGAATTTTTACAGGCAACCATATCGCCATCGGCATAAGTTCTAAACTATAGACAAAGCACAGAGGACTTCCTGTTACCACATCTCTTCGCATATCCGTGCACCAGCATGTAGAATCGCCTGACAATAACGTGAGGCACACCCCATGGATATAAGACTGTCAGACACACCGCAGGGCCCCTTGAAAGACATTCGCGTCATCGACATTACGTCCATGATCACAGGCCCATTGTGCAGCCAGCAGCTGGGGGACCTGGGGGCGGACGTGATCAAGATCGAGCCAATACACGGCGAGATTTCACGCTGGATGGCCCCACCACAAAAGGCGGGCCTGACGGGGTTTTACACACAGATGAACCGCAACAAACGCAGTCTCGCATTAGACCTGAAAAATCCCGAGGGTATCGCCATCGTCAAAAAGTTGGCGGAGACGGCGGACATTCTGGTAGAAAACTTTCGCGGCGGTGTACCCGACAGACTTGGTATCGGTTATGAAGATTTACGCACACTGAACGACAAGTTGATCTACGTATCCATCACTGGTTTCGGTCCCACGGGACCGTATTCTCACAAACCCGCTTACGACCCTATCGCACAAGGGTTGGTCGGTATGATGCATATACAGGGGATGCCTTTCGGCGGTAAACCACAGCTGATCCAATCAGCCATCGTCGACAAAACCACGGCGACCACCGCTGCCGGCGTGGCGATGGCGGCACTGTATGCGCGTGACCGTCCGGGAGGTACCGGCAAGGGACAGCGCGTGGATGTACCCATGATCGACGCCTGGGCGATGAACTCGCTGGCCGATATGATGCCAGTCGACAGCTTCATGCCCAATGAGAGGCCGGATCCGACACCGCTTGCGGTGTTGCGTACCTTTGAAACCCTGGACGGCTTCGTAGTGGGCATGGCGCTGCAGGACAATCACTTCAACAATTTGTGCAGCGCACTGGAGTGTACTGAATTGCTGGAACGCGAGGGTATGCGCAATGTCGGCGAACGTATCAGCGATTTTGGCCCTTGGCTGGATGCTATCGGCGACGTCATGAAGCGCTTTACTACCAGCGAACTTTTAGCTCGGCTGGATGCCGTTGGCGTCCCCTTCGGCCCGGTTAAAACGGTGCGCGAATTCGCCGAAGATCCGCAGGCCAAACACAATCGCACGATTTTCGATGCCGAACATCCCGAGGCGGGGACGCTGCGCTATGTGCGTTATCCCGGGCATCTGTCGGAAACACCGGCGGCCCTGTACCGACACCCGCCCCGGCTCGGAGAGCACAGCAAAGATGTACTGCGGGAAGCCGGGTATAGCGACGCGGAGATCGAGCGTTTGCTGCAGGGGAGCGTGATTGGTGGTATGTAGATCAACCAGCACGTACTGATTGACGCGGCGCTAAGCAGTGGCTTTCGAGCGCCGCCTGATCATTGCAAAGCCGCTCAGTGCGAGCAGGCATAACGACAAAACTGAAGGTTCAGGAACAGTGATACCGTCGTCTTTAAATGCGTAGTTCCTCTCAACCCCTTGAGTGAGATTATCACGCACAAACGCAGACGCCGAACTGCCACTATCGCCGATGTTGAAGTCAGAGGTTGGGCCGTAATACCGATCGAGGTATTTGTTGGAATAATCCTCCGCAAATACTTCGCCGCCATATCCGATGACATCGTACCAGGCCATATTATTGATATTGGAAACGATGTCGTCGACTGTTGAGATGCTGTATTCAGAGGCGCTGCCGCCAAACAGGAGAGCCGCTGCCTCTTGTCCTGTATACGCCAATGGGCCGTCAGGAGGGGTATCGGACCAAATAGGGGCGTTAGGGTCTGCGACGTCCCAATAGCCGACGAAAATCAACGCTGCATTTGCTGAACTTGCAAACGGCAGCATGACTGCCAGTGCTAATCCAGCCAGATACTGTCTCATTGAAACCTCTTTCATTGTCAATTTTCTATCGTTCTGAATACCAAACTATTACTATGCGATATTCATGCCATCTAAATTTTATTATTAGATAACAATAACTTAGATTTTCGCACCTGCTCCGTACGGCCACACTGTAAAGGAAACGGACGATTTTACGAGCCATTTGATGCCACTATGCGGCGACGTTTTTCCAGCAATATCCAACGTCTGCGTCACCACCGGCTGATTAGCACTACCACCTCTCGTTTAGGGCGCTGCAGCAACACAGGCGCCAGCACGGTTACTCGCAGCGGCGCACAGTTGCGCAGAACGCAGTGGATTTGCATCCAGACCGTTCGTTAGCAGGCAAAAGGAAATGCCACTGACAGGGTCTCCCCAGGACACTTGTCCCCCAACACCCTGGTGCCCGAAGGTCCGCCCCGAGACATGAGTTCCCATACCCCGGTAAGGCAAATACTTGTCGCTCCCGGCGATCACCACACCGAGGCCACGATTGGCGGGTGCACCGGTCATTGGATCGGGAAAATCAACACGCACGCGGCCAATCGCATCCGCAAGTACTTCCGGCTGCCACAGAGCGCAGGTATTGCGCATTAGCCCCTGATAAAACAACGCCATATCCGCCGCCGTGGAAAACCCACCCCCGCCGGGCACACCCAGCGCGCGCACCTCGGGATCGTTGAACATCAGCAGCGAGTGATCCAACGTATTTGACCACTCTGTGGCGTCTCCGAAAAGATCACGCAGCTCTTTTGACGTGGGCGGCTCCCCCACATGCTGGAGCGCAGCGATATCACCCTGCTCCTGTGTCGGGACACCCAGTCGCAGGTGCTTGAGGCCGAGCGGCGCGATAATATTGGCCTGAAGGTATTCCCGGCAGTCGACTCCAGTCACGCATTCCACCAATTCCGCCAGCACCCAGTGCGCTGAGAGCGGGTGGTACTCCATTCGGCTGCCGGGCTCCCAATTCAAGCGCCAGTTACGCATCGCGTCAACTCGTCCAGCGCGTGTCCACCACGCGGGGGCCGACAGCGGCGCTCGGGGGAAACCCGCCGTGTGGCACAGCACCTGCTCTACCGTGATGAGGTCCTTACCGTTTTCTGCAAAGCTGGGAATATAGTGTGCGACAGGGCGCTCGATCTCGATCAGGCACTCTCCTATCAGCTGCCAGATAGCGGACGCCACCACTGGTTTGCTACAGGAAAAAATATTGTAACGCGTGTCATTGTCCGCCCTACCCAGAGTTTCAAACATTACCAATTTGCCGTGCCTGGCGACAGCGAACTGCAGAGATGGCAGCGGGCCCTTATCGATAGCGTACTGCATGCGCGCACGCAGCTTATCCAGCCCACCCGTGACCAGACCTGATTCTTCGTCCACACCAATCACAACTTCAGACATCACTACACATCATCGGCAATCTACGCTTTCAGATAACATAAGGGGATACGACCGCGAACCAACCATTACAAGCTCCGGCATCACTGTGTATTCCGTCTATAAAAATGAACTGGGAGTATAGGTAAATCAGCACAACAGCGCCATGAAACCCGGGCGAGCGGGGAAACCCGAATATAGGCGCAAGCCCTTTGGCACTCTTGCATTCAACAAGTCAAACCCGCAGAATTCCGCCATGAAAATATTCCCAAGATTCACTCTCGCCCTGGCGGTCTTACTCTTCTCACTTGCAAGTCTGGCGGATAGCGACTATCCGCCAGAGGTGAAGCCCATCGTCGAACAGCGATGCATGGTCTGCCACGGCTGCTACGACGCCCCCTGCCAGCTAAAAATGGATGCCTGGGCCGGGGTGCAGCGAGGTGCCAGCACGGAGCAGGTCTACTCTCTGCGGCTGAAAGCGGCACCACCGACACGTTTGTTCGAAGACGCACAGACCGTCGAGCAATGGCGCAGTAAGGGCTTTTACTCAATGCTCGATGAGCAGGCGCCCGAACAGGGCGTGATGGCCCGGATGCTGGCGTTGAAGCAACAACATCCCCTCCCCTCTGGCGATACACTGCCAGACACAATTACGTTGGGCCTGGACCGAGAACAGCAGTGCACCAAACCAGAGGTATTTGATACTTTTGCTGCCAACTATCCGCTGTGGGGAATGCCCTATGGATTGCCCGGCCTCAACAAGGCTGAACATGCCACCCTGACCGAATGGTTGCAGCGGGGGGCACGCGGGGTGCCGGTTGCCGCACCTACAGCCGCAGAAGCAGACGAGATCAAGCAGTGGGAGACCTTTTTCAATGGCAAGAGCCTGAAACAGCAGTTGATGTCGCGCTATATGTTCGAACACCTGTTTATCGCCGACTTGTATTTTTCTGACCTTGGAGAAGATGGCCGCTATTACACGCTGGTGAGATCAAGCACACCCCCTGGTCAACCGATTGACATTATTGCCACACGACGCCCCTACGACGATCCCGGCCAGCCGCAAGTCTACTACCGCCTGCAAGTTCTCCGCACAGCAGTACTGGCCAAGCGGCACATGCCCTACGCGCTAAATACGGCGCGTATGCAGCGTTGGCAATCACTGTTTCTCGATCCCGACTACGAGGTGACCACCCTACCCTCCTACGCCACAGAGGTAGCCTCCAACCCGTTTATCGCCTTCCGCGAACTGCCGCAGACCGCCCGTTACAAGTTCATGTTGGATGAGGCACAGTTTACGATTATGGGGTTCACCAAAGGTCCGGTCTGCCGCGGCCAGGTGGCACTCAACGTGATAGACGATCACTTCTGGGCGGTATTTCTCGACCCAGACAGGAAAGGCGTCCAGGAGAATGCTAAATTCCTCGCGGCGGAAAGTAAAAACTTGCGTCTGCCGGCGGACAAACTCGGCGGCGCGCTGGTTTCTATGATTGAATGGCGCGGCTACTCGCGCGAACAGCTGAAGTTCCTAAAGGCGAAATTCAAGTATATCCAGAAAATGACCGGTCCCGACGGCTCAAAAGTTAACGTCGACCTTATTTGGGACGGTGGCGGCGAGAATGACAATGCCGCGCTCACGGTCTTCCGCCATGACAATAGCGCTTCGGTGGTCAAAGGTTTTGTAGGTCAACAGCCCAAAACCGCGTGGGTGATTGATTATTCGCTGCTGGAACGGATTCACTACCTGCTCGTGGCAGGCTATGATGTTTTTGGAAATGTAGCGCACCAACTCGAAACCCGTCTCTATATGGATTTCCTGCGAATGGAAGGCGAGCAAAACTTTTTGTTCTTTTTGCCGCCGAAAGAACGGATCGTGCTGCGTGATTTTTGGTATCGGGAAGCTGAAAAGGACGCCCAGCAGTTTGTGATGACCGACTCCGCTGCCTTTGACCGCACGACAGACATTCAATACAAAACAGACGACCCCAAGCAAGAGCTGCTTAACATGCTACAGCAACGTCTGACCGGTGCGACAGCCAAACGTTACCAGCCAGCAAACTCACATTTCGATAACCTACAGACACTCCAGGGAACGCCCTTCAGCCTCATGCCTGAGGTCTCCTTTCTGCAAGTGGTCGGCAACGACTCTGACGACCACGCCTACTACACTATTGTGCACAACGACGCCTTTTTGAATAACGCGCAAGTATTCCACGAGAATCAGCGGCGCGTCCCGGAGGAAGACTATTTGACAGTGGTCAATGGCTTTATTGGCTCCTATCCCAATGCGTTTTTCCAGGTGCCAGAAAGCGAACTGGATGACTTCGTCGACGCGATCGAATCCATGCGCAACGAAACTGATTATGCGAGACTGGTATCAGTCTATGGCATTCGTCGCAATCAGGCCGCATTTTGGCCTCTGTCAGACAAGCTGTATCAACACTACCGCGAGACATACCCCAGAGAAGCTGGCCTGTTTGACTTGAACCGCTACGAGAACCGCTAATCGCCGAGCACAGGGCAGGTCCAACTGCGGCTAGTCGCGGTTCTCCTTATCCGGAACTGGACACATGGCACGATCGAATATAGTACTAATTGGTATGCCCGGCTGTGGTAAAAGCACAGTCGGTGTCATCCTCGCGAAGGCGATGTCGTACGATTTTCTTGATACAGATTTACTTATTCAATCCTCATTGCATCGTTCGCTACAGGACATCGTCGACAGAGATGGGCACCTGGCGCTGCGAAGATTTGAAGAGGACGCGCTTCTGTCTCTCGATCTCGAAAATCACGTAGTCGCAACGGGTGGAAGCGCAGTATACAGCGAGCGCGCAATGACGCACCTTGCATCCATCGGGACCGTCATTTTTCTCGACGTCGATCTGGCGTCACTGCAACAGCGAATTCACAATTTCGGCACCCGGGGCCTGGCCAAGCGGCCGGAACAGAGTCTGGCGGATCTTTTCGCCGAGCGGGAAGCTCTGTACAGAAGCGTCGCTGAGATTACAGTGAATTGCTCCGGACTGACGCAAGAAGACGTTTGTTCGAGAATCATCACTGAGACCAGAATTCGATAATCCAATGACCCTTTTGGGCTCGCTACTGAACGGACATGTGTAACTGAGTAACGTTAAAGAAAATATTAGAATGGAAATCGCTTAGAGCAAAAGGTCCTGCTGCGGGAAGACACCCCCAGGCAGGACCTTTGAATAGAATACTAGAAGTTTAAACAGAGCGTTCGCGTGCTTCCTGTTTAACTACGACCCCACCTGCTGCCTGTTTGCTCAGCTGTATTGCTACGGCCCCACTTGCTGCCCGACTGCTCAGCTGTATTGCTGCGGCCCCACTTGGATCCACCTTGGGCGTCTACTGAATCAACCCAAGTCGCCTCGGCGTTGCTCTCTTGTGAATCTTGTCCCCACTTGTAACCAGATGGCAGGTTCTCAGAGTACTGCTGACTTAAGGCCAAACTATGATTAACTCGGTGCACTACATTCTTGGTCTTCTCGACAGCGGTAAAGCTCACGCCATGCGCCAGTTGAGTCTCCGCCTGAGTCAAAGAATTGGTAGAAAATGCAAGTGCAACACTAGCAATGCCCGCGTACCCGATTATTTTGATAGTTCTCATGATTTTAGACCCGCCTTCTTTGTTTGTAAGAATGTATGACCCAGTTCTCATATCAAGCCCAACAAACGGACCTGATTCGCACTCTCTCACCGGTATGCTTGACGTATTTATACGAGTTACTACTAAGTAAATGAAGGCGTCTATATACCCCTTTTGGGGTAGGCGATATTTAGTTCGCCAGAAGGGGAAGAGTCGGGAGGTAGAAAATGCTCCTATTCCCGAGACAGGAATAGTAGTTGCAAGGAAGCACGCGAGGCCAGCATGTCGCTAACCCCCAAGGGTCACTCAGCTAAGTAGAACTCAGTTGTCAGGAGTTTGACGGGAGAGATTTTCGATGATCGCTCTCTCTTCCAGATAGCGCGTCAGCCAATCAATATCTGCTTCCTCGGTTTGCAGGCGAGACGGACTCGCCATATCCAGTCGTTCGATATGATCTTTCACGCCCCACTTTCGAGTTTTACTCATACCTTCCTCGCTGGGCTTGGAGGAGAGCATGGCATCGAGTCCTGGTAGGCTCGGGCTACCATCATCGTCAATAATCGCCGGGCCATAAAAATGCCGCTCATTAGCCAGATCGGCCTGCAGGTCAAAATCAAGGTTTCCACACCCTGTTTCACCCAAGGTGACCGCTCGGGTTGCCGTCACATATCCGAAGCCCTGTTGAAAAGGACTGTAGGCGAGTGTTCCATCCTGATTGATGGCCGGCTCAGCACTGGTAATTAATTTACACTTGAGGTCATCGGGGGTGAGATCCGGTTCCAGCTGGATCAACAACGCGAGAAGGCCAGAGACGAGTGCACTGGCTTGGGAGGACCCCGTAGACACGAACTCTCCCGTCCGCAGTATGTCTTCCGGTTGCTCCATGGCTATAGCTGACTCGGGATGAATGAGGCCTGTCATATGCCCCCCCAGAGCCACCACATCGGGTTTGATATGCCCGCTTGGAGTGGGTCCGCGCGAGGAGAAATCAGGAATGTAATCGTCATCCCGAGTCTCCGGTGTCCAGGAATCAGTTACCGCCCCAACGGTGATCAGGTATGGCAGGTTGCCGGGGGAACCGATTGTCTCTACACCGGGGCCATCGTTCCCAGCGGCCGCCACTACCGCTATTCCTTCAGCCCACGCCATCATCGCTGCCTGATCGACGGGGTCCTCCCAATAAGGCCACCGTGGCTTTTGCGCAAACGAAAGATTAAGCACACGGATGCCATATTTTTCACGGTTATCCACGACCCACTGAATGGCTCGCACAATTTCCAGGACATGAGCAAATCCCTCGCGGTCCAATACCTTGACAGCCACCAGTCGGGCGTCAGGTGCAACACCTTTATACGTACCCGTCGGAAGGCCTGCTTTTGTCGTTTCTCCACTGTTTGCGATAATGCTTGTCATATGGGTTCCGTGGCCGCTTTCGTCGACCACTTCACTATCTACAACATCTGTGAGTGCGTCATACCTGGCGACCACCCGGTTTTTGCCTGCGGTATCCTTCATCAGCGATTCGTGTTCCCACAACCCGGAATCGACTACTGCTATTGTCACGCCCTTGCCGGTAATACCCTCTCTGTGGAGAGCGTCTATCCCTGCCACTGTGTTGTAGTAAAAATCTCCATGATTATTCTCATAGCCAGGCACGAGATCAGTGCTGCAGTCGCCTGTGAAATCAGCCTTTAACGTAAAATCCCGTTGACGCAGTCGTGGAGCAACCGGGTCGGATGGCGAGACTTGAAACCTGACTTTCAAATCAGCCCGGTCAGTCACCACGGGCCTGCTCTCGGGTGGGAAGTCAATTGTGAGGGAAGAGGTTGAGGCATCGCGATACAAGGCCGGGGCCACAATGGTATCCCCTACAGCAATAGCGGTTACCGACCCTAATGCAACAGGCCACTCCAGTTCCAGTTTTTCCATGACTGCAGGGGTGGCGTGCTTATTGTACAGGGGCCAGAGGATACCTTGTGGTGTCATCTCAAGTTCAATGTGCCCTCTTACCCTACAGCCCTCCTCTTCCTCTTCAGGCTTATCTTCAGGCCGCTCCATGTCAGCAAGGTCGTCGATATGGCGCAGAATCAGCGGGGACTTCAGCACCTCATCCAGCTGTATTCGAGTCAGTTTCGCACCAACAGCGTTAATCAAATGAAGATTGTGGGTTACCGTTCCACCTGCCTGACCAACCAGAACGGAAATCTCGGCGCTGGATGCGCCCTGCAATAGCACCTGGAATGAATCCGGTTCAGCAGCCAGCAGAGGTGAGAAAAATGACAAACAGATCCAGAGCGAAACTGTGTTCAGACAATACTTCATCAGCGATAATTTTCTATTCGGCTCAGCTGCCAGTCGCGTTTTGAATTTCAGCAGCGAAATTCGCTTTTAGCATATTCGGAACATCTTCTGGATAGATGGGCCGGGCAAAGAAGAAACCTTGCAGCAGGTCACAGCCCTTTCTAACCAGATACTCCAATTGATACTCATTCTCAATGCCTTCGGCAATTACCCGTAGATTGAGTGTCTTCGCCAGCGCGAGTATGGCATCGACAATCGCAGCACCATCGGGGGTATCCAAATCGGAGACAAAACTATGATCAATCTTGAGCGTGTTGATCGGGAAACGTTTTAGGTAACTAAGCGAGGAATACCCAGTGCCGAAATCATCGACCGCAAGGTCGACACCGAGATCTTTCAATGCACGGAGTTTTGCAATATTGGTTTCGGCATCATTCATGATGGCACTTTCTGTGAGCTCCAGTTCCAACCGCCACGGCGGCAAGCCAGATTGCTCAAGAAACTCCGCAACCCATTCAGGCAAATTGCTCTGGTTAAACTGCAACGGCGAGATATTCACACACACACGGAATGTATTCAGACCAAGAGTATCCCAGTACAGACAGTGCCGGGCGACCTCACCCATAACCCACTCACCCAGTTCAATGATTTGCCCGGTGCTCTCGGCCACAGGTATGAATTCTTGCGGAGAAACCATACCGCGTGTTGGGTGTTTCCAGCGGACTAACGCCTCCATACTAACCACCTCGCCGGTTAGCGAGTCCACCTGGGGCTGATAGCGCAATTCCAACTCGTGATTGCGCATGGCCTCACGCAACTCCTCCTCCATCTTCAGCTGCTCATAAGCCCTGGCATTCATGTCCTCATTGTAAAATCGAAAGCAAGCACGCCCCTCCGCCTTTGCAACATACATAGCTGTATCTGCATTGCGAATCAGCGTATCAGGGTCACTACCGTCCTGGGGGTAAAGAGCGATGCCAATACTGGGTGTCACAACCGGGTTATGCGATTGCAAGGCGATGGGCTCAGAGAGGCTATTCAGGATTCGCCTTGCAACTTTCTCAATATCAGCCAGATCCGAAACGTCGGATAGAACTACTGTGAATTCGTCGCCTCCCAGCCTGGCGATTTCTGTGGAGCCATCCCCAATTTCCTCATCCTCTGCACTGCTATCAGAAAAATAGTTAACGGCATCCTCTTCTCTTAGCTCCATAGTAAGCCTTCTGGCTATTTCAACCAGCAGACTGTCTCCACGGGCGTGCCCGATCGAGTCATTGATACGCTTGAAATGATCAAGATCGATGAACAGCAGGGCGGCAGATGTTTTATGCCGTTGACTGCGTTTGAGTAGCCGGTTCAATTGCTCGTTGAAACTGCGCCTGTTCGGAAGGCTGGTAAGAGGATCGTAGTAGGCCAAATAGCGGAGGCGATCTTCTTGACGTTTCAGCGAGTTGAACGCACTGCTGGCGCGTAGCATGTACTGCACGTCGCGCCCCAGCAGCGACCAATTCACTGGTTTTGTTCTGTACTGTGTCGCTCCCGCCTCAAACCCCTGGTCGATAGACTGGCGATCATCCGAGCCGGTGACAATCATAATTGGGATCGACTCACCCTGGGGCAATTCCCGAATACGTTGGCAAGCTTCAAGCCCCGTCATACCCGGCATTTCCACATCCATAAACACCAAATCCGGCCTTTCACGGACGAAAACATCGATAGCCTCGAATCCATTGGAGGCCTCAACAACAATCATGTTCTCAGCTTCCAGACACTGCCGCGTAAGGAAGCGAACATTTTGATCGTCGTCTACTACGAGTATCTTTGCTTGATGATGTATGAGATCTGTACTCGACATTTGCAAGAGGAGGTAATGCGTTTAGAGGTGATTGTAGGCTATCATTACTGGGGGCTCGCGACTAGTGCGAATAGATGTTAGGGGCAAGGGGTTTGGGCTGGCTGTCGGCGCTTTCACCCCGAGGAGAAAAGACAGACGCGATGCGGGTGTATCCGGTAGCAATTTTAAAAATATTACTGCCGACTGCACTAATCTGTGGGGCGTATATTGGCCGTGCCTATTTGGATCTGCTGGGCAGTGACTCGCGTGTCATACTCGACAACCTGGCCTACCTGGTTTGTCTGGTATCAATACTCGTGGCGTATCAATTCAACCGCAGTCGAATAATGATGGCCGCATTTGGTGTGGCCATTTTCTACTGGGCAGTGCAGCACTATTTACAGGTAAGTCTGTCGCAACCCGATGCAGTGCGAGGATACCTTGCCATCAGCCTCGCGCTACCAATTCTCACCCTCTATTTACTACTTCTACCAGAAAGAGGTATCTGGAACCTCTACGGTTTTGTATTTTCCCTGATCTTCATCTTACTTGGGCTCATCTGTATTCAACTCGGCCCCTGGTTACCGGAGGCCAATGAAGCGGCAGCTGTTTACTACGCGCCTCGCCCTGCCGGAAGCTACGTTCTCTCTTTCGGTGCCACCCTGTTGGTGGCGTTGGTGGCACTGGTAGGTGTCGCAGTCCTGTGCGTGCGGAACGATGACACTGAAGCCGCATTACTTGGCGCATTCCTTGCGCTCTACCTTGTACTCGCCTTGCTCCATGTTGAGTATATTTCCGCCGCAATGTGCACTACCGCGGCATTGTGCCTGTTGTGGGGCCTTTTGCGCAGTTCTCACGCAATGGCCTATCGCGATGATCTAACCGGATTGCCAGGACGTCGTGCGCTGAATGAAAGACTGAATATGCTGGGCGGCAGCTTCACCCTTGCCATGCTGGATGTCGATCATTTCAAACGTTTCAACGATACCTACGGGCATGATGTCGGCGATGAGGTGCTAAAACTTGTCGCCTCCCGCATGCGCCGGGTGGGCAGTGGAGGTACCGCTTACCGCTACGGTGGCGAGGAGTTTTGCGTGGTGTTCCCGCGCAAAGCAGTGGAGGAGACCGTTGCACCACTCGAACGAGTGAGGGAAGAAATTGGTGCCTATACTATGTCGCTCCGGGATCGCAATTTACGCCCGAGTCGCAGGCAGGAGGGTAGCCGAAAACGCGGGGCAACTCGCCTGGGAAGCGACCAGTTTTCAGTAACCATTAGTGCGGGTATTGCAGCTAGAAGCGCCGAGCATCCGGACACAGACACCGTGCTCGCTGCCGCCGACAAGAAACTCTACCAAGCGAAAAAAGCTGGCCGAAATCGGGTGGCCTACTAATCGCTCACTGCACGAGCAACCCGTCCCAATCAGGACAACAATTGGTTGCGGCGTTTTTCGCGCTGTTCCTGCACGAACCGTGGTAGATTCTGCAAAGGAATCGCCGGGCTGTAATAAAACCCCTGCACCTGCTGGCAATGGTTATCCCGCAGAAATTCAATTTGCTCATAAGTTTCGGCGCCCTCGGCCACAACCAACATCCCCAGACGACGACCCATTTCAATAATCATCGTACAGATGGCTTCCTGGTGTTTGTTGTGCGGCAAATCGCGCACAAAACAAGCGTCAATCTTGAGTGCAGAAATCGGTAGTTCAGTGAGATGCGAAAGCTGTGAGAACCCGGTACCAAAATCGTCCAGCGAAAAAGAAATTCCCAATTCACGCAGTTCGTCCATACGCGCCTTGATGCCACCGGGGCTTTTAAGGATCGTCGATTCAGTCAGTTCAAACTCGATACGCGCGGGATTCGCACCACTTCGAGCAATGATATCTTTGACGATCTCTACAAATCGATCGTCCTGTATCTGGGAAAAGGAGATATTCACCGCCACATCTACATTGTGCAGTTTTTGTTCCTTGAGCCATACCTGAGCGCTACACGCGTGCTGTATCACTTGGTAGCCAATGGTTTTCATCAGCCCCATATCTTCGCAGGCGGAGATAAATTCCCCCGGAGCCACCAGCCCTCGCTCCGGGTGATTCCAGCGCAGCAACGCCTCCAGGCCGACTAATTGCCCGGTGGCCAGATCTATCCGCGGTTGGTAATGCAGTTCAAACTGGTTTTTGCGCACGGCAGCTCGTAACTCGGCAGCCAGAGAACTGTTGCCAGCGATGTCGAACGTGAGTCTTTCCGAGTAGCGAATAAATTGGCCACCCTCCATCGTTTTAGCTTGCTGCATGGCGCTGCGGGCAAGTTCCACCAACTCTGAAAATTCCACCCCGTCTTCCGGGTACATCGCGGCCCCAATGCTGGCCTCCACGGCCACTTGTTGCTCGCTAAGAATCATCGGCGCAGAGATTGATTTGAGCATTTTCTCGGCGATTAGTTCGACATCGGCAGGCGAGCTAACATCCTCAAGCACTACCGCAAATTCATCGCCACCCAGGCGTGCGATACTGTCCGTGCTGCGCAATTTGTTGATCAATCGCCGCGAAATAGACTTGATCATTACATCGCCATCAGCCTCGCCGTAGTGATCATTGATATTGGCGAACTGATCAATATTGATATAGAGCAAGGCCGTTTTAAAGCCATAGCGCTCTGAACGGCCCATGGCGCGCTCCAGATGCGCACGAAAGCCCACGCGGTTAAGCGCTCCCGTCAGCGTATCGCGGTTAGATAGCTGCCGAATTTGCGCCTTGGCCTGCTTCAATTTAATGCTGTAATCGAGGATTCGGTGCACCAGCGCATCCTGCAACTGCCCGCGTATCAGGTAATCCTGGGCACCCAGTTCCTGCAGTTGCGTGATCGTCGCCTGATCTGCTTCGTCCAACAGTAGAATGAGTGGCGCAGCGGCTTCGTTCTTGCTAGCCAAACGCAGCAGATATTCCGTCTCCGGACCATGCGCCATAATGACGGCGTCGATCATCGGGTCCAGGAGGGCCTCCAGCGGGCGTTCCATGGATTCGGAGGATGCAAGAAGAAACCGCTCAGGCCGTGCCCGTTCCAGAGACGCAGACACAATGAGGTGGTCAGTCTTTTTGTCGGAAATAATCAGTACTGTGTGCTGTTCCACGCTTGCTTCCTGCCTAAGAACTGACTTAAATCTGGCTGCGAGACACATCTTTCGATCGGGTCACCCCTCCCTAGGCGACCTTCCTTAGTCCGTGCCCTACACAACGATTATTCTTTATATAACATAAAGTTATACTGGATTACTAAATAATATTCTAGTAAATGTTTCTATAAAATTACCAAAAGCTATTTTTCTTTCAGCAGAGCTTGTCCACACAGACCAAGAACAATTACGGTCGACACCACAAACCGACAAAAAGTGATAGCGATTGCTGGCCGTCGCCACAATTACCCGCCCGGCGAATTCGATTAAGCTTGTGGGCAGTCGATATCCCAGACACATATTGGTAAAGGTATTCACATGAATGAAGAAGTCAAACTGGAGTTCGCCGACGGTATAGCCGTTATCACGCTCAATCGCCCTGAGGCCTATAACACCATGACCAACGGTATTATTGAAGGTCTGGGGGCCGCCTATCGCCGCTGTGATGAGGACGATGATGTCCGCGTAGTGGTAGTGACAGGTGCCGGAAAGGCTTTCTGCGCGGGTGCAGATATGAGTGGCGGCGGCAGTACATTTGACGGTGGCGCGCAAAACATGGCAGTCAATTCCTGCCCACTGAGCATGCAGGCCTGGGACGTGCGCAAACCGGTGATCGCGGCCTGCAACGGGCATGCGGTAGGCGCCGGCCTGGGACTGGCGATGCAGGCGGATATGCGCGTATTTGCCAACGAAGGAAAATACGGCTTCTTGCAATCGCGGCGAGGTGTGGTGGCCGATTTTGCCATCGAATATGTGCTACCGCGGCTGGTAGGGTTTGAGCGGGCCTTTGAGTTGCTGGTGCGCGCACCACGGCTTTCCGGTGAGGAAGCCCAAGCCTGGGGTCTGGCGGGCCGCTCCGTTCCTGCAGAGGATGTGCTGGACACGGCCCTGGAGATTGCCCGTGACATCTGCGCCAATTGCGCGCCTCTGCCTGTGGGCCTGCACAAGCAACTACTCTGGCGCAGCCTATCCATGAGTCTGGAAGAGACGGCAAGCCTGGAAAGCCGCGCCTTAAACCACACCATGTCCACGCCCGATGCCGTTGAAGGCGGGCTGGCCTACATGGAGCGTCGCGCGCCGAACTGGAGCGCCAGCATCAACAAGGACTGGCCGGACTGGCTGAAGAACTAGTCATTCGGCGACTGGCTCACAGCTGAACACAGGTATATTGCGGTCCGTACGGGCCTGATATTCGTCAATAAACTTGTTCATCAGGCGCCCTTTGCTGGCCCTGAATACGGCCACATTCAGTTTGGTGGCCCAGCGCATAAAAAATCATACAACAGGCACCTGGCTATCCTTGATGGGCTGAACATCTGCCCGGCGCGTCCTGAAGTAATCGTATTCGACCATACGTTTCACTCCAAAGTTTCGACTGTGTGCCTAGCCAGACAGGAATTAACACGCAAGCAAACTGTGCTAGACTGTCGCTTCGTTTTCCCCCACCTTTTAGCTGAGTATGAGTCTAGCATCCGACAAACTGGAAACCATCCGTGAACAGGTGCAATCTCACCTTGATCACGCTGAGCAAGCGAAACTGAGCCCACAGCAGGAGCAATCGCTAAAAGCACAGATCAAAGCGACACTCGAGCGGGAAAACGCGGTCATCGTGGCGCACTATTACACCTCCCCTGCAATCCAGGCCCTGGCTGAAGAAACCGGCGGTTGCGTCTCGGACTCTCTGGAAATGGCGCGCTTTGGTCACGACCACCCTGCCAGTACCCTGGTGGTAGCAGGTGTGAAATTCATGGGTGAGACAGCCAAGATACTCACGCCAGACAAGCGGGTTCTGATGCCCACACTCGAGGCAACCTGCTCGCTGGACCTGGGTTGCCCCATCGAAGAATTTTCGGCCTTTTGCGACCAGCACCCAGATCGTACGGTGGTGGTCTATGCCAATACATCCGCTGCGGTAAAAGCCAGAGCGGACTGGGTCGTCACCTCTAGTATCGCTCTTGATGTCGCCGAGCATCTGGCAGACCAGGGCAAAAAAATCCTCTGGGCACCCGATCAGCATTTAGGCAATTACGTGCGCAACCAGACCGGAGCAGACATGTTGATGTGGGACGGCGCCTGCATCGTGCATGAAGAGTTCAAAGCGCGGGGCATCGCGGACTTGAAACGTGTATATCCCGATGCTGCCGTGCTGGTGCACCCTGAATCACCTACAGCCGTGCTGGAGTTGGCGGATAGGGTGGGCTCAACCACGCAGATCATCCGCGCCGCCACTGAAATGGACAACAAACGTTTTATCGTGGCGACCGATCAGGGTATTTTCTACAAACTACAGCAGCAGGCTCCGGACAAGGAGTTCATAATTGCGCCAACCGCCGGGAATGGCGCCGCCTGCCGCAGTTGTGCGAACTGCCCCTGGATGGCGATGAACGATCTCGAGACACTGGCGCAAGTCTTCTCGCGCACTGATAACGAAATATTTGTCGACCCCGCCATCGGAGAGCGCGCATTAGTACCCCTGCGCCGCATGCTCGACTTCGCGCGAGAACTACAGGTTCCGGTAAAAGGCAACGCCTGAACCGTCAGAACTCTTCCATCTGCTCCTGCATTGTGGCGACATCGTCCAGGCGCTGGTTTATCTTGGCCGAGGCGTGAAAATTGCTACCTGTTAACTTGAGCGCATAATTGAGCTGTTTCTTTGCCTCGTCCAATGCGCCATTCAGAATGAAATATTCCGCCCGGGATTGGTGAAGGCCGACTATATCACCCGAGAGGCCTTGCACCTCGGCCAGTAGATACCAGAGGCCAGGATCATTGGGCCTGCGCTTACTCTGCGCCATCAGGACTTCCTCGGCAATGTGCGGCTGTTGGTTCTTCATCAATGCGGTGGCGTAGGCCATCGTCAGCGGATGGTTACCGGGAGAGACCTGCAGCCGACGATTCAGCTTTTTAACGGCTTGCTCCGGCCTGTTGCGCACCATTTCAATTTCAGCATCAGCAATAATGTACTCCAGGCGGTCAGGACTCGTAGACCAGATAGAGTCCAGTTCAAGCGCGGCCTCATCGGCGCGACCAGCGGCGGTGAGCGAGAGTACCAGGCCATAAACGGCGGCCTCGCGAGAGCGCGGATTACCCTCCAGCTCACCGCGGAAGCGCTCTACAGCCTGCGCCGGCGTATCGGTTAATTCTGTGATGACCCTGGCTCGCATCAACTGGTATTCCAGATCTGGCTCTCGCGTCTTCTTTGCATACTTCATGGCACGATTGCGCGTATCCGCGATACGATTTTCAGAAAGTGGGTGGGAGCGCAGGAATTCAGGCATCTGGTCATCCCTGGAATAGCGTGTTGCATGCAGCATCCGCTCAAACATCGCAGGAGCAGCCTGCGGATCCATATCCGCGTCCACAATGGTTTGCATCCCAATCCGGTCCGCTTCCTGCTCGTTACCGCGGCTGTATTGCAGCGCGGAATCCTGGGTCGCGGCCTGGGTCGCCGAAAGTGCGGCCATGCCTGCGTTACCTCCCGCGGTCGCCATCAGCACTAAGCTGGCCAGCATTGCTGCGAGGGCCACGGGTTGTAGTTTCTGCTGAAATTCCACCCCGCGTGAAAAATGACGCTGGCTAAGATGGGCAATTTCGTGGGCCAGCACCGTAGCCAGCTCATCTTCTGACTCGGCCCACAAAAACAGCCCGTTGTGAATACCGATAACACCGCCAGGCACAGCAAAGGCGTTAAGGGTTGGATTATCCACAATCACCAGGTCTATACGCCTATCCTCCAACTTACTGTGGTTGACCAGCTTATAGATCAGGTTTTCCAAATAATCGAAGAGCAGCGGATCATCAACAGTGGGAACCTGACTTCTAAATTCGCGCAGCCAGGCGCGCCCCAACTGATACTCGAACTGCGACGAAAACATACTGGTGCTGGACTCGCCAAGATTCGGTAGCTTGAGTTCGTCCGGCGCGGCATAACCCGCCGTGGAGACAACAGGTGACAGCGCCAATGCCATGACGGCATTGCGCGCGAAACGAATCAAGCCCGAAATATCAAACACAATACATACCGAATAAAACCGCTAATCCACGAAAAAAGTCTGCCCTCATTGTACTGCAAGCGGGAAGCGCCAAGACACAAAGGTTTATCCCTGAAATATCGACGGGCGAAATCAAATGGCATACACTTCCCATGGTTTTTAGTCTGTGATACTCGATATGAATGCGTTTAAACTTACACCCACCATCCTTGAGTCACGCGATATTGCGTCTGACTGTAACCGCATGGGTGATCGAATTGAAGCCTACCGTACACGGGAGCCAACCGACTCCCCTCGTCTGCTTCTCCAGAAACCTGAAAACAGCATTCCCGTACAGCATTGCGTACCTGAAATCGCTGCCACCGAGTTGAACCTGGAGCATCTGCGCGCCGCCATTGCGGAACATGGCGGACTTATCGTGCGCAACATGTTTCCTCAGGCCTCGGTCGACACATTGATTAAAGCCGCAGACCGGGTGATCGATGCTTGTGAGGACCCCAAGGCCACGGTGCATGCGAACGTTTATCACAACCCGCCCGACAATCTCAAAACCATCATGCCGAACAAGGATCGTGAACTCGCCAACACCCGAAGCTTCCACCGCGACTCGGGATCCGCCATGTGCGTCGAAGCACCCAGCGTTGCCGAAACCCTGCTACAACTCTATGAGGCGCACGGTATCAAACAACTGATGGCTGACTACCTCGGAGAACCACCCTGCCTGTCGGTCAAAAAATGGGTTCTAAGACGTTCAAAACTCCCCGTTGCTGAAGCCGGCTGGCACCAGGATGGGGCCTTTATGGGAACTGCGTTAAACAGCCTCAATATGTGGATCCCGCTGAATGAATGTGGCGGCAATACAGGGGCCCCGGGATTGGATGTCGTGCCACAAAGGCTGTATGAAATTGCGTCGGCGGAAGGCGCTCAATTTAACTGGTCGGTCAGTGATTCAATGGTTACTGACCGATTCTCCGAAAACCAGTCTGTCATGGTGCCGGAGTTCAACGCGGGAGACGCGTTTTTCTTCGACCACCTGTATTTGCACAGAACCCAATACCGAACTGACTTCACCAAATTGCGCTATGCCGTTGAAACCTGGTTTTTTGGCGCCTCTAGTTTCCCCAAAAATCAGATACCACTGCGCTGGTAACAGCTTATTGGTTCAGGACTCGCCTGCAGAAGTGCGGCTCTCTTTTCTCCGTGTCAGCGCAATATTGTAGGCAAGCTGCTGCTCGTAGGCTTCATCGACATGATCGTCGGGCAATGCGTGTAATGAGGGATCCCATGGTACTTCCACAAAATCCTTCTTCCGCCAGTAATACTTAAGCGCATCTGATTGCCAGTCCTGGTAAATATCCTCCCAGCTGACACGATTAAAATGCGGCTGTAAACATCCCTCGGTCAGTGCTTCTCCCTCCAGCTGATAGCGGAAGTCCACAGACAAGCGCATGCGCTCGAGATTGTGATTCTCCATTGCCTTATGGACTGTCATGGACGGAAAAAGCACAATATCCCCCGCTTTGAAATCAGCACCGACCCAGCGACATGACAAAAAATTCTCATTGAGGATCGCGCGACGGTTCCCCGCACCCAGATGAAATTTCAGTGGCAGCACCCCATATTTGTGCGACCCCTCCATAATGGCAAGAGAGCCATCTTTAATCGCACAATCCGCTAACGGCATCCAGGCTGCAGTGAGATTGGGTGTTCCCTGATTATTCGGGAAATCCTGATGCGGCGGCGTGGCCAGCTCGGGGCTATCTGGAAAAATGAGTCTTACGATACTGAGTGGATGGGGGAATGCTGTACTCCCCAGAGCCTGTCGCATCACATTCATTATGTTAGATTCATGTGCCAGACTGTGCAGGGCTTCCAGCTTTATAATGCGATCATGGGCTTTGAAAAACCTGGGTTGCCCCTCCCTCAGCGGCCGACAAATGGCTCTGGCCAGCTCCCGCTGTGAACCGCCTTCAATCCAGCCCTGATCGGCAAGTATCTGGGTTATCTGCCCCCTCAGATTCGCCAATAGCTCCAGAGGAACGATATTGCGAAAAAACAAGTAACCGTCTTGGTCCAGGCGAGCCCGCACAGCATCGGGGTCTCCCAGCAAACCGTTTGCCTCGAACATCGGCTCCGGCGTTACCTTTTCCGACATCTTTGGAAACGCCGCTACACGCAACTCGATCAGGTGTTGCATCAGGGCTTCACTACCACTGGCTCGAGCAGCTTTTTGCAGCTTGGCGATACCGGACTCGTAGTCGCCCGCATCGATCAATGCCTGTACTTCATCGAGCAGAGGACGATGAGCGGCAAGCGCCTCCTGATCGCTGGTTGACGCGCTCTCAACTGTCATAAATCCATCCTCTCAAACGAGTGAACCGACGCGCCTTACAGTATCTGTAGTGGACGCAGCAGCCACTCTCGCATCATCCGGGTCAACTCTCTTTCGGGGGAGTTTCCTGACCTTCGCTGGCTGCCGCAGCTGCAAGCTTACCCTGGCCGCCCTTATTGCCGCCCTTGCGGGACTGGCGCCAGAAGGTTGCCTGACGACGAGATTCAAGAAAGAGTCCGGCATGGACGTAAAACTGGCGCAATTGCTTTTCAGTTTCTTCATTTTTGGAAAACAGTAGTTTGAGCAACGGATCATCAGTTGGCTCACCACCCGGCTTTCTCAGGACTCCGAGCCCAAAACCGTGATTGAATTTGAACACATCCTCGTACTCTGCTTCCAATTCCTCGAAATACTTCCAGGCACCGAAATCCTTAATTTTGGCCATCACATCATGGAACAGAATAATGCCGCCGGGTTTCACCTTGGGATACCAGTTAGTAAAATCTTCTTTAATCGCCTCATACGTATGCAGGCCATCGATGTGCAATAAATCCACTGTATTGTCATCAAAATGCCGCAACGCCTCGTTGAAGAACATACGCAACAAATAGGTGTTCCCTCGATAGTTTACTCGAGCATGATCAGCGACGTCGTTATAGACGGAGTCGTCATACGCGTCGGTGTGCTCATCGCCTTCCCAGCAATCGACACCGTAGGCCACGCCATCGATATCGTGTTCTACCATTGACTGACAAAAGGTAAAGAACGAGAGTCCGTTGTAGACGCCAAGCTCTACGAGTAGTTTGGGCCGAATAGCGGCAACGAGATCGTAGGCAAACGGCAGATGATCAACCCAGGTACTGAATACCATCCGTTTTGGTTCAAATCGCTGCAGTGACGGCGGAAAATATAATTCGTTACTCATAAGCTCCCATTGACCTCTTATTTATCTCAGTGTTAGACCGAAATACTCTATATTTCGGCTGCATTTTTCATTCTTTCAAGTTTATTGGTCGACGAGAACTGCACAAATTTCTGTGCATGTTCCGAGATTTCACCCAGATAAACCGTATTAGTCAGGGGAAGCTGAAATTTGCCACCCCGTATTTTCTGATACTGCTCCATGATCTCTGTGATAAATTTCTGCCTGACTTCAGCGTCCTCCCCACCGGTGGTTACGCCCCCGTGGAACTGATGGAATGTTCCCTCACCATGCAAGAAGACATGCGTAATTCCGGGATATTCACAGGCCCGTTTATACAGATCCAGATTCACCACCCCACCGCCGCGCATATCGAATCGCGCATCGTACCCGCCCAGTGCCTGCCAGAGCTCGCGAGGCATGCTGATACAGTTACTCTCTCCATGCGGGAGATAAAAACCGGCAGCGCAGGAGCCGCTGAAGCAGGCGATCTCGAAAAGTCGGTAACCGTCCACGGGCCAGGATATTGACGCCATTAAAGCCTTTTCATGTTCGACATCATAACCGCTGCCGACGGCTTTTTGTTGTAATTCATGACCCAGGTGATACCCCGGCGCGGTCACTACCGCAAACGGGGATAGCCTATGCCCTCTAAGAATATTTTTGACAATACCCGGAGTCAGGAGGCGCGCTCCATCAATCATCACGCAGATATTGTCGCCGCTAGCGAGCTCTATGCCGTAATTGATGGCATGAATTGGTGTCGGCTGGCTTTCCTGCCTAAGATGATAGGAAAAATTCGCAGGCAATGAATCAAGAAACGTTCGTGACATCGTATTTGCGGATGCATTCTCGATAATCAGAACTTCGTAGTCCTCAAGACTCACATCCTGTTGATAATCAGCAAGCAAGGAACGGACAGTATTCTGTGCCTGAGCCGGCATATCGTAGACAATCACGATAAAGCTGACGAGCACGCCGTTCCGCTCTTGGCTATTGGACAGGAATCGACGAATACCCTGCTGTATTCGATTCAGCATTTAGCAGCACCGGTCAAAATTCGGCTTTCTTAAGTTTTCGATATAACCGTCTGATCTTCCATGGCAGCGCTTCTTCGCCTGAGCCGTCATTGTGCCTCAACTCCGAGGTGTAAAACTTTGCTTCTGGATCCTGTCGGGAGAGCCCCATTTGAGCAGCGGCACGAACAATCTTTTCATCCAAAACAGCTTCATCATCATCAAAACACAGCAGCGGAAACGGCTTTTTCTTGTACTCCCGGTACAAAATGCTGTTGTAGGCGTACCATAAATTCAGCCATTCTTCGCGACTCCTGTAATTGCGTTTTTCAAGCGACTTGGCCACGGCATTCGGGTGACGATAGATGCCGATAAATTCGATCTTCGGGTACAAGACTTTCCAGCCATCAATCACCAGCAGCGCACGTGGATCCTTGAATCCAAAATTAGGCTCCCCGGCATGCGCCACAAGCAGCTCCTTTGCCCATGCGACGTGCTCATCCTTCCAGATAGCAGTGGCCGGTGGCGCATCCCAGGCACCACCATTTTCCGCCAGGATCGCGTCGTGCAGATCGACAAACTTCTGGTTTTCCCTGTTACCCTTTTCATTGTGCTTGTTCCAGGTATGGCAGTCCCCCGAAGATAGGCCCGCATTCTGCAGTGACCCTGTCAGACAACTGGTGCCACTGCGATGCATGCCAAGTATCGCTACCACCCTGGCGGGTAACTTGTTCCCCAGCTCACTTGCCGCTTGTCCCCCCATCTATTTACTTCCGACAAGCGGAAAAAAAACGTGCTGATTCATAATCTCTACACTTATATTAATTACTGACAAACAATTGTCCTATATTCCCCTATTTGCCTTCACCAAGGCAACTCCGAATTCCCCTGCGGGCGTGACGGGGTCCCCAAAACATGCACTCAGGGACTATTGTGCTAGTGCAGGTCCTGCGGCGCCCTTTGCCGGCCTGCCCGCGCGCCATTCCAGGGGGCTACCCAAAACAACAGCACCATCCCTGGCAGCGCTAACAGCGTGCAGAACAGGAAAAAATCGACCCACCCAATTTGCTCTACAATTATCCCCGTACTGGCATTGGCCAGCGTTCGTGGCACTGCCGCCAGTGCGGTAAACAGCGCAAACTGGGTAGCCGCATACGTTTTGCTGGTTTCGCGTGCGATAAACGCGGTAAAGGCAGCGGTGCCCATGCCCACCCCGAGATACTCAAAGCCAATCACCACAGCCAACAGCCACAACTCGGGGCCCGTGCTGGCCAGAACGGCAAAGCCCAGGATGCTGGCCAGCTGGACCACACCAAACAGCCAGAGCGCACGGTTTATGCCCATGCGCACCATAATCAGCCCACCACACAAGCCACCCACGATGGCGGGCCACAGGGCGGCATTCTTGGCCACCAGCCCGATCTCTGTCTTGCTGAATCCCACTTCCAGATAAAATGGCATAGACAATGCGGTGGCCATATTGTCACCGATTTTGTACAGAAACATGAAACCCAGTACCAGTAGTACTCCAGACCACCCCCTGCGCCCCAGGTATTCGGAGAAAGGCGCTATCAGCGCCTCACGCAATCCGGACCGCGGAGGCAGCTCAACCTTTGACTCAGACACGACCAGGCTCATTATCACGCCAACCGACATGAAGCCGGCGGTAATCCAGAACACACTCGACCACGGCAGACTATCGGCCAGAATCAGAGAGAGAGAACCGGGTATCAAGCTGGAGACTCGGTAGGCCTGAACGTGAATGGCATTGCCCATGCCCAATTCCTCATCCGGCAAAATTTCACGGCGGTAAGCATCCAGCACAACATCCTGGCTGGCACTGAAAAAGGCGACAGCGACAGCAAGCCACGCCACTACCCAGGTCGATTGGGCGGGCTCGAACATCCCGAGAATGCCGATCGACAACAGCAGCGCAACCTGGGTTATGAGCATCCAGCCTCTGCGCCGTCCCATAAAGGGCGGAACCCAGCGATCCATCAAGGGTGCCCAGAGGAACTTCCACGTATAGGGGATACCCACCAGGGAAAATAGCCCGATCTCTACAAGCGATACACCACCTTCACTGAGCCAGACCGGAACGAGTTGAAATAGCACGTACAGGGGCATACCCGACGCAAGCCCGGTAAAGACACAGATCAACATACGTCGATTCAGGACAGCGGCATGCCATGTGGTGTTTGTCATATTCGAACCGACACCTCACAACGTAAAGGTAGCCTGGATGTCAGCTTATAAATCTCAATCATGTACAAGACCTTTGGGACCCTGAAGTCCTTTTCTAGCTTCCTTGGCAAACTCCGCTGGATCCAGCAGCGGATCATTCGTAATCTCGCGCCAAGTCTGAATGGCTGTAAGCAGCCGCTCTTTCACCGCAACGAGCTCCGGATCCGATGCCAGGTTTGTCCACTCATAGGGATCATTTTGTAAATCATAGAGTTCCAGTCGAGGCGGGTGCTCGACACGATAATAGGCCCGCCGAATGGGCGTGTGCTTATATTTGTCCGTTTGAGCCTCCCACCACGCATTGCAGTAGCTTCGAGGAACAAGCGGGTTTGCCTTGTTGCGACCAGCCGTATTGAAAATGAGCTTATAGCGCTCGTCTCTAACGGCGTATCGCGGATAAAACTGACCCGGCCCATGCGTTATATATTCGGTGAACATATAGCGCCGCCATGGCGGTGAGGCCGCAGTGCGTGTGAGTGGCAGCAAGGAGCGCCCTTGATAGGGCTGCCGCTTGCTCTTGGTCGCCGCTTCCATCAGCGTTGGAAAAATATCGATAGTGGAGACGAGTTCCTCCCTTACAAAACCGTTGTTCTTCCCCGGGACTTTCAACAAAAAAGGAATGCGGGTGGCCGCTTCATACACCGCCATTTTCCCGCGCGTGACATCTGGCCCATGGTCGCCAATGAACACTACATAGGCGCCATCCCATAATCCGCGCTTTTCCAGCTCGGCCTGTAAATCGCCGACGCCAACATCAAGACGATCTACTGCGCCATAAAAGTCGGCCAGTTCCTCGCGAATTTCAGGCGAATCCACACCAAGGAAAGGAAAGGGCTTGATCTCGGAGGGCGGTGTTGGGTGGCGCGGCAACCCCGATTTCACCCTTGGGAATTTGGTGTTCCTCTTGGGCCCGTAGTTGTCGCCATCATCCGAATCACCTCGGTGAGGGTCGACATAACTCATAACCAGAAAGAAGGGCTCGTTATCGCCGCCGTCATCGATGAAATCCATGGCGTGCTCATTCATCCAAAGCACATCCCGGTCATTGACCATTCGCTCGGTGTCCTCTTCCTCCACATCCCAGTCAAACAGGCTTTCCGGCTCATAGTGCCGCTTGCCGATGATGGCCGTGCGATAGCCCAGCTTCTTCAATTCATTGGGGAGCTTGGGTACAGTATCGTGCATGCGTTGGGTACCAAATTGCGACAACCCCATCATGCCGTGCTGATGTGGGTAGAGGCCGGTGAAGATACTACCCCGTGAAGGACTGCACGAGGCTGCCGTCACGTACCCCGCGTTGAAACGCGTACCCTCGTTAGCAATTCGATCGATATTGGGAGTGTGTGCGTTTGGATCACCGTAACTCCCCAACTGCGGCCCCAGATCATCGGCAATGATGAGAATAATATTGGGCCGCTCGATCTCCGGGGTATTGCGGAAGTCAGCTGCGTTCCAGAGTCCCAGCGCAGCCAGCAAGAGTAAAAGAACCACTATCCACTTCATTACAATGATCCATTTACGATATTTTTTCGACAGGGAAAGAGTTCGGTACGCATTGAATCGTGCACCGCGTTTAGAAGCGTCTTCCAGTGAATTCAGAAATTCATGGTCTGTTCGCGGCGACTATTTTGTCCGCTCAAATTGATTTGTACTCTCCGGGCGCCATGAAAGCATGTATTTCAGACGTGTCAGCGGGCTTCGGTACATCCAAAAATTGACACAGATCAGATACAAACTGCTCCGGACTCTGAATGGATTTTTCATAGCTTACTATCAACGTTGGGGCCTCCCATGTCTTTACCAACTGCATGTTACGCTGCTGCAGACGCTGCACTGATTCGATTGCTTCAATCTTCGGCATACCCGACAGAATCTGCCGGGTTGCGGTAGCGATAGGATCACGGAATACCAGAATGAGATGGGGATTGACTACAAACTCGCGAATATAGGGCAAATACACGATCGCTCTGGGGAATTTCCAGCCCCATATGTCCTTGGTCTTGTTGCGTTGCTCCAGAGTAGCAAGCAGGTGGTGTATCGGTTCTATCCCCGCTTTCCTCAATACATGAATATTGAAGTCGTTGTCTTCCAGGTTGATCGGTAAATCCTTGCCTATATCGAGCCCGCAGAGTTTAGCGACGCCGGCAACCATGGTGGTTCCACCGCGCCCCACCCCATAGATGATAAAAGTCTTTTTGGTATCACTGGTGGAATTCTGCTCAAACAGGCTTATCGTTGTTTCATCTATCCTGGAGGACTTGTTCCGGGTTAATCCGATCATTTGTTAGCTATCACTATATTTTTCAAGGCGGTGCGGAGAGCGCTCTTCT
>JBBKWY010000015.1:0-3977 GCA_037969215.1 Halioglobus sp.
TCACCGGCACGCGTATAAGCGCCGCACACCGTATTGAGGCAGGACACCAGGTAGTCCTTGAGGTTGCAGTACATCGAAAAGCTGGCGCCAGTGCCGCTGTTGGCATGGCGCAGGCGCGCGCCGGCAAAAACACGTGCGGCCTCGATCAGTTGTGCTTCGGGAATACCGGCGCGATCTGCGACGTACGCGGGCGTAAAGCCCGCGACAGCGTCACGCAGCGCGTTGAAGCCATTGACGTTTTGTTCCACAAAATCTCGATCGTGAAGATTCTCGGCGATGATAATGTGGATCATACCGGCGAGAATCGCGTGGTCTTCCCCGGGGCGACACTGCAGGTGAATCGCCGCTTTGCGGGCACAGTCGGACACGCGCGGATCAATCACGATCAGTTGCATGCCACGCGCCTGCGCTTCTTTCAGCCGCTGCGCCGGGTTCTGCCCGGGGATACCCGCCGACTTGGAGATGATGGGGTTGCTACCCACCAGCAGCCACGCATCGGCCTGCTGAAAATCGGGCTCACCACCCAACCATTTACCGTGCAGCGCCATGGAAATTTGCTTACCGGGTTGATCGATGGTGTTGGAGGTAAAAAACATTCGCGAGCCAATCGCCCGCATAAATGCATTACCCATACCGGCTGACGTGGGCTGCCCGCCATTGGGCGTACCGACATAGAACGCTACCGCACGCGGCCCGTACTGGTCGACGATCGCTTTGATACGGTCGGCAACCTCAATAGCGGCTTGCTGACTGTCGAGAGGAGAGTGACTGCCATCGGCCTGCCGTTTCATCGAGTGCAGCAAGCGACCCTCGTGGTTGTGCAGCTCCGGTAACGCCCTGCCCTTCGGGCAGGTATAGCCTTTAAACAAGGGGTTTTCCGGATCGCCCGTGACCTTGGTCACTTTCCTACGCCCGTTGTCATCCTCGACTTCGGCCAGCACGCCGCAGTGGGCGATACATAAGCGGCAAATTGTCGGCACGATTTCAGTCATTGGTACTCCCGGGATTGTGTAGCAGACGAGAACTATAGTAGTTCAAGCGATAAGATGCCGTCAGAGCGCTTGAGCATTTAGCGGGCCGCGGTTCAATTTACTTACATGGACATCCATACACGTCGCCTGGACGCGCAGGTACATGGTGTTGGTTATAGCTAGCCCGGCGGCTTACGCCTATCATGTGGGCCAAACTCCAGGGAGGATGAACAGAATATGGGTGATCAACCCGGTATCGGTAAAATTGAGGTTACTCTCGCCATCAAGGGCGATTCCGCCGTGCCCGAGCTGCGCGAAAACTCGGTGGGGAAAGTTGCAGTGGGCCCCAACGGCTTACTCAACTTACTCGAGCTGCAACTGGGTATTCCCTCGCACGATATTTCCTTCACTACGCGCCTGATTCAGTACCTGGGCTGTATCGATCAGGTGGATCATGCCGCCGCTTTTTATCACGACTCGTATCAGGCCGACCCGTTCTCCGTCGCGCGCACGCTGTTGCAGTGGCGCGACCAGTGGTATCTCGCGGGCTGGCAGGGCCGTTTCACGGACGATGCGCCAGCCAGACTCCGGGACATGGCAGACATCGAAAGTGTCGCAGCGCAGGCGGTAGACGCCGGCCTGGGCCAGCGCATACAGCGTGTGATGCAGTTATTGCGCGACAACCCGGTCGCGGTGGCCTCCATTACCCTGCGCGACGATCTCGCCGACTTCCCGCACCTCTGGCGACAATTGATCGATTGCATCGGCGCACCGGTAACGGAACCGACTGCACCCACCCCGCAAGGCCGGCCAGAGACCGACCTCCACCAGCTGCAACACCACTTGTTGCAAAACACGCAACACAAAATACACCTGCGCGGCGACGGCACAGTGATCGCTCTGCGCGCCGATTCACCGCAGGAGAGCACGCCCTTCACCGCATTGCTCACACAGGGCTGGTTGCGGGAAGCGCCGGATAAGTCCATCGCCGTGCTGGCCGAAGCCGGTGGCGAATTACTCGACGACGCATTGGAAGTGCTGCACAGCCCGCGCCTGGGATTCACCGCGCTGTCTCCGTGGCGACCGGTATTCCAGGTACTGCCGCTGGCCTGTGAACTGCTGTGGGACCCTTTGAACCCCACGGCACTGTTTCAATTCCTGTCGCACCCGGTGGGCCCCATTCCCGCTAGAGTACGGGAGGAACTGGGCAGAACAGTGGCTGACATACCCGGTATCGGCAGCGCTGCCTGGGAAGCGGCCATCGCCGCCAGCCTTGAGCAGGAGGAGCAACCCAAACGAGAGCGACTGCAAAAGAGCCTGCGCTACTGGTTGGAGTCACCGCGCTTCGCCCCCCAGACCGGCGTGGACAGCGACACCCTGCGTGAGCGCGCGCAGAAAGTCGCCGACTGGCTGCAGGCCTCACGCGAAAGCTACGATGATCCCGCGCGTAAATCGCTGTACAACATCGCCCTCAACCAGGCGCTGGAGTTTGTGAACGCCATCGAGCGATTAAAAGCTCACGGCCGCGACCCGCTCACCCAGGACAATGTGCGCCGCCTGATCGAAGATGTGCGCGGCAGCGGAGCGCCGATTACCGATCGCTGCGCCGAGATCGTCCCCGGTCAGCCGCTGGTACTGCGCGCCGATCATGCCGGCGCCTTCGCGTTGAGCGACAGTGCGATAGACAACGTGATCTGGTGGAACTGTCAGGCCAGCGACCGCGTACACCGCTGGCCCTGGTCACGCACTGAACGCGCCGCACTGGCAGCGGGCGGTGTACACCTGCAATCCGAGGACGAACAACTGGCGTGGCTGGGCAAAGCATGGCTGCGCCCGGTGTTGAGTGCCCGCGAACGCTGCACATTCATGCTGCACGATGATAGCGAGCGCCATCACCCCGTCTGGGATCAGATCACCAGCCTCACCGAGGGCCTCCCTGTCCTGCAGTTGGCCAACACCGATACCGCTACACAATTCAATGTGGCACACAGTCCGCTGCAACCACGCACCCTGCCACCCGCTGTGCGCTGGTGGCAGCTACCGCCATCGATGACCTTGCCGGAGCGCGAGTTCGAGTCGTTCTCCAGTCTGGACAGCTACATCCACAGTCCCTATCAATGGCTGTTGCGGTACGCCGCGCGCATACGCCCCGGCGCACTCACCAGTGTCAGCGATGGCAACCAGCTCAAGGGCAACCTCGCGCACCGCCTGTTCGAGGACTTTCTCAACACACATACCGCGATCGCCAGCATCGATACTGGCAACATCGCCGATTGGGTGGATGACCACGTCCGCACGCTGTTACTGCAAGAGGGTGCGCTACTGCTGGAATCGGGCCGTCAGGCTGAGTGCGAACGCTTTATCACGCAGGTGCAAGACGCCCTCACCACACTGGTTGAGCACCTGCAGTCGGCAGCTGTGATCAGCGTACAGATGGAACTGCAGCAGGAGGGCCAGTACGCCGGTGGCAAGCTGAACGGCTCCATCGATTTACTGGCGGCACGGGCCGACGGCACCGAGGCTGTGGTCGACATTAAATGGGGCGGCAAGCGCTACCGCCGCGACGCCCTGCTTGCCAACAGCTATCTGCAGCTGGCCACCTATGCGCAGCTGCGACGCAACAATGGCGCGACACAATCACCGGCGCTCGGTTACTTCATCGTCATGGACGCCACCATGCTGAGCCTGGACCACAGCTTCTTTCCGAATGCGGAGATCCTCAAGCCCGAAGGCGAGGAGAATGCCGCCGATTACTGGCAGCGTTTCGAACACAGTTGGCGCTGGCGAAAATCACAGCTTGATCGCGGCCTGGTGGAAGTTACTGTGTCGCAGACCGAGCCCACCGACGACTCCATACCGGATGATGACTGCCTGGCAATCCCAACGGCCAGCGACACCTTCAACGATTACCGTGTGCTCACCGGCTGGGGAGAGAACGCATGAGCGCCAATATACATTTCATCAGCGCCGGTGCCGGCAGCGGCGCTGATGAAATGTATATTGGCG
>JBBKWY010000016.1:0-55077 GCA_037969215.1 Halioglobus sp.
CAGTTGCGCCTGGATATGGATGCGGGCGTTGTGCGCGGCGGCGCACTGGGTATCAACGAGGCTGCTCCTGCTGTGGCAGAAGGCGTGGTGCGTATCACCGGCTTCACACCGCTACTCCAGGCCGATGAATGGCTTGCCCTGGCGAAACAGTCTTTGTTCGACCAGGGCGAAAATGAGTCGAGTGGCCCCGAGGTTGCAGAGCAACCGCTACAGCAGGTACCGCCGGTGAAAGCGCCGCTAAAAATAGCGGTGGATAAGCTGCGCGTCGACAGCGTGATGATGTTGGGGCAAGAACTACAGGACGTCGTGTTCACGCTGGGCCTTGAGGGCGCGCAGTGGGCGATGACTGTGGCAACGGATTGGCTGCGTGGAGAGATGTCCAGTGCCGGTGAAGGTGACCCTGTGCGACTCGCCATCGAATATCTGGATCTTGACCAGCTACCTGATTTCAAGCGCTCGGGCGAAAGCAGCGATGCCGTCTGGGAGCTACCCGCGTTGAATGTCCAGCTGAGCAATATATTCCAATCTGAACAGCGCCTGGGCGAACTCGATTTTGAGCTGCATGAACGCTCGAATGTCATTACTGTTGATAGCATAAGCGGGGAGCTCGCCAAATTGCGTTTACGCAGCGAGCCACCGGCTTATCTGGTCTGGCATCAGGGCGCCGAGGCTTATACTGAAGTGCAGGCCAGTCTGCAGTTTGAGGACCTGGGTCAGACGCTGGAGCTTTTTGACTATCAGCGCATTGTGGAAACCGAAAGCGGCGCATTTGAAGTGGACTTGCGCTGGCCAGGTGGCCCGCAAGACTTTTCATTGCTGGAGGGGCGGGGCTCTCTCGAGGTCCAAATTGGCAGCGGTAGCTTTTTGGAAGCACCCGCGGGTGCCACTGGGGCGTTGCGCGTCGTCAGTATCCTCAACCTCGCCGACATTGTGCAGCGCCTGAGCCTGTCCAATATGATTGAGACGGGTATTCCATTCGACAGTGTCAACGGCGAAATCGATGTGCGAGATGGCAAGTTGACGGTGGCGCGCATGGATGTGGAAGGGGGGTCGAGTTTTCAGTTCAGCGGGGTGTCTGATCTGCAGACAAAAAGTCTGGACGGTCAACTGGTGGCGAAGCTTCCGGTGGCGAACAACTTACCCTGGATAGCGGCTCTGGCTGCCAGCCTGCCGGTGGCCGCGGGTGTATTTGTGGTGAGCCAGGTCTTTAACAAGCAGATGAATCGACTCTCCAGTGCTGTCTATACGATTGGCGGTTCCTGGGATGAGCCTGAGGTGACATTTGATAGTATCTTCGACAAGACACCACGCGGCGCAGCTAAGGACAATACTGCTGCCGGGGAGGCGACTTCGGAGTCGGTCGAGACTGCGGAGCCTGCTCAGTCTGTGTCGCCTTGAGCTTCCTGTAGCGCTTTGAGGTAAGTGAACAGTTTTCGGCTGGCTGCAGGCGGTTTGTTCCGCTGCGCTTCCCGCTCGTGTTGTAACACCAGGTGGCGCAGGTGTTGCCTGTCGGCTGCGGGGAAACTTGCAATAGCCAGTTCAACGCCCTCCGTACCCGCTGCCAGTATATCTGTGCGCAATTGTTCCAAGTGATGAAATGCTGCTGTGCTTTGCTGGCGCGCGGTATGCATAACCAGCAGTGCCTGCTCGATAGGCGCGGGATCGATATTGCGCATGAGCTTGCCAATGAACTGCAATTGGCGTTTGCGGGCACTGTTACTGCGTATATCACGGCACTCCCTGATAGCCGTCAATAGTCGGTCATCATCGATGGGAATTTGGGTGAGTTGCTTGTCGCTTAACACCACCAGCGATTCGCCCATTGCCTGCAGACTGTGCATCTGCCGTTTGCGCGCACTTTTGCTGGGCGGTTCGTCCAGTTCCGATCCATCGTCTGTTGAGTCATTACGCATAGAAAAGTGTCGCCAGACCAAGAAACGAGACAAAGCCCACCACGTCGGTCACTGTTGTTAGAATTACGCCGCCAGCCAGCGCTGGATCGACTCGTATTCGTGTGAGGAAAAGTGGCAGTACTGCGCCCACGAACGCAGCGGTCAGCAGGTTGATGACCATGGCGGCGGCGATGATCCCCCCAATATTCCAGTCGTCAAACCACACGGACGCTGCCACGGCCACTACCGCGGCCCAGAGCATGCCGTTCATCAGTCCGATCTGGAGTTCCCGGTTTATTAGCCAGGCCTGGTTGGATTTACCGACCTGCCCCATGGCGATGCCGCGCACTACCAGAGTCAGTGTCTGTGTCCCGGCGATACCGCCCATAGAGGCTACGATGGGCATCAGCACCGCCAGTGCCACAACCTTCTCGATAGTGCCCTGAAAGAGGTTGATGACCGAGGCCGCGATGAATGCGGTAATCAGGTTAATGCCTAACCAGATGGCGCGGCGCGGCGCCGCACGTATGAAAGGGGCGAACGTATCGGCGTCTTCATCCAGTCCAGCCATGGACATCAGGGAGCGGTCGGCATCTTCGCGGATTACGTCTACCACATCATCGATGGTGATACGGCCCAGCAGCGTGCCAGTGCTATCAACCACGGGGGCAGACACCCAATCGTTGCGCTCGAACAGCCGTGCTACCTCGGTGTCAGAGGTGTTGACGTCAATAGGGTCGACGTTGGTGACCATCATTTCCCGTACGGAGGTGGAGGGATCAGAGACCAGCAGGGTGCGCAGGGACAGCAGACCAATGTACCGGTCGGCGCGGTTCACCACGATCAGGTTGTCTGTCATATTGGGAATTTCGCTATGGCGCCGCAGATACCGCAACACCACGTCCAGGGTTAACGCAGCCCTGATGGTGATGGTGTCGGTATTCATCAGTCCGCCGGCGACGTCATCCGGGTAATGCATTACCCGTTCAAGTCGCGCCCGGTCCTGCTGGTCCATCGCCGTGAGCACTTCCCGCATAACGTGGCCGGGCAGCTGCTGCAGGATGTCGGCAATGTCGTCGTCTTCCAGGCGCTCAGTGAGCTGCGCGACCTCGGCCGCGTTCATCGCGCCGAGAAACTGGGCCTGTAAATCGTCGCCTAACTCGCCAAGGACTTCGCCTTCGCGTTCGGCATCGACCATTTGCCAGAGAATATGCCTGAACCGGGGAGGGGAGGATTCGATGACGTGTGCGATGTCGGCGGGAGACAAGCCGTTGAGCATGCGCCGCACATCGACAAAGGTACCGCTTTCCAGCGCTGTGGAAAGCTTATCGAGAGTATGCTGGGATACTTCTTGATTTTGCGCCATGTGAATACCCGGAAAAACCCCTCAGGACAGAATGTCCACCGGGATAATTATCCGGAAAAGTGGCACAGGCAACAACGTGATTAGTTACGGAACTGCAGTTTACTCGGCTTCGTCGAAGCGATTTTCAAGCAGTGTCTGCAGCGCGAGCAGTGCGTCCTGCTCATCGCGACCATCGATTTCAAGTTCCAGCACGGTACCTTTGCCGGCGGCGAGCATCATCACAGACATAATACTTTTGCCGTCTATCATCTGACCGTCCCGCCCAGTCTGTATACGACTGGAAAAAGCGGAAGTACAGGCGACGAACTTCGCTGCCGCGCGGGCATGCAAACCGAGTTTGTTGATGATGACGATTTGAGTTCGTATCACGCGCTGACCTGTCTATTGAAGTTCTCTGTGTCTTATATGCATTGACGGGTATTCCGTCTGGTAATGCTTGAATAGGCGATTTGCTAAATATACTGACCGATGTTGGCCTCCGGTACAACCCAGGGCAATATTCATATAGCTGCGATTACCTTCGCGGTACCGCGGAAGCCACACATCCAGATAGTGGCGGATGTCGTGATACAGCTCGGCTGTCATAGGCTGGTTTTCCAAAAAAGCACCCACTTCCTCGTCGAGACCCGTCTTCATGCGCAGCTCTTTAATCCAATGTGGATTGGGCAACATCCTTACGTCGTATACGATATTCGCGTCGGCCGGCACCCCGCGTTTGAAGCCGAAGGATTGAATCAGTATCGACATCGTCCCCATGGTGGTTCCCAACAGCTGTTGTTTGATCGCATCGCGCAGCTCGTACACTGTCAGCTGGCTGGTATCGATCACCAGGGATGCGCTGCTGGCAATGGGCTCCAGCAACTCCTGCTCCTGATCAATGGCCTCTGCCAGAGACACCGACTCGGTGCTGAGGGGGTGCCGGCGTCGCGTTTCGCCAAAGCGCTGCAACAGGGTGGGTACCAGTGCATCCAGATACAGCACCTGAGTTTCGACAGATGCGGGTAGCAGAGCGAGTATGCCGCGAAAGTTTTCCAGGTCTTTCCAGGCATTGCGTGCATCAATGCAGACGGCAGTACCCTGAAATAGCTTGAATTCCTCGCCGTTGACCTTCTCCATCAGCGCGGGTAACAGAGAGACAGGCAGGTTGTCGATACAGTAGAAGCCCTCGTCTTCCAACTGGTGCAGCGCGGTACTTTTACCCGAGCCGGAGCGCCCACTGATGACGATCAACCGCATCGATTACCCTCCTCTTCAGGCCGTTGCACTGCAAGCAATATCGTAAAGCGTACGGTCGTTCCGGGCCGCGCGCAAGCGCGCACAGAAATCTGGCTGACTGAACAAGCGTGCCACTGTTGCGAGAATATCCAGATGTTGCTGATGAGCTTCTTCTGGCACCAGCAGCACGAACAACAAGTCCACAGGCTGATCGTCCGGGGCATCGAACGGGATAGGCTCTTCCAGCGAGAGCAGTGTACCCAGGGGCTCCGCGCAATCGCTTACGCGACAGTGCGGGATGGCAATGCCCATACCGAGGCCGGTGCTACCCAGTTTTTCGCGCGCGATCAGATGATCGAGAACCGCGTCGTAGGGCAGTAAAAGCTGGTCTTCGCAGACGATGCTCGCGATGGTTTCAAACAATCGCTTTTTGCTGATGCCCGGTGCACCACAGACGGTGCGTGCCGGAGTCAGTATTTGGTTGAGGGCGCCCATTGGGTGTGTCTAATGCCCCCGGTGCTTTTGTTTATGTTTGATTAACTGGCGATCCAGCTTGTCGGAAAGTGCATCTATCGCGGCGTACATATCTTCCGACTCAGCGTGTGCGAATAAATCGCCCCCGGCGATATGGATGGTGGCTTCCGCGCGCTGCACCATTTTTTCCACGGTAAGGATGACATTAATATCAGTAATCTGGTCGTAGTGGCGTTGTAGACGCTCTAACTTGTTTTCCACGTACTCTTTTAATGGCGTGGTAATTTCAAGATGATGACCAGTAATGGTGAGTTGCATAGTTAGCTCCTTTTACAAGTTTGAGACGGTTGGTGCCTTGGTGCCTTGGTGCCGGCGAAGCCGGGTGCTGATAGTTTGAGTCTAGACCAATCGTTTGCGTTCGTTGGACGGTGGTATAAAAAGGGCATCACGGTATTTGGCAATAGTGCGCCGCGCAATTTCAATACCCTGATCTTTCAATAGCAATGCAATCTTGTTGTCGCTCAGTGGCTTGCGCGGATTCTCCGCTGCTACCAGTTTTTTGATCAGTGCCCTGATGGCTGTCGATGAGCACTCGCCCCCGGTAGTGGTTGCGACATGGCTGGAGAAAAAGTATTTGAGTTCAAAGACGCCTCTGGGCGTGTGCATGTATTTGTTGGTGGTCGCCCGGGAGATGGTGGATTCATGCATCTCAACGGCCTCGGCTATTTCGTGTAATACCAGCGGCTTCATAGCCTCCGTGCCGTACTCCAGAAAATTTCGCTGGTGCTCCACGATTCGACTGGCAACCTTCATCAGAGTTTCATTGCGGCTGTGCAGACTCTTCAAAAACCACCTTGCCTCCTGTAGGTTATCACGCAAATAGGTGTTATCGGCGCTGTTGTCCGCGCGCTTGATCAAATTTGCGTAGCCGGTATTGATGCGCAGTTTGGGGGCGATATCCGGGTTGAGCTCGACCAGCCAACGGCCGTTCTTTTTGGTGACGAAGACATCCGGCACGACGTACTCGATCTCCTCCGGTACCGCGGTGTGGCCCGGGTTGGGGTCCAGCGTCTGAATCAGGGTGAGTACCTGCTTGAGCTCTTGTTCGTTGAGTCGAGTGCGCCGTAAAATTTGGCCGTAGTCGCTGCTGGCTAACTGGTTCAGATAGCGGCTAACAATAAGTTTGGTCTGCTCCAGCCACGGCGTGGAGGGCGGCAGGTGATTCAGTTGTATCAGCAGACATTCCTGTAGATCGCGAGCGCAGATGCCAGACGGTTCAAATTGTTGTAGGCGATGTAGGACGGCGACGACCTCGTCGAGGTCGATGTCCAGATCGCTCGACAAAGACTCGTGGATCTCCTCAGGGGTGGTCAGTAGACGACCGTTGGCATCAGTGGCGTCGATAATTGATAGCGCGATCAGGCGGTCGGTGTCGGACAGTCGCGTGAGGCCAAGCTGCCAGAGTAGTTGTTCGCGCAGGGATTCGCTGGCCGAGTTCTGCGCAGAGAAATCGCCGTCATTCTGGTCATCACCCTGTGGTGCGGGAGCTGATGAGGATGGCAGCAAATCGTCCCAATTGACATCGACGGGCAGATCGTCCGACAGGTTTGCGGTTCCGTCCAATTCTTGCGAGCTCCAATCGGGCGGCTCTTCGGGACTATTGTTGTCTTTGTCCTCTTTACTGCGTGGGCTGTCGCTGTCCCGGACGGTATTGGGATCGTTCGACTGGTCGTCATCGGATGGGTATGAGTCATCTTCAGAGACCTCCAGAAGGGGGTTGCTATCCAGCGCTTGCTGGATCTCCTGTTGGAGGTCCAGGGTGGACAACTGTAACAACCGAATCGCCTGCTGCAGCTGCGGCGTCATCGTCAGCTGTTGACCCAGTTTAAGCTGGAGTGATTGCTTCATTTGAAAGCTCGGAGCATCGGTAATCTCGCACCTGTCGCGGTCCCTGCCATCAGGGGTGACTAGGGCAGTGTATCCCCGGCCACCGGCGAGTGGCAACAGCTTGGCGTGAAAATTGCTAGGATTTGTGAGATGGCTGAATAAGGCGGCGCCGCGGGCCGCTGCGAGGCACTGGTGCAGCGCCCCTACATACGAAACTGTTCGCCGAGGTACACCTGGCGTACATGGGCATTGTTCAGCACGTCCTCGGTCGTGCCCGAGGCGATGATTCGACCTTCGCCCACGATATAGGCCTTTTCACAGATGTCCAACGTGTCGCGCACGTTGTGATCGGTAATCAGCACACCAATGCCCCGGTCACGCAGGTGTAAGATAATCTGCTTGATATCGGTGACAGAGATTGGATCTACGCCCGCGAAAGGCTCGTCCAGCATAATAAATTCGGGCTCTGTGGCCAATGCTCTGGCGATTTCGATGCGGCGTCGTTCACCGCCCGACAGGGATTGGCCGAGGCTGTCGCGCAGATGCTGAACATTGAATTCCTCCAGCAGTTCGTCACGCCGGGCCAAACGCTGTTTCTTGTTGAGGTCGGAGCGGGTTTCCAGGATGGCCATGATATTGTCGCCGACGGTCAATTTGCGGAATATCGAAGCCTCCTGAGGCAGATAGCCGACGCCGCGACGGGCCCGCTCATGCATAGTGAGAGCGGTAATATCTTCGCCATTGACTGTGATAACGCCACGGTCGGCCGGAATGATACCGATAATCATGTAAAAGCAGGTGGTTTTACCTGCGCCATTCGGCCCCAGCAGTCCGACGATCTGGCCGCTGTCAATTGCCACGGACACATCGTGAATCACTTCGCGCCCGCGATAGGCTTTCGCCAGATTATTTGCTCTCAGTTGTGCCACTGTCATCCTTGCTTTTTTGTGCGCTGGGCGGTATCACAACCACCACCCTGTCGCCTTTGCGTTTTTCATCGGATTTCGCTTTGATCAATTGTTTCTCAATGAAATAATCAATAGAGTCACCGTTGACGACCGAGCCGTCCTGCTCGACATAGCCATCAGTTTGCAGGTGCACGCGATCCTCTGACTTGTAGTAGGTGATGATCTTGGCATTGGCGTAGACAATAGCCTTGTCCAACTCCGGTTTTTGTTGCCACTTGGCCGGATTGCCCTCGGCGATAATCTCACTCGGGTCCTCGTCGACCTGGTGGTGTATCGTGAGCTTATCTGATCGCAGCTCCAATGTGCCCTGAATAAAAACAACATTGCCCCTGTAGACAGTGATGCCGTTGACATCATCGCGCTCGGCTTTGTCCGCGGTAATCCGCATGGGTTTATCGCGGTCGTCCGGCAGCGCTTGGGTGACTGCGGCACAAAGGCTCATACAGAGCGCCAGCATACCGACGAAGAATTTTATCGAGGTGGGACCGGGATCCGGACAGCGTGTAGGCATAGGTGCACTCCGCAAAGCATTTTGGCTGGGATTGGATGAACCCGGCTGAGCCAGACCGGGCATCAGGCGAGAAGCTATAGCGTAGACATTAGAGTGTATTATCAAAGGACAGTTCCGTGTCAGGCGATGCCTGCATGCAGCAGGTCTTTCAGGTGCAGGACCCCGGCAAGTACGCCATTTTTGTCCAGCACAACCAGAGAACTTATTTCGTTCTCTTCCATAATGTGCATCGCGGCTGCCGCGAGCATATCGGCTTCTATCGTTTTGGCGCCTGTGCTCATCAATTGCCCAATCGAGGTCTGATTAATGTCAGTACGCGTATCGAGAGCGCGGCGCAGGTCGCCGTCGGTAAAAACGCCAGCGAGCTTGCCCGCGCTGTCGACTACTGTTGTCATGCCCATGCCCTTATTGCTGATTTCCAGCAGCGCTTCAGACAACATGATCTGTTCGGTCACCACCGGGATATCGTCTCCGATTTTCATAACGTCCTGCACTTTCAGCAGAAGTTGTCGGCCCAGGGTGCCGCCCGGGTGCGAGAACGCAAAATCATCGGCGGTAAAACCGCGAGCTTCCAACAGCGCGATGGCCAGTGCATCGCCCATGACCAATGCCGTGGTGGTGCTGGATGTCGGCGCCAGATCTAATGGGCAGGCCTCGGTTTCCACGCCGGTATTCAGGTGTACGTCTGAGGACTGTCCCAACGGTGACTGTGCGTTCCCGGTCATGCTGATCAAGGGGATGCCCAGTCGTTTGAGCAGCGGCACCAGTGTCATGACTTCCGCCACGGCGCCGCTGTTGGAAAGGGCAATAACCGCGTCCTCGGCCGTAATCATCCCCATGTCGCCGTGGCTGGCTTCGCCGGGGTGGACAAAGAAAGCCGGAGACCCGGTGCTGGCCAGAGTGGCGGCAATCTTACGCGCAATATGGCCCGATTTGCCCATGCCGGTCACTATGATACGACCGCGAACCTGTAGCAGCAGTTCGCAGGCCCGGGTGAAATCCTCCCCAATGCGCTCCTCCAGAGCGGCTACGGCAGCCGTCTCCATGCGAATGGTGCGCTGTGCTGAGGCAATGTAACTGATGGAGCTTTGCTCCGGCATAAAACGTTCCTTAGCCTACATTGTTGAATACAGTGAATAATAATACAGGGCATAGGAAGACACTAACAGCGTTCCCAGGGTGCGCCCGAGATAGGCATGACCGGGCGACGATTTACTGCGCATCCGGCTGATGAAGATGGCAACCGCCAGAAACCCGGTCAGCAGCGTCATGCTGAGGTAGTCGCGCGATATCGCTGCAGGTTCCAGAGTGTGGGTCGCCACGATTCCTGGAATCGCCATTACAGCCAGAAGATTGAACAAATTTGAGCCGATGATATTGCCCAGCGCAATTTCGGTGTGTCCACGCATCGCGCTGGCGATGGTCGCGGCCAGCTCGGGGAGGCTGGTGCCGACGGCAACAATGGTGAGCCCAATCACGAGTTGCGACACGCCCAGTTCCTGTGCCGTATGTACGGCTCCCCATACCAACAACTTGGAGCTGACAATCAACAGTGCAAGCCCTATCAGGAAGCACGTCCAGGCCCGTCCAGGCAGCAACAAAGTTTCGGGCTCATCACCCGCTTCCTTCAGCAGCCCTGGATCATTGAACTGTTGCTTCACCAGCAGTGCGATTATCAGCACCAGCATCGCGACCATTAGCCAGCCGTCTGTGGTCGAAAGCTCGCCGTCCAGAATGAGCAGCCCTACGAAGAGGGTCGCGACCAGCAGCATAAAAACTTCGGATTTCATACAGCGCTCTTGCACCATCAGCGGTGCCACCAGCACCGTGATACCCAGTACCAGCGCAATATTCGCGATGTTGGAGCCGATGGCATTGCCGATGGCCAGCTCTCCGGAACCGGATATGGAAGCCGTAATCGCCACGAGAATTTCCGGGGCTGAGGTGCCGACAGAGACGATGGTCAGCCCGATAATGATAGGTGACATGCCCATATTTTTAGCGATGGACGCGGCGCCTGCTACGAACAAGTCCGCGCTCCATATAAGGACTATGAAGCCGACAAGAATCATGGACGCTGCTAACAGCATATGAGCGAATTTCCTGTTAAAGTGTGCGCCGCCTGGTGTGGGGGAACCATACGGGCAGGGTAGATGTCGAAAGCATGGTGCAACATGGTATGGCGAGTAATGGGCATCCTTTGAGTGCAGAGGCCGAGTATACAGGGCATTGCGGGTAAGGGTGGTAACAAATTGAATAATGGAGCACAGGAATGTCAGTTCGCAATTTTAAACTAGGGGCGATTACAGCGTGGTTGCTGGCGTCACTGATCAGTGTGCAGGCCTCAGCGCAGGACCATGCCGCTTACAATCTGGTGCAAGATACCACGTCAAAGGTTATGGACGTGGTAGTGGCCGCAGATGCCTATGCAGAGGCTGACCCGGAGCGTTACTACCAGCAGATACAGGCCTTGCTCGATCCGCTGATCGATTACCGCGGTTTTGCGCGCAAGGTGATGGGGCCGTATGCCAGTTCTGATCGCTACCGTAGTCTGGGCGAGGCCGACCGGCAAAAATTGATCGATCAGCTCGACCAGTTCACCAATGTCATGCGCGCGTCTCTGGTGCGTACTTACAGCAAGGGCCTGCTGGCGTTTGGGGGCTCCCGTATTGAGCTGGAGTCACCAGAAGCGGGAGAGTCTGGCAGTTCACGCCTGTCGTTGCGCCAGCTGATCTACGCCGACCGCAGGGATCCCTACGTTGTGATGTACCAGATGGGACTGGAAAAGTCCGGTGAGTGGAAGCTGAACAACGTCATTATTGAAAGCGTGAATCTGGGCGAGGTATACCGCGACCAGTTTCTGGCCTCGGCCAGAGAACAGGATGGCGATTTGGACGCTGTAGTCGCGAACTGGACGACGGTGGTGGTCGAGGTCGATAAATAGTCAGGCTTGACGGGCGACGGTCGCTATCCGCGTTCTTTTCTCATAAAATACTGACTTTTCGAGAGTATTCCGGGGCGGGACAAACGAGCCAAACCAGCGCTCGGACACTCTTTTATGATCAATCATTTGGTACAGCTATCCGGGGAGTTCCGAAATGGAAGCAGACACAGTCAAGGGACTGTTACAAAATCACATGCCCGATTGTGAGTTTCACGTGCAGGGAGAGGGCAGTCATTACGACATCGCCGCGATCGGCAGCGTGTTTGAAGGCTTGCGCCCGGTGAAGAAACAGCAATTGGTTTACGCGGCGCTGAGTGAGCATATCGCCGATGGCAGTATTCACGCAGTGAACATTCGTACCTTCACTGAAGCGGAATGGCAGGCGCGAGCGCAGGCTTGAGATATGCGGCGCGACTGCCGATCAACATTTTTTGATATTAGGCTACCGGTATTGCGGCTGCCGGAGGCCGCCGCCAGCGCGGCGTGATAGAGACTATGAATGACAAATTGACCATAGCGCTAACCAAGGGGCGTATCCTGAAGGAGACGCTCCCGCTGCTCGCCCGTGCCGGTATTGAATCTCTGGAAGATATCCACACCAGTCGTAAACTGGTGTTCGAAACCAATCGGTCTGAAGTGCAACTGGTGGTGTTGCGCGGAACGGACGTCCCCACCTACGTGCGTTTTGGTGCAGCCGACATGGGTGTGGTGGGCAAAGATATTCTGATGGAGCAGGGGGCTGAGGGGCTGTACGAGCCATTGGACCTGGGTATTGCACGCTGTCGTCTGATGACGGCTGCCAGGGTGGGTTGGCGCAGTGACGGTACCCGCATCAGGGTGGCGACCAAATTTATCAATATTGCCCGGGATCATTTCGCGCAGCAGGGTGTGCACGCCGATATGATCAAGCTGTATGGCGCTCTGGAGCTTGCACCGATCATGAATCTGGCCGATCAGATCGTCGACATTGTCGACACCGGCAACACGCTGCGTGCAAACGGCATGGAGCCGCTGCAGGAGATTGCCACGGTCAGCTCGCGTCTGGTGGTGAATAAAGCCGCCATGCGCTCTCGGTATACGGCTATCACGCAGATTATTGAAGACCTGACAGCAGCGGTGCGGGAGGCTGAGAATGCGGCGTCTTGATACCGCCAGCGCGGATTTCGACAGTGCCCTGACGCAATTGACAGCGTGGGAGGAGGCGTCGGATCTGGCGGTGAACCAGACCGTGTCGTCAATTATTGCAGAGATAGGCAAGCGTGGTGATGCGGCTCTGCTGGAGTACACCGCGCGGTTCGATCATCTGGCCGTGGAGTCGGTAGCGCAGCTGGAGATATCCAAACAGCGGCAAGTGAGTGCGCTCGACCGGATTGAACCGGCGCAGCGTGAGGCGCTCGAATATGCAGCGCAGCGCATACGCAGTTTTCACCAGCATCAGTTGCAGCAGAGTTGGCAGTTTACAGATGACGCAGGCAATCAGTTGGGCCAGAAAGTTACCGCGCTGGAGCGGGTTGGAATCTACGTTCCCGGCGGCAAGGCCAGCTATCCTTCCTCCGTATTGATGAACGCGCTGCCCGCCAAAGTGGCAGGTGTGTCGGAGGTCATTATGGTGGTGCCGGCCCCCGGTGGCGAAATTAGTGATCTGGTGCTGGCAGCGGCCTGTATTGCCGGGGTGGACAGGGTGATCACCATTGGTGGCGCTCAGGCGATTGCCGCTCTGGCACTGGGTACCGCCACAGTGCCCGCAGTGGACAAGATTGTAGGCCCCGGCAATATTTATGTCGCCACTGCCAAGCGTCAGGTGTTTGGGCGGGTGGGTATCGATATGATCGCCGGGCCGTCGGAAATCCTGATTATTTGTGATGGGCAAACCGATCCTGACTGGGTGGCGATGGACTTGTTTTCACAGGCAGAACATGACGAAAATGCGCAGTCACTGTTGTTGTGTCCTGACAGTGCTTATCTGGATGCGGTGCAAGCCAGTATTGAACGGCTGCTGCCGGAGATGGCGCGAGAACAGATCATCGGCGCATCGCTCGCCGCTCGCGGCGCGATGATATTAACGCGCGATCTTGCTGAAGCTGTGGCCGTGAGTAATCGCCTTGCACCTGAGCACCTCGAATTGTCGGTGGCTGATCCCGAAAGCTTGCTGCCCCTTGTTCGACACGCCGGTGCTATTTTTATGGGCCAATTTACGTCGGAGGCTCTCGGAGATTACTGTGCGGGTCCCAATCACGTGTTGCCCACGTCCCGCAGTGCGCGTTTCTCCTCGCCGCTGGGGGTGTATGATTTTCAGAAGCGCAGTTCTGTGATTATGTGCAGTGAGCGCGGCGTGCAGGAACTGGGCGCCATGGCATCGGTATTAGCCAGAGGTGAGTCGCTGACGGCCCACGCGCGAAGCGCCGAGATGCGTCTGGAAGCTCGAGCAAAAACGCAGCCCTAACGGTTTACTTTCGGTGCCGTCGAGTGATTCAGTGCGCCCACTACAGCATTCAATTCAAGGCTCTGCCGATTCCGTTGTAGCGCTATGGATACTGTTTCACCAGGTCTGAACATGGCGATTCGGTGCATTGTTAACCTGCCATCTCGGACGGGTTCTCCGTTTATATAGGTAATAATATCGCCCACCTGCACCCCGGCTTTTTGCGCCGGGCTACCCTGGGCAACTTCGACCACAGACAATCGTTGATACCGGTCACCCGAAGTTGGCGTCGCGCCAATGGGCTCCACACTCACGCCCAGCCACCCGCGGATCACCTCGCCATAATTAATCAGGTCGTGCATCACGAAAACGGCGAGACTCTCCGGAATGGCGAGACTGATGCCAATGCCTGTGCTGGCACTTTGCGCCTGGTTTCCTGCGGTATAAATTAAGGTGTTGATACCCAGTAGCCGCCCGCGGGTGTCAATCAATGCGCCACCAGAGTTTCCCAGGTGAATGATGGCGTCTGTCTGGATGTAATCCTCGTAGGTGTTCAACTGCAGGCCAAAGCGCCCCAGTGCTGAGACGATGCCCTGCGTGACGGAGTGCCCGAACCCCAGTGGGTTGCCGATGGCCAGGACCACATCGCCGACTCTGGCTGCATCGGAGTCGCCCAGGGTAATCGGTTGCAGGTCCGCCAATTCCACTTTCAATACGGCAAGATCGGTGGCCGAATCAGTGCCGATCACCGTGGCACTGGCCGAGCGACCGTCGTACAGCATCACCTGGATGGCGTCAGCGCCGGTTATTACGTGATTATTGGTCAGGATGTGGCCCGCTTCGGTCATGATGACCCCCGAGCCGAGTGAGCGCTCTATGCGTTGACGCTGCGATGGGCGCGCAAATGGCCTCTGCAGGGAATTGTCCAGCAGTGTACTTTGCCCTTCTGCGACCAGTTTGGCGGTATAGATATTGACGACTGCAGGCGTTGCCTCGCGCACGGCAGCGGCATAGCTGACAGGCTCCAGTTGGGTGTCTTGTGCGCCGGGTGTGAGCGGCAGTACCCAGCGGTCCAGAATCAGCAGAGCGGCCAACAAACCGGCTATAGCAGGCCAGACGAGAAGTGTTAGATTTTTTTTCATACTCTGCCATGTGTATTGTGTACGGCCGCATTGTATATGATGGACACCCCGGCCTGCCAAGTGCGTAGAGCGGTTCCTTCAATCCACAGGTAGAAATGAAATGAGCGTAGAGCTTACCCAGCTGAGCCAGTACCTTGACCGGTGTTTGCAGCCGGCGCAGTTTGTGGACTATTGCCCCAACGGCTTGCAGGTCGAAGGCCGGGCTCAAATCGCCCGGCTGGCCACCGGTGTCACGGCCTGCCAGGCTCTGCTCGATGCCGCGATCGAGTGGGGCGCAGACGCGATTCTGGTGCATCACGGTTATTTCTGGCGCGGTGAGGCGCCACAGGTGGTGGGAATGAAGCGCAGGCGGCTGGCTGCGCTACTGGGCAGTGACGTCAGCTTGTTTGCCTATCATTTGCCGCTGGATGCTCATCCGAAGTTGGGAAATAACGCCTGTCTGGGGCTGTTGATGGGTTTTGCGCTTGAGGATCAGGCCCCGCTGCAGCCTGGTCTTGTCAGCGGTCTGGGCAGCGTCAGCGATCTTGAGAAGGCCGTCCCGGCGCAACAGTTGGTCGCCAGATTGGCGAAAATCACGGGGCGTGAGCCTTTGCACGTGGGCGACCCCGATGCATTGGTGCGGCGCATAGCCTGGTGTACGGGAGCTGCCCAGGACTACATCACCGCGGCAGTAGCGGCCGGCGCCGATCTATTTATTACTGGCGAAGCATCGGAGCAAACCGTACACACCGCCAGAGAGGAAGGTATTCAGTTCGTCGCTGCCGGCCATCACGCCACCGAGCGTTATGGCGTGCAGGCTGTCGGCGATCATCTCGCCGCGCAGTTTTCTCTGGAACACCGGTTTATTGATATAGACAACCCGGTTTAACGCTGCGGGCAAGTTGTCTCAGTGCGCTTTTTCGCTCGCTTCTGGCTTTGCCATTGGCTTGCGCTCCAGGCCAAACTCCTCATTGAGCATGCCTTTTTCGTCCGGTGAATGCTTTGGCGCGTAATCCAGGGGTGGCTGGATGTGCGCGAGATGCGCCGGGATTTCCGCTGGATCGTATTTATTTTCCAGACGTTCCAGAGAGACTGGTCCGGATCCGTGACACAACTTCTCGGCACCCTGTGCCAGTTGGTTATGCACCTCTCGATAGCTTTCTGTCAGATTGTTCAAGAGTTTTGCCGTGTCCGAAAAGTGCTCGACAACCTCGGCCTCATACGACTTCTTGTCTTGCATCACCTGATCCAGCTTGAGCGCAAGATCCCGGTGTTGTTTTGCCCCGTCGGAGGTGCGACGACCCATTAGCAAGCCCACAATTAGACCCGCGATGATCGCTGTGACTGCCACAGTCATTACGATTTCCAAGCTATATACCGCTGATTCCACTAAAGATTCCTCATGGCCGAAAAGAAAGGTGGGCAGTATACCGCGTATGATCCAAGGGCAGTAGGGTTGGCTGCCCATTTGAGAGGACGTTGCCAAGCGTGGAGGCTGTGGTTAAAGTGTGCGGCCCTCAACTCACGCAGGACTGGGCAGTCCCGGATATGATCACACCCTGGCAACGCTATCAGGCTGACCTGCAGCAAGAAGGCTTTTCCCATGATCCCGCTCAGGAGCAGGCTGTGCTGTTGCTGCAGGACCTCTATGAGCGTCTGGTCGCCAGCTCAGCGGCGCACGATGGCGGAATAAAAGGCTGGATAAACAAACTCCGAGGTGTGCAGATTGAACCCCAGGTCGGGCTCTATTTCTGGGGCGGCGTGGGGCGCGGCAAAACCTATCTGGTGGATACCTTTTTCGAATGTCTGCCGTTTCCTCGCAAGCTACGTGTGCATTTCCATCGGTTCATGCAGCGTGTACACACGGATCTGACCAGTGTCGAGGGCGAAAAAAATCCGTTGGAAAGTGTCGCTGATCGGATCTCGCAAGAGGCGCGCGTGCTTTGTTTTGACGAGTTTTTTGTAACCGATATTGCAGACGCGATGATTCTGGGGGACTTGATGAAAGAATTGTTCGCCCGAGGAGTGACACTCGTGGCGACGTCTAACATCGAGCCAGCGCACCTGTATGAAAATGGTTTGCAGCGGCAGCGGTTTCTGCCCGCTATTGAGTTGTTGGAAAAATACACCCAGGTGGTGAATGTGGATGCCGGTATCGACTACCGCTTGCGCACCCTGCAACAGGCCGCGCTCTATCATTCCCCGTTGAATGAAGCGGCCAGCAAAAGTATTGAGAGCAGCTTTAAAAGTCTGGCGTCGGGGCCTGGTAAGCACTGGGAGCGTATTGAAATCAACCATCGCTACCTGACATGTCGACGTGTCGCGAAGGGGGTTGCGTGGTTTGAATTCGCCGAACTGTGCGTCGGCCCGCGGTCACAAAACGACTATATTGAGCTATCTCGAATCTTTCATTCAGTGCTCATTTCAGGCATCCCCTGTTTCCTTCCGGGTATGGACGACCAGGCGCGGCGCTTTGTCAATCTGGTTGACGAGTTCTATGATCGCAGCGTGAAGTTAGTGCTTACTGCTGCTGTGCCGCTGTTGGAGCTGTACGGTGGTGGACAGCTGGGCTTTGAGTTTCAGCGGACGATCTCGCGGTTGCAGGAGATGCAGTCCTATGAGTATCTGGCGCGGGAGCATTTGCCTTAGCTTCGGGAGTGGTCTCTTGGTCTCTGCTTTATAGTTGGAGATTTGCGTAATTGGGTCGCTCGAACCGCCCGAACCGCCCGAACCGTTTGAGCCGCCAGAGCGGGGGACGCGCCTGATCGCTCAGAAGGCTGAGATATTCGCTCTTCAGGCGGGTCCCCCGCTCTGGCTGGATCTCGCGTGATCTGGTTTATGGGCCGTTTTATTCGGTGAAAGTCTGCGAAGTTCTGCTATCGGAGGTCTTTGGGGGTGGGCGGGCTGCGCGGTGAGTGAGCTTTTCGAACAAGCGTAGCCCGCCCACCCCCAAAGGCCGGTGACAGTGCTCTGAGCATTGAACTCATAACGCCGCGAGGACTTTTTGAACAATTGTCGTGCATTCGAGTAAGAAGACCCTAGACAGGGGGTCATCACTTGGGTTTAAATACGCGCCCTTTCTTGCAGGCCCAAAAGGCTTCCAAGTGTTGGTATCAGCGAAATTTAATGGATTCTCCGCTTGAAAAGAGTGGACCCATTGATTAGTATTCGCGCTCTCGAAATTGGACTCCTCCAAGAGGCAGTTATTGATGAAAACTATTAGTGCCAAAGCGGAAGATGTGAACCGCGACTGGTTTGTCGTGGACGCCGCTGACAAGACTCTCGGGCGCCTGGCCAGCGAGATAGCGCACCGTCTGCGTGGCAAGCACAAGGCTGAATATACGCCGCATGTCGATACCGGTGACTACATCGTGGTCGTGAATGCTGAAAAGATTCGCGTCACCGGCGCCAAGTCGAAAGACAAGATGTACCATCATCACACTCAGTATCCGGGTGGCTTGAAGACAATTTCCTTCGAGAAATTGATCGAAAAAGCCCCAGAACGGGTTCTCCAGGGTGCGGTGAAGGGCATGTTGCCCAAGAATACGCTCGGTCGCGCCATGTTTAGAAAGTTGAAAGTCTATGCTGGCACCGAACACCCGCATGCGGCGCAACAACCCCAAGTACTGAACATCTAACGGACAACCTCGATATGTCAGCTACCCAATACTATGGAACCGGTCGTCGCAAGACGTCCACTGCTCGCGTTTACCTGAAAAATGGTGGCGGCAGCATCACTGTCAACAAGCGCCCGCTGGACCAGTATTTTGGTCGTGAAGTGGCTCGTATGATCGTACGCCAGCCTCTGGAGCTTGTTGAGTTGATAGAGAAATTTGACGTTAACGTAACTGTTGCCGGTGGCGGTAGTTTCGGGCAAGCCGGGGCGATTCGCCACGGCATCACGCGCGCGTTGATGGAATACGACGAGTCTCTGCGACCCAGTTTGCGTAGCGCCGGGTATGTTACCCGTGACGCACGTGAAGTAGAGCGTAAGAAAGTTGGTCTGCGCAAGGCTCGCAAGCGTCCTCAGTTCTCCAAGCGTTAAGCTGGTGGCATATGTCCCCAACGCTGGCGGGGACGTGGACACAAACTCAAACGCCCGGATGCTGCGCATGCCGGGCGTTTTTTTGAGCCTTGTAAGAGGTCGTGATTTTTGACTTGAGTTAGGTCAGGTTCTTGCTGAAAACGCAGTTAAATCAAGGAGTTTTCCTTGTAAGAACTCGGCAAAATCATTACCATTTGCACTTTTTTCGAGATCTGCGGTTCGGACCTTTGCCGACCATCCGCAAGGCGATTTGTTATCTGGGGAGACAAGCATGAGTAGCGATGGCGTTAACTCCACGAGGAGGAAATTCCTGACGGCTGCCACAAGCGCGGTAGGCGCTGCCGGGGTAGTCGGTGTGGCAGTACCCTTTGTTGGGTCCTGGAACCCCTCGGCCAAGGCCAAGGCAGCTGGAGCACCGGTAAAGTTTGATTTTAGCAAGATTGAGCCGGGTCAGATGGTAGTGGTGGAATGGCGCGGTAAGCCCGTCTACGTAGTCAATCGCACCACCGCTCAGCTCGAGGCGCTTCCCGGCCTCGATTCGCAGTTAAAAGACCCTAATTCAGAAAATGTCGCACAGCAACCCCCCTATATCACCGGTATCGACCGCTCAATCAAGCCGAATCTTCTGGTCGTTGTAGGACTCTGCACGCATCTCGGCTGTGCTCCCAAGTTCGTTCCAGAGGTGGGGGTGGCTAACCTGGGCGGCGACAAGTGGGTGGGCGGATTTTTCTGTCCCTGTCACGGCTCCAAGTTTGATCTGTCTGGCCGCGTTTACGAGGGTGTGCCGGCATCGGCCAATCTGTTAGTTCCCCCGTACTCTTTTGAGGACGACAAGGTGATGGTAATCGGCGTGAACCCGGAGGTTGTCTGATGAGTAAGGTATTGATTGGTTTACGCGATTGGGTCGACGCGCGCCTGCCCATCATAAAGGCGTGGGACACCCACATGGGGAAGTACTACGCCCCTAAAAACTTCAACTTCTGGTATTTCTTCGGTGTGCTGTCACTGGTAGTGCTGGTAAACCAGTTGCTGACGGGTATCTGGTTGACCATGAGCTACAACCCGAGCCAGGAGGGCGCTTTCGCATCGGTTGAATACATCATGCGGGACGTCGATTTCGGCTGGATACTGCGGTATATGCACTCTACCGGCGCCTCGGCGTTCTTTCTGGTGGTGTATCTGCATATGTTTCGCGCGCTGATTTACGGCTCCTACCAGAAACCTCGGGAGCTAATCTGGATCTTTGGGATGTTGATCTTCGTGGTGCTGATGGCAGAAGCCTTCGTGGGCTACGTATTGCCCTGGGGCCAGATGTCCTACTGGGGTGCACAGGTCATCATCTCTTTGTTTGGGGCCATTCCCGTGGTTGGTGATGATATTGTCACGTGGATTCGCGGTGACTATCTGATCTCCGGGATAACGCTCAACCGTTTCTTCGCGCTGCACGTGGTAGCCCTGCCTATTGTGTTGCTGGCGTTGGTCGTACTGCACTTGTTGGCACTCCATGAAGTCGGCTCGAACAACCCCGACGGCGTGGATATCAAGAAGCATAAGGACAAAGCCGGTGTGCCATTGGACGGTGTCGCTTTCCACCCGTACTACACCGTGCACGATCTTCAGGCGATAGGCGTATTCCTGTTCATTTTTTGCGGCATCATTTTCTTTATGCCAGAGATGGGCGGCTACTTCCTTGAATTCGCGAATTTTGAAGAAGCCAATAATCTGAAGACGCCTGCGCACATTGCGCCGGTCTGGTATTTCACCCCCTTTTATTCAGTACTGCGCGCCGTGCCGGACAAGTTCTGGGGCTTCGTCGCGTTTGCCGCCTCGGTAGCTGTACCGTTTATGTTGCCCTGGCTGGATCGCAGTCGGGTTAAATCCTGGCGCTATCGCGGCACCATCACCAAGGTTATGTTGGTCGTATTCGTCGCGTCCTTCCTGATCCTGGGGGTGCTGGGTGTCTGGTCCCCCACCGATGGCAGGACGATGTTGGCGCGCATTTGCTCAGTGATTTACTTTGGCTTCTTCCTGCTGATGCCGTTCTGGACGTCTATCGACCGGACCAAGCCAGTACCTGAGCGTGTGACCACAGATGGCGGCATTGGTTTCTGGGGCAGTATAGCCGGCCTCCTGTTGATTCTGGCCTTAACAGTGCTGCCCTTGAAAGTCGTGGCATCGGAAGCGACTTTCGATTGCGGCTCTATCGCCTGCGAGGAATTTGTGCCCGATGCGAAGGACAAACCCTCGTTACAGCATGGCGCCAAGATGTATATGAACTACTGCATGGGTTGCCATTCGCTGCAGTATTCGCGTTACAACAGAGTGGCTGAGGATCTGGGTATTCCCGAGGATCTGTACGAGGCGAACTTGAAGTTTGATCCCGACGTCAAAATGGGTGCCCTGATGGGCAACGCCATGGATAAGGGTAACGCTAAAAAGTGGTTTGGTGCACCACCGCCGGATCTGACTCTGGTCTCCCGCGCCCGTCAACCTGAATGGCTCTATACTTACCTGCTCTCATTTTACCAGGATGACAGCCGGCCTTACGGTGTGAATAACAAGGTGTTCAAGGACGTGGGTATGCCTCATGTGCTGCTGGAATTGCAGGGCATGCAAGCGTGCGCGCCGGGCCCTGTCCAAGCCCACAATGGCGGTGTGAAGCGCGATCCGTTGACGGGTGAAGACATACTCGAGGATCCCTGCGGAAAGCTTGAAATTACCTTCGCCGGAGAGATGACTCCCGAGGAGTACGATGGCGCAGTGTACGATTTGGTCAACTTTCTCGCCTATGTAGCTGAGCCAATGAAGACTGACCGTCACCGAATCGGTATCTATACATTACTCTTTATTGCCTTATTTACTGTATTTGCATGGTTGCTCAATCGTGAGTACTGGAAAGACGTACACTGATCGCACGTAACTGATGGATTGTGGTAGCGCTGGGGTTGTTGTTACGCCGCATCGTTTTCTGTAGGAAACAACTGAGGAATCCCTAATGGGTGTTGTGGCAAAGCGGTCTTCAATGACATTTTTTTCTGATAGCACCAGTCACTACAGCCACCGGGTGCGTATCGTCCTGGCTGAGAAAGGCGTTACTGTGGATCTGGTCGAGGCCGATCCAGCGCATCCACCGGCTGAGCTCGCTGACCTCAATCCTTACAACAGCCTGCCGACTCTGGTAGATCGAGATCTGGTGCTGTACGAATCAAAAGTCATGATGGAATACCTCGATGAGCGGTTTCCGCATCCACCGCTGTTGCCCGTATATCCAGTGGCGCGAGCGGAAAGCCGTCTCTTCATCTATCGGATCGAGCGGGACTGGAGCGCACTGGTGGACGCTATTTTGCATACACGCAGTGACAATGTGGTAAAAAAATCGGTCAAGGAATTGCGTGAAAGTATTATCGGCATCGCGCCTATCTTTGCGGAAAAGCCGTTCTTCATGAGCGATGAGTTTACCCTCGTCGATTGTTGTATCGCTCCCATTTTGTGGCGTCTTCCTGCGCTTGGCGTGGAAATTCGTGCCAGCAAGCAGACCAAACCGCTGCAGACCTATATGGACACCCTGTTTAATCGGGAGTCGTTCCAGGAGAGCCTGACTGAACATGAACGGGAAATGCGCTTGTAAGCCAGCTTTTTCGCTGTCTTAGTGTCAGAGTCGAGTATGAATTCCAGTCGTCCCTACATCATGCGCGCACTCTATGAGTGGATCGTGGACAATGCGTCCACGCCCTACGTATTGGTGGACGCATCGATGGAAAATGTTGTCGTTCCCCAGCAGTTCGTGAAAGACAACCAGATCGTCCTGAATATTTCCCCCGATGCTGTGGTTGATTTAACCATTTCCAATCAGGCTGTTTCTTTTAACGGACGTTTTGGCGGTGTGGCAACGGACGTGTTTGTCCCGATTTCGGCGGTGGTGGGTATATACGCGCGGGAGAATGGCCAGGGTATGGTGTTTGACCCGGAAGAGGTTCCCAGTCCGCCGGATGAGACGCCGCCGGATCCGGGCAAGCTCGAGAAGCGGCCATCGCTTAAAATCGTCAAGTAAGTTTTTTGCGGGTGTGCCGGGTGTCAGACGGCGCGCTGAGTGGAAACCGCTCTACTGCAACACATCAAACAAACGCACCACACGGCGCACCCCGGATACACTGGAGACCTCCTGAGAAATGATGTCTGCTTCCTTTTGTGTAACCAACCCCATCAGATAGACCACGCCATTTTCCGTCACAACCTTCACCGTTGTGCCCGCTACGCTGCTGCTTGAGAGCAACCAGGATTTTATTTTGGTGGTGATCCAGCCGTCGCTGGTGCGTGTCAGAGCGGAAGTCGGTGGGCTGATCTCCAGCTCGTTGTAAATTCTGCGCACGCCCTTGATCTTGCGCACCACAGTGGTGGCATTGGCCTTGAGAGTTTCATCATTGACCTGTCCGGCCAACAGCACGTAACCGTCGTAGCTCACGACCACCAGATGAGCATCGTGGTACGCGGCGTTTGCAGCATGTATGTTCACCACAGCCTTGGTTTCAATATTGTCGTCTTCAATCATCTGGCCGATTGTGCGTTCTTTAGGGGAGTCCTCTATTTTGCCCACATCCATGCTGGCAAGAAGACTGCCGCAGCCAGAAAGAGACAGCACGAGAAAGGTGGCAAGCAAGACGAAAATGAGCCTCATGTTTTATTCCTGATGGTAGGTTCCAAATAGACTGTGGTCTATCAGTTCACAAAAGCTGTGTATCGCCATGGTGTGGATTTCTACCACGCGCGCTTGTCGCGTCGCATTGACCCTCAGCTCCACATCTTCGGGCCGGATCATCGCGCCCAGCGCATTGTCGCGTGTATTGTTCATCACGATGACCCCCATCTCCCGCTCTTGGGCTGTCTGCACCGCGCGCAATAAATTGCTGTTACTCTCGCCGCTGTTTATGCACAGCAAGACATCTCCGGCCTGCCCTAACGCGCGTAATTGACGGGAGAAGATATCGTTAAATGCGCCAGCCTGGGCGATTGCGGTAACACTGGCACTGTCTGACGTGAGCGAGAGTGCGGGGAGAGCGGGTCGGTCCTGTTCAAAACGATTGAGTAGATTGCAGGCAAACAACTGGGCCAGTGCAGCGTCAACGCCGTTACCGCAAGCGACAATTTTGCGATCGCTTAACAGTGCGCTTGCCATCAGCTGACTGCCATGTGCTATCACTACGGCCAGGTCATCGACCGACATGGCGATCGTCTCAATCGTGCTCTGGAAGTTCTCAGCAATGATGGGGTAGTAGTCCATGCAGTTGAATCCAATGGTCTTGGTCAGGCTGTAAATGCCCCGCGGATCCAGCGAATCTGCGGGAGGGATCCCGATTGTGGCGGTTCGAAGGCAATCACGTCAAATCGGCAGGGTGCATTCGCCCACTGCGGTCGGCGCTGCAAGAATAATTGCGCTGTTTTTATGATGCGCTGCTGCTTGCGCCAGTCGACAGAGCCTGCGGCGCTGTCGAAATAACGGTTGGTGCGCGCCCTGACTTCTACAAAAATCAGGCGCTCGCCGTCTTCTGCGATGATGTCGATCTCACCGGTTTTTCCGCTGAAGTTGCGCTCCAGCAGGCGTAGCCCGCTGTCCTGTATCAGGGCTGCCGCCCTGTCCTCGTAGTCGTCGCCCAGCGATTTCATGGTCTCAGCGCAGTATTGTTTGCCTGGTGGCGGAGAACCCAGTCTATCTACTGCGCTTTGAGTACGCCTCCATCGAATGTGGCCGCCGACAATTCCCGCTGGATACTGAGGTTGGGATCCATGGTCAGCAGGCCGGTGTTACCGCGAAACAGTGCATCTGCACCGCTCTGCAGACGACTGAAACCGGATTGCACCAGAAACGCATCTGCCCCCAGCGCGTTGAGCTGTGGCAGGTTGCCGCCGCCCAGGTCGCCCGCGGCAAGTGTCACCCGAAGACCGGGATTGGCGCCCAATAGCCACGGGGTCTCGGCCAGTATGATGCCGTTCAGGTCCTGGTTGCGCTCATCCGGTACACCGCTGTAGATACTGGATAAGGCGTAGACGGGAAGATCGGCGGCGTAGTGAAAGGCCAGCAGCGGTTTGATCGCGCGCGCCTCGGTGCTGGTGCGACTCAGCAGGAAGATCACGTCAGCGTCCCGGCGGCGTCGCGGTGTAAATTCTATATCGGTTCCCAGCAGGTCTTGCAGCTCCTTCGCCCGCTGTTCACTGGCGCTGAGCGACAGTACAGACTTCACGCTGCTGGAGTAGTCGTCGTAGGTCGTGTAGGTGACGCTGTCGGCGACGGTCCCGCCCAGCGTGGTCCAGCGCTCGCGCAATACCGGCTCAACCTTGCTGCCCCAGTCTCCGGTCGGACTTATGATGAGGGCGCGGCGAGCGCCGGTGCCAAATGCAAGCTCGGCAATACTCTTGGCATCGTCTTCCGGCGCCAGCGATAATTGCACCAGCGCACTGCCCGACGCTGGCAGAACCTGATCGATACGATTGAGCGCCAGGATGGGGACCGGTCGCTCCAGTAGGGTTGCAATGTCTGCCAGGGCTTCTTTGCTCAGCGGTCCGACGACAATGGAAGCACCCTGCTGGACGGCCTCCTGGTAGGCACTGCTGGCGGAGGGTGATTTGTCCAGATCGATGACAAGCAGTTCATCTGCGGTGCCGCCTGCCGCACTGTCCTCGTAATAGGCTGCGAGAAATCCGTTCAGCACAGCCCTGCCGGCACGGGCCAGTTCACCGCTGAGTGGTAACAGTATAGCGACCTTGCCACTCTGAGGGCCCTGAGTGAGGAGGAGATCGAGTCCGCCGGGCAAGGGCTTGGCTGCGGGGTGTTCGGGGTTCTCATTGCGCCATCGCGACACCTGCCCGGGCAGGGTCGAGGAGGACCCGCGGCTGACCAGCGCGAGGTTTATCCAGCCGCGCCACTGTGGGTCGCTGGCGCTGGGCAGCGCGGCGGATAACTGCTCTGAGTCGGTCTTCGCCAGATTGCGCCACACGCTGCGCTTCCACGCGGGGACAGTGTCGCTCGGTGCTGTGCGTAAAATCTGATCAGCGAGTTGCGCGCAGGACAGTGAGTCGCCCTGCATGTCCAGCATGTAGTGCTGGAAGCTGAGAATGCGGTAGCGCAGGGCCGGGTCGATGCCTGGACTGTTCAGGCGTTCGATCTGTGCCATGGCGCTCGCCTGGTCACCGCGAATATAGCTGATGCGGGCCTGAAGATAGGCCAGGTAAGCGCTGTCGTTAGTCGATAACCCTTGCTCCGGCAGCGCTTCCAGCGCGACGCTTGCCTGCATCCAGTCAAACTGTGCGAGAGATTGTTCGGCACTGTTGAAGGCGCCACTGTAAGTGCTGGCCGGCAGTGTGAGTGAGATGCCTCCCCGCTGCCTGGGCTGTTGTGTTGCCGCGACCGGTTTGCTGGACTCTACCTCCTGCTTGGTGGGTTTTCCGGCACAGCCCCACAGAACGAGCGGCAGCAATATCAGTGCCAGAAGGGTAGTGTGGCTGTGTTGCCCGAAATTTGTGTCTCTCATGCTATGCTTCACCAGCTAGTTAGTAGGTCAAGGCGCCTGTGGGGCTCAGGGTGATGCGCTATACACACCCAAATTCGACAGGCCCCTGTGATCCGGGATTGACGCAGTGCGGACATTATAAGGGGAAAACGTGGATTCCGGGCTTTATGTTGTGGCCACACCTATAGGTAACTTCGGTGATATGTCGCAGCGCGCGATCGAAGTCCTGCAAAATGCGGACCTCATTGCGGCGGAGGATACCCGTCACAGCCAACGTTTGCTGCAGTTTTTTGCGATTGATACACCCACCATGGCCTATCACGACCACAGCGATGACCGCGCCCTGCAGCGCATCGGCCAGTGTCTGGAGGGCGGTGGTTGCGTGGCGCTGGTGTCAGATGCCGGTACGCCATTGATCTCTGACCCCGGGTATCGCCTGGTGCGCTATGTGCAAGACGGCGGTTATGCGGTGTATCCCCTGCCGGGCCCGTGTGCAGCGATTGCCGCCCTGAGTGTGGCGGGCCTCCCCACCGACCGCTTTTTGTTTGAGGGGTTTCTGCCCGCTCGCGATGGCACGCGAGTGAATCGCCTGTCGGAATTGGCGGCGGAGCCGATGACCTTGATTTTTTACGAGGCGCCACACCGGATTGAAGCGTCGCTAGTGTCGATGATCGAAGTGTTTGGTGGGGATCGAGAGGCAGTATTGGCCCGCGAAATCACCAAAACCTTCGAGACTATCAGACGTGGTCCGCTGTCCGAGCTGGCACAGTTCGTGAGTGGTGACAGCAATCAACAGAAAGGCGAGATCGTGCTTATTGTCGCGGGCAAGCCAAAGGGCGAACAGGAGATCGGTGCAGATGTGTCCAGGCTCCTGCTGCGGTTGGTACAGGAGCTGCCGGCCAAGAAAGCTGCAGCAGTGGTGGCAGACTGTACCGGCCTGCGCAAAAAGCAGCTCTACGATTATCTGTTGTCAGTGAAACAGGGAGCGTAAAGGGGGGCGGTGTTCTTTTGCGTCCGCCTTCAAGCTTGCCCTCGGCAACCGCAGCGCGTAATCTTGGCGCCGAGTCGGTCAGGCGATCGCTTTTCAATCGTGTTTACACGCTTGGGGGGAGGAAAGTCCGGGCTCCATAGGGCAGAGTGCCAGGTAACGCCTGGGGGGCGAAAGCCTACGGCAAGTGCAACAGAGAGTATACCGCCCAAAAATGGGGTCAAACCCATTTGAGTGCCACTTGTGGCTGGGTAAGGCTGAAATGGTGCGGTAAGAGCGCACCGCGCGACTGGTAACAGGCGTGGCGAGGGTAAACCCCACTCGGAGCAAGACCAAATAGGAATCCGTCAGCTGCGGCCCGCAGTGGATTCGGGTAGGTCGCTACAGGCAGGTGGTGACACCTGTCGCAGATGAATGATCGTCCACGACAGAACCCGGCTTATCGACCGACTCATCTTTTAAAAGAAAAAAGGGGGCAGACCCCACTTCCTGTTTAAGCGCTAACGGGAAGTGGGGTCTGCCCCCTTTTTTGCTTTATGTTTCAATCACAAGCTCGCCAATTATAATAATGGGTTCTATTAAGTATATTTTTTAGAACTATAAAGCCTGTAACTTAAAGTGAATCCTTAGGTAGTGATTTTACCGGTCTGTTTTAAAGGATTATTCTCTGTACTGCTACCCAAAGTACCCGTGCTCCAACCCTCCCAAGTCACGCTAATTAACTGAAATCACAACGTTTTTTCTAGCGAGCTCACTTGACACCCTCTCGATGGCAGACCTATAGTGTCGAAAAGTGGAAGGATGTGGGGTTTTTTGGCTTTTTGTGGGTAAAAGGTCAAATTTAAGCGGGGGAAGCCAGAGTGTTTCGCGGAGTGCAACATATCAATATGGACGCCAAAGGGCGGTTGGCTATGCCAACCCGCCAGCGCGAGCCATTGCGTGAGCAATCCGAGGGTCAGGTGGTTGTAACGATCGATACTCAAGTGGCATGCCTTGTGATTTACCCACTGCCCGAGTGGGAACGCATTGAAAGAGATATCCAGAACCTACCAGCACTTAAGCCTGCGGTAAAACGTTTTCAGCGACTGGTGTTGGGTTACGCCACCGATCTGGAAATGGACGGTAGTGGCCGCCTGCTACTGCCGCAATCCCTGCGTGACTATGCGCAGCTTGATAAAAGCGTGGTGCTGGTGGGTCAGGGTAAAAAATTGGAGTTGTGGTCAGAGCCATTGTGGCTGGCCGAAAGAGACCAGGCGCTGCTGGATTCCGGTCCAGAAGCCGAATTGCCCGATGAACTGATGTCGCTCACGCTCTAGGTGGCCGCTATGCATCAAACTGTTCTGTTGCGCGAGGCTGTAGAGGCTCTGGTAACGCTACCCGGCGGGGTTTATGTGGATGGCACCTTTGGCCGTGGTGGACACAGTCGCTTCCTGTTGCAGAACCTGAACGACGACGGCCGTGTGCTGGGCGTGGATAAGGATCTTGCCGCCCAGACGGTGGCGCATGAGTTGGCAGAGAAAGATCCCCGATTTGAATTTTTCCACGGGTCTTTCGCTGCGCTTCCCCATCAACTGCGTGGGATGGGGATCGACGCAGTTGATGGCATTTTATTGGATCTGGGTGTTTCCAGTCCGCAGCTTGACGAGGGTGAGCGCGGTTTCAGCTTCATGAAGGACGGCCCTCTGGATATGCGCATGGACACCAGTCGCGGAGAAACGGCGGCGCAATGGTTGTCATATGCCGATCTTCAGGATATTTCCGGTGTGTTGAAGGAGTACGGCGAGGAGCGTTTCGCTCGCCGTATCGCTACCGCGATTATCGCCGCGCGGGAGGAGTCCCCGATTGAGACCACGGCGCAGCTGGCCAAAATAGTCAGCGAGGCGCACCCGCGATGGGAAAAACATAAGCATCCAGCCACCCGCTCTTTCCAGGCGATTCGTATCAAAGTGAATCGCGAGCTGGAGGATCTGGAGCTGTTTTTGTCGGTGGCGCTGGATTTGTTGCGAGTGGGTGGTCGCCTGGTGGTGATCAGTTTCCACTCGCTGGAAGATCGTTTGGTCAAACGCTATATGCGCGACATGGCGCGTGGAGATTCACTGCCACGCGGTGTGCCGGTGACCGAGAGCGCGCTCAATCGGCGCATGCGCCTGGTGGCGAAGGCGGCGAGGGCGAGTGACGAGGAAGTGGCTGGCAATGTTCGAGCGCGCAGTGCAGTGATGCGTGTTGCAGAAAAAATAAGTTGAAGCGGAGATTGGGTAAATTAAAGTGTTAGATACCAGCGTAATACGCACCAGCGAGAGACAGCACCCGCAGAGTGGCAGCCGCCAGCTGTTCGTCTGCAATGCTGCGCTGCTGGTGCTGACTCTAGTGTCTGCTTTTGCCACGATCTACTCTACCCACGCCTGCCGCGCCCTGTACACGCAGCTCCAGGTGCTGGAATCTTCGCAGTGGTATCTGCAGGAGGATTACGGGCGCCTGCTGTTGGAACAAAGCACCTGGGCTTCGCACTACCGGGTGGAAAAAGTCGCGCGCGGTGATCTGGGAATGGCGGCGCCAGACCTTGCGCTATTCAAGGTCATTCCACAATGAGGCGGGTGGTCAGTCAGCCGCTGCCGCTGTGGCGCTTCTACGCGGTAGTTGGCGTGCTGGGCCTATTGTTGCTCCTGTTGGTATGGCGGGTGTTATCCCTGCAGATACTCGATCTGGAGCACGGCCACGAATTCCTGCAGGACCAGGGCGCCATGCGCTCGGTGCGCACGGCGGAAATACCGGCCTATCGCGGGGTGATCACGGATCGCCGTGGCGAGCCGCTGGCGGTGAGTACCCCGGTGGTGTCGATCTGGGCAAATCCGCAGTTGCTGAAGGATTCAACGCGTCTGGAAGAGTTGGCGCAGGCCCTTGATATGAAATTGCCAGCGCTGCAGGAAAAGCTGGCCCACTACGATGGCAAACAGTTCATGTACCTGCTGCGCCACCAGGTGCCGGGGCACGCCCGAACAATTCTGGACAAGAAGATTCCGGGTGTTTTTGGGGAGCGTGAATACCGCCGTTTCTATCCTGCCGGCGAAGTTGCAGCGCAGTTGGTGGGGTTCACCAATGTTGATGGCCAGGGGATTGCGGGGCTGGAGCTGACCTACAACGAGTGGTTGCAGGGTGTGCCGGGTAAGAAAAAGTATATCAAGGACCTGCATGGCGAGGTGGTGCGCGATATCGGTGTGCTGCAGCCTGCACAACCGGGAAAAGACATGCGCTTGAGTATCGACTTGCGCCTGCAGTATGTGCAGCACCGCGAACTGCAGCGTGCGGTCACCGCCCTGGGTGCCGAGTCGGGTACCGTTGTGACGTTGGACAGTCATACCGGCGAAGTGCTGGCCATGGTCAACTATCCGGTCTACAACCCGAATGGACAGAAGTCCGGGGGGCCTGAAGGCATGCGGAATCGCGCGATTACCGATGTCTATGAACCCGGTTCCACCATGAAGTCCCTGACTATGGTTGCGGCATTGGAAAGTGGTCGATTTACACCCGAGACCATGATTGATACCTCCCCCGGTCGTATTCGTGTGGGCCCCAAGGTCTATCCGGATCCGCGCAACTACGGCCTGATCAGCATGACGCGGGTACTGCAAAAATCGAGTCAGGTCGGCGTTACCAAGATTGCGTTGGACCTCGGCCACGAGCCCATCTGGGAAGTCTTTCACCGGTTTGGAATCGGGCAGCCGCCAGGCACCGGGTTCCCGGGAGAGAGCGCCGGTAATCTGCCGAATCGACCTCGCTGGTACGCTACGGAAAAAGTGTCCCTGGCCTTTGGTTATGGCATCAGCGCCACACCGCTGCAACTCGCCAGCGCTTACTCAGTGTTCGCCAATGGCGGCGTGCAGCAGCCAGTATCGCTGCTGGCACTGGATGAGGTGCCAGCGGGCAAACGTGTGATTGCTGCCAAAACGGCCGCACAGATTATGACCATGCTGCATGCCGTGACCAATGAAGATGGCACTGCGCGCAAGGCGCGCGTCCCGGGTTATCAGGTCGGTGGCAAGACCGGCACAGTGCACAAGGTCGGGCCCGGCGGTTACGAGAAAAATAAATATGTCGCGTTGTTTGCAGGCGTGGCGCCGGTCGACAACCCGCGCATTGTTACAGTGGTTGTTATCAACGATCCCAAAGGCGCGCTGTACGGCGGTGGCGCAGTAGCGGCACCGGTTTTTTCAGAGATGACCGGCGCCACCATGCGTCTTCTCAATGTGCCGCCTTCAGAGATCAGTACGGTGGGCGCGACACCTGCCAAACCAGCGGGCGGTAGTACGTGATGCTGGCCGCGCAACCTTTTTCGGTAGAGCCGATGTCACTGCCACAATTGCTGGGCAGTGCTAATGGGGCGTTTGCCGACACCATGATCAGTGGCATGCAGTTGGACAGTCGCAAAGTGCGGCCGGGGGACTTGTTTGTGGCGTTGCCGGGGGAGATGCATGACGGCCGCCAGTTTATTGAGCAGGCAGTTGCCAACGGCGCTGCCGCAGTGGTGGCTGAGGCACCTGTCGCAGGCTTTGTTGAGGCCATTCCCGTGCCATTGGTAGAGCTGCCGGAGCTGCACTTTGAAGCCGGTCTGCTCGCCGCTCGATTTTATCGCAAGCCCAGTCATGCGATGCATGTGATGGGTGTTACCGGCACCAACGGCAAAACTACGACGAGTCGCATAATCGCACAATTGATGCGGGCTTTAGACAAACCTTGCGGTGTGATCGGTACGCTGGGCGCCACACTTGCAGATGATGTGCAGGCTGCGGCCAACACCACGCCGGATGCATTGTCACTACAGCTGCAACTGGCACAGTGGCTGGCGCAGGATGTGGTGGCGGTGAGCATGGAGGTATCCTCGCACGCGCTGGAACAGGGGCGGGTGAGCGGCGTTGAATTCGCGACCGCTATCTACACTAACCTGTCGCACGATCACCTCGACTATCACGGCAGCATGGATGCCTACGGCCGCGCCAAGTTGCGCCTGTTTGCCAGCGATGGTTTGCGCTATGCAGTGATTAACGCCGACGATCCATTCGCCGCCCGGGTGCACTTGGCTGTGGCCGAGGGTGCGCAGGTTGTCACCTATTCAGCCAGTGGTGCCGCCGCTGATGTGCGTGTTGTAAATGCGCGCTTTCAAACCGATGGTGTGCATGCAGAGCTGCACAGCCCGTGGGGAGTTGCGGAATTCTTCAGCCCTCTGCCGGGTGATTTTAATCTCGCCAATCTGGCAGCGGCAATTGCGGCTGTGGTGTTGGCGGGTGAAGACCTGCCAGCCGTACTGGATGCGGTGGCGCGCCTGCAGCCTGTTCCCGGTCGCATGGCACTTATTCCCAATACGCTGGATCTGCAGGTGATAGTGGATTATGCGCACACGCCAGACGCGCTGGAGCAGGTGCTCAAAGCGTTGCGTCCGCACGTCAGTGGTGCCCTCGTCACCGTGTTTGGTTGTGGCGGCGACAGGGACCGGGAAAAACGCCAGGTGATGGGGCGTGTCGCGTGTGCGCTGTCCGATCGTGTGGTGGTGACCAGTGACAATCCACGCAGTGAGGAGCCGCTGCAAATCATGCGTGAAATCGAATCCGGGTGTACGGGTGACTACCGCCTGGTGGCTGATCGCGCGGAAGCTATTGCGCTTGCAGTGGCCGCAGCCCAGGCGGGTGATTGTGTGGTTATTGCGGGCAAAGGTCACGAGGACTACCAACTGGTTGACGGTGTGCGTCTGCCCTTCAGTGATGAGGCGCATGCACGCGCCGCACTGGCCGGGAGAGCAATATCGTGATGCGCAATATGACACTTTCAGAACTGCAGCAGCCGCTGGCCGCACAATTGCTCGGTGTGGACCAGACATTTACCGGGGTCTCCACAGACAGCCGCTCTGTGCGAGCCGGTGATTTGTTCGTGGCGCTGCGCGGGGACAATTTTGACGGCCATGACTATGTGTTGCAGGTGCAGAGTGACGGCGCTGCAGCAGCGTTGGTAACAGTGCCGGTTGCCGGCACACTGCCCCAGTTACAGGTGGCGGATACGCTGCACGCATTGGGACAGCTGGGCGCCTACAACCGCCAGTTGTATAGCGGGCCGTTGGTGGCGATTACCGGTAGTAGCGGTAAAACCACGGTCAAGAACATGGTGCATGCGGTGCTGTCGCAGCGCGGAGAAACACTGGCGACTGAAGGTAATTTCAACAATGAAATCGGCGTACCGCTGACCCTGCTGCGGCTGCGACCGGGGGTTGAATTCGCAGTTGTTGAAATGGGCGCGGCCAAGGCGGGGGATATCGACTGCCTGTGCGAAATGGCACGGCCCACTATCGCACTGCTGCTCAATGCCATGCCCGCACATCTGCAGGGCTTCGGTAGTGTCGATGGCGTGGCGGCGGCCAAGGGCGAGATTTTCGATCGCCTGGGTGCGGGCGACGTCGCCGTGATCAATGCTGATCAGCCCTGGGCCAAGGCGTGGCGCAAGCGCGCGGGTGCGGCCAGTGTGCTCGATTTTGGCTTGCAGCAACCGGCCGCCATCAGCGCCCGGGGCGTGCAAAGTCGGGGCGTAGAGGGCGTCAGTTTTACGGTATCTACGCCAGTGGGTGATATGGCGATGCGTCTGAAGTTGCCTGGCGTGCACAACGTCTCCAACGCTTTGGCGGCGGTTGCAGTGGGCATGGCGTGTGATATCGGGCTGACTGATATCCGCGACGGATTGGAATCCCTGCAGCCCGTGGGTGGTCGCTTGCGTTCACTGCATTCGCCGCAGGGCGCTGTCGTGGTCGATGACTGCTACAACGCCAACCCGGGTTCGGTGCGCGCGGCTATCGATATGTTGGCAGCCTGCTCCGGTCGCCGCACGCTGGTGCTGGGTGCGATGAGAGAGTTGGGCGAGAACAGCAGTGCGCTGCATCGCGAGATAGGCGCCTACGCCCTCGCGGCGGGCATCGATCAGCTGTGGGGTGTGGGGCCGGAGCTCGAGGTGTGCGTAAACGCGTTTGGTGCCAGCGGCCGATACTTTGAGGATCGCGCTGCAGCACTGGATGCACTGGAAGGGCAGTTTGGTGAAGGCGACACTGTTCTTATCAAGGGATCGCGCAGCGCGGGCATGGAACAACTGCTGCATCTGTTGCTGCCAGAATTGACGGCCGGGGGGCACTGATCATGCTATTGCTGCTGGCGGAATACCTCACCCAATACCAGAGCGCGTTTCGCGTGTTTCAGTACCTGACGCTGCGCGGCATACTCGCGGCGGGCACCGCTCTCACTATCTCGCTGATGGTGGGTCCAGTGATGATTCGCCGGCTTAAATTTTACCAGATGGGCCAATCCGTGCGCGACGATGGCCCGCAGAGTCACCTGAGCAAGGCGGGCACACCGACCATGGGTGGTGCGCTGCTGTTGGTGGCCATCGCAGTGTCCTGTTTGTTATGGGGAGATTTGAGTAACGCCTACCTGTGGTTGGCACTGCTGGTGACGGCGGGGTTCGGCGTGGTGGGTTGGGTTGATGACTATCGCAAGGTCGTAGAGAAGAATTCGCGCGGTCTGCCTGCTCGCTGGAAATATTTGTGGCAGTCGCTGATCGGGCTGACGGCTGCGCTCTATCTTTACTTCGCCTTCGATACGCCAGTGACGACTGAGCTATACATTCCGTTCTTCAAGGATTTCGTCTGGAGCATGGGGCCGCTGTTCATTCTACTGGCGTATTTCGTGATTGTCGGTGCGAGCAATGCAGTGAACCTGACCGACGGCTTGGACGGCCTTGCCATTCTGCCGACTGTGCTGGTCGGTACTGCGCTGGGGATAATAGCCTACCTCACCGGCCGCGTGGATTTTGCCAACTACCTGCACATTCCCTATGTGGCCGGTAGCGGCGAACTGGCCGTGTTTTGCGGCAGTATCGCCGGGGCCGGGCTTGGCTTTCTGTGGTTCAACACCTACCCCGCCCAGGTCTTTATGGGTGACGTTGGGGCGCTGGCACTCGGTGCTGCGCTGGGTATTGTGGCGGTGATCACTCGCCACGAAATCGTCTTTTTCATTATGGGCGGCATCTTTGTCGTAGAGACGGTGTCGGTGATTGTGCAAGTGGCGTCCTTCAAGCTCACGGGCAAGCGTGTATTTCGCATGGCGCCTATCCACCACCATTTTGAATTGAAAGGTTGGCCGGAGCCGCGCGTGATCGTGCGTTTCTGGATTATTACGGTGATGCTGGTCCTGTTTGGGCTGGCCACGTTGAAGTTGCGCTAGGTGAGAATGAAAGTGGCCTCACAAAAAGTAGCGAACACTGAGTACCGGGTAGTGGTGGGTTTGGGCACCACCGGGCTGTCTTGCGCGCGCTTTTTGCTGCAGCGCGGCCTGCACTTCGCAGTGGTGGATACGCGTGCACAGCCGCCAGGGCTGGCCGAGCTGCGGCGCGAGATGCCCGGGGTAGATGTGTATGCTGGTGATTATCCGCAGGAACTTATCGCCGGTGCAGTCGAGTTGATTGTCAGCCCCGGTGTTGCCATGGATGCGAGCGTGGTAGTGGACGCGGTGATTGCAGGCGTCGAGGTTATCGGCGACATAGACCTGTTTGTGCGCGAGGCGACTGCGCCCGTGGTCGGGATCACAGGTTCAAACGCGAAGTCCACGGTGACGGAATTGCTGGGCCAGATGGCGCGAGACGCAAAGCTGAACGTGGGTGTAGGTGGCAATCTCGGCACGCCCGCACTGGAGCTGCTGGCGCCTGAACGCGAATTGTATGTGCTGGAGCTGTCCAGCTTCCAACTGGAGCGCGCACATCGTCTGGGACTGGAAGTGGCGACTGTACTCAATGTCAGCGCAGACCACCTGGATCGGCACGGCACGATGCCGCGCTATCGCAAGGCCAAGCACCGCATTTTCAATGGCTGCAAAAAAGCGGTCGTCAACCGTGATGATCCGCTCACGATCCCTCTGCTCAGCGCTGATGTGGATGTGCTGAGCTGGCGCATGGGGGAGCCCGAGGCGCGTGGTTTCGGGCTGTGCGAGGATGCCGGGGTGGAATATCTCTGCCACGGCAACGATCTGCTGATGCCCGTGGCCGAGTTGAGTCTGGCGGGGCGCCACAATGTGGCCAATGCGCTCGCGGCGATGGCGCTGGGGTATAGCGTCGGCCTGCCGCTGGCCAGTATGGCGGACACACTGCGAACGTTCAGGGGTTTACCGCACCGCTGTGAACTGGTGGCCGAGGTTGACGGCGTGCGCTATGTCAACGATTCAAAGGGCACCAACGTGGGCGCTACGGAAGCTGCTCTGTATGGCCTGGGCGGTGAGCGCAATGTCCTGCTAATTGCCGGTGGTCAGGGCAAGGGTGCGGATTTTGGCCAGCTGCAACCGGCTGTTGCGCGACACTGCAAACTGCTGTTGCTGCTGGGTGAAGACGCCCCATTGATGGAACAGGCGCTGTCCCGTTCTGTGCCGGTAATGCGCGTGGCTTCGCTGGATGAGGCCGTAGCCGCAGCGGCAAGTCGGGCCGCGCGTGGCGATGTAGTACTGCTGTCGCCTGCCTGTGCCAGCTTCGATATGTTCAGTGGTTACGTCGAACGTGGCAACACGTTTGCCGCACGGGTCAGGGATCTGGCGGAGGGGCCGCTATGAGGCTATCCAGAAACCCACTCTCCGCGATTGGTGCGCCTGACGCAACACTTGCCCTGCTGGGGTTGGCTCTGTTGCTGGTGGGTTTGGTGGCGATCACCTCTGCATCCATCGAGTATGCCGAATGGCATTTCCAGAATGCCTGGTATCACAGCCAGCGGCATTCTGTGTACCTGCTGGCGGGGATTGTTGCGGCGGCCGCATGCTACTGCGTGAAGACGGAGTTTTGGCAGGCCAGTAGCTGGTGGTGGCTGTTCGGTGCGCTGGCGCTGTTGATTCTGGTGCTCATTCCCGGTGTTGGCCGTGAGGTCAATGGCAGTCAGCGCTGGTTGCCGCTGGGGCCGTTTACGCTGCAGCCTTCGGAGTTCGCCAAACTCGCCGTGGTGGTCTATCTGGCCGCGTACATGGTGCGTCGCGAGCACGAGATGCGGAATCAGTGGCAGGGCTTTCTCAAGCCGATGACGGTGTTGTTCGCGACCACTTTGCTGTTGATGATAGAGCCGGATTTTGGCGCCACCGTTATTGTGGCGGCGACTGCGTTTGGCATGCTGTTCCTGGCCGGTGTCAAGGTCGGCCACTTTATGGTTGTCGTACTGGGCGCGCTGGGTGCCCTGTTGGTGCTAGTGGTGGCAGAGCCCTACCGGGTAAAACGTTTGACCGCTTACACGGATCCCTGGGCGGATCCTTATGACACCGGTTTCCAGTTGACTCAATCGCTGATCGCCTTCGGGCGCGGCGAATGGACCGGCGTTGGTCTTGGCAACAGTGTGCAGAAGCTCTTCTACTTGCCCGAGGCGCATACCGATTTTGTCTTTTCCATCTGGGCTGAAGAAACCGGTTTCCTCGGCGCGGTTGCTGTCATCGCTTTGTTTGCCGCCCTTATCGGTAGAATTATGTGGACAGGTCTGCGCGCGATACGCACAGGCAACGCATTTGGCGCCTACATATGCTACGGCGTCGCACTGGTGTTTTCGGGGCAGGCCTTCGTCAATATGGGCGTGAGTTCCGGTCTGCTGCCAACCAAAGGCTTGACCCTGCCATTCGTCAGCTATGGCGGCACCAGCCTGATAGTGTGCTGCGCGATGCTGGGTCTGGTGCTGCGTATCGATCGCGATATCCGTATGCCGCCACCACCGCGGAGGCAGGCGTCATGACGGCCTCGAAACCTCTCGTACTGATGATGGCCGGAGGCACGGGCGGTCACGTCTATCCGGCACTGGCGGTGGCCACAGAATTGTTGTCGCGCGGTTACCGTGTGGAGTGGGTGGGCACAGCACGCGGTCTTGAACATCGCGTGGTGCCAGCGGCCGGTATCGAGTTGCACTGTCTGTCGGTGCGCGGTGTGCGTGGTAAAAGCATACTGCACAAATTGTTGGCGCTGTTGTTTCTGATGGGCGCGTCATTGCAGGCGTTGTGGTTGGTGTTTCGCCGCGCGCCCAAGTGCGTGGTCGGCATGGGTGGTTATGTCGCCGGTCCCGCCGGTGTCGCTGCCTGGGTATTGCGCAAACCGCTGCTGATTCACGAGCAGAATGCGGTGGCAGGTACCACCAATCGAATGTTGGCCCCGCTGGCGACAAAAATCGTGGCCGGCTTCCCCGGAGCCTTCCGCGATGATGTTAGCTTCAGCGTGCTGGGCAATCCCGTGCGTCGCGAGCTGCTGCAGGCGCGGGCAGAAAGTCATTACGATTTCGATGGACAGCGACCATTACAGTTGCTGGTGCTCGGCGGCAGTCTGGGTGCGCGGCCTATCAACGAGGTGGTGCCAGCGGCCGTTCAGGCTTTGGTGGAAGCGCGGGGCGCAGTGATAAAAGTACAGCATCAGAGCGGCGCTGGACACGACGCTGATGTGCGGCATCGCTACGGCAAATTGCTGGATCAGGATGTGCAGGTTGCACCGTTTATAGAAGATATGGCGGCGGCCTATGCGTGGGCGGATCTCGTAGTGTGCCGCTGCGGTGCCCTGACCATTGCCGAGCTTTGCGTGATGGGTCGCCCGGCGATTCTGGTGCCGCTGCCACATGCTATTGATGATCACCAGAGCGCCAACGCTCGCGCGCTGACAGACTGTGATGGTGGCATCTTATTGCCCCAGAGTGAGATGACTGCAGAGTCGGTGTACGAGCTCCTGAGAGAATTACACCGTAATCCACAGCGCCTGTCGGCAATGGCCGCCGCTGCTTTTGCTGCAGCGACACCGGATGCGGCGGCGCGGGTCAGTGACTGCTGCGAGGAGTTGATATATGCCTGATAATGGCAGCGCCTTCCGCCAACCTGCGATGCGCCGTATACGTCGCATTCATATGATTGGTATTGGGGGTTCCGGCATGAGCGGTATCGCCGAGGTGTTGGTTAACCTGGGCTACGACGTTGCCGGGTCCGACCTGCGTACCAGCGCCGTCACCGCGCGTCTGGAAGCGCGTGGTGTCGAAATTTTTGTCGGGCATGCCGCAGAAAATGTCGGCTGCGCCGACGTGGTGGTCTCATCCAGTGCTGTCGATGAAGAGAATCCCGAGGTGATTGCTGCGCGCACTGCCAGAATTCCGGTGGTACCGCGTGCGGAAATGTTAGCCGAGTTAATGCGCTATCGTCACGGTATTGCCGTGGCCGGTACGCATGGCAAGACGACCACCACCAGTCTGATAGCCGCTGTTTTTGGCGAGGCTGGCCTCGATCCCACGTTTGTCATCGGTGGGCTGGTCAATAGCGTTGGCAGCAATGCACAGCTTGGTGCAGGTCGTATCCTGATTGCCGAGGCAGACGAGAGCGACGCCTCTTTCATGCACCTGCAGCCGATGGTCACGGTGGTGACCAATATCGAAGCGGATCACATGGAAACCTACGGTGGCGACTTTGCGATCCTGCGACGCACCTTTCTGGAGTTTTTGCACAACCTGCCGTTTTACGGTGTCGCTGTATTGTGCGTCGACGATCCAGTGGTGCGTGAGATGTTGCCGGAAATTACCCGGCATGTGATCACCTACGGTTTTGCTGACGATGCCGATTACCGCATCACAGATATGCAGCGCAATGGATTGACCACGGCTTTCACTGTGCAGCGACCGGGTGATGCTACACCGCTGGCGATCAATCTGAACATGCCGGGCACACACAATGTATTGAACGCCACTGCGGCGGTGGTCGTGGCCTGCGATGAAGGTTTGGCCGATGCCGCTATTCAACAGGGCCTGGCGGGATTCGCGGGGGTCGGTCGACGCTTCACTCGTCTGGGTGAGCTCACTTTTCCGGGTGGCACTGCGGAACTGGTTGACGATTATGGTCATCACCCTACAGAAGTTCGCGCAACACTCGAGTCGGTTCGCCAGGCGTGGCCAAATCGCCGGGTGGTGATGATCTATCAGCCGCATCGCTACACCCGTACGCGCGATCTGTATGAAGATTTTGTGGCGGTGCTGTCAGCTTGCGATGTGTTGGTGTTGCTGGATGTCTATGCCGCCGGTGAAACGGCCATCCCCGGTGCCGACAGCCGCAGTCTGACGCGAAGCATACGCCAGCGCGGGCAGGTGGAACCCATCTTCGCCGAGCGCATAGAAGATGTACCCGAATTATTAAGCACGATCGTGCAGGATGGCGACGTGGTTGTCACTCAGGGCGCTGGCAACGTTTCGCGCCTGGCGCAGGACCTGGCCACGCTGTATGTCAAACAGGGAGCGCTGCTATGAGTCTGGATCAATTGCGCGACGGCAAGATCGCCGTTTTGTTGGGCGGTAACTCGGCCGAGCGCGAGGTGTCCCTCAACAGCGGCAAGACTGTGATCGAAGCCCTGCAATCGCTGGGCTTGGATGTGGTAGCGGTAGACCCGTCCCAGCCGAACTGGGCGGCGCAACTCGATGGTGTGAGTGTGGCGTTTATTATCCTGCACGGTCCGGGCGGGGAAGACGGCAGTATGCAGGGTGCGTTGCAGACGCTGGGTATTCCCTATACCGGATCCGGTGTACTGGGCTCGGCACTGGCTATGGATAAGACGCGCACCAAACAATTGTGGCAGGGCATTGATCTGGCAACTGCCGGCTTCGTGACACTGGATAAGGACACTGACTGGCAGGGTGTGATTGACCGCCTTGGCAAGGTGTTCGTCAAGCCCGCGTGCGAAGGTTCCAGCATCGGCATGAGTACTGCCAGCAGTGCGAGCGCGCTGCGCGAGTCGTTCGAGCTGGCGAGCCGCTATGCAGGCGAGGTGCTGGCAGAGCAGTTTATTGACGGCCCCGAGTACACCGTAGCGATTTTGGGCGACCAGGCCCTGCCGTCGATACGGCTGGAGACGGATAACGAATTTTACGATTACGAGGCCAAGTACGTCTCCAACGACACGCGCTACCACTGCCCCAGCGGCTTGACGGACAGTGAAGAGGCGGAAATTTCTGCGCTGTCGCTGCGCGCTTTCCGCTCTCTGGGTTGTGCTGTATGGGGTCGTGTGGATCTGATGCGCGACGCCGCTGGACGTTTTTTTGTATTGGAAGTTAACACTGTTCCGGGCATGACCTCTCACAGCCTTGTGCCGATGGCGGCCGCTGCCGCGGGTATGACAATACCTGAGTTGGTGCAGCGTATCGTGGATCTGAGCCTGCAGGAGGGACACTAGCATGGCTGGATTATTTCGCAGAACCGGGACAGATGAACGCCCCAGAATGGATCGCAGGGATGCGCGTCGCGCGCCGCAAAAAAATCCTGTCAAAGCACGTGGTCGACGCGCACCGCAGGGTGCGACACGCAATACCGTAGCTGCCGAGAAATCGGCGGGCAAGGCGAATGGGCAGTCTTCAGTGTGGTTAAACCGGTTGTTGATTTTGCTCGGAGCTGCTGTGGTGCTCACTGCTGCGATAAAGGCCTTCGTCACTGTGCAAAGTTTGCCCGTGCAGCGTATCAGTGTGACTGGCGAGTTGGAGCACACTCAGGCACAGGCCGTGCAGGATATGGTGCAGCCGGGGCTGGTCGGTGGTTTCCTCAGTGCTGATCTGCAACAAATACAGCGGCAACTGGAGGGGCTGCCCTGGATCTACGAGGCCAGTGTGCGCCGCAAATGGCCCAATGCGCTGGAAATCCACGTGGTGGAGGAATTGCCGATAGCGCGCTGGGGTGAGGACGGCTTTCTCAATCACGAGGGCGGCTTGTTCCACTCCGATAAAGACGGTGACTGGGAGTCGCTGCCGAAACTTCAGGGGCCGAAGGGCTCCGCCAAGGCATTGGTAGAAAAGTATCAACGGCTGGTAGAAATTCTCGCGCCGCTGAATCTGGCGGTGGAGCAGCTCGCCATGGATGAGCGAGGACAGTTGGAGGCGGTGCTGGCAGGCGGCATGCAAGTGAGCCTCGGCAGCTCTGACTTTCTTGAGCGAATGCGCCGTTTCAATGAGATTTATCGCACCGAGTTGTCTGCCAGACAGGGCGAAGTTGCGCGGGTGGATTTACGTTACGAAAGCGGTATAGCAGTAGCGTTCAAAGAGCCGACAGAGGCAGACCCGTCACATGTGGCGGGACTATAAGAATGCAGTTGATAGTAAATGGGAGACACTGCCATGGGCAGCGCGCAGGATAAAAGTTTGATTGTCGGTCTGGATATCGGTACCTCCAAGGTGGTGGCTATTGTCGGCGAGATTGGCCTGGATGGCAGTATTGAGATCGTGGGTATCGGGTCCAATCCGTCCAAGGGTATGAAGAAGGGGGTGGTGGTCAACATAGAGTCTACCGTGCTGTCCATTCAGCGAGCGGTAGAAGAGGCCGAACTGATGGCGGGTTGCCAGATTCACTCGGTCTACGTGGGCATTGCCGGCAGCCATATTCGCAGCCTGAACTCACATGGCATCGTGGCGATCAAGGATAAGGAAGTGTACCGCGCGGATCTGGAGCGGGTCATTGAGGCCGCACAGGCGGTGGCAATTCCTGCTGACCAGAAGGTCCTCCATATCCTGCCGCAGGAATACATTATCGACAATCAGGAGGGCATCAAGGAACCCCTGGGGATGTCTGGTGTGCGCTTGGAGGCCAAGGTTCATCTGGTGACCTGTGCGGTGAATGCCGCGCAGAATATCGAGAAATGTATTCGTCGCTGCGGCCTGGAGGTTGAAGAAATTATTCTGGAGCAGCTTGCGTCCAGTTATTCAGTGCTGACCGATGATGAACGGGAATTAGGTGTCTGCCTGGTGGATATTGGTGGCGGCACCACCGATATCGCCATCTTCACCGAGGGTTCGATTCGCCACACTGGCGTGATACCTATCGCGGGTGATCAGGTCACCAACGATATTGCGATGGCGCTGCGCACCCCGACCCAGCACGCGGAAGAAATCAAGATCAAGTACGCCTGTGCGCTGACACAGCTGGCCGGCGCGGACGACACCATCAAGGTGCCCAGTGTCGGTGACCGCCCGCCCAGAGATTTGTCCCGTCAGTCGCTGGCGGAGGTTGTAGAGCCGCGGTATGACGAGCTGTTCACGCTGGTACAGGCGGAATTACGGCGCAGCGGCTACGAGGACATGGTGCCAGCGGGCGTCGTGCTGACCGGCGGTACCGCCAAGATGGAAGGGGTGGTAGAGCTGGCCGAAGAGATTTTTCACATGCCGGTACGTGTGGGGTACCCACAATCGGTGCGTGGTCTGAACGATATTGTGCGTAATCCGATCTATGCCACCAGCGTGGGTTTGCTGCAGTACGGGTTGGTGCACCGGCCCGACAATGGCTCGGGTTCATCGGCCAAATCCGGCAGCTCGTCGGACAGCGTCTGGGGTAGAGCCAAGGCGTGGTTACAAAGCAATTTTTAGTGGGTTAGTGGTTGTTGTGTTGTTGTAAAGGGGTTGCGTGAAGGCGCGGCGCGTTAAATAAAAGGGGAGTAAGACTATGTTTGAGTTAATCGATACTGTTCCATCAAATGCAGTTATCAAAGTGATCGGTGTAGGCGGCGGTGGAGGCAATGCCGTAAAACACATGATCGAAAATAACGTTGAAGGTGTGGATTTTATCTGCGCCAACACCGACGCCCAGGCGCTGTCTGATGTCGCATCCAAAACGGTGCTGCAACTGGGCGGTGATATCACCAAGGGTTTGGGGGCAGGTGCCAATCCGGAAATTGGCCGCGCTGCAGCGATGGAAGATCGCGAGCGTATAGCCGATGCACTGCGCGGCGCTGATATGGTGTTCATCACTGCTGGCATGGGTGGTGGTACCGGTACCGGTGGTGCTCCGGTGGTCGCTGAAGTGGCGCGGGAACTGGGTATTTTGACCGTTGCGGTGGTCACGCGGCCATTCTCTTTCGAGGGCAAAAAGCGCCTGAGTATCGCTCAGGCTGGTTTGGCTGAACTGGAACAGCACGTTGATTCCCTGATTACCATTCCCAACGAAAAGTTGCTCGAGGTGCTGGGTCAGAACACCAGTCTGCTGGACGCATTCCGCGAAGCTAACGATGTTCTGTTGGGTGCGGTACAGGGGATTGCGGACCTGATTATTCGCCCCGGCATGATCAACGTCGATTTCGCGGATGTGCGCACGGTGATGTCCGAGATGGGCATGGCAATGATGGGTACGGGATATGCCAAAGGTGAAAACCGGGCGCGCATGGCGGCCGAGAAGGCGATCAGCAGCCCGCTGCTGGACGATATCGACCTGTCTGGAGCCCGTGGTATTCTCGTCAACATCACGGCCGGTTTCGATCTGTCGCTGGGTGAGTTCTCCGAAGTCGGGGAAACCATTGAGGAATTCGCATCCGAGGAAGCGACCGTTGTGGTGGGAACCGTTATCGATCCCAGCATGAAGGAAGAGATCAAAGTGACAGTGGTTGCGACCGGTCTGGGTGGCGGTACAGTACGTGTTCCCCTGCAGATTGTAGAGGGCGTGACTAAAGCTGCTGCGATCGATGTCGCCGGAGAGACTGACTACAGCAAGTACGACCGCCCCGCGGCCCTGCGCAAAGCGCACCGGTCGGCAGATGGCTCTGGTGCAACCTCGGCCGATAATGGAAGTGAGGAATACTTTGATATTCCTGCGTTCCTGCGTCGTCAGGCTGACTAGCAGGCATTCGCTACCCTTTCTGTTCCCGTACTGGCAGCACGCCAGGGACGACCCTGCGGGAACAGCGTCGGGCGGTGGATTTATCAGGAACTCGCCAGCGACGCCCCTATTGCGCTGATGGCGGTCTATCCGCGAATCCGCCTCTGCCGCGCCCATCTGGTAAATGGCCGCGAATTCTGGCATAGTCGCGCGGAACTTCCACGATTGATCCCCCTGTCAGTGAAGAATTAATGAAAGTCATTTTTGTTAGTCGAAAACACGGTGGCTCGCGTTCCATTGAACTGAGCCGTTGGTCAAGAGCGCTGCTGTCACTGTGTTGTTTGGGCTTGCCGCTCGGTTTGGCGGCGTCCGGCTACATCGCAGGGCAGGAGAGCGGTGCGCGCGTGCAGCGCGGCGAGGCTCTGGATGCGCCGCAGCACGGTTTAGAGCATCAGTCCGGGGCTGTCAGCGACCAGGCGCGCCTGAGTCAGCGACAGCTGCAGGCCATGACGCTCAATCTGGCGGAGCTCGAGGCCAGAATGACGCGGCTGGATGCGCTGGGTCAACACCTCACCACGATGGCCAATCTGGAGGAGGGGGAATTCGATTTCAGCCAGCCCCCCGCCTTGGGTGGCCCTGTGTTGAGTGCGTACAATGGCGACTTTTCCTCGCTGCAGTTCGACGGTGAGCTGGGGCGTTTTGAATCGCATCTGGACAACCGTGAACAACAACTGGAAATGCTCGAATCGCTGCTGACCAATAGCAAGTGGCAGGCGCAGGCGTCGCTTTCAGGCTGGCCGGTCAAAAGCGGGTATATGTCATCCCGATACGGGTGGCGTATCGATCCTATCAGCGGCAAACGTTCCATGCATACCGGCCTTGATTTTGCCGGAAAAGCAGGCTCGGATGTGGTGACTGTCGCCTCCGGTGTGGTCACCTGGACCGGCAGGGACGGTGCCTACGGGAATACGGTAGAGGTGTCCCACGGCGATGATTACGTCACACGCTATGCGCACAACAAGGAAATTCTGGTCGGGCCCGGCGACGTCGTGCGCAAAGGTGACACCATTGCGCTAATGGGCTCCACCGGGCGCGCTACCGGCTCCCACGTGCACTATGAAGTGTATAAGAACGGGCGCTCAGTTGACCCTTCCAGCTACGTCGCTCGCACCGAGCCCTGAATTACCGCTGTTTCATCTCTGCTCTCCCAGCCGGACGATTGCGGCAGGGTTCCTCTATACTCCAAATACGATGAATCATCATGTTAAGTAAAACACTGAAGAACGTTTTTGGCACGCGCAACAGTCGCGAGCTGAAGCGAATGGGTAAAGTCGTCAAGCAGATCAACGCCCTGGCCGACGACATCAAGGCGCTGGATGATACACAGCTGGCGGCCAAAACCGACGAGTTCAAGGCGCGTCTGGCGAAAGGCGATAAGCTGGACGCTATTCTGCCCGAAGCCTTTGCGGTGGTCCGTGAGGCGGGAGAGCGGGTGCTTGGCCTGCGCCATTTCGATGTGCAGCTTATCGGCGGTATGGCGCTGCATGAGGGCAAGATTGCCGAGATGCGCACCGGTGAGGGCAAGACCCTGGTTGCGACCCTGCCGGCCTATCTCAACGCGCTCAGCGGTGAAAGCGTCCACCTGATTACGGTAAACGATTACCTGGCAAACCGCGACGCGCACTGGATGGGGCCACTGTACAACTTTCTCGGCGTGTCCTTCGGTGTGATCCGCTCGGGCCAGACGCCTGAGGAAAAGCGCGCGGCCTACAGCGCAGATATTCTCTACGGCACCAACAATGAGTTCGGGTTCGATTACCTGCGCGACAATATGGCGTTTTCATTGGAAGAGCGCATGTCGCGCGGCCTGGGCCTGGCCATAATCGATGAAGTCGACTCCATCTTGATCGATGAGGCACGCACGCCGTTGATCATATCCGGCGCTTCCGAGGACAGCTCGGAGCTCTACCGTCGCATCAATCGCATGATACCGTTGCTGCGCCTGGATACAGAGGGCGAGCCAGGGCACTACACGATCGACGAAAAGCAACGTCAGATTGAGCTCACCGAAATCGGCCACGAATATGTCGAGGAGTTGATGATCAGCGAGGGCCTGCTGGACGAAGGGGAAAACCTGTACGGCGCCACCAATCTCAATTTGTTGCACCACGTTTATTCCGGCATGCGCGCGCACGCGCTCTACCACAAGGACGTAGAGTATATTGTGCAAAACGGGCAAGTGGTGCTGATCGATGAGCACACCGGCCGCACCATGGCAGGACGGCGTTTGTCCGAGGGTCTGCACCAGGCCATCGAGGCCAAGGAAGGGGTCTCTATCCAGAGCGAGAGCCAGACACTGGCCTCCACGACTTTCCAGAATTATTTCCGCCTGTACAACAAGCTCTCAGGTATGACGGGTACGGCCGATACGGAGGCGTTTGAATTTCGCCAGATCTATGGTCTGGACGTGTTGATGATTCCAACCAATGTGCCGCAGCAGCGCGTTGACCTGAATGACCTGGTCTATATGAGCATGGAAGAAAAGTTCGATGCTATCGTGGCCGACGTCAAAGAGTGCATGGGCAAGGGCGCGCCGGTACTGGTCGGTACGGCATCAGTGGAGACATCCGAGGCGATGTCGACGCGTTTTACCAAAGCCAAGTTAGAGCACAAGGTACTCAACGCCAAGTACCACGAACAGGAGGCGGAGATTATCGCCCAGGCGGGACGTCCGGGTGTGGTCACCATCGCGACTAATATGGCGGGGCGCGGCACTGATATTGTGTTGGGCGGCAGCCTGGAATCCGAATTACTGGCGCTGGGTGAAATTGACCAGGCCACAGAGGCGGCGGTGCGCGAGACCTGGAAGAAACGTCACGAGCAGGTGCTTGCGGCGGGTGGCCTGCATATTCTGGGCACCGAGCGCCACGAGTCGCGTCGTATCGACAACCAGCTGCGCGGTCGCGCGGGGCGGCAGGGCGATCCCGGCGTCTCCCGCTTCTACCTCTCCATGGAAGATAATCTGATGCGCATCTTTGCCTCCGACAGGGTGAAGGGCTTTATGCAGGCGTTGGGGATGGAGAAGGGCGAGGCAATTGAGCACCGCATGGTGAGCAATGCCATTGAGAAAGCACAGCGAAAAGTCGAGGGTCGGAACTTTGATATTCGCAAGCAGTTGCTGGAATACGATGACGTTGCCAATGATCAGCGCCAGATTATCTATCAACAGCGGGACGATCTGCTGACCGAGGCAGATATCTCAGAGACCATCACTACCATCCGGCGCGATGTCGTGATGGACGCGATAGACAGTTACATCCCCCCTATGAGCGTGGAGGAGCAGTGGAACGTGCCCGGGCTGGAAAAGCAGCTGGAGGCAGAGTTCGGTGTCACATTGCCTTTGCAACAGTGGCTGGATGAAGACGACAAGCTGCATGAAGAGGGGCTGCGCGAGCAAATACTCGACGCAGTGCAGGCCGCCTATGACGCCAAGAGTGCCGATGTAGGCCCCGATATGCGGCGCATCGAGAAGCAGATCATGCTGCAGATTCTGGATACGCTGTGGAAAGAGCATTTGTCCACTATGGACCATTTGCGCCAGGGTATTCACCTGCGTGCCTACGCCCAGAAAAACCCCAAACAGGAGTACAAGCGGGAGTCTTTCCAGTTGTTCGAGCAGTTGCTTGTCAATCTCAAGTACGAGGTGGTGAAGTTTCTCAGCCATGTGCAGATACAGCGTCCGGATGAGGCAGCGCTTATCGAGCAGCGGCGCCGGGAAGCCGCGGCCCGTGAGCAGCTGGCATTCCAGCACGCTGATGCCCCCGCCCTGCAGGGCGAGCCGCAGGAAGAGCAATCCCGCGAGCCGGACCTGCCCCAGACCTATACCCGAGAGCAGCCCAAGGTCGGACGCAATGAGCCCTGTCCCTGTGGCAGTGGCAAGAAATATAAACAGTGTCACGGCAAGCTGTGAGCGCCGGTTTGTACAGAGTAGATCAATAAGATGGCGGTCGGCGAAGGCAGTCTGGGACTATTGCGCGCTGTGCCGGGCGTGCGTCTGGGCACCGTTTCTGCAGGCATCAAAACGCCGGGTCGCAAGGATCTGGTGCTGATAGAAGTCGCGGCCAACACGCACTGTGCGGCGGTGTTCACCCGCAATGCTTTTTGTGCCGCACCGGTGACAGTGGCGCGCGACAATTTACACGCCAGCGCCCGGCAACCGCGATACCTGCTAATCAATACCGGCAATGCGAATGCTGGAACAGGGGCTGCAGGCATTGCGGCAGCACTGGCCTGTTCGCAGGCCGTGGCATCGTTTGCCGGCGTCAACGCCGACACTGTGTTGCCCTTTTCTACTGGCGTGATCGGCGAACCTCTGCCCGTGCAGAAGCTGGAGCAGGCCATTCCTGCAGCCTTTGCCGCGCTCTCGGAAGACGGCTGGTTGGCTGCTGCTGAAGGCATACTCACTACGGATACCCGGCCCAAGGCACTCTCGGTCAGTTTTGACTGCGATGGCCACAATTATGTGGTGACCGGTATCGCCAAGGGCGCCGGCATGATCCGCCCCAATATGGCGACCATGCTCGCGTATATCGCCACCGATGCGGCGGTGGAGCAAACGCTGTTGCAGGAGATGCTGGCGGAGTTGACCGAGATCTCCTTCAATCGCATTACGGTAGACGGCGACACCTCCACTAATGATGCCTGTCTGCTCTTGGCTACAGGTGCAGCGGGCAACCCCCTCGTCAGCGATCGCACATCGGCGCTGTACCAGGCCTTGCGCGATGCGGTGGAGGAAGTCTGCATCGCGCTCGCCCATGGCATCGTGCGCGATGGCGAGGGCGCCAGCAAATTTGTGACGGTGCAGGTCAACGGTGGACGCAGCGAGGCGGAGTGTCTGGATGTGGCATTTACCATTGCTCACTCACCACTGGTCAAAACAGCATTGTTTGCCAGCGACCCCAACTGGGGCCGATTGCTGGCAGCCATTGGCCGCTCCGGCGTGCCCGCACTGGACGTTGAGCAGGTGGGGCTGTATCTCAATGATGTGCTGATCGCCGAGGATGGTTGTCGCGCGCAGTCCTACACAGAAGCGCAGGGCGTCGCCGCGATGGCACCCGAAGAAATTACCATCCGTGTCGAGCTCCATCGAGGTGACGCCTCGGTCGCGGTATGGACCACCGATTTTTCCTACGACTATGTGCGTATCAACGCCGAATACCGCTCCTGAATGTCGGTAGTGCACGTGGCTGTGGGCGTGATCCTCGATGCGCAGCGCAATATCCTGATTACCCGGCGCGCGCCGGATGCACATCAGGGCGATTTGTGGGAGTTCCCCGGCGGCAAGGTCGAGGCGAGTGAATCTCTGGCTGAGGCGTTGGCGCGGGAGTTACTTGAAGAACTCGGTATCACCGTGGGCCGCACCAGCGCACTGCTCCAGGTACGTCACGATTACGGTGATAAAACAGTATTGCTGGATGTACATGTGGTCTGGGAATTCAGTGGCGAGCCACGGCCGTTGGAGGATCAGCCCATGGTCTGGGTGACGCCTTCAGAGCTGTGCGAGTACACGTTCCCCGTCGCCAATGAGCCCATCGTCACAGCGCTCGTAAAACTGCTCGCGCCCTGAGCCGTGCCGGCTAACGGCTGGTCTCTGCACGTTGTAAAAACTCTTTGTGTAACTCATCCACCAGAAGATTGAGCTCGTCCAGCGAGCCGCTATTGTCGATTACAATGTCGGCCCGCTCCAGTCGCTCATCGCGCGCCAATTGCGCGGCCATGATCCGTTTGACCTGTGCCTCGTCATTGCTATCACGTTGTACCGTACGCTGTAATTGTAATGCTTCCGGCGCGTCCACAACGACCACAATATCGACCAGTGCTTTCTGGCTGGTATCCAGCAACAGTGGCGAACTGAGCACAGTGTAGGGACTGCGCGAGGCGCTGAGCTGGTCGACAATTTCCTGGCCAATCAGCGGATGGGTCAGCCGTTCCAGCCAGTGGCGTTCGGATTCGTCGGAGAAAACACGGCTGCGCAGTGCCGCCCGGTCCAGGGTGCCGTCGGCCTGTAGTATGTCGGCACCAAAATGTTCGGCAATCGCCGCCAGCGCGGGTTTGCCCGGTTCCACAATGATGCGGGCAACGACGTCCGCATCCACCACCGTAATGTGGTGCTGCTCAAGGCGACGTGTGACCGCCGACTTGCCGCTGCCGATGCCGCCGGTAACGCCTACGACCAGTGTCATATCAGGTGAATCCCGAAGCGCGCGAACACCGAACCGTAGGTGCCATCGCCGAACAGGAATGCCAGCCAGCCTGCGACCGCGAGATAGGGACCGAATGGAATGGGAATCTCCTTGCCGCGTCGTTTCACTAACATCAGCGTAATGCCACAGATGGCACCCACCAGAGAGGATAGCAGAATAATTTCCGGCAACATCTGCCAGCCCACCCAGGCGCCCAGTGCTGCCAGCAGTTTGAAGTCACCGTAGCCCATGCCTTCCTTGCCGGTCAGCAATTTGAAAATCTGGTAGATCGTCCAGAGAATAAGGTAACCCGCCATCGCGCCGATCACCGCATCACTCAGGCTGACGTAGGTTGTCTGAAGGTTGAATAACAACCCCAGCCACATCAGCGGCAGCGTGATGTCATCCGGTAGCAGTTGGTGGTCGACATCTATCATGGTCAGCGCAATTAACGACCAGGTGAGCAGCACCGCGCCCAGCAGGGCCGGAGAGAATTCGAAAAAGCCCGCCAGCGCCAACGTCATCAAGCCCGTGACCAGTTCAACGATGGGATAGCGTGGGGAGATCGGCACTGCGCAGTTGCTGCACTTGCCGCCCAGCAGCAGATAGCTGACGACAGGAATATTCTGCCAGGGTTTAATCGCCGCCTTACAGTGTGGACAGTGAGAGTTCGGCGTGGCTAGATTGAGCGGCGCCTCCAGTTTCTCCTGTTCGAGTTCCAGCAGTTCGCAGCAATCGCGTCGCCACCGTGTTTCCATCATCACCGGCAGACGGTAGATGACCACATTGAGGAAGCTGCCTATTAGCAAACCCAGGCACAACAGGCCCGCATAAAGCAGGCCCATGGGCACGACTGTTTCTGGCATGAAGGAATCGCCCTTGAAGTGTAGTGAGCCTAGATCACCGATCCCAGCATGAAGATGGGCAGGTACATGGCGATCATCAAGCCGCCTACCAGTACCCCGAGAACGGACATAATCAGCGGTTCCATCAGAGAGCTGAGACTGTCCACCTGGTTGTCCACCGCTTCCTCATAGTGGGTCGCGACTTTATCGAGCATCTCATCCAACGCGCCTGATTCCTCGCCGATAGATACCATTTGCAATAGCATGTTGGGGAACAGTCCCGTCACTTTGATGGAGTTATACAACGTGGTGCCGGTGGTGACATCGTCGCGAATACGGCGTATCGCTTTGGCGTAAACGGAGTTGCCCGCAGCACCGGCAGTGGAGTTCAGGGCATCTACCAGCGGCACACCGGCAGCAAAAGTAGTGGCCAGGGTGCGCGAAAAGCGGGCGATGACGGAATCGTGCACGATCCCGCCAACCACCGGCAGGCGCAATGCCAGGCGATCCAGCCACTCCGAAAACGCGACCGAGCGCAATTTTATCTCCCGGAAGGCGAAAACAGTGCCGATAATGCCGAGGAGCATCACAAACCACCAGGCGATAACGAAGTCTGAAATATCCATCACGAACTGGGTGAATGCCGGTAGCTCGGAACCGAAACTCTGGAAGGTGTTGGCGAATACCGGTACCACCTTGATCAACAGGATGGCGCATACTATCAGCGCGACGCACACTACGGCGATGGGGTAGGTCATGGCTTTCTTGATCTTGGCTTTGAGCTGTTCAGTCTTTTCCTTGTAGGTCGCCACGCGGTCCAGCATCACTTCCAGTGTGCCGGAATCTTCACCGGAGCCGACCAGGCTGCAGAACAGGTCGTCGAAGTGACGCGGATGCTTGGCCAGAGAGGGCGCCAATCCGCTGCCGGACGCCACGTCATTCTTGACGCTTCTGATTAACTCCCGCATACGGGGTTTTTCCAGCCCGTCCTCGACGATTTCGAAACCTTGCACCAGCGGCACGCCCGCCTTCAGCATAGTGGCGAGTTGGCGCGTGAAGATAGCGATATCGGCAGCCTTAATGGCTTTACCTTGCCCGCCGAATAGCGGCTTGGCCTTCTTTTTCACGCTTTTGGGTTTGATACCCTGCTGCCGCAATTGCGCCTTGGCCATGGCCTGACTGGCGGCCTCGATTTCTCCCTTGCTGGTATGGCCGGCTTTGTCCGTGCCGCTCCAGGTGAAGATATTGTTCTTGATTGTGCTTGTTGCCATGGTTGTGCCCGTCCTGTTTCTTAGTCTCTAGGTCGCGTCTGTCACCCAATCAGTCTACGGTAATCCGGTTGGCCTCTTCCAGACTTGTCATGCCTTCCGCCACTTTTTTCAGCGCGGCCATACGTAAATCGTGAAACCCTTCGGCTCTCGCCTGCGCGCTAATTTGCAGGGAGTTGCCCTCTTCCATAATGATTTTGGCGATAGAGGGTGTAATTTTTACCACTTCGTAGATGCCCACCCGGCCCTTGTAGCCGTTGTTGCAAGCCTCGCAGCCAACGGCGTGCATGATAGTGGCCGACTCCAGCATTTCGTCGCTAAAGCCCTCCGCGCGCAGTGTGGCGTGCGGTATATCATCCGCCGGTACACGGCAGACTTTGCACAGGCGTCGCGCCAGCCGCTGGGCGATGATCAGGTTGACCGACGACGCCACGTTAAAGGCGGGGACGCCCATGTTGAGCAGGCGCGTAATGGTTTCCGAGGCACTGTTGGTGTGCAGGGTCGATAACACAAGGTGGCCGGTCTGGGCTGCTTTAATGGCGATCTCGGCCGTTTCCAGGTCGCGAATCTCCCCCACCATGATGACGTCGGGATCCTGGCGCAGGAAGGAGCGCAGCGCCTCCGCGAAGTTCAAACCCACCTTGGCGTTTACGTGAACCTGGTTGACGCCCTCAAGGTTGATCTCCACGGGATCTTCCGCGGTGGAAATATTGCGTTCGGCGGTGTTGAGAATATTGAGGCCGGTATACAGCGAAACCGTTTTTCCGGAGCCGGTGGGGCCGGTGACCAGAATCATGCCCTGCGGCTGGTTCAGGACTTTCATGTACATTTCTTTTTGTTCCGGCTCGTAGCCCAATGCGTCGATCCCCATTTGCGCGCTGCTGGGATCCAAAATCCGCAGCACGATCTTCTCGCCGTAGAGGGTGGGTAGGGTGTTGACCCGGAAATCGATTGCCCGGTTGCGCGACAGCTTCATCTGGATACGACCGTCCTGCGGCAGGCGTCTCTCCGAGATATCCATCTGCGACATCACCTTCAAGCGCGCTGCGAGACGCGGGGCGAGGTTGCGGGGCGGCTTGACCACCACCTGCAAAATACCGTCGGTACGAAAGCGCACCCGATAGCTCTTCTCGTAGGGTTCAAAGTGTATATCTGAGGCGCCCTGTTTGATCGCATCGATCAGGACTTTATTGATAAAGCGAACAATCGGCGTCTCGTCGACTGATTCATTGCCGTCGTCCGAGTCAGCTGTTTCGCCGCCCATGGTGATATCGACGTCATCCAGATCAGAGGCGTCTAAGCCGTCCAGTCCGTCACTGAGGGTGTCCTGTGACTCGGTCCACTTGGCCAACGCCTTGCCGAGCGCGCTCTCTTCAACCAATATCGCATCGGTGTTGATGCCGGTATGAAATTTGATTTCATCCAGAGCGGCCAGGTTGGTTGGGTCTGAGACGGCGATGAAGAGGCGGTTGCCGCGGCGAAACAAGGGCAGGGCGTGGTGCTTGACGACGAGGTTCGGTTCAACCAATCCTACAGGCAGCGAATCCGAGTTGATGGCTGTTATATCGAACAGGGGTACGCCGAATTCATGCGAGGCAACCTCCGCGACACGCCAGCCATCGACGTCTTTTCGCTCGACCAGATACTGCACGAAGTGCATGCGCTCGAGGGCGCATTCTTTTTGCGCTTCGACGGCGAGTTGAGCAGTGATCAGCGACTCGGCCACAAGGCGTCCAGCCAATCCGCTGAGTTGCCCAATTGCTTTATCGTTCATT
>JBBKWY010000017.1:0-2905 GCA_037969215.1 Halioglobus sp.
CGGTGCCGGTCCTATCGGTTTAACGGTGGCGTTGTGGTGCCGCTTTTTCGGCGCCAGGGAAGTAGTGGTCAGTGAAGTGGCACAAACGCGGGCCGATCTGGCGCTCAAGATGGGTGCCACCGCAGTGATTCATCCGGATCTGACTAAAGGCGCCGAAGATCTTATGCAACAATTTGCAGATGTCGCCGGCGGCGCGCCGGATGTGATCTTTGAATGCGTTGGCGCGCCGGGCCTGTTACAGCAGTGCATCGAAATGGCGCCGTATGGCGGCAAGATAATTCCGGTGGGCGTGTGTGAACAGCCCGATGCCATTATGCCGTTCTTCGGCCTGGTAAAGGAATTACAGATCCAGTTCGCGATCGCCTACACGCGCGATGATTTTGATACCTGTGTGGCGATGCTGGGAGAGGGCCGCATTGATGTCTCGCCGATGGTGACGGATATTGTCAGCCTCGATGAGATGCCTGTGGCGTTTGAGGCGCTGCGCACGCCCAGTCATCAGTGCAAGGTTTTGCTGCAGCTTTAGTGGCCTGATATCGTGAGTAGCGCTCGAATTGCGCTAATCGCGATAGTAGTCCACGCCTACCATTTCCTGCCAGCGGTCGTGAAACGCATCACCCTGCAGACAGTTGGCCTCCAGCCACTCGTCGTCGGACACCTTGGCGCGCGCGGCGATGGTTTCTTCGGCATCGGGCCCAACCGGGTAGCGGAAGTGCGGCTTGTCCGACTCGATAGCGTGTTCAATGGCACCGGCCACGTCTGTTGGCATGGCCGGTCGGCGCAGGCCGAATTCAAAGAACCGCCCCAGACGCTGCAAGGAATTCTGGTAGGGGGAGGGCTCTGTGGGCAGTGAGCCCTTGCCCCAGATGGGTGTCAGTACACAGCCCGGTTCAATGATGGCGATCTTTACATTGAACTCGGCCATTTCCTGGGCCAGCGCCTCGCTGAGGCCCTCCATCGCCCATTTGGAGGCTGAGTAGTGAGCGTGGCAGCCCATCACCACACGTCCCGCCAGCGAGCCGACAGTGACGATTCTGCCGGACTTCTGTTTGCGCATGATGGGTGTGACCTCAAGCAGTACATTGACGTTGCCGAAGTAGTTGGTCTCGAATATTTCACGGGCCTCCGCAACCGGGGTCTCCTCAACGGCGCGGCCGCCACCGATTCCTGCGTTGTTAACCAACGCGTCGATACGGCCGCTGCGCTGCATGATCTCAGACACTGCGGACTTTACCGAGGCGGGATCTACCAGATCCAGCCGGATGACGGTGACAGGTAGTTTCTCTGCGGCTATCTTCTCTTTTAGCTCCACGGCGGTGTCGGGACTGCGCACGGCGGCGTAGACGTCGTGGCCTCTGCGCGCCATATGCAGTGCGGTTTCCTGGCCGATGCCAGTGCTGCTGCCGGTGACAAGAATTACGGACATGGTGGGCCTCTCTGATGCGTTTACGGTGTCGATGGTGAGTGTTTGGTGGCGGGCTCTGTCTGACAGAGCGCATCCTGGCGCTGTTTGAAATCGATGCGGTAGTCGCAGGTCACACAGCGCCGCATGCCCTCGCGCATGCTGTCGTTCTGCGCACGCAGCGTGGTGAGTTCATCGCGCAACTGCGCAATTTCCCGCTCCTGTTGCCACAGGCGTTTTCGCGCGTAGAACATGTCCGACAGTTTTACCATGGCGACCGTCTGCGCTGCCTATTGGGCTTGCCAACTCATTCTGACGGTACAGGATGTCTCTGGCAGATGTGGGTCAAACTCTATTTTCAAACCCCCGTCGGCGCCATTAAACAGCGCTTCAAACGGCCCTTTGCAAATATTGAGGCACCCTTCCTCGGGCAGCGTGTTGGGGTTGGGGCGTCTGTCCTTGGGCCCACAGGTATGCCAGCCGCAATCGGGAATTTCCAGTACTGTGAGACCATTGGCGGGGTCAAACTCGGCCACTTTCATTGGGCCGGTCAGCCAGTGGGCGGGGTTAAAGGTCTCAAACATAAAGGTACTCCAGCGCCCCGGTTTCGAGGGGGAGCCGTCTTTCGTCAGTTTGGTCTTTTTGTTTTTATTTTTGTCCGACATGCTGTTCATCATCTTGAGGAATTCAGGCGAGGTCTCATGGGAGATGGCGACAGACGTGCCGATCACTATTTCCTCGTACTGCTTCTGGCTGTAGTACTTGCGTAACTCCAGCAGCGACCATTCAGCCTCGCGGACAAAATTACCGTAGCGTTTACGCCATTTCTCCCTGGGGGAATCGAATCTCGCAACGATTTCGCGCAGCGATTTGATGTCGGCATAGTCGCGGTCAACCTGCTCCCTGTCGCCGGATAAACGGAGAATCGGTACGAAGGTGTGGCTGATGAGGGGCATCGCCTTTTTCACCAGCATGGAGTTGGACATCCACATGTCAATCCAGGCCTGCGGCCCCCAGTTATAGTAAAAGCCCGTTTTCTGGGGCGCTATCACGCGGCCGGTACCTTGATCTGTCGAGATAATAGTCTCTTCTCTCATGCTACAGCCTCCTGTTCTTACGTGGATATCCGCAGTGCTACAACCGGTCGCGGGGCGCCTAGTTGATAAAGCGCACTGTCACGCCGTAGATCGCACCGGGTGCGACGGCGCCAGCGAAGCCGCCCACGACCGGGATATCAATACCAAAATTATAGTACTTCTCATCCAGCAGGTTGCGGCCCCACAGGGCGACTTCCCAGGAGTTGTCCATATCGCTGAGGGTAAACCGCAGATTGATCAAATCCACCGCATCGTTCTTCAGGTGCGAGTCCAGATCCTGATCCAGATAGTAGCTGTCGGTATAACTGTGCTCCAGGCGTACCTTGCCCACCAGATTGTCGGTCAGATCCCTGTCGTACTGGATGTAGGAACTGACGGTCCATTCCGGCGCGTTATCAATAGGTTT
>JBBKWY010000018.1:0-34701 GCA_037969215.1 Halioglobus sp.
CAGTGACATACTGTTTAGGCATCAAGGTAGACCAGGGCATTGTGATGGTATCGGATTCCCGCACCAGCGCGGGTGTCGACAATATCAGCACCTACAGCAAAATGTGGAAATTTGGCGTCCCTGGCCAGCGGCAATTCGTACTGTGTAGCGCAGGCAATCTGGCGACCACACAATCTGTCATCGCCACACTGGAACGGGATACCAAGGACAACGCGCCCCAGAGCCTGATGACAGTTCGGGATATGAATGAGGCATCTGAATACATCGGCCGCGTCAGTGTAGAGAGCCAACAACACAATACCGGCGGCGGCACCATTTTTGAAACCACATTCCTGCTGGGCGGTGAGATTGCCGGCGCGGACAATGGCCTCTACATGATCTACTCCCAGGGCAATTTTATCGCCAGCTCAGCGCAGGTGCCGTTTTTACAGATCGGTGAAACCAAGTATGGCAAGCCTATTCTCGACCGTGTCATTCAACCGAATACGCCGATCGAACGCGCCGCCCTGTGCGGACTGGTCTCCATGGAGGCAACTATCCGCAGCAACCTGGGCGTCGGACCACCGGTCGAAATCTATCTTTTGAACACGGGAACGCTGAAGCCGGGGCGCTACCTGATTTTTAACGAGGAGGATAACTACCTGCATTCTCTTCGCCAATCCTGGAATCAGTTGATGCACGAAGCGTTCGACAAGCTTAACCCACTGATTTTCCCCTCCTGATCCAGGAATGGGATGCAGCGCACTATAGGCTGTCCAACGAGCGGTTTCGCTACCTGAAGTAGTACTCGCTCATCGGTACCGAGACCATAGTATTGAAGTCGCAAAAACCCGCTAGCTCTTCCAGCATCGCGGCCACCGCTTCCGCCGTGCCGAAATAGCGTTCATCATCGGTAAAATCGGCCAACTCCCGAAAATGCTCGCACACGATGGCCCGATAGGCCGGCGCGTTCGCCGTCAATGGGCGCGCCACCGCATTTCTCACATAGGACCAGCGCAGCGGGTGCAGATCGAAAGAGGCCGCAGAATGGACGACCTGCCAGTTATGGTAAAACTGTTCGTCGGTCACATTTGGCGGTTTACCGTTGGCGCCAAACTGCGTGACGCCGGGCCGCCGTTCGCCCCCCTCCCATACCGGGTCGAAGTGCTGGGGAACGGACTCTGTTACCAGATAGCCCTCAACCGTTGCACTGATCTTACGCAAACTGGCCTCGATGGGCGCGCGCTCATCCAGGCAGTCGTGCCAATAGGCGACGGCAGCAGATAGCGTCTGCCACGGCCCGATCAATCGACCTGGCGCCTGCTGTTCAATCGCCGTATTGAGATCTGCGATATTGATGGTCAATTGCGACGCGCCCAGTGACTGCAAATGCGGCACCACGCGTGTGAGCAGTTCGTCCCTGAACGACTCCACCGCCATCCCAGACGGCTTTTCCAATAGGTAAATGCTTTTTTCCATTGTGTGCTCCACACATTGCCAAGTCCCGCAGGGCCCTCGGCCAGGACGAGATATTAGCGGGTCTGTTCCCGGTAAATGGCTTCCGCCCGTTGTTTGAGGCCGGCGGCGCAATCGTTAAACCCTTTTTCGACAATCGCACCCATTTGCTCAAGCATTGGCCCGGCAAACTCACCGCCAAATTCATCGATCGTGACGTAGCGACAACTGTGATCATCGACAGGGGTGATGCGCTGTGTGCGGTCGGCGTGCACCGGGTCGTCGGGTTTATTCTCCATCGACCAGACGATAGTGTGAATCGGCTCGATTTTCGTTACATACTCCACCTGTAACTGCGGTCCGTTACCCATATCAACCTGCATTTCAAGCGGCGAACCGACGACCGGCTCACCCTTCATACCGGGGCAAAATGTATTCCACAGCCCGTAGTTATCGAAATCCAGGATCACGTCCCAGACAATCTGCGCCGGTGCGTTGATAGTGATCTCCTCGCTGGAGACACTGCTTTCAGTAATCATTCCCTAACTCCTCTAATACTGGTTAATACCTGCGCGGAAAACGCCTCTGACTTTCTCAAGCCGATTAATTTCCAAAACTGACCCCGCCATTCACCCGCCACGCCTGGCCATTTACCCACTCGCCGTCGTCGGACAACAGAAAAGTGACCGCGCCGGCAATATCCTCCGACGCGCCATGACGGGGACTGCGGGCGCCCTTGAGCATCCAGTCTTTCATCGCCTGGTCCATATTGGCATCCAACTGCTCGGTCAGCACGAACCCGGGGGAAACCACATTGCAACGAATACCCTTCTGGCCCCATTTTGAGGCGACGTGACGGCACAATGAATTGATCGCGGCCTTGGACGCGGCGTAGGCTGGTCGCTCCGGCTCGCCTGCAATCGCTGCGTCTGAGGAGGTCAACACAATGGCACCGCGCTCCTGTGCCAACATCGTCGGCAACACCGCACGCACCAACTGCACTGTGCCCAGCAGATTCACCTGCAGGGTGCGCTCCCACACGGCGCTGTCATTGCTGAGAATATCCACATCCACCAGAATGGTTTGCAGATCGGCTACGTTGGCGAACAAGCCGTCCAGCCGACCAAAATGCGCGACAGCCGACTCCACCAGTGTGTTGATGCTGAGTTCCTCGGCCTGATCGTATTCCCAGGCAATTACCTCACCGCCGGCAGCATTCAACTCGGTGGCCAGCACTTGCGCCCCCGCTATATTAAAATCGCCAATGCCGACGCTGGCGCCTTCCGCGCTGAGGCGGCGCACTGTCGCCGCGCCAATGCCGCTGGCGCCACCGCAGACCAGAATGGCCTTACCCTGTAGATTCTTCATAATGGTGCTCTCGCCTGTCACAATCTACCTCATGGTACACACATGGGAATTTGAGTGGACCAGACGAATGTGCAAGTATCCATACCGGCCGCACCCAATATCGACAGCGAAAGCCAACTGACATCCTAATGAGAACAAATTTGTTATGAAACGCCTCGCATTTATCTGGAACAGGATCACTGCAGTGATCAGTACGCTGCTACTGCTGCTGGTGATCATCGCGCTGGTAATCGGCTATCGCGTGGCCACTGGCGGGCAATCCGATGACGACGCCCGGCTTAAAAACAAACAGGACTACCTGACACAAATTGCCCAACACAAGATCACCGCAAAAGCCGCACCCAATATTGTTTTCATCCTGTACGACGACATGGGGTACGGCGACATTGGCGCCGGCGCCGGGAACAGTGCAATGATTGCCACACCCAATATTAATCAGCTCGCCGCCGACGGTGTCGTACTCACTGACTTCTATTCGCCAGCACCGGTCTGTACACCTGCCCGTGTCGGCTATCTCACCGGACGGCTGGCACCGCGCGCCGGACTCCCCAATGTGGTGTTTCCCACTGATAGTGCCAAGAGCTTCTTTTTCAGTACCGTTGCCGCGCCCCACACCAACGTGCGCCTGCCCGCAGAAGAAATTACGCTGGCCGACCTGCTCAGGGCCGCCGGTTATGCTACCGGCATGGTGGGCAAGTGGCATATCGGCGATCGCAGTCCCTCACTGCCCAACGACATGGGCTTTGACAGCTATTACGGCGCCTTGTACAGCAATGACATGGAACCGTTCGCGCTGTATGCCAACCGCGAGATCGCCGTCGAGGCCCCGGTGGACCAGCGCTACCTGACAGAGCGCTACACCGATGCAGCAACCGCGTTTATCGAGCAGCATGCACAGCAACCCTTCTTCCTCTACTTTGCCCACAACTTTCCCCACGACCCGCTGTCTGTGCGAGAGGAGCGCAGCGGTAAGTCCAGGGCCGGACTCTACGGGGATGTGCTGGAGGAGATTGACGACAGTGTCGGCGCCATCGTCGCCACACTGGAGCGCACCGGAAATCTGGAAAACACGCTGATCATCATCACCTCGGACAACGGACCGTGGTTCCTCGGCGACGCCGGCGACCAGCGCGGCCGCAAGGGCAACACCTTCGAGGGTGGTATGCGCGTGCCATTCATCGCGTATTGGCCCGCGGCCATTGCACCCGGCAGAACCGAACAGGCGATGGCCATGGGTATCGATCTGCTGCCCACCGTACTGGACCTGCTACAGCTACCAGCGCCAACCGACCGCACTCTCGATGGCCGCAGTATTCTCCAGCTGCTGACGCAGGGCGGCCCCTCACCCCACGACTATCTGTACTACTATGATCAGGAGACGTTATTCGCGGTGCGCGATCAACACTTCAAGTACCGCGGTTCGAACAGTGTTTTTTACGGCACCGACGCCATGCCGGTCGCCGCGGGAATACCGCAGAAAGAATGGCTGTTTGACCTCGAGGGCGACCCGCGCGAATCGTACGACACCTCCGATCGAAACCCGGAGAAACTGGCGCAGTTGCGCGCCGCCTTCGAGGCCAAACAGCGCGAGATGGCGGACAACAAACGAGGCTGGAAATAATGAACCCGGTAAAATGCTCCCTCACTGGCATCGCGCTGGCATCCCTGTTGCTGGTGGCCTGCCAAAGCCCTCCACAGATTCAAACCGGCGCGGATGCCGAGGTCATTCAGGGCAACCTGGTGCGCGTCGATAACACCAGCGCCAAACTGGTGTATGTGGATCCGGAGGCCCCGTTCAGCAAATACACGGCTGTACTGCTGGCGCCGCTGGGGGTCGACAATGTCGAGATCATCCAGCCGTCAACGGGGTCGCGCCTGGCCGGGTACCGCAACTGGGAATTGACCGACACCGACAAACAGCGACTGCAACAGGATTTTCAGAAAGCAATGGTGAAACAACTGTCCCAAAAAGACGGTTTCCCCGTGGTCGATGGCATCGGCGACAATGTGCTGCGCATTACCGCCAAGCTGACCCGTATCGCGCCCACCGCCCCAAAGGACGACAGTCGCTCCCGCCCGCCAGGGCGCAATCAGGTGATATCGGAAGGCGGGGGCAAGCTGAGTGTGGAGGTGACCTTCAGTGATTCTGAAACCGGTGAAGTACTGGCGCTGGTCAAAGACACCCGCTCCGGCTCATCGCAGTGGGGTATCAACAATAGCCTGACCAACGCGGTCGAGGTGCGCCGGGTATTTAACAACTGGGCTCGTCAGATAGCCAAGCAACTGGAACGCGTGCACCACAACGCCCATTGAGCAAAAGGCGGAGCAGATACTATTGTTCTGAAAATGCTTGCTTGCCGTCATTGTAAGTCGTTATCGCGCTGGCCACCCTGGCCTCGTCGTACTCGCGCAGACCGCTTAACAGCATATGCTTTTTGCCGCGCCCGACCACTTCGCCACCGTCTTCAAGATGGAAAGCCAATTCGACACTGCCGCGCTTGCCGTTAATTTCAAGCGTATTGTAATCGCCCTTTAGCAGGGGATTGGCGATGTCGAGTCGGTCGAGATCGATTGTCATGCTCTGGTAGATCACCATCGGACGATCGGGATTAATCATCATCTTTTGTTCAGCGAGCAGTGGCACCAGGATGTGCGGAAAGGTCTGCCCGGAAAACTGCACATAGCTCTGTGTGAGGTTCTGGATCAGCAACTCCGCCGGGGTGGTGTCACCCGCGCGCTTGACGCGTAAATACTCACGACCGTTGGTATCGTTGATAAGCAACTCACCCGAGGGCTCCGGCAACACCAGTTCCACGCCAGCCGTCACCATACCGGAGAAGACAAACTCCATGTGTTGGCTGATGCCATACTTGGCCAGCATGACGGCAAATAGCAAATCACCGGGGATGCAAAAGCGCGTGGCATCGGCATCGTGCAGGGGGTTGAAATCGTTCGCCATTTGTTTGGCAAAGTTACTGCCCTGCTCACGCGTGAAGCTGATGCGGCCGTTGGGCTCGCTAAAGTACTGATCGATGATCATGGTGGGGGAATTCGCCTGTAATGGTCGTAGTGGGTCTAATGGTGCAGTTTAGCAGGAAAATCGTAAGTGCCGGCACCCTCTTCAATCCAGCCAGGTACTGGCCCGCAGCGGTAGATTGAGTGTCCGGCACACCCCCGACTCACACAGCTCGAATGCGCGTAACTGCGGCTGCAGCGGTGCGTTGGGCAGCCAGCAGATCGCCAGACGGTATCCGGGAAAGGGATCGAGCAGGCAGTATTGTGCTGTCACGGCCTCATCAGGGGTCGTCAACGCAATGTGACACGGCTCCAGCGCCGCACCACTTTTGTGGGTCAATGCAAAACCGCGGGTATCCAGGCCCGACACCAGCACCCCACCGCGGGCTTTAACGGCAGACTCCTTCAGCGTCCAGAAATCGTAGAATTGTTCGCGCTGAGCGGCGCTATCGCAAGACTCCAGCGATGCCACCTCCTCCTCGCGAAAAAAGCGGCGAGCCAGGGTCATCACGTCGCGCTTGGGCTTGCACGCTTCGATATCCACACCCACCGGGGCGCCCGCCGTGACCGCGCAGGCCAACCAGTCACCGCTGTGGCTGAGATTGAAATCCAGTGGATGTGCCGCGTCGACCAGACAGGGTTTACCCTGCTCACCGATGGCGAACTGCCAGTCAGCGGGTCTTACCGGGGCGTAGCGCGAGAGGACACTGCGCTTGAACTCGTCGGAGCTGGCCACCCGCTCACGCGAGCAAAGCCAGATATCGACATCCCGCTCCCCCAGGCAAAGCCGTTGTTCACTCTGGGGCACCGGCTGTGGATCAGAAACGCTGAATGTTCTTGCCGATAATTCTGTCACGTACTTTCCAGAACAGGTTGTCGGGGTTGACCACAATGATGAAAACGCGGCGCAGCCGGTCTTCGGGGCAATCGATAGGCCTGACAGCGTGCCAGCCATGATCACCCCGCTTGATCAGCGCACTGTAGTTGCCAATGGATTTACACTCGGTAATACCGTCGAACGCGTCCAGCGCGGGTGCGGAGTTGTAGTCCAGACGCCCGCCATCATCCAGGATCAGGGTCGCGCCACCCCAGGCGGGGTCCCAATCGTCTTTCGAATTGAAGTAGAACAGGTGTGAACCGTGTTCGCGGCGGGAATCGCAATGTGGCGAAACGTCCGCACCACTGGGCGTATAGTGCCAATGGAAACGAAACTCCACCTTTTTTGCCCCCAGCAGTCGCTCTATTTCCCTGCGGTAAGCGTCGGAGCAAAGTTCTCCAATGAATTCCTTCCAGGGCGTGGGTACCGGCATATCCGGCGTGTATTCCAGCGAATAGCGGTCATGCGGCGCCTGTCCGGCGCGGCGCTCACCACCAAACTTTTTATCAAACATGTCCAGCGACGGCATATTGTCCAGCAAATCCTGAAAACCCGACGCCGTCAGTACTCCCTCATCGTTGTAATAGGGAAAAGGCCTGGTCGCCAGAAAATCCGCCGTACCCAGATTACGCAATTTCTCAATATTCAGGTATTTCATGCCGCCCTCGCTTGTAAATCAGGAGTGCGATCCAATACCTCAAAGGCATCGTGCCGCACATGATTCTTGCGCATTTCGTCCCGCACCAGCTCCTCACTGACATGCCCGACTTTCAGGCACTCTTTCAGCAGGCCGAAGAAAAAATCCTGCTGGGCAAGATCCGGATGTTCCCGGTAGCGCCCTAACAGACCGTAATCGCCGAATACTTTTGCACGCAGTCGATTGGCCGTCGCCAACAGCGGCTTATCCTTGAATTTATCGGCTGGCGTGTAATCCACGGGCAAACCGGTTTTCCAGGGCTGCGTCTTGCGCTTGGTGTTGTGCAGCAGGCGCGTGCTGCCATCGAGATGATCGAAATCATTCCAGCAGTCGGGCAGATAGCCAATATTGGCCGGATCTTCATAGCCCAGCACCATCCACTCTTTGTAGTCTTTCTCGTTGCGAAACAGCTGGTCAAACTCAGCCTCGGCATCCCAGTGCTGCAAACGCGCGCAGTCCAGCAATAGCACACTGGTGGCCACCTGGTCGCGCTTGCCTTCTTTGCCAGAGCGGTGGCGGCCCATGACCGCAGTGCCCTTCATGTCCATTTCCAGCAATTCGCCAACGTCACCCACAGCAAACACATCGGGATCGGTCACCACGGCCCGCCCCTGCCAGTTCATCAACTTGGGCGGCAGAAAACGCAGTGGCGTAAAGGACTGCAGGTCGTCCATGTGCCAGACCCGGCTGGTACCGCCGCGCAGGAAGCTCTGCCCCTCTTTCGCACTCAGATAGGGGTAGTCGCGCGTATGAATGAACTGCACATCGAACGTGTCGGCACTGGCCGAATTGCGGCGAAAGGAATACTCGGACACCAACGCACCCAGCCACTGCCGTTCATTGGTGTGAATGAAGACACACTTGTCGTTCACGGAACTACCCCGCTTCGGCGCTGGTATAACCAAATACTGGCAGGAGCTTTGAATCTACCATGGCATCCAGCTCCGCAACTTGATCGTCGTCAAAATAATCGCGGTAACCGCCAACCTTGGCCTTGCGGACCTTGAAGGTATTGGGGTCGTTGACGTCCTTGGCTTGCACGCGGCTGCCGCTGCGCCAGAAATAATTGTCCTGCTCTTTCTTGCGCAAGTTCTCCACCGAGGCAAATTCGGCCGTATCGCGCAGAAAGTCCGCATTGGCTTCCATACCCAGAAACTCAACAATGCGCGCCATCTCGCGCTCCGGATGCGTGCGCAGGTCCTCGTAGCGTACCACCAGCAAATTCTTTATCTGCGGCAGTTCCCGCGCCCAGTTGTTCAGGAAGTCGACAATGTGCGCAAGCCCCTGGTCTTCGCCCTTCACGAAATCATAGACCGAGATATCCGCTTCATGCGGCGGATACTTGTTCATGGCCTTTTTCTCCGGCCGCATGCGGTACTTCCACTGGAAAAACTGGGAGACAGCAACGTCGATCGGATTGCGCACCAGCAGTACCGTTTTCTTGTCGTAGAAGTCTTTCTTGGAATTGACGTTGCCCGTGAAACCGCGCAGGTAGTTATCGTGGGTGAAGAATATTTTGGGGATGTTCTTGTTGAGACGTGTGAAATTGTCAAACCCCATCAATATATTGTCGGGCAATTTGTACACCAACTGGTAGTAGCGCGAGATCATCACCCGCACCCAGGTACGCCCACTTTTGCCGTAGGAGGCAAAAATGTACTCACAGTTGTTGTACTTCCAGAACTCTTCTTTGCCACGACGCCAGCGCTGCAGCTCATGCGCCTTGGCCTCTGGTAAAAATACCGAAATCGCGCGTACCAACCATTTGATTAGCCGCTTGATAATCATATGCATGTAGAATTCCCCTGATCAGGGCAGAGTAAAGCGGCGAAGGGTATAGGATGCACAGGCTATTCTCAAGATTGTCTGGTATTTTTAACGGCTTTCGCTGCTCCTGCGCAAGCAGTTGATTTGCAACAAAATAACAAGGCGACACAGCCTTCGCGCGAATCGAGATCAACCGTGTATAATTGTGACGGATCAGACACCTGTCGGCGCCTTCGGAAACATTGTGGCCCCGCAGTGCTGACCTAAAATCATTCGTTTTATTATTATGGTTGCCCTCCATGTCCAAGCTACCCAGATTTCTCCTTGTTTTGCTCTCCCTCTCGATGGCGGGCCTCGCACAGGCTAGCGAGAATACCGTTCCCCGCCTACCGAGCTGGCAAGTGCTGGAATACGAACAAAAAGCTTTCTGGGCCACGGCCCGGTCACGGATCGAGGTTCTCCCGGTCGCCGGCAAGCCAAACGTGTGGGTGCTGGAAGTCCTGAGCTCGGTTGTGGATAATTCCGAGCAGCTGGAAGTGAGTTTTGATCCCGCCACCGGTGGCGTCTTCTCCCGCTCTCGCACCAGCAGCGGCAAAGAAGAGCAGCGCATGAAATCCTACCAGTACGAAGCGGATTACATACTGCGAGAGCGTCGCAATTCTCCCGCTAACACTGAGGCACCGCCTGCGCAGTGGCCTGTCACCAACACCAAATATGTGAAATACCCAGCCTCCAGGGGCAGCACCGTTGTCACCAGTCCTTACATGCTGGTGCTCCTCGCCTCGCAGTTGCAGGCACAGGGACCGGGCAAATCCATGGAAGTGATCGTGAACACCGATTTGAATTTCTATCGCGTCAAGCTTACCAGCGGCAATGGCATTCCAGTAGACGCCGATTACAAGGTTACCGGGCAGGAGAAAGTCAGCGGCAAGGTCGAGACACGGGCCGTAGCCATACAAGCCAGCCCCGAAGGTACGCAGGAAGATGACAATGATTTCAGTGTGCTGGGACTGGAGGGCGAGGTCATTCTCTTTTTTGACCCCAAAACCGGCCTGCCACTGCAGATCCGCGGCGATGCGCCGCGCATTGGCAGTACCGAAATCAATCTTAAATCTGTGACCATGAGGACCGCGCCGTAGTGAAACGGCTGGCCTGCCCGGTAGGTTTGATCAGCAACCCCGGTAGCGGCCACAACCGAGACCAGTTCGAGGGCATTCGTTCGCGTATTGAGCAGCAGCCCGGCATACATCACCGCATCACCCACAGCACGGCCGATATCGCACCCGCACTGCGGGAACTTGCAGACCTGGAAATTGGCGTACTGGCGATAAACGGCGGCGATGGCACGGTGTCAGCAATTCTGGGCGAATTGCTGGAATCCAAAGTATTTGACCGGCCGCCACTTATTGCGATACTGCCAGGTGGCACGGCGAACATGAACGCGGGTGATATCGGCGTGCGCGGTTCCCTGCGCAAGGCAATGACACACTTTTGCCAGTGGTGCGACGGCGAGCGGGATACAACAGGAAAATTGATGCAACGCACGCTGATGCGAGTGATGACCGATGACGACACGGTCCCCCGGTACTGCATGTTCCTCGGGGGCGGTGCTGTCATTCACGGTACCGAATACGCACACCGGGAAATACACTCTCGCGGCCTGCGCGACGATTTCAGCCTCGCTCTGGGTACGTTGCGCACGGTGTGGGGCGTGCTGCGCAACGATCCCACGTTTAACCGACATGTCGACATCACACTGACTCTGGATGACGGCGAACCGACACAATACGACACTCTCATCCTCGCCGTGAGCACGCTGCAACGCCTGTCCTTTGGCATGCGCCCCTTCTGGAGCAAGGAACCGGGCGCAATTCGCCTGACCCTTATGGAACAGGGCTGTACGCGCTTCGCGCGCACCTTTTTCTCCATTGTGCGCGGCCACCCCAACCGCAATGCGGTACCCCCAAGTGGCTACCGCAGCCACAACGCCAATCGGATTCGGTTGGCGATGGCGGGCAAAATCAATCTCGACGGTGAACTGGTGGAGGTCGCCAGCGCAGCGCAGATTAACGCCAGCGAACCGCTGGATTTTTTGCGCCTGTGAACACCTACCCGTTTGTCGCCGGCCCTGATGCCGCCAACGATCCAACGCTTGCCGCGTTGCTCGCGCAACTACAGGCGCGCTATAACGGTACCATTTGCTGCACACTGGTGTATGGCTCCTGTTTGCGCAGCGGCGATATCTACGACGGACTGCTCGATCTGTACCTGATCTGCGATCGCTATAGCACCGCGTATCAGAGCCCAGTGCTGGCCGCAGCCAACTGGCTGCTCCCGCCCAATGTTTTCTACGCCGAACAACGCGCGATGGGCGACGCGCCCGCAAGCAAGATGCTGCGCAGCAAAGTCACGGTGATTTCCCTGCGGGACTTCCAGCGAGGGTGCACGCCGGTGTGGTTCGAGTCGTATATCTGGGGTCGCTTCGCACAGCCGACGCGTATGCTGAGCGTCCGCAACGAACAAATGCGGGAACAGATACAGGCCGCACTAACCCAGGCAACGCACACGCTGCTGCGCAACGCCCTGCCGGCACTGCCGCCCGAGGGCAGCCTCACATCGCTTTGGGAGCGCTCGCTGGGCCTGAGTTATGCGACAGAACTGCGCACCGAGCGCAGTGATCGGGCACAGGAACTGGCGCAATATTCCCGGGAGTTCTACATCACCATGACTCACCATCACGCGCCACGCCTCGGCTACGGCTTTACGCTGTATGAGAAGGAGGGGGACTGGCATTACCGCTGCCATATTGGCCGTCTCAAACGCAGCACCTCGGCCGCTGCATGGGCGCTGCGCCGCGGACAGGGCAAGCTGCTATCGATAGCGAGGGTCGTCAAGGCCCTGTTTACCTTTGACGGCGGGCTCGATTACATCGCCTGGAAGCTGGAGCGCCATTCCGGCGAGGAAGTCCGCATCCCGGACAAGGTCAGACGCGCGCCGCTCATCTACATGTGGGCGTTCTTCTGGGGCCTGTATCGCCGCGGCATCTTCAAGTAAGCAGGCTCTATACCGCGTACTATTCACGCTGAAACCGGGCCCCGGAAAATGGAAAAACAGGCCGTATTCCTTTATAGTTTCCGCCCAATAAAGTCACCTTTTGACAGCTTGGCGAGCCCATGAAAGCCTGCGTATTTATCCAGACCAACCACAAGCAGATTACCGGTGCCATCGTCGCCGAGCACGCCCTGCGCCGCTATTCCACCAATAATGACAAGTTCGACGTGCAGATCATGGACACCCGTGACTACCCCTTCTTTGCCGCGCGCGAAGGCCAGGAATACCTGCGTGATGGTGTCAAACGGACCTGGATGAACGACGATTTGCAGTCCTTTACCCCGACCCGTTTCATGCCACCTAAATTGATGGGCTACGAGGGTCGCGCCGTGGTCATTGACCCGGATATTTTCGCCGTCACCGATATCTGGGAACTACTCAGCCGTGACATGCAGGGCAAGGCCATCATGTGCCGCATGCGCTCCGGGCCCAAGGGGCTGGTGGACAAGTGCATGGCCAGCAGCGTAATGCTGCTCGACTGCGCACAGCTCACCCATTGGGATGCGCACAAGAAGTTTGAGGCAATGTTTGATTTCACCCAGGATTACCAGCCCTGGATCTGCCTGAAAGAAGAACCGCGCGACAGCCTGGATTTTTTTGAATCCGAGTGGAACGACTTCGACAAATTTACCCTGCAGACCAAAATGCTGCACACCACACGGCGCAAGACCCAGCCGTGGAAAACCGGATTGCCCACCGACTGGCGTCCAGCGGAGCGATTCCGGCTGTTCCCACCTGCTGCATGGGTGATGCGAGCGCGGCGCAAGCTGTTTGGCGAGTACGCCTTTCTGGGAAATTACAAACAGCACCCCGACCGCAACCAGGAGGTGTTTTTCTTTGGCCTGCTCAAGGAATGCGTGCAACAGGGCAAAATTAGCGAAGATTTTTTGCGCAAGGAAATGGCGCAAAACCATGTGCGTCACGACGCTCTGGAGATTCTGGCACAGACACCTGATCTACCCCCCGCCCCCCTGCACCCCCTTACTGCGCTGTCACAAGCTGCCTGACCGCCCGCACCGCCCGCTGTAAATCTGCGCGCACCATAGAGTCCTGTTTAACCGGGGCGGCAGCAGCCTGCATCTGAGACAGCAATGCCTGCGCGGCCGGGGCAACCGTCTCGTGCGTCAGCCACTGCGCCCTGCCGGAATCCACCAGCACATCCTGAATATTGCCGATATCCCGCTGCATACGCCTCGGGCCAAAGCGCATCGCCAACCGGTGAGTGAGCGGCTTGTAGCCGTAATTGTGCGGCAGACGCCACCAGCTGTCGGCATCGCCCACGTCAAAGATGTACAGCGGCTTACCCGTATCCACCGCCTCGCCCAGCATGGACATGGATTCTCCCGTCACGACAAAAGCATCCGCCAGCGCCAGCAGCCCCTGATAGGGGTTATCGCCCGAATCGCCCCAGCGATAACAGAAAAACGGCTGTTGCAGTTGCGCCTGCATCGCATCACCGGCAGCGCGCGGCGTGCGCGGGCTGTCAGCCGCCAACACCGATCCTCCGGCGGCCAGCGCCAGTGTCTGGGCCAGCCTGCCCAGACGCTGGCCCTTCTCGGGTGTCATCACAAAACGGCCACTGTCGCCGCCCATCAATACCGCCACCCAGGGACGCGGCAACGATTGAAACTGCGGCCGGAAATGCTCGGCTCGCAGGAGATCTTCCACCGTGAGGCGATGCAGAGGCAGGCTGTTGTGTACAATATTCGCCTGTTCGGGCAAAAAATACTGCGGTGTGGTGATGATCAGGTCCCATGTGGACAGGGGAGCCCACGGACGGCCGATATGTACGAGGCGAGCCCTGCCCCCGGACTGCTGCGCAATCCAGCGTGCCACCGGCTCGTTGCGACGCCCGGCGCTGATGACGATATCCGGCCACGGCGCCGCGAGTTCACTCGACTGCGAGCGATCGATGCCGGCCAGAGTGGCGCCCCCACCGAGATGCACCATCAGCTCGCGGGCGCGCGCCGTGATATGCTTTTCCTGAAAGCCCCAGCCCAGCTCCTCAGCCAGCGCGCGCACCTGGGTATTATCGCCCGCCTTCTTGCCGAGCAGGCACCAGACTGTGATCGTTCCATCGCCCAAGCGGCTTCCTCGTCAGTGTTATCGCGGTATACGGCGCGCCGCCGGGGAGCATCGCTCCAAAAATTGCCAAAGCCAGTCGTTTATGGATCAGCGTGCTGGCGGTAAACTATCCTACAGATTACTCGCGAGAAGAAACAGTTTGAAACCCACAGTCTTCATACACACCAACCACAAACAAATGCTGGGCGCACTGGTGAGCCGCTACTCATTGCGCAAACGCTCCGCGCACGCCGACCAGTTCGATGTGAAGCTGGTTGAGGTGAAAGGCTACCCCTGCATGCTGGAACGCGAAGGGCAGCTGTACCGCCGCGATGGCGAAATGCGACCCTGGCTCAACGACGACTTGCAATCCTTCACGCCGCTGCGCTTCACACCGCCGCAGCTGATGGGCTACGAGGGTCGCGCTGTCATCATGGATCCGGACATTTTCGCCATCGGCGATATCTGGGAGCTGTTACAACGGGATATGGCCGGTGCCGCGATCATGTGCCGCCCCAAATCCGGTCGCAAAGGCCGCAAAGGTGCCTTCGCCAGCAGCGTGATGCTGCTGGACTGCGCCAAACTCAAACACTGGCAGTTTGAGAGCAACTTCGCCGAGATGTTCAAACCAGTGAAACGCGATTACATGGACTGGGTGTCGCTAAAGCTGGAAAAGCCCGGCACCATTGCCGCGCTCGAAAGCCAGTGGAACGATTTCGATCACTTGGATGCCAATACCAAACTGCTGCACAACACCAAACGTAAAACCCAGCCCTGGAAAACCGGCCTGAAGATCGACTATCGTCCGGCCGATACCTTTCAGCTATTCCCCCCCCGTCACTGGCTGCGCCGCGGTCGCCGCGCGCTCTTCGGTGACTACAAGTTCGCCGGCACCTACGACGCTCACCCCGATCCCAGTCAGGAGGCCTTCTTTTTCAACCTGGTGCGTGAGGCGCTGGAGGATGGCGAGTTTTCCGAAGCATTGCTGCGGGATGAAATCGCTCAGGGTCATTTGCGGCCCGATGCGCTGCAGCTGATTGGGGCTTGAAGTGGCTGGAGACTAGTCCCTAAGGGGGGCAGGGAAGATACAGGCTTCGGTGCGCCGTCACCAAAGCCGATCAACCAACGGTTATTGCTCGACCATTACTCCCGCCGAATCAACCCGTCCACTGCCATGCCATCGTCCATAACATCCCCGCGCCACAGCGGCACCAGTGTGCCCGGGTCGATTTCTATCTGTTCACGTTGATTGGCTGTGGTAAGCGCAAACACGTTTCCGCGGAAACGTGTATCGGGGCCACTCGGGATCAGCTTGCCATTGGGTGCAGTAAATACTGGCCTGCATGACTCATCCATGACCAAGCTATAACCGTCTTCATGTACCAAACGATGATGGTGACGACAGAGTAGTAGCAGATTATCGAGGCGGGTTTCACCGCCGTCGGCCCAGTGGCGGATATGGTGCGCGTCGACGTGATGCCGCGCAGTACAGCCAGGGAAGCGGCAGCCGCCATCGCGGCGGTCCAGTGCGCGGCGGATTGCCGGTGGAATACTGCGAGTGCGGCGGCCTATATCCAGTGCGGTGCCGTCTGCATCCTCCAACCAGTGCACCACGCCGCAGTCGCAGGCCAGCCGGCGCGACGTTTCCGCGGAAACGCTTCCACCCGATGCCAGCTCGCTTTCTGCACCGTCACCGTCTGCGTGGAGCGTGTTCATATCGGTGTGCAGATGAAGTGTGCAGCGGTCGCCGCCTTTGACAACTCGTTCGCCTCCAGTTTCGGTGGCAAGTGCGCCGCAGAGGTAGTCATCAGCCATGCGTTCCAGTGCATCTGCACGTTGTGCTGCAACCGGCGTTTCCGCGGAAACGTCATCCGCCGCATTGCACTGCTCTTCCCGAATTGCCGACGTTGCTGCTTCGAGCGCCTGCGTAATACGGGCACCCTGCTCGGGGCTTAGTCGCGCCTTGAGTACATAGCTGCCATCGTCGTCGATATGCCAGTTGAGTTCGCGCAGTGCGTGGTGCTGGTTGTCCCGCGCCAGCGCCTCGCTGCGTTTCACCTTGCGGTAGTTGCGCACCAGTCGCTCGACATGGCACGCCGTGCCGTGGTCGGCAATCATCATCAGGTAGTCCTCATTCTGTGCAGTGGCGACGCGTGTCATCGCGCGCACCTTGGAATAGCTGATGCTGCCTCTGCGCAGAGCCGAGCTGATCTGCGGCAGCGCTTGCAGCGCGTGAGCAACGCGCACTTTCTCGCGCGCTGCCCCAAGGTTGATGCCGCACTTCCAGTTCAGCCAGTGGGCGCAGGATTTGAGACCGGCGCCACTCCAGCCGTGGCGCTCGTCGAATTCATGGATCAAGGTAAGCAAGCGGTACGTCGCAGCGTTGATATGCGCGGCGAGTTCGGTGATTTCGTCTTCGAGTGCGGCCAGTTCGCGGGCCGAAATTTGTGTGCTTAAAACGGGGAAATAGTTCATGGCGGAGATCCTCGGCGTCCTTGCGAAAATACTGTATAAATATACAGTATATTGAAAATATAATATATATAAAACATAGGGTTAACTAGTGAAAATACGTCCAACGCACTATCGTATAGCCCGCATTAATTGTGTGACCCGGAGTATTTGTTCAGGCGCGGACGAATACGCTAGGCGAGAACCCAGTAGTGACGAGGTCGAGCATGAATCGGATGCTACGCATCGGTGGGATTTTTAGGTGGTGTACTTTACTATCCAACACTGCACCACGTGTTAAGGGAGTTTACCTATGCAACTGAACAAGCCCAAACAAGACGCTCTTGAGGCTATCCGGCAATTACCAGGAGGAGCTGGTCCTCGAGATCGAGCAATGGTAATACGGACACCTCGCGCCCGTGCCGACCTGATTGTCCCAGCCTTTTGATATCTCGACCGCGAATACGTTTGAGCGACCGCAGGATGCGGAGAATGATATGGTTTTCTTCGGTAGCTACAAGCAAGATGGGGCGAAATTATAATGGCCCGCTAACGCACTCTATTTATAGTTAAACAACGGATCCAGCGTCTCAGCGAGGCGCTGATCGATGGCAGCCACTTCTTCGTCAGTGAAGTAATCCCGGTAACCGCCGACCTTGGCGCGACGCACCTTGAAACTGTTGGGATTGTCTTTGTCTCTGGGCATCATGCGGCCGCCGGCAAGGCGAAACTGCTGCGTACTTTCCATTTTCTTCATGTTTTCGTAGGAGGAGTAATCCACCGCCGCATTGACGTGCGCGTCTTTGGCATCCACGTCCATAAAGTCCAACAGGTGACGCAGTTCTTCACGGGGTCTGGCGCGCAAGTCCTCGTAGCGCAGCAGGTGGAAGTGTTCCATCTTGCTCATCTCCTGCGCCCACAGGTTCAGGTAGTCGGTCACGGCGCGCAGACTGCCACCGTTATCGCCCATCACGAAGTCGAACAGGCTGATATCACTGCCCTGCGGTGGGTAGTTGTTGATTGCCACCTTGGTCGGCTTGATGCGGAATTTCCACTGGAAAAACTGCGATACCGCCACATCGCGGGGGTCGCGCGCCAGCAGAATGACACGTTTGTCGTAAAACGGCTTTTTGGTGAGCGAATCGCCGGTGTAGTCCTTGATATAGTTATCGTGTGTGAAGAAGGTTTTGGGCACGGCGTTATTGAGATTGTGGAAATTGTCGAAGCCGAGCACAGCGTTCTCGGGCAAGCCATACATCACACGAAACAAATGGGAGATCATTACCCGCAACCAGGTGCGCCCGCTCTTGCCAAAAGACACCACAACAATGTCGGCACGTTGCAATTTGTCGAACTGTTCGACGCCGCGCAGTTTGCGCTCAGCGGCGAGGATCTCTGCTTCGGGCTGGCCGCGCATTTGCCAGTGCAATATGCGGCGCGATAATTTCTTTCGGCCGGTCTGCCACAGCTGCCGGATATTCTGGATCGCCAGATTCATGTCTGTTGCCCGCCGTAACCAAACACCGGGTCCAGCTGTGCGACCATCTGCTCCAGCTGTTCGCACTGTTCATCGGTGAAGTAATCGCGATAACCGCCCACCTTGGCCTTGCGCACCTTGAAGGATTGCGGGTTGTTCTTATCGCCGGGCTTGACGCGCGCGCCACTGCCTTTAAAGAATTTATCCTGTTCCATTTTTTTCATATTGTCGTAGGCGGCAAAGTCCACTGCTTCCTGCACTTGTTCAGTCGTCACAGCCGTGCCGGTAAAGGCTAGAATTTCAGCCAGCACTGCGCCGGGATCCTTACGCATATCCTCGTAGCGGACCACCAGTACATCGCGCAGTTCAGGGATGGCCTTGGCCCAGCCGTTGAAGTAGTCGACAATGCGCGGCACGCCGGCCTCTTTGTCCAACACGAAATCCCAAGCGTCGATGGCTGCGCCGTGTGGGGGATAATCGTTGATGAACTTTTTATTGGGCCGCATACGGAACTGCCACTGAAAGAATTGTGAGACCGCCACGTCACGTGGATCGCGTACCAGCAGCACGATACGTTTGCCCTGAAAATGGCTCTTGGACTGCTGATTGCCAGTGTAGTCGCGCAAATAGTTGTTGTGGGTGAAAAACACCGCAGGCAGCTGTGAGTCGAGCTGTTTAAGGTTATCGAAATCCAACAGTTCGCTGGCATCGAGATTGCCCTTGAGCTGATAGGCTCGCGACAGCATAACGCGCAGCCAGGTCCTCCCCGACTTGCCCCAGCTCATCAGCACCCAATCACTGCGCTGCAGTTTCTTGAATTCCTCACGACCGCGCAGCCAGCGATCCATTGCCTTGCGACGCGAGGCCGGCAACCAGAAACAGAGCGCCAGAATAATGTGGCGTAACACGACGTGTGCCTTATCGGCCATGTGCAGGAACATCCTCGATAACAGACTCAAAAGGCGGCAAATAGTACCGTAAAACGGCTTTTTCCGCACTAAGCGAGCAAGTGTTGATTTACCGCACTATTAACATCCTGAGCCGCCCCACTGCCTTGCCGGAGTATCAACTGGCGTACTAGAATGTCCCGATGTCGCTACTCAATATCGATGCGCTACGCGCCACTCCCCTGCAAACCGACCCTTACGATTATCTCGTGGTGCCGGAGCTTTTCAGCGCCGATGCGCTTGCGCAGGTGAATCGCGATTACCCCGCTATCGACACCGCCGCCAATCACTCGCTTGAAAGCCTGAGCTATGGCCCCGCGTTTGCAGCGCTGATGGAGGAACTGCGCGGTCCGGCACTGGCCACCGTGCTGGGCGAGAAGTTCGACATGGAACTGGCCTCGCTGCCAACCACGGTGACCGTACGCAAATTCTGCGAGCGTACCGATGGCAATATTCACACCGATCACAAAAGCAAGGTCATCACGGTACTGGTCTATTTCAATGAGCAATGGGACCACCCGGACGGACAATTGCGCCTACTGCGCTCCAAAGACGATATCGAGAGTTACGTCCTGCAGATGCCGCCGCTGGGCGGTTCGATGATAGCCTTTCGGCGCACAGACCACTCCTGGCACGGCCACACCCGCTACGTGGGTGAGCGTCGTATGGTGCAGATCAACTACCTCGACCAGAGCCCACTGGCCGTAGCGGCCCAGCGTATCAGCCGTTTTGGTACGCACTTTATGAAGAATGTGTTGGGAATGCGCTAGCTAGCGCTCTCACATCGACTCCCCCGCAATGAAAAAAAGAGTCGTGATCGCCGGCTTCGGCGACACCGGCCTGCTGGTGGCTATCAATCTGGGCGAGGACTTCGAGATCGCCGGGATTAGCCCCAAGCCCTGTCTGGTGAGCGGCCAGGAGCTGGGCATGCGCCTGACCCAGCCACAGCGCTGGAAGCAAGACTATCTTATGCCCTTTGCGCGCTACGAAAAGCTGGACGGGGTGCGGACGCTGCAGGGGCTGATCAGCGCGATTGATACGGACAAGCGCACCGTTACTGTGCACTCGCAGAACGGCACAGCACACGTAGAACCCTACGATGCACTGGTGATTTCCTCTGGCGTAACCAACGGCTTCTGGCGCAACAATGCGCTGGAAGATGTGGGCGAAATCAACCAGACCATCGACGACACCTCAAAGCAATTGCTACAAGCACAGACAATAGCCATCATCGGCGGCGGCGCTACCGGCGCCAGCGTTGCCGCCAACCTCGCGGCACGCTACCCGCAAAAATCCGTGCACTTTTTCTTCAGCGAGCCACAGCCGCTACCCGGTTATCACCCCAAAGCGCGCCTGCGCGTTGAGCAGCAGCTGAGGAAAGCGGGCGTGCATTTACACTCTGGCCACCGCGCGATCATCCCGGACGGTTTTCAATGTGACCGATTCACCACGGAGCCCGTTGCATGGAGCGGTGGGCAGGACAGTTTCAGCGCTGATATTACGCTGTGGGCCATCGGCAATATGGTGCCCAATAACGACTTTATTCCACCCGACATGCTCAACGCGCAAGGCTTCGTCAGAACCGACGACTGCTTGCGGGTGGAGGGCTACAGCAATGTATTTGCGGTCGGCGATATCGCAGCATCAGACCCCAACCGCAGTTCCGCACGCAACTGGGGGTACCGCCTGCTTGGGCACAATATTCGCGCGCACCTGGAAGGCCGGGACGATGACATGAAGCGCTACGAGCCGCCACGCTACCGCTGGGGTTCCGTATTTGGCGTACAGAAAAACGGTCTACGCGTGTTCCAACCCGACGGCAGCAGTTTTCGCTTTCCCAGCTGGATCGTTCGTACGCTGTTGTTTCCGCTGGCGGTGCGCAAGATGATCTATAAGGGTGTTCGTAAAGTCTGAGGGACGGATCGCGCGCATCACAGCCGATCGAGCGCCGTACCGACGCGTGGCAGTGGGCAGGCGAGCAGGCCTGAAGAGCGAATATCTCAGCACTTTGAGCGAACAGGCCTGCTCGCCTGAGTGACGGATCGCAAGTATCACAGTCTATCGAGCACAGTTCTCGGCGAGCAACACCGGCCGCATTACAGCCTATTCGTGCACAGTAAATTTACCGACAGCATCTTATTTTCTCTACATACCCAAGCTATCGTTAGCGCCGACAAAAGCGTCACCCTCGGCAAGTCATCAGACTAAAACGATAATGCAGGTAAGGAGATACTGTGAACAATTTGGCGGAAACTGAGCTCAATGGTTCGGCATTCAGCATGGGCTCACCCCGTGCACTGGCATTGATTGAAGCAGCCAGGAATCTACAGCCGGTGCTGCGCGAGCGGGCAGCACAATGCAAATCGCAGGGCAGAATACCCGATGAATCCATCGCCGATTTTCATAGAGCAGGCTTCTTCAAAATTCTGCAGTCGCAGGAGTACGGCGGCTATGAGATGGATCCTCAAGTATTTTATGCCGTGGGGCTGGAGCTGGCCAAAGCCTGCATGTCCAGCGCCTGGGTACTGGGCGTGGTGGCAGTGCATAACTGGCAGATGAATTTGTTTGACCCACAGGCATCCAGGGATGTGTGGGGCGCTGATCCGGCCGTTTTGATATCGTCTTCGTATGCGCCCATGGGCGCGGTCACACCGGTCGAGGGCGGGTTTATGCTCAGCGGTCGCTGGAGCTTCTCAAGTGGCTGCGAGCATTGCAACTGGGTGTTTCTCGGCGCGGTCGTGCCGACCGAAAAAGCGCCCTGGGATATGCAGAACTACTCCACTTTTCTCCTTCCCGATACGGACTACACGATTGAGAAAAATTGGGATGTGGTAGGACTGCAAGGGACCGGAAGCCACGATATCGTGGTCGACAACAAATTTGTCCCCACGCATAGAGTGCACAGAATGCGTGAAGATAGCAGCGGCGAGAAACACGCCTCCAAAGCCCCTTTGTATCGCCTGCCTTTCATGCAGGTATTCGCCCGGGCTGTGTGTAACGCCTCTTTGGGTGCCGTCGAGGGTGTGCTCGAACACTATTGCGAAGTGGGTAAAACACGTGTTGCCGGCCCCGTCCCGATGAGGAACGATCCCACTGCGAGGAAAGTAGCCGCCGACGCGAAAGCCGGCATAGAACGCATGAAGCTTACGATGTTCAGCCACTTTGACCGCCTGATGGAAGCGGCCATATCCGGCAATTCAATTGCCCTGGAAGATCGCGCGTATTTCCGCTACGAGACCTCAATGGTAGCGGATCAGTGCCTGGCTATTTCCTCCAGGATGCTCAAAGCTGCCGGATCTGGCGGCATTAGAAATGGCAGTGAAATGCTGGGCCGACACCAGGATATCTTTGCCAGTCAGGCGCATATTGCGAATATCTCTGAGCCCTTTGCCACCAACCTCGGCGGTATTCTTTTCGATCAGGAAAACACCGACCCAAGCCTCTGAGCGCAAGCTGCGAACCGTCTACCGTACGCGCTGGAGACACATCCAATAACTTCAACAATTCAGGAATTATCTATGGCTCTCAATGGAGTTTTACCCGAGGGAAATTACGCCGATTGCGCCAACGGCTACCGCATGCACTATATCGATCGCGGCACCGGACCGGTCGTAGTTTTCCTGCATGGCTCGGGCCCCGGCGCCAGCGGTCACAGTAATTTCAAGACCAATTATCTGTGGCTGGCGGAGCGCGGTTATCGCTGCATTGTGCCTGACATGGTGGGCTTCGGTTTCTCTGACAAGCCGAATGATGTCGACCACCCGCTGTCCTTTTTCGTCGAATGCGTCAAACAGACGCTGGATACGATCGGTGTTCAAAGTTGTTGTCTGGTCGGCAATTCATTGGGGGGCGCGGTCGCCCTGGGTCTGGCGCTGGAGTATCCACAGTTGGTGGAAAAACTGATTCTAATGGCCCCCGGCGGCATGAGCCAGCGCGAAGAGTATCTGGAAATGCCCGGTATGAAAAAAATGTTCGAGGTATACGGCTCAGGAGAACCGATTTCCCACGCGGTAATGAAGGACTTGTTTGCACACGGTTTAACACACGACCCGAAACACGCCACCGACGAACTGGTCGAGGAGCGTTCGCAAATTATGGCCCTCATGAACGGCCACGTAATGTGGACCATGGCGATCCCGTATCTGGCCGATCGCCTGGCCGAGCTCAGCTGTCCGGTACTGGCATTTTGGGGAACCAACGATCGCATGATGCCCGACACCGGCATTCTGGCTCTGGCCAAAAATTGCGCCAACCTCAAATTGATTGTCGTATCGGAATGCGGTCACTGGGTGATGGTGGAGCACACCGAGATGTTCAATCAGGAAGTCCTGGCGTTCCTCGGCGGAAACTGAATCAAACAGCACTGAGACTCATCGATTTTTTTAATTGTATTTGGCGAGGTTGGCAATGAATATACGCAGCTTGGGTTATGTCCTGATCGAATCGACTGATCCACAAAAGTGGCTGGAGTTCGGCACCGAGGTGCTGGGTTTGATGGTCGCACCGGGCATGCCGGACGATGGCACGATCTATTTCAAGATGGACGAACGCCCCTTCCGATTGGCCATTGTCCCCGGCGACAGCGATCGCTTGCAGCTGTGCGGTTTGGAATTGCTCAGTGAAGCGAATTTTAACGCGGCTCGCGAGGAATTGGCCGCAGCTGGTGTGGCGGTCGTGCAGGGTACGGCTACTGAATTGGCCCAGCGCCGGGTTCGAGACCTGATTCGTTTCGACGACCCGGCCGGTAATACGCTGGAGCTGTATCACGGTGCCGATCTGGACTACGCCAAATTTATCTCGCCGCTGGGCATTGCCGAATTTGAGACCGGTTTTAATGGCGCTGCCGGTTTCGGGCACGCCGTGTTGCCCGCCCCGAACAGGCTCGAAACGCATCGCTTCTACACCGAAGTGCTGGGTCTTGGCGATTCGGATTACATGCATTTCAAATTTTCGGATGATCCTGCAGATCCCGGGCTGGGACTCAATTTCCTGCACGTTGAAAACAGCCGCCACCACTCCATCGCACTGTTCGGGGGCGAACACCCCTCAGGCTGCATTCACCTGATGCTGGAAGTGAAGAACGTGGATGAAGTCGGCTACTGTCTCGATCGCGTACTGGCACGCGATATTCATATCACCTCCACGCTGGGCCGCCACACCAACGACCGTATGCTGTCGTTCTACATGCGCACACCAGGCGGCTTTGAACTGGAGTTCGGTTGCGAAGGCTTGCAGATGGACTGGACCGACTACACCCCTACAAAAACCACTTTGCCCAGTATTTGGGGGCATAAATTCGCTATGTAAAACCAAGAAAGCCTATGCCGCACCCGGGTAACACGTTAGCAAAATATGGTGATTGGGCGCTCATTACCGGGAGCACCGCCGGCATTGGGCGCGAGTTTGCCCGTCAGTTGGCGGCCCAGCGGTTTAATCTTGTCCTGCTCGCGCGGAATGCCAGACAACTGGAGGCGCAGTGCCAGGAACTGGCCTCAGCCTGGGGCATTGACTGTAGAGCGCTGCCCTGCGATCTGAGCGACGCCGACTACCTGTCGGTCATTGCGACCGCGACCGAAGGAATTCCCATTACATTTCTGGTGAACAATGCGGGAGCCGCGAGTTATCACGGTAGATTTCTGGACAGATCGCCGCAGGAGCTGGAGGACTGTTTAAGATTCAACACGCTCGTACAACTTCAGCTCATCCACCGTTTTGCCCAGCGGATGGCGGCTGCAGGTCGCGGCGCAATCATTCAGGTCAGCTCAATCGCGGGGCATATGTCGCTGCCCTTTATGGCGGAGTACTCCGCCAGCAAAGCCTACCAGCTGACCCTCGGCGAAGCGCTCCACTACGAGCTGAAGGATCACAATATTGATTTCCTCACCCTCGCACCCGGTGCAACGAAATCCCGGCGCATCAGCTATGGCATGGACCCCGCACCGGTGGTGCAGTGCGCGCTGGCGGCGCTGGGTCGCCAGCCTGGTGTCATACCCGGGTGGCGCAACCGCTGGAGCGCGTTCAAACACCGCCACCTGAAATCCCGGCGCGCCGCCGTCAACAGCATGGGCGATTTCCAGCGCGCGCAGCTGCGCCGGGATTAAGGCCAAGCAGCCCGGCATTAGCTATCCGTTGGAAACGCTCTTATCACGATATCGGGGTTTTTCCACGACCGGCCCAAGTGTAGATTGGCCACATTATCCGATACTCATAATGACGAGGAACCACTGATGTCCGATCCCACCCGAGAGCCGTCCACCAGTCCGGGAGAAATCAGTCAATGGCCGATGCTCAAAATCGTCTACCGCACCGATCCCGCTAAAATTGCCGCCCTGTTACCGCCTGGCATCGACACCAGCGAAACCGCGAACGTCACGCTGACCATCTATAACCTGCCGGTCAACGAGGAGCCGGAATACGGGATACTGATCACCGCAGATGCCAGCTACCGCGGCACACCCGGCGAATATGCGCTGGGTTATGGTATCGACCAGGAGTCTGCCATTTTTATCAGCCAGTTCACCAACGGCCAGCCAAAATTTCCCTGCCACACGGATTACTTCCGCCTACAGAATAAAGTCTCGGCGCGCTGTGCCCACCAGCACTACACCTTTGTGGAGTTCGAGGGAACACTGGGCGAGGCAGATCCACTCCCGGGTGGACTGGAACGCAACGAGTGGTGGGTGAAGGTATCCCGCCAGGTAGGAGGGGGTAAGGGTTACGATTTTCCGCCTCACGTAGTGCACGTGAATGGCAAGTACGGGGCGGGCCACAGAATCGCGCTCGATGGCAAGCTCACCTTGCATGAAAGCCCCTGGGATCCCATTGCCAGCCAACTGCCGATGCTGGAGCAACTCTCGGCGCACCTGTGGTGGCCGGAATATTTGAGCAGGAATATCAGCCTTGCCGGCGCATTGGATCCAGAAGGATTCTGGCCGTATGTCGATGTTATTTCAGGCAGCCGCTGGCTGGGAAAAAATGGCGGCCCCATCCGGGCCCAAAACAGCAAGTGACTCACGCAGTGTCACCAGGAGCAACATCCATGGATCGTTATCTAATTGTCTCAACTGATGGCCACGCGGGCCTGCCAATGGAGGGCTATCGTGACTACCTCGACAGCAAATACCACAGAGCATTTGACGAGGCGCTGCCGATACAACGATTGAAGACCCGCAAGGCCGAGGAAAGTTTTCTGATTTCCGAATTCAACGACAAATGGCGCGACGGGATTACCGATGGATTAACCGGCGCGTGGGACGGGGCAGTGCGCAACCGCGTTATCGATGGCGACGGGGTCGCCGCCGAGGTGCTGTTTCCAGACGGTATTACCGAGATGAATGCACCGCCGTTCGGGGCCGGGCTGGGCCTGAAACCCTGGGGTATCGAACCGGAACTGCAGTGGGCCGGTGCCCGATCGCACAACCGTTGGATGGCCGAGTTCTGCAAAGAGGAACCCCTGCGCCGTATCGGTCTGGCCATAGTGCTGATGTTGTACGACGTGGACGAGGCACTGGCAGAGGTGAAGTGGGCGCATGCCAACGGGCTGAAGGGCATTTTGATACCCGCCATGATGGGTGACAAGGATCCCTACAACCATCCCAAATACTATCCGATATGGGCGTTTTGCGAAGCGCACGATATGGTGGTTCACACCCATTCGGGGCCATCGCCGGACTACGATTTCTCACTGCCGGGGGCCGTGGGTATATACCTCACCGAGTTCGCCTGGTGGACCAGTCGGCCCATTTGGCACCTGATTTTTGGCGGGGTGTTCGAACTGTATCCCAAGCTGAAGTTTGTCATCACCGAGGTGAGCGAGTTCTGGGTTCCGCATATGCTGGAAATGATGGACGTGCGCGCTTCCGTGAAGCATACATCGGGCAAGCTGGGTGATTTTCGCAGCAATCTCACAATGCCACCCAGTGCGTATTTCAAACGCAATTGCTGGGTCGGCGCCTCCGCGCTGTTTGACGAGGGCTCAACCGCCGTGCGCCACGAAATCGGTATCGACAACATCATGTGGGGGACCGACTACCCGCACCCCGAGGGCTCCTGGCCCAATACACGTGAGAAGCTGCTCACCCACATGCACGGAATACCCGAACAGGAACTCACCGCGATACTCGGCAGCAATGCGCTGGAGTGTTACAGCCTGGATGCGGCGCCGCTACAGCGCATCGCTGCACGCATCGGTCCATTAAAATCAGAATTCGTCTAGCAATCAGTCAGCGATAGGAAGGGAGGACAGGCATGTCAAACAGACTGGTAATGCCCATGCCATTCGGGTGGTTCTGTATCAGCTACAGCGATGAACTGGCCGTGGGAGAGGTGCGCAACATTCACTACTTCGGCCGGGACATGGTGTTGTTCCGCACAGAGTCGGGCAAGGTGGGCCTCACGGACCCCGCCTGCCCCCATCTGGGCGCTCACCTCGGCCACGGCGGCACGGTGCAAGGTGAATCCATTCGCTGCCCGTTTCACCACTGGCAGTACAATACGGAAGGGGTTATCACTGACATCCCCTATGCGAGCAGAATTCCACCCAAAGTTGCCGGCAAACCCTGCCTGAAAACCTACCCCTGCTGCGAAAAAAATGAGGTGATCTGGGCCTGGTACCACCCGCAGGATGCTGCGCCCGATCACGAGGTGATCGAGCTGGAGGAGATTGGCAAACCCGACTGGGTGGAGCAGATTCGATTCCAGTGGACCTTTGACTCCAGCCCACAGGAAATCGCCGAGAACGGCGTCGACGTGGCGCATTTCAAATATGTGCACAAAATGGATGCGGTACCGATGGGAGAGACTTCCTACGAGGGACATATCCGCCGCACCCAGGTGGGCGGCCCGCGCAAGGTGGTTGACGAGAGCGGCACGGAACAAGTTGTTGAGTCTTTCATTAAAGTAGTACAGAACGGCGCCGGGCAAAAATGGGTGCGCTCCTCGGGTGTGGTGGATTACTTGCTGCAGACCTTGGTCACACCGATTAACGAGCACACGGTTGAAGTACGCTTCGCCTATACCCACGAACGCTATCCCGCAGATTCCTTCAAATACCAGGCAGTACAGGCCGCTATCGCCCTGACCAATGGCCAGAGCGGTGTCGAGGGCGACATTCCGATCTGGCACCACAAATTCCATCTGCGCACACCCATTCTCTGTGACGGCGATGGCCCGATCATGCGTTTTCGCAAATATTTCTCCCGGTTTTATGTGGGCGGACCCTATCCTGCCGATGCACAGATACCGACAACTCTAGAGGTGCTCTCCTGAACACTCCAACGGCGACAAATACAAAATTCAAAGGCAAAACCGCGGTAGTCACAGGTGGCGCCTCCGGCGTAGGGCGGTGTCTGTGCGAGCTGTTTGCCCGCAGCGGTATGAACGTGATCATGGCCGATATTGAACTGCCCGCGCTGGAGGCCGCCGGCGCCGCGCTCAAGCAACAGGGTCTGAACGTGGCGTGGGTGCAAGCTGACGTCACTGACCCCGATTCCATGGCGAATCTGGAGAGCGAGAGCCGAGCAACCTTTGGCAATATTCATGTGCTGTGTAACAACGCCGGCGTCGGCATCAAGGAGGCCCAGCGCAGAATCTGGACACTCACGCCCAAGGACTGGCAGTGGGGCTTCAGCGTCAACGTCATGGGCGTGGCCAACGGCATACGTGCGTTTGTACCGGGCATGCTGGCTCACGGCGAGGCTGGCCACGTGGTAAATACCTCCTCCACCAACGGCGGGCTCCACTCGATGCCCACCACCCCTATCTATGCCGCCAGCAAGGCGGCGGTTACCAGTATGTCCGAAGTGCTGCACTACCAGTTCAAGATGGAGGGTGCAGCACTGCAGGCCCACGTGCTGTTTCCTGGTCCGCATCTGGTCAACACCAATATTCTCAGCTCGATACGCAATCGCCCCGAGCAACTGCGCGACAACGATGAACCCGCCGCCTACACCAGCATGGCGGATCTCGCCAAGGCGAGTGGTATTGCCAATATGAAACTCACTGAACCGGAAGAAGTGGCGGAGACCTGTCTCGCCGGGATCAGCGCTGGGCAATTCTGGATACTGCCCCCCAGCCGGAGCAATGATCAACACCTCAGCCAGCGCACGGAGAGTATCCTGCGCCGTCAGAACCCCGAATTAGCGGAGTAATTTGCATGGCCTCACGTTTGGGACAATTTTGTATCGGGGTAACCGATCTGGCACGCTCTGAGGATTTCTACACGCGCGTACTGGGGCTGACAGTGCAACAGCGGATAGAGATACCGGACGCGAAGGAAATCGTACTGGGCGCAGACGGCTCTGATGGCAAGATACAACTGGCCCAGAAGACCGCCCAGCAGGGCGCCATCGACCACGGCGACGAGGCCCTGTGGAAATTTTATTTGTATACCGACGATATCGAAGCGATCTATCGGGCGGCCGAGGAGTACGGCTGTGTCTGCGAAACGCCTCCCACCACGCTGTCGCAATGGCCGGTGACGATTGCGATGATTCTGGACCCGGATGGCTACAGGATAGAAGTGATTCAGCGACATTGAATCGCCCGGTGTCGCGCTGCCGCGCGACAGGCGGGATTGCGATTACCGCCTCTCGCTATAGTACTGTTTTACGCGTATTGGCTGAATTTCTGACCGCAGGGATTGAATCGAGATCCCACTCGAAATCCGTAGCGAAGTAGCTGACCAGAAAATCCATAAAGAAACGCACTTTCGTGGACAGGTGTTTACTGTGCGGGTAGACGGCCCACGTATCGCGGTGATAGCCACTCCAGGGCTGGCGCAACTTGACCAGGCTGCCGGCCTCCACCGCGGCTTTGACATAGAAATCCGGTAGCTGGGCGATGCCAATGCCCCCCAGAGCTGCCGCCTTGATTGTCGCCCCGTCTTCACTGACCCAGGTGCCGGACACTTTCACTTTCGCGGTTTCCCGCTCTGCCGTGTTCAACATCCAGCTGCGTTCCGGGCCGGTCAGGCAGTTATGCTCGGCGAGATCCTCCAGTATTTGCGGCTGCCCATGCGCTTTCCAATATTCGGGGGCCGCGCACAGGCACAATGTATACCCTCCCAGAGAGCGTGCTATCAGCGAGGAATCATCCAGCTTGCCGTAGCGAATAGTCAGGTCGTAGCCCTCGGCGACCAAATCGACATCGCGAAAGCTGGAGTGCACTTCCACCGAGAGTTCCGGATGTGCTCGCGAAAAAGCCGCGACGGCCACCGCCATGTACTGCACGCCAAAGCGGTTGTTCAATGCGAGCTTGAGTGTCCCACGTGGTTTTTGCTGCATGTCGGAAACTGCGGACTCGGCAAACTCAAACTGTTCGGCCATCGGCAGGCATTCGCGGTAAAAAATCTCACCGACTTCTGTGAGCGTCAGCTTCCGGGTCGTGCGCTGCAGCAGGCGCGCTTTCAATCGATCTTCCAACTGGCTGATCTGTTTGCTGACGTAGGACTTGGACATACCAAGACGCTCAGCGGCGCCGGTAAAACTGCCGGTCTCTACCACATGCATGAATTCGTCTATACCGTCCCAGCGACTCATCGGACCACTCCCACCTGCCTTTTTCCTGTACCAAAGCCTAGCCGATGGCCGATCAAACTAAAAGGCCTTCCTGAGCCTGACCGATTGCGGCGCTGCAGCGCGATCGGAAGGTGGGTAACCACCGTCAAACGAGGGCGATCTAGTTGCTGTACTTTATAGAAGCATAGTAAGTGCGAGGTGCTGTATAGGCCGCTGTCGTGGTGCCGAATGCATCCACCCCGAAACCGCCGTTGATTTCCCTTTTGTCACTGAGGTTGCGGCCAAACACGCCCAGCTCCCATTTCCCGTCCGCCGTAATGAAGGTGATGCCGGCGTTGTAGGTCGTGAAGCCATCCGTGTTGAGCCTGTCGAAACAGCTGCAGGCGTAGTCATTGCTGTAAAAGATCTCGCCCTTGTAGTAGGCATCACCTCGCAACCGCACCGTGCTGCCGTCACTCAAGTCCCAGTTATAGATGGCCGCCAGGCTCGCCGTCCAATCCGGCACATTCTGGAACTCTCGATCACTGAGGTCCTCCAGTTCTTTGGTTGCCGGGTTAAACGATTCGAAGCTGTTGTACTCGGTGTTCAACCAGGATGCGCCACCCGTTATCGTCAGGTTATCAGTGGGTAGCACCGTGAACTCCACCTCAACACCGCTAATAGTAGAGTCAGCGGCGTTAGCAACCACCAGCGCGAGCGCGTCGGAGGCATCCTGCGCAGAGGGTCTGTTTACCAGAAACTGCTGATCCTTGTAATCATCGTAGAACACCGAGCCATTAATCTGCAGGCGTCTATCCCACAGCTGGGTCTTCAGGCCCAGCTCATAGCTGGTAAGGGTTTCCGGGTCCGCCACTGAAATCTGTGCGGTTGCAGTGGGCCGACCGTTGTATATGCCGCTGCGAAAGCCCTGAGAGATACTGGAATAGCCCATGATGGTGTCACTGAAATCGTGATCAAGACCTATCTTTGGTGAGAACTCACTCCAGTCGTCCTTGCAACTGAAGCGCGAGCCATTGCCCTGCGCGGTGACATCGCTACACGAATCCGGGCCTGTGGGTCCGGGCAATACGATAGGTGTTTGGCTGGCCCGTTTAATCGTGTACATATCCAGTTTCTTTTCATCATAGGTATAGCGTGCGGCGACATTGAGTCGCGTCGCATCAGTCCAATGCCAGGTAGTGTAGAAAAAGGCCGCGTAACTGGTGGTATCCTGCGTGGTGTCGTAATCCAGTGTAAAATCCAGCGCTGCCACCCCGATCGCCTCGTACAGCCCCTCCCCCACCGTCACATTGGCCGTCGTTTTGCCGTCTTCTCGGAAGTAGTAGGCCCCGACCAGCCAGTCGAACTGGCTGCCGGAGGCATTGCTCAGCACGAATTCCTGACTGAACTGATTGGTGTTCAAATCGTTGCCCACCTCAAAATAGACATTGGGTGCATTGTCCGCATCGCGATAGTTATGCGAATCCATATCCCGATAGCCGGTAGTCGACTTCAGCATCAGCTCGTCCATGTCCAGGGTGTTTATCCAACTGACTCCCCACATATCGTTCTTTTCGCGATCCAACTCATTGAGTGCGTCACTGCGATCGATGTCGTTCACATTGGGCGTGCAGCAGGTGCCGTCAATCGGGCCCACACTGCCATTATATGCGGCGGCGATAGGCGCATCGGGATTAAAGTCGGTCAACACCTGCGGGTAAACATTCTGGTTAATATGTGTGTAGTCGAACGCAATATGTGAACTCCAGATCTCGGTGAAGTTCGCATTCAAATGCGTTCTGGCGGCCCAGCTATCGTTATTACCGGCATCGTCGTTCTGATTGCGCTCTTGCCAGCCCGAAGAGTTTTTCGTGAGCACGGCCACACTCGCCGCGATGTCATCCGTGATGGGCGCCTCTGCATAACCCGAAAAAGACACGTAGTCATATTCGCCGCCGGTCAACTGTCCCATATAACTGGTCTCACCAGACGGCACCTTCGTTGTCACAGAGATGGCACCACCAATCGTGTTCTTGCCATACAGCGTGCCCTGAGGCCCGCGTAAAACGTCAATGCTCGCGATATCCGCCAATTCAAAATTGGAACCGACTGTGCGCGCCAGATAAATACCATCAAGGTATAAGCCAACACCCGGATCCGTGGTCAGGCTACTATCAAACTGCCCAATGCCGCGCTGAAACGCCTGTAGCGAACCACTACTGCCATTGTTGGCGGAAGAGAATGACAAATTGGGGGAGATCTGCTCAATATCACTAACAGTAAAAAATTTCGATTGATCGATTACAGCGCCGGAGATGGCCGTGATCGCAATCGGTGTCCCCTGAACATTCTCGTCCCGCTTACGCGCGGTAACAATGACTTCTTCCAGGGTAGCGCCCGATTGCGCTAGTGCCACCGGGGTTAACGGAATCACAAACAGCAGAGCCAGAGTTGCCGCGTAGGGCGTGTGTGAGCGCATGTATACCTCCACCAGGGAAAATTTTAATAATTATTACGAACCCAAAAATAAGTCATATGCGTGACAATTTTTTAGACCAGGCGAACACGAAAGATGTCAGCGTGGTCTCCCGGCAGTCGCCGGGACAGAACTCAGTCAGTTTTTTCTAAAGGACTTTGTCAAAGTCGACTTCTGAATAAACTGGATTAACGCCATTCAAAACGGCATCGGTAGTGCGTTTGTAATAGCCCGAAAACGGATGGGTGAATATCCAGAAATTGCGCTCTCTTATAGCCGTGAAAACTCGCTCTGCGCATTGCTCTGATGTTATAAAATCGGGCAGCTCTTCCATCATTTTGACATTGGCCTTGCTCTCTTCACTGCCAGCCGTGAGACCCAGCAACTCGTCGCTTATAGGCGTCGATACCGGACCCGGACACAGCAGGGAGACATCGATTTTGGCGTCGATAGCAGCGAGGTCGTAGGCGAGCGATTCGGTAATGCCTCGCACCGCCATTTTGCAGGCGGTGTACTGCGCCATATCTGGCGCCGCTACCAGAGAGCCGACGGAACCCGTGTTCACAATATGTGCGGGTACCCCTGAGGCGATCATGTCGGGAACGAAGGCATTCAAACCGTTTACCACGCCCATGACATTGACCGAAAACATTGTTGCCCACTCTTCGGCCGTGTGGGCCCAGGTCTTTCCGAGTCGCAATATACCCGCGTTATTGAACAGCAGAGCGACTGCGCCGAGTTCGGCAACGCAGCGTTGCGCAAAAGCCTGCATTGACGCCGCATCCGATACATCGACGGCCACTGCTAACACTTGAGCGCCCTGCTTTTCAAGCTCGCTCGCCAGCGCGGTCAGTCCCTCGAGGTGACGATCGGCAATCGCGACCTTCATGCCTTCTTGAACGCAGCGCTGGGCCAGCGACTTCCCGATCCCACTCGCGGCACCGGTGATGACCGCTACCTTGCCCTTCAACTCATCCATTGCGCTTACCTTATTGTTGTGTGTTCAGTTGCTTACTGCTTACGTGCAAAATTCACTGTAACTTTGTCTGTGCCGGGTGATAAGACAAACCTCGGAAACTGATTGTATCCAAATGTGTGATAAACACAGCGCCGGCGCATAACCCCGGGACAGAGCACGGTTCTCGGCGAGTGGTAGTGGGCATGCCCCGCTTGCTCAGAAGGCTGAGATATTCGCCGCGGAGCATGCCCACTACCACTCGCCTGATATCGCACGTAATTCGTGATGTGTTGGCCTTATTCCTAAAGCACAATTTAACCTCGTCACAAACTTGGAAGTACGCGACGTTAGAGTCCCTCAGGCGATCAGGTCTGAGAGCGAATATCTCAGCCCTCTGAGCTCCCGGGCCTGATCGCCTGAGGGACGGCTCGCTGGCATCTGGCTTGAAGCACTGTTCGCGGCGAGCGGCCGTGCACCTGGGGTGACGCTAGTTCTAGTTGTGCAGGTACACTATTTTCCTTGATACCAAATGGCCGAGCTGATTGCTCTCTCCTGAAGAGTGGT
>JBBKWY010000019.1:0-31221 GCA_037969215.1 Halioglobus sp.
TCTCGTTACTTCGACGGACTCATCGACAACGTTCTCATTCTGGAACGCGCGATGAGTGCAAGCGAGATTGGTATATTGGCCACGGGTGACTAGACTTAGTAAGAACGACAGGCCGCCCCTAAATGGGATCATCCAAACACAGAATAGCGACGACCCGTTGCTTTCTGACCGACCACTCAAATGGATGCCCTTTTGTGTTAAGTGAAAGGGTCCTTTCCAAATTTGATTGGGGAAATAACGGAGCACCGCTCCCCCAAGGAGTGATTAATTGCTCCCCAGCGCTGTGAACAGAGATGAAGACAAATAGTTATTCACAATGGAAGCGGACATCCACTGCTGTTACTAGCAGGTTAGGTCGCCTCTGCACACATCTAACACCCAACCCGCACTCGGGACGACCGGTTATGCCCGCAATCGTTGAATGGACCGCGATTTCAAAGACTGCATGTTGGTTTCTTCCAAACGGCTACAAACTCTCCAGTGGTCAGTTCTGTAATCGAGTACTCCGTAAGCTTACCTTCTTTATGAAAGGTATTTGCTGCATCAAGATAATCGGGCGGGCATGGCGACAGTATGAAGCTAACCTTTGGCATTCGAGCTTCAAACAAAAGCTTCCAATCAGATATGGACAATTTATTCAAAAATGCATTGGGCCGGACCATATCTTTGGACTCAGGTCGCAGGTGAGGCCACATACCAAGAGTCTCGTTGCCCCCTGCAAGCAGACGAGGATCAAGGCAGCCACTAGGGTTCGTATAGGGATGCAGTGTTATATATGCGAGCCCTCCTGGCTGAAGTACTCGTACAATTTCCGCAATTGCCTCGCAAGGATTGGGCAAGTGCTGAAACACCGTACGCGAATAGACGCAACCAAAAGACTCGTCCGCGAAGTCCATCCGCGAAACATCCATCTGTATGACTTCAAACTCGGGCTTGTCCGTGATTCCAAGCTGCCTGAACAACTCAACTCTGTAGCGGGCATCAATTCCCAGCAGCTTCCGACCGAATGTTTTAAATGTTCGCCTCAGGCCGTTCACTCGCAGCATTTTGGCGTAATCGATAATCCTATTGTCATATGCGATAACGTCAAGGTCGATACCCACTACACGATTATTCCGCGCAAAATAGATCAGCTGACTCAGATATTGCCCTGGACCGATTTCCAGTATATCCAACTGATCCAGTTCATCTCCATATTTTTGTTGCAGTCGACTCGCGACCTGCTCTGCATTGCTAATCGATTGCGTAACCCTGGCGGGTATATCCCTAGAGTGAGCTAAATATGAATACCCAGATTGCCGAACTATCTCTAGCCAACTCGACTGTGAGGTGTACGATCCTTTGCCATTTTTCAGTGACATATTTGTTACTCATTTGTAATCGACTTGAATAATTGAAATGCAAGCGATAACCAGAATATTTTTCAACAAACATACGTTAGTGTAGTTTCGATTAGAGATTCTTGAAAAGAAAATGGCTGTTTTTTTTGTATTATTTTTTGCTTACATAAAGAGGAAATTATCGTGTTTAACATAAAGCTTCTACCTATTAGAACGCTAGTGCTACTAGCCGCATTTTGTGCCCCAATAAGTGCGGGGGCAGCAACGTATTATATCGATTTTGATGGCGGCTCAGACGCTAACAATGGACAGTCTACTGCAACACCCTGGAAGTCACACCCGTATATGGCCTGCCGGTCGGGGGGGAGCTACTCTCATACAGCGGGAGATCAATTCATTTTCAAAGGTGGAGTAACATGGCCAAAGTCATGCTTTCAGATGAGTATTGGCGCAGATGGAACAGCAAGTAGTATTGATTATTACGGTGTGGACAAAAGCTGGTTTAAGGGGAATGTCTGGAAACGCCCGATATTCAATGGTGAGCACCAGCAGCTCACAGGCGGTGGCAGCATTGTCAATCTGGGTGATCGGAAGTACATCCGCATCGACAATTTGGAAATAAAAGGACATAGAACGTTCTATAACGGAAATCAGACTGGCTCGATCTTTTACAGCTGCCCCAAGAATATCACTATGTCAAACCTATGGGTCCACGATTGGTCTGTCGCGCCCGGAGTCACCAAGGATAATGGTCAGGGAGGAATATACGGCCATATTTCCGGATGCAGCCCGGCAACAGTTTGGGTTGAGCACTCTACGCTGTCAAATGCAGAATGGAAAGGCAGTGGCCGCCAGAGTGGTGCAGCGCTTCGAGGCGGCAACTGCCGATTCTGTGAGATTCATGACGCTAATACGGGGATACTGCACGGAACAATGCATGACACCCACATGTACAACATCGCCAACTCTGGTAACGGAAGTTTCGATCCTTCTTTCCATACCAATTCCCTTTACATAGACAATTGGGCTGGAGTTGGCGTCAGTCCTGGCAGTACACCTGCCTTGATCTATAACAACTACATTCACGATGTGGGCAGTGGATCAGGGGCTATCTATCCTAACCCACGCTACGGCGTGGACAGCACTATCTATATTTTCAACAACGTAGTGAGTAACGTTACATGGCTGGGTGCTGTAAATATCGATACGTATTGCTACGGATGTAACGACAGCTCTGTGGGAAAAGTTTACATCTGGAATAACACTTTTCAAGTAGGCTCAAACGGGAACGGTTTCAAAGACGTACGAGTGACCCCAAGTGGAGATAGCCGCCCGGCACTCAATACGCTAGTAATGCAGAACAACCATTCCATCAATGACAATGGATTCTGGGGTGGCGGCAGCGTATTCAATCTGACCAATAATTCGAATCTATCACAGAACAATGCGCAAGCTTCATCTGCGGGCTACAATACCACCAATCAGTATCAACCCACTTCAGCCTCCAGCCCCACGGTAAATGCAGGTCGTGAGGTTCAATGCCCCGGGTGCCAAGAACTCATCAGCCAAGATAAGCTTGGGGTATTGCGCGACCCAGGGTACACCCGGGACCTAGGCGCATATGAGTTTGGTGGCGCGACCCAAACACCGATCCCCGCACCCCAAAATTTACGCGTCGTGCCTGATGCATGAGATTGGGCAATCTCATATGCAACTTAATCACCCCGGTCTTTCCCGGGGTGATTAGCCATATCGCAGACCCAAACAATGATTGGAGAAGGTTGAACTATGTCAAGGTACCTACCTGTAGCTCGGCTGTCTCAACACGATTGCTATAGTGTCCAGCGAGTGTCGACAGAATGGCGAATTGCATCAGGAATATCGTATAAAACTGATCAAAATACACCAAGCCGAACCAGTTGATGATGTGTAGGGTAAGAATTACGCCTAGTGCCCAAAGAAACATTTCAGGCATAGTTGGCTCAGAAAATGAGATCCGAAGAAAATCGAATGCCATCCCGACGGAGATAAAAGCTCGAACCAACATAAAGCAGAATAATCCAATGGAAAAGACACCAGCAGCAATACCAAAATCTAGATAGTAATTGATAAGGTCGGCCCCTCCGGTCACCACCGTATAGGGAAACCAACCACTCGTTTCTATTATTGGCATTCCAGCGAGCCACCATTGATCAAAATGTGCGAAAGCAACTTCCAACAAGTAAGATCGGTGCCAGCCATCACCCCCGGTAAGCGAACTGATCTTAGCCGGGAGGTACCATATGGGTGCCTTCATGACCAAAGCGATAAAAATGATCGAAAAAACCAGTATACGCCGCACAACATGCATTTTATTTCGCATCCCCCACAACATGCCTCCTACAATCGCGAATACCGCACACGTCAATGGCCCGCCAGAATTTGAGAAAAAGACAATCGCTAGGCAAAGTAAAAGCCCACAAATACCATAGGCTCGGTTTGCCGCTTTTTGAATGAGGGCAATGTATAGCGGAATGAAACTTGCGCCGAATGTCCCCAAGATCGTCGCGTGCCTGAAGCTGCCCGTGCATCGTGGTAGCCCATCGCGTAAACTGTGAACATACTCACCGCCAATGAGTGCAAAGCCATTAAAAATCGATAAAAAGTCTAGGTAAAGTAGGAATACGTAAGGCACAAGCAGTAGCACTAATGCGCGTAGAAGCCATACCAAGTCTTCCACAGACCGAAGCAAGCCTCTACAGGCGAAATAGGACAATATCGTATCGATCATCAGTCCGAACGCCGCTATGGCTGGACCATTGCCACTGAGCACATATACGATAGCTCTGAACCCAAAGGCCATTACAAGCGCCGTATCCACCTTGTTAAACTTAATCGATAGGTATTCACGGCGTATCAATATACGCATTGAAGCGACCAGGATTATTATCCGCATTGGATAGACACTTACCCCGAGAACCTCCACAACCTGACCCAGGGTCATATATAGTGCACCGGCAAAAATAGCCAGAACAGCCCAACGAGCCGGCGCGCCCATCAATAGTACAAGAATAATCGCCAGTGTTAGAATTCCAATCACGTTCACATTTTGATGCCTGTTACTGCGAGACACTCTCCCATACCCGGCTTCACCGCCAACATCGCTTGTTCAATTAACGTTAATAAACGAGCTTGGGCTTTTAGACTTGGAGAAAATTCGGGAGATAAATCAATGCTGCCTCTCCATAAGCCCAAACTTTGCCTCCACATATACTGCGAATTCGTGGTATGAATAATGACGTGCTTGAAGCCCGCTTGCGAAAGTATTTCCCGCATCGCATCAGGACGGAATAGAAAAAGATGGCGAGGCGACTCAAGTCCACGCCAGTGTCTCCCAAATATTAGGTGACCCAAACTCTCACTATTTGGCGTGTATAGCATCAAGCGGCCATCAGGTTTTAGAATACGATAGCATTCCCTGAGTGTACCGAGAGGATTCGGCAGGTGTTCAATGACATGGTTCAAGGTTATCGCGTCATAGCTAGCGTCAGGGTAGCACTGCTCTTCTAATGAGCCACAATCTACCTCCAGCCCCCGACTCGAAGCAACTGCAACTGCACGCGAATCAAAATCGACCCCTTTAACCCGCCACTTAAAATCCTGCATAGCAATAAGCCAGTCTCCCGCCCCACAACCAACATCAAGTAGCTGCCCCCCTTTTTGCGCCGGTAAATGACGAACCTCACTATCCACCTCTGCCCGCCGAATTGGAAAAAGAAACAACAAGCTGCCCAGCAGATTCAAAGCAGTACTTTGGGTCGCATAGTGATAGCCAAACTGGCTGGCAAGGTAACCACGCTTCACGACGAGATAGGCACGCTTTAGAAAGCTCTCTGTAGTAACGCTAGCGCTAGCAACGTGCGTATAGTAGTTATCATACGCGCGCGCAACATCGCTCGCCTCTGGCATCGGCTCCAGCCAAATCAAAGCACAATCGGGATTTACACATTTGCAGTAGCTACCTAAGGCGGGAGATCTGAACAGGTGATCCTTTAGATTTTTGTAGATCCACTTACCCCCGTGACCGCAGAGGGTACAGCTTGCCGTGCTTTCGATCACTGCGGATGATCTTCGGTCACTCAGTTTCATTCCCGAAATCTCAGTCTAAGGAGAGGACAATCTAGCTACAAACACAATGTCCGACGCAGCTATCCCACCCACCAGGTGTTGAATCCTACCTCGATTCTCCGGAGCCCCGTGCAAACGTATATCAGTAGCAATAAAACCTGATGCTGCAAGCCACATTCTCAACATAGATCGACTAGTGAGATGCAGTTTCGTCAACTCATAATGCTCGCCTAGATTGCCAAAACTCCTCTTACCCAGAACACGCGCAATCATACGACGCACTCGAGACAAATTCGGAACACTACCCACCAAAATACCATCTTCTGCCAGGTGTCTCCCCACCTGCTTTAGTCTGGCAACGGGATCTTTCAAATGCTGAAGTACATCAAACATCAGAATTGTGTCGAAATACCGTGCATCCAACTCTTCAAATGCAAATTGGAAGTCCGGCGGCAACACTCGCGTACCCTGGGATTCGGCGACTCGTCCAATCACCGAATCAAGCGGTATTGCCTCCACCTGCTTCCCCTCATTGACGAGATAGGCCTCTGATTGTCCACTGCCGCAGCCAACCGATAGTATTCGTTTTGCTGAATGTGGAATCAGTTGGAGTGTTTCGGTACGACAAGCCTCGTAGAAACTCTTATCCCAGTCAGGGGTATCGAGGTTCTTTGCGGTCTCAAACAACTTTCGATTGCACAACTTGCCATCCAGAATCTCGTACAACGAAGCTATCTGCGAGCGGTAAAGCTCCTCTGTCAATCCTAGTTTCTCCAGATAAGCATTAGACAAATGGTGCAATTCGAAGTCATCCAGGTGGGATATACATATGACGCGGGTAAACCCGCATTGTGTATACGGGTCTGTGGCTGCTGCGCAGAGCATGTCGTACTTGCCCTGGTGTGGTGGAACCAAGTATCCGCCTGACTGAATCGCCCGCTGAAGCTGTGCCTGAGTAAGCATGTAGCACGCCGAGTGCTCGTTGGAAAGACCGGCGACTACATAATTTGATATTTCAAAAATAGAGTCTACTTCCCAGTGAAAAGGTCCATGAATATCGAGATAATTACGTCGACCATCCTGGTATAGCTCATATCTGACAAATCCGGGAATAAGATACTCGGGAAGCATGCTCGATGCGCGCAAGAAAGCTGATATATTTTCTTCACGAATGAGCATGTCATCTTCAGAATAGATAAAGACATCATAATCTGACACACGATCGGCGAAAAACTGTCTATGAGAGAATGGAAGGGACCACGGATCTTTCGTCGGCAAACCGACGAGCTCTGTTATTTCAGCATCTACATTTTTTGGCGTCTCACAAAGTAACGTAATATCTACAATGTATGACATGGAGTTATACTCACTCACAAGTCGCTCAACAAGGCTTGCATTCTTGCTCCCATAGTTCGCTATTGCTACAAGTACTTTCATAGTTACTTCCGTCGAGCCAAAAGCGGAATATACTCATACACTTTGAGTAACTGCTCTTGCCTTAAGAATGCGACCGTTTCCGGAGGCAGCAAAGGTTGCCGCATGGCCAACGTCCAACGTAGGTACCCGCAATACCGCAGCACCGCACCGAGAATCATCGGCTTTTCCGCCAGCCTTCTGACACACTTTAGAATCTCAAAGATAGGGTGGGATCCAAAAGACGCGTCCAGCATACCTAGGCGGACCAACCCCTTAAGCCGCCCATCAGCGCTGGATGTAGGGCGATAGTGCCTTGCTGGCAAACCGGGCAGCGCAGCGACATTCCAGCCAGCGCGCTTTGCGTCAATTTGTGCCAACCAGTCTTCCCCACCGTATAGTAAAGGAACATATCCACCTATCCCGTCAAAGCACTCTCGCTTGAACATCTGAATACCACCAGCCACAGCGCTTTCAGAATTCGCTCCGCGTGTGCGCCATTCGGTACCCGCGCGCTCGTGTATATAGCCTCCGGCTATCCCTAGCGTCTTATTGTCTACTAGCGTAACCAGAATCTGTTCATAGTAATTGGTATCCTCTACAGCTATATCCGCATCATGGACTCCTACAAAATCAAAGTTCATGTTCTGAGCTTCCAGATAGGCCATATTAATCGCGCGGTACTGTGCGCCAAAGCTACGCTCTCGACTACTGCCACTGCGCAGTAGTCGAATAAACGAATAGGATTTGGCGTAGTCACTTACAATTTGTGCTGTCTCATCACTTGAGCCGTCATCAACGATAAACCAGGCAGTCGGGGTGACCGTTTGGCAAACAACCGATTGAATAGCATATTCAATGTACTGCTCTTCATTCTTCGCAGCGGTAAGCAGTACATAATGAACATCTCTCATCACTCATCTCCAGTCCAAGGAAAATAAAGTCCAGCTGACCAGTCCCTATTCTCGTCGCAACTTAAATAGCATGAGAAGACAAGCAAAGCTTCGCCTGACTTTGTACCAGGCAATAGAGACATCACCTGTTCTTAAAATTGCCTTTATTGAAAACCCTGCGATGCGAAAGCTGTGGTGTATTAGTGAAATGAAGTAATACAAAGACAATGCAAACCAAGAGTGGTACTTCCGCCAGTATTGCAGATCTGCTTTTTGTTTTTCTACGAAAAATCGCACTGGAGAATTTTTTGAACTCCCGCCGCCGTAATGAATCGCTTTCGCCTCCGGAACGAACACCACATCCCAACCCGAATCTTTGAACCGTTTGCACCAGTCCATATCCTCCCCGTAGATGAAAAACGACTCGTCAAGCAAACCGACATCTCTCAACGCTCGGCGCGAAGTGAGCCAAAAACAACCACTTAGAATATCCACAGAGGAAACCTCCCGATGGCTCCAATGCCCCATGAAATAGCCGCAAAAAAATTGACTGCGTGGAAACATGGCATCAAGGGCGAGCGCTCGACACCACATGTTCCACAAATTGGGCTCAGCTCGGCAGGAATTTTGCTGCTCTCCATTGCTACCTATGATTAATGGCCCAATCAAGCCTACCTTCTTGTGGCCTATTAGATAATCGACCAATTTAGTGAGACAGTTTTCAAATACATGCACGTCGGAATTCACTAACGCCATATACTCGCCAGTGCTCGCTTTTATGCCCATATTGTTTGCTTTGGCAAACCCCATATTCTCAGAGTTACAGATTAGCAGTGTATCTGGATAGATTTCGCGCACCATTTCTGGTGAGCCGTCTTCCGACGCATTGTCCACAACTATGATTTCCAACTCACCTGAGTATGCCTGGTTATTCAAGGACTGCAGGCATTTAGAGAGATAGTGTTTGGCATTCCAGCTTACTATCACGACTGATACTTTCGCGTGCGAAACCTCGCTCGGAATTTCAACTCCAGTGGGAGTACGATAAGCTACGCTATCGATATTCTTGTTATCACCCATTATCGATTACTTTTTCCATCCGACCGACAGAGCACGGGGTCCAGTCGAAAGTCGGAAAATTTTCCAAATTGAAACCGGACGGGAGTCTTGGCAACAAAAGAAAGAAAGGGGCGCAAACTCAAGGCATTGTAACGACTGAAGAGCTTTGAATGTCCAATCAGGACGAACGGAGATAGAGCGTCGGATCCGACTACACTTCTTTCCGCCCGATTCAATGCGGATACTAGTTGACGACCAGTGCACTGGTTGAAATCAGCCTTCCATGCAGACATTTCAAATATTTTTCTAAACCAGCTAACACTACCGGTACTCTCGCTATCTCCGCCCATATTTTCAGCCCCCGCTGGCATGGACAGCCTATGAATGCTCCCACGTACAACTCTATGTACTCTATTGAAAGTAGCGAAGGCAATTATATGTCTCTTCTCGGAATAAATGGGAAACTCCCACAGTCGACCTGCATCATCTCTGCTGCAGATATCATCCGCGCTGACTCGCCAGGGCGTAAGCTCACTGACTGCCGATGAGTAATCAAAATTTACGATTCCTTTGCGGCGGCCGTACTTGAAAACGGATGTATCTATTCGGATTCCATTTTTTTCCAAACTTTTTACTACATTCGTGGAAGGAGACACCGACCAATTTGCCGCTCGAAAGACCTCGCAGCAGTACTCAGGATCCACCGGTTTCAAAAGCGCTTCGAGGTAGGATTTTCCCTCTCGGATCATCCAATCCATTCGATCTACAGGCAGTCTGGCGAAATCGTATTCATCCCAATTCTGAACCCACCGACTATTGTGGTAGCTTGCGCGGAAGTACGATGAATGAAGATGCAGTTGCACATCATGTCCCCTTCGTATCGCGTCTCGTAGTTGAAGTTCTATTTCCTGCGAGAAAAATTCGTCACGGCCAGACTCAACGAAGTACTCTTTGAACTTAAGTATTTCTGCAACATCAGCCATAATAGTAAGCTTTGCGCCAAATTTATCGAAGAGGTCAAGTATTTTTCCAGTAGGTTCAACCATAAGCGCATAGGGACAACCCTCGCCGTTACCGTGTATTTCATAATCTAAAGTGAAAATTGCTGATAACACAAAATATATCCTGCTATTAGCTTCCAGTCCGACAAAGATATGGCTTACCCTGAAGCCGCAGCTCTTGTGACCTTATTCTTTCTATGTGACCGACAACCTCAGAAATTGGCGAGCACAATTCTGGGCGCTCAATGTGCCGATGTTTCCGTAATAGTATTTTGTCCCTCACTTCATCCAGGTTCTCGATTAGAATGAGGCGATTCTGCCGTTGTAGTTCTCTATCCAGTAACCCTATCGGGCCGCGAAAAATACTGTAGACGGGAACACCCAAGGCGGCCGCTTCTCGATTCATCGTGCCGCCGCCGCTTACCACCAGATCTGAGTGCCAGAGTAAATTCAGACCATCCACTGCTTGTTCAGGAATAATCACCGTTCCACACTCAAACCACGCTGGAAATTGTTCTCGGTAATGAGTTTCCTGCTTCTTGTTTCTGGGGAGTAGGATAATTTGTATATTTTCTTCACCACAAATCCTGCTCATAAACGCCACAAAAAATACATCGCTCTCTGCATTGTGATAATGGGCCTCCGACGCCGGGGGGCGCACCGTGACAATAATGTTATCTAAATCTAGCCCCAATTGAGCGGGCAACAATTCATCGGGCTCGAAACCGTACGCGTAAACATCCTCCTTGATTCCTGGATAAGTAAGTATTCGAGCCTTATTGTCACATTGTAGCCGCTCATTCTTAATCACTTCCGGTACAATTTCCCAACGGGGTTTTAAAAATAGCGGCGTCTGTGCGTGTTCGTAGTCCATAATCATTACAGTGGGAATACGCAGTATATTACACAGCAGAATTTGTGATCGAGAGCCGTGGGACAATGCCAACGTCGGCCGCTCACGGAGTACGAATGGAAGCAACTGCAAACTGCGCCAGAGTAAACCCCATATTTTCAGAAACCGGTTCTTTCCATAGTGGTGCCCCACTTTTTGATAGCGAACTCCAAGGAGGTCCGCCAACTCGCACACCTGGAATGCTTCACGCGCAGTCACCGAAACACGCTCACCACGAGTCTCCAGTTCCCGAATAATTGGGCGAAAGAAGGGTACATGTGGCGTATTATCCAAATCAATCCAAATGCCTCTGTCACTCGCCATATTCAGCTCTCCGGCCTTTTAGGAAGAATCTTGAATGGTCATCCTCAACAGTGATCTGTACCTGTACTTTCGTCTCCATGGCATCAGTTTTCAAAGTTCACCGCCTCACGCAATGCGCTGCAAACCTGTATAACATCACTAATAGACAACTCGGCAAACAGTGGTAAGGAAAGCGTTTCATTAGCAACCTGCTCTGTGACCGGCAGACCGCCCGAGCCAGAGGAGTATTCGTTGTAAGCTTCCTGCAGATGAACTGGAAACGGATAGTGAATTCCAGTGTGAATATCCAGCTCCCCAAGTGCACGTTGCACAGCGTCGCGTCGCGAAGTTCGTACAGCATAAACGTGGTATACAGCCTGGATATTGGCAGGTTCCACCGGCAATCCAAGCCCACTGCCCATTAGCAAGTTGCTATACGTTTCAGCCAGTTGACGCCGCGCCTGTGTCCACCCATCAAGGTGGTGCAACTTGACACGTAATATCGCACCCTGCAGACCCTCCATGCGATAATTAAACCCTTTGTACTTATGGTGGTATTTGCTCTCTTGGCCCCAATCCCTCAATAAGCGGATTTTTCCCGCAAACTGCGGATCGTCGGTTACTACCATTCCGGCCTCTCCACATGCGCCAAGATTCTTTCCGGGGTAAAAGCTGAAGCACCCCATATCGCCTATCGAGCCCACCCGACGCCCTTTGTACATCGCTCCATGGGCCTGGGCAGCATCCTCTACAACCAGTAGTTGATGGCGCCTGGCGACCTTCAGGATTGGATCCAAGTCAGCTGGCAGACCGTGTAAATGAACTGGCAGGATTACTTTGGTCCGAGGAGTGATGAGCTCCTCTAGCAATCTCGCATCCATGTTCAAGGTAACGGCATCTACGTCCACGAATACTGGCCGCGCCCCCGTGTATTCTATGGCGGCGACCGTGGCAACGAAGGTATTGGCCACCGTAATCACCTCATCACCAATTCCAACGCCCGCTGCCAACAACGCCAAATGTAGGGCGCTAGTACCGGAGTTGACACCAATACCGAATCTACTACCACAGTAGCTTGCGAACTCCTCTTCAAACGCAGCCACCTCATCGCCCAGTATCCACTGAGTACTGGCAAGTGTACGTTTGACAGTAGAGAGTATGTCGTCCTCTATAGTGTCGTACTGCGCCTTCAAGTCGAGAAACGGAATCATGCGACCTTCATCCCCCGCCCATTCCAACCCAGCGTGACTGGCCGCCCGCGCTCGTTGAGGGAACGCGTGGCCGCCTCAAGAATACGCATCACTCGAAGCCCCGCCTCACCGTCGCTGGGCGAATGTTCACATTCGTTTACACAATGCACAAACTGCTCCACCTCGACCTGCAATGCCTCCCTGATGTCCAATTGAGGCGCCCACATATCTCCACTGCGATACGCAACGCGTTCCTGGTAAAGGTCTGACTCACCCGGTTGCAGCGTAATACCTTTATCGTAGACTTTGACCTTTTCACTGGGCTCCAGATCGTCATATACAATCATTTTGCGGCAGCCTCCCAGTAGCGTGCGACGCAGCTTCACCGGAGACAACCAATTGACGTGCAGGTGCGCAATGCAGTTGTTTTCGAAGAACACGGTGAGGTACGCGATATTGGCAGGTTTTCCAGGGACGTGGCTCACTCCAGAGGCCGAGACTGCAAGCACTTTGGAGCGCAGTACATAATCCATAATGGACAGATCATGTACCGCCAGATCCCACATCACATTGACGTCTGATTGAAACAACCCGAGATTCACCCGAACTGAGTCATAGTAGTAAACCTCGCCGATTTCTCCCGCCACTATCAGTTCGCGCATCTTGCGCACCGCTCCGGTATAAATAAAGGTATGATCGACATGCAATAGCAGGCCGCGTTTGTCGGCCTCGTCAATCAAGTGCTGGGCCTGATCCACACACTCAGTGAGAGGCTTCTCCACAAACACATGCTTGCCGGCCTGGAGGGCTTGCAAGGCCAGGTCGTAATGGGTACAAACCGGCGTAGCGATCGCTACCGCGTCTATGGCAGAGTCTGCCATTATCAGGCGATAATCGGTCGTCACCTCGATCGTCGGGTGAAGATGCTTAACCTGGGCCAGACGCTGTTGATTAAGATCTGCTACAACCCGTACTTGCGCATCGGCTGCCGCAGAGAAATTTCGAACCAGGTTTGGCCCCCAGTATCCGTAACCAATAACCCCAATATTTATCATAATATGCTCTTCCGTTGAGTATCTTACGTTTCAAGCTGCCGATCCGGCACCGCTCTTTCTACTGGATTATCTAAGGACCCTGCAAATATTGCGCCAACTGATATCTAACCCTAGTACGAAGGAGTCCACTCCGAGGGTCTCGGTCTCAACGCCAGCGTTGCACCACCTTGCCATTGATGAAATATGTAAAGTACATGCGTCGACTAAACAGATTAGGTGTCTCGGTGAGTGGTCTCTGAATAGCGGATGCGCCAAGTCTACTTTGGCATACAAATTGCAAATTCTTTTCAGTAGGACAAGCAATTTGCGCAGCCCCCTCGCTGCTGGTGGTCGTGCTATTGCGAAACCGAGTTTTTCTGTTGCAACCTGGGCGGACTTTTCATGGCAAGGGTGAAACCAGAGAATGCACCTTCCCCGACAGTGACGTCGCGCGACGTCCCAAACTCCGCTGGACAGGATTTGGCGGACCTACCGCTTGAGCGTGGCGCTCTCGGTGATCGGGACGGACGTATTCCCTGGACTCCAAAATGCCAATTATGTAACAGATTTTTCCTGAGCGAACAGACACCAGCCAAAGCAGAAGAACCGACGCGAAAAATGCATACCCAGTTCATTCACTTTCTATCCGGTGCCGCGACTACGCCGCGACTGCGACTACAGTTCGATCCACCGAAACTGCCACTGTGTCTATGCCACTGGCTCTCCTTTGACCTGAATGTCGTTGAGCAGCGGGCCAGCGAAGCGGGCACTGCAGCGCTTGACTTTCCCAACGATTATTTCGACCGAGTACTCTGCACGGGTCTGGAGGCAATATCACGCCCAATCGATCTCATTGCCGAAATCTTCCGGATAGTAAAACCAGGTGGTCGCGTATGGTTGCAGACTCCTCCACCAAAAATTTTCGTAGCAGGAAAAAATGAAACACGTCCCACATATCGGTGGATCACACCGGTGGGTTTGCGCTTGCTGCTGCAAAATTTCCAGGAATTGGCCAGCTCGGTGCAGTCAGACCCCGACAATACCTCGCAGGGCACGAGCTTCTACTTTGGAACAAAGAACACTTCGGATTCACCGACTCACGGTCACCGCGCGCCTGACGTATCTACGCCACGCGGAAAAGCACTGTTAGAACGACTATCGTATTTAGTCCAAGGTTCATCTCAATCGCTGAAAGGGAATTCATAAAATCGAGTTAGTTGGCTATTTCTACTGACAAAAGAGTACGAGGAATGACGTATACACCACACAGGAAAGCACTGTCGAAACACCTGATTACAATTATGCTGGCATTAAATTGTCTGGTGGCATTCACCGGCGCGATCTCCGCAGATGCACCAGACATCCTGGAGCAACTAGCAAGTCCGCGAACACTGGAGAGACTCTATGCTCTCACACAGGTTGCCGACAGTAACGACCCACAATTGATCGATCCCGTACTGGCCGCACTGAAGGACAAAGACGAAAATATCCGCCTCGAAGCGATATCCGCTCTGCATTCACTACCCTCGAGCGACCGTGTGCGTAAGCAGTTCGAAAAGCTGCTCATGACTGAAAAATCACCGCGAGTTCGAGCCAAAACAGCATGCGCTCTAGTGCGCGACTATCCTGCCTCCGCCCCTAACTCACTCCTGTCGTGGATAGCCAGAGAGGTAAAGCGTGGCCGTAATATACAGGTTGCGCTGGAATTCCCAATTGGTCCTCGCCTGCAAGGAGACGCAGATAAAACTGATGATCTGGGTTGTAGAGTAGCCCACAACCCGGACGAGGAGGCTCGGGTCATTCTGGGATTGCTCCTGCAAAATTCAACAAGAGAAAATCTACCCGAGGTCCGAGGCCATTTACTTGATAAAAACCCTCAACTTCGCTGGGTGGCGGCCGAACTGATCACTCTTTCAGGGCAAACTGTGACTAGCGACAGCGTCAGTCGTGCTGTGGCAGATAATGATCTGGCCATAGTCGCCGGAGCGCACAAGCAGCTTATTCGCGAGGGGAATGGAGACTCCGTCCCTATACTGGTAAATGCTCTCAACCAATATGGCACTCCCGCCATGGCTTCCCACTATCTCTCTTCCGGGAATCCTGAACTTGTCAGTGCTGCGCAACAATGGGCGTCAGAACATGGGTATCGTGGGTATGAGGTTTCGAAGCGATCATCATTAGAGTGGGGCAAACACGACCTCAAAAATCAGATTCGCTGAGATGAATACTATTCGGAAAAGGAACTCAATAAAAAGCTCAGCCACTCCCTCAAAGGTCGTCTTCATCGCTTGTATTGTACTTGTTATGTACGCGAATACAGCTGCACGCGCAGCTGAAATAGAGTTCTGGTACGGCCCAAATCAACAATTCGGCATTCTTGGATCCCCCCAAAAGTGGATCAATGTTCTGGGTAATGCGAGCGATATCGACGGAATGCAAAGCCTGACTTTCACGTTGAACGGCGGCAATCAAAGGCCGCTCTCCATGGGCCCTGATTCACGACGGCTGGTTGAAGAAGGTGATTTTAACATCGAAATAGACCGCGCCACATTGCTGCACGGCAACAATACGATAGTCGTAACAGCAACTGACTTGTTGAACAATATTACGCTAGCGAGCACTACAATTTCATATGACATGACAACACTATGGCCCACTGATTATTGGACAGACTGGATTAGTGCCCAAAGCATGTCCGATGCGGCTCAGGTGGTGGATGGGAAATGGACGTTAGCAAGCTCAGGCGTCAGAACAGAGCAGGTCGGCTACGACAGAACCTTCGCCATAGGCGATGAAAATACCTGGACGAGCTACGAAGTCACAGTCCCTATTACCATTCACGGCTTTGATCTGGGGGGATTTAATCCTATCAGCGTGGCACCGGGAATCGGGTTTACCAACAGATGGAAAGGGCACACGACGTTTTCCCAAGGGGAGCAACCACATGCATATTGGCTGCCCGCAGGGGTTACTCCCTGGTATGACTATTACAATGAAAGACTACAACTGTCTATGCAGAATACTGTCGTCTATGACACAAGTGGATTGCAATTAAATATCGGAGAAACCTATATCTGGAAACTCCGCACAGAGGCGTTGTCGAACGGAGATACTTTTCACGGCTTCAAAGTTTGGAGCGAAGCCAGTGCAGAGCCTCCCCAATGGCTGTTAAGCGGTATAAAAAACCCTCCCGCCGTGAACAACACAGGGTCTTTAATAATCATCCCGCACCATGTGGATGCAACCTTCGGCGAGATTAATGTCATTGACCTCGACAGCGACACAGACCCACCCATTATTAGCGGGATCCAAACACTGCCCCAACCAAGTGGTGCCACGATACGCTGGAGTACGAGTGAGCCCGCCACCACGTCACTCGAGTACGGTCTGGATCAGACCTATACCTTTGGTGAAATTACCAAACCGGGCTATGTGATAAATCATTCTATATTTTTGCCAAACCTCACACCGGATACAGACTATCATTTCAGGATAAATACAGCTGATGCCAGACAAAATAGTACCGTGTCCGCAGACCAACAGTTTACTTTTGTACCGACTCCAATAAGCACCATAGTTTCAGACGACTTCAGTAATCCGACGCTGGACTCTGGTATCTGGACTTTTGTTGATGCCATAGGGGATGTATCACTTGGCTTAACCGGCACTCAACTTGTAATGCACCTCCCAGCAGGTGTGGATAGAGATTTTTGGTCGACTTCGCCATCGAACAAGATGCCAAGACTACTGCAATCGGTAGCGGACGAGGACTTTGAAGTTGAAGCGAAGTTTGAATCTCCAATGAATGTTAACTATCAAATTCAGGGCATCACTGTTGAGCAAGATTCGCAGAATATTTTACGCATGGAATTTTTGTATATAGGTTCCAGCTTAAACTTTTTTGCTGCATCCGTATCGGCCCAGTTGGGCACTGCTACTGTATACGCTAACTTTAATGCGGGAGTTACCGCACCTATGTATATGCGGGTCAACCGCACAGGCGATCTATGGGTAGTATCCATATCAGATGATGGTATCGACTGGACAGCAGCAACCAGCTTCACGAAGGCTATAGCTGTTACCGCTGTAGGACTGTATGCGGCCAATTCTTCCAACACCGCTCACACTGCGACCATCGACTACTTCTTCAATACCCTGGCACCAATAGTGCCAGAAGACGGCGAGAGCGGTGGCGATTTACAACCGCCAAGCGCGCCACAGTTTTTGTCCGGCACCGCACTAAGCGACACGGCAGTACAACTTACCTGGACCGCTTCGACAGACAATGTTGGGGTCGCGGGCTATGATATTAGTCGCAACGACTTACTGCTGGCCACCGTCACCACACCGGGGTACACCGATAACGGCCTGATCGCCGCGACCGACTACAACTACGCCGTCGTCGCATTCGATGCCGCCGGCAACCGCTCCGCGGCTACCCTGATCAGCGCCACCACCGACCCTGCACCCGATATCCAGGCGCCCACGCCACCGACCAGCCTGCTCAGCGCAGCGTTGAGCGAAACCTCGATACAGTTAAGCTGGACAGCGTCTACGGACAATATCGGAGTAAGCGGTTATGAAATCAGTCGAGATGGCGCTGTCATTCTGACCGTATCTTCCACTGACTATACTGACGATTCCGTTCATGCCGGCGCGACCTATGCATACTCTGTAGTCGCACTGGATGCCGCAGGAAACCGCTCGGGTGCAGCGACAAGCAGCGCCACTACACCGTCGGTTAGCGACACGGAGGCACCGGTTATGCCAGCCAATTTGACGGCCGTGGCATGGGGAGATACAGCAGCACAGCTTAGCTGGGCCGCATCGGAAGACAATGTCGGGGTAGTCGGTTATCAGCTTAGTCGGGACGGAGTGCCTATCGCTACGACCACTTCAACGGGGTATACCGATCAGGGTTTGTCCGGCAGTACTTCCTATAACTATGCAGTGATCGCACTGGATGCGGCGTCAAACCAATCCGCAGCAGCGACCGCCAGTGTAACAACTGCGAGCGGCTCGACTGCGCTTGGTTGTAATGATGCGGCGAGCACTCATCTATGGGGGCCGCAACCGACCCGAGCCCCACTGCTGCTTGTGTTTAGTCACCCCGATGATGAAGTAATACAGTTCCGAGGCGTGCTTCCCTACTATCGAAATGTACGCAATATTCCAATTGTCGGTATTTCAACGACCAATTACGTAGGCAACACTAGCGATATTGTACGCGAAGCTGAACTGCGCAACGCTTTCTGGACTTATGGGATGCGCAACCCTCCACTCTATGGTAACCAGCCAGATAATTGCTTTGGAGCTGACGCGCAGTGCGTGCTCAATAGTTGGAACTATAACGGCCTGGTCAAGTACCTCACCGAACAGATTCGTCGCTATCAGCCCGAGGTCGTATTGACGCATGACCTGAATGGCGAAGTGGCCGGACACCCCAATCACATCGTCACCGCGCTGGCGACGATAGATGCCTATAATTATGCCAGTGACCCACTACGCTATCCGGAGCAACTAAGCTTACCTGGGGTGAATGTTTGGCAACCTCGCAAGCTTTACCTTCACCAGTATCAGCCGAATTCATGGCTTCACGATTGGGAGACACAGTATCCGGAGCTGGGTGGAAAAACTGCTCAGGAAGTAGCTGAGGCGGGGTTTCTCTGTCATGTCTCACAGTACACACCGCCGCGCACCCAGACCTTCGAAGAAGGCACGGGTTACCGGTTCGGTCTCTATCAAACCGATATAGGTGTAGATACCATTGGCGGTGATTTATTTGAGAATGTGGTGATTACGCCTGTAATTGAACGCACCCTTACGGCTGATTCAACGCTGACGCAGGTGAAGATGACAGCACTGACACCGGGGTCAAGCATTCGCTACACAACCGACGGCACAAATCCCGGTATTTCATCTGCGGTATACAGCGTTCCACTGCTGGTTGATCGGGTCGTCGAAGTAAAAGCCCGAGCCTTCATCAGCGACACACAGTTCAGCGAAGTGAGAATAGCAAAGGCCACTGCCGCCCCAGTTACATCGTCGATCGTATCCAGCGATTTTAGCGGTTCTGTGCTCGACACAGATATATGGACATTTGTGGATCCTATCGGTGATGTCACGCTCAACATGACCGGCACACAAGCTGAGATCATTGTTCCTGCAGGGTTCAATCGCGACTACTGGGTAACATCACCCTCGAATAATATGCCCCGACTTTTACAGTCAATCGTAGACGAAGACTTTGAAGTGGAGACAAAGTTTGAATCAGCGATGAACACCAACTACCAGATACAGGGAATTACCGTTGAGGAAAATTCGCTGAATATCATGCGTATGGAGTTCATGTATATAAATTCGAATCTAGTGTTTTTTGCTGCCGCGATCATTGATGGCAATGCCACGGTGCACGCCAATCAGCAAGTCAATGTCAGTGCGCCAATGTATATGCGGGTCAACCGTTCAGGCAATCAGTGGACGGTGTCCGTTTCGAACGATGGGCTATCGTGGACGGTGGCGAAAACGTTCAATCAATCGATGACAGTCAACTCGATAGGCGTGTATGCGGCAAACTCCACCAATACTGCGCATACCGCGAGCATTGACTACTTTTTTAATACTGCCTCGCCGATAGTACCCGAAGATGGTGACACCGAAGCACCCACCCCGCCGACCAATCTACTCGGCGCAGCGCTGAATGACACCAGCATTGCACTGAACTGGACGGACGCCATCGACAATGTTGCCGTCACCGGCTATGAGATCAGCCGCGACGGTGTGGTCCTGGCCACCGTCACCACAGCGGCCTACACCGATACCAGCCTAATCGCCGCGACCGCTTATGACTACGCTGTCGTCGCACTCGATGCCGCGGGCAACCGCTCCACAGCGGCTACTGTCAGCGTCACTACCGATCCGGCTCCTGACACCGAGGCGCCAACACCGCCGACCAATCTGCAGGGCTCGACGCTGGACGACACTTCCATCGCACTGACCTGGACCGATGCCACCGACAATGTCGCGGTCACAGGATATGAGATAAGCCGAGATGGCGCGCTCTTGACCACCGTCACCTCAGCTTCGTATACCGATACCGCCCTGCTTGCTGAAACGGCTTACGAATACGCAGTCGTCGCACTCGATGCGGCGGGCAACCGCTCCACTGCAGCAACTGTCAGCGTCACCACCAATCCGGCCCCTGACACCGAGGCGCCCACCCCAGTAACCAATCTTCTGGGCGCAGCGCTGAACCACACTTCCATCGCACTGAACTGGACGGCCGCCACCGATAATGTCGCTGTCGCCGGCTATGAAATCAGCCGCGACGGTGTGGTCCTGACCACCGTCACCACACCGACTTATACCGATACTGGCCTAACCGCCGTGACCGCTTATGACTACACTGTCGTCGCACTCGATGCGGCCGGCAACCGTTCCACAGCAGCAACTGTCAGCGTCACCACCGATCCGGCCCCTGACACTGAAGCGCCGACACCACCGACCAACCTGCTGGGCTCAGCGCTGGACGACACCTCCATCGCTCTAAACTGGACTGCGGCCAACGACAATGTAGCGGTCGCCACCTATGAGATAAGCCGCGACGGTGTGGTCCTGACCAATGTCACCACATCGGCATACACCGACAGCGGCCTGACCGCCGAGACCGCCTATGACTACGCGGTTGTCGCACTCGATACCGCCGGCAACCGCTCTGTAGCGGCCACTGTCAGCGTCACCACCGATCCAGCCCCCGACACCGAAGCGCCTTCCCCGGTAACAAACCTCCTCGGCGCGGCGCTGGATGACACTTCCATCGCGCTGACCTGGACCGCCGCCACCGATAATGTCGCGGTCACCGGCTATGAGGTCAGCCGCGATGGTGTGGTCCTGACCACTGTCACCACACCGTCACACACCGATAGCGGCCTGACCGCCGCGACCGGGTACGACTACACTGTTGTCGCACTTGATGCTGTGGGAAACCGCTCTGCACCGGCCACCGTCAGCGGCACCACCGACCCGGCTCCCGATACCGAGGCACCCAGTATCCCGACGAATGTTGTCGGAGTGGCGGAAAGCCCGAACGTAATACAACTAATCTGGACAGCGTCAACGGACAATGTCGAGGTCACAGGGTATGAGATCAAACGAGGCGCGCAAGTGATCGCGACAGTGACATCACCTGCCTTTAGCGAAAGCGACCTCTCGCCCAAGAAAAGCTATAGCTACTCTATTGTCGCGCTCGATGCGGCGGGCAACCGTTCCTCGGCCGCAACCATCAGCGTTACCACACCGCAGGCCGAGGACAACCAGGTGCCAAGTACTCCTGCGAACCTGGTCGGCGTAGCGGTAAGCGCCAGCGTGATAGAGCTAAACTGGACAGCGTCCACAGACAATGTAGCGGTAACGGGATATGAAATAAGACGAGGGGGCGTACTAATCGCCACGGTGACGTCAACGACGTTTACTGATACCGGCTTAGGGGCAAACAAGCAGTACAACTACCGGGTAGTCGCAAGAGACGCCGCAATAAACCGGTCGGCCGCAGCGCTGGTAAGCGTAACCACTCCGCTACCGCCAGGTTGCTAACTGACCGCTACCCGAAAAGAGACAAAAATAACTTGAGCCAGCTTAAATCACATATTGCAAAAGGCGCAGCCTGGGTTATCGGTGCCAGACTTCTAGCCCGTATTTTCGCAGTTGCAAATATAGCGGTTCTTGCCAGACTGCTGACTCCTGCTGATTTTGGCGTTGTGGCTGCAGCGTGGACAGCTTTGGCACTATTGACAAGTTTTACCGCATTTGAATTTGATGCAGTTTTGGTTCAAAAAGAAAGCATATCGAAAGGGGACTATAACACCGCTTTCACTTTGAACCTGTTATTTGCCTCTATCGTCACACTTCTTGCTGTCGCTTTCTCAGGATACATCGCGAAGTTTTTTGAAGACTCCAGAATCCACGCTGTGGTTGCGGCTCTTGCCTTCACCGTGCTCGCCCGCGGCCTGCTCAACACTGGCTTAGTTGAGTTTCGCCGAAACCTCAAATTCCTGCCAGAGTTCCTAATGGAAATTGTACCGAGCCTCGTCGCCATACTAGTAACAATACTAACCGCATATGTATGGCGTAGTTACTGGGCGTTGGTGGCAGGAGCAGTATCCGGCAGTACCACCGGCCTCATTCTGAGCTACGTTATCCATCCTTTACGCCCGCGCCTGTCACTTAAGCGGGCGCAGAGCTTTTTCAATTTCTCGAAGTGGGTAGTCCTGAACAATTTTCTGAACTACATGGATACAAGACTAGCTGACGCGATTATAGCGAAAAGTCTAGGGACAGTGCAGCTAGGCCTGTTTCGCATGGGATCGCAAGTGGCTGCATTGGCGACTACCGAACTAGCTGCCCCTGTTAACCGAGTGCTGTTCCCAGGGTATGCCAAGGTCGCAGGTGACCCTCAAGCTCTAAAACGTACCTATCTAAAATCCTTTTCCATACTGGTCTATCTGGGCCTCCCCGCGGCGATCGGTATCATGGCCGTAGCCCAGCCGCTCGTGGAGGTGTTATTGGGGAGTAAGTGGACACACGCAGTGCCGGTCATAAAAATCATGGCGCTACACGGCGCGCTGAGCATCCTGTCCACCAATGACTATGCAGTCTATATGGCCAAAGGCCATCCGAGGACAATTCTACTTCTGTACATCCCATTCGTAATATTGCTTCTTCCGCTTTTGTTTTTCCTAACAGATCGCTGGGGGATAGTCGGTACCGCATCCTCTTTTGTAATTGCAAATTTTGCAGTCAAACCTCTGTATTTCTATGTGCTTTTACGAACATTATCGATTACAGCCGCTGAGTTTTTGAGTGTGATTTGGCGAGCTCTAATGGGTTGTTTGGTAATGTTTATCACCCTGTATTTTTATGTCGACTGGATCGAGACCACCGCAACACCGAGCACCCTGATCTTGGCCAGCTCCTTGATTATCGGCTTTCTAATTTACATGGCCACGACCGGCCTGATTTGGGTAACTACCAGACCATACATTAGTGCTGAGGCTGAAATATACAATCTGGTCTTTTCACGATAGGAAATTGAGTACGGTGGTGACAATACTTTGGCAGCATTCGTGCTTTATTGGCCTTTGCAAATATACTTAAACGACACAGAGAATTTCATCGATGCACAAAATACTGTTGACTGGCGGACCTAAAAATATCGCTTCACACAGCAACAACGACTACTTTGTCAATTCCGATGCCTATATCTCTAGTGACATAGTTGCGGAGGCGTATTCTTTAACTTGCAAACAGGAGTACGATCTGGCCTACATCATTTTCCGATTTCTGTATATCTACAGCCCGAATCAAACCGCGATGTTTGTCCTCACACGATACATCACCACTGCTGTGCGCAAGGAGCCAGTTACTCTTTACCGAGATGGTGCGCAAACACAAACGCTTCTAAAGCGTGAGCCCCTGATGCTGAAGGAAAGTATACGTTGGCTGCGCGACTATCTTCACGGTATCTACAGAACATGAAAATCGCGTTTATTTCTCAGCCCTTCGATCTGGTTTTTCCTCCAAACCAAAGTTCCATCGGGCTTGTTATCTACAATACTGCTCGCCAGTTGGCAGACCGTGCAGAGGTAACAGTCTACTTCCCGCGCCGGTCATCAGATGAATCTACATTCGTGGATGATCGAGGGGTAACATTCCGGGCAATCGACACGCGATTAGACTCGCGTTTGGGGAAACTTTTAAAGCGTATGCCCCTGCTCATTGACCACTCAAGATATTTCGATTACTCCGCATACTATTACAATTACATACGACGAATAGCGCTGGATGCCAGTAAGCACCACTTTGATATAGCAAATATTCTGGATTTTCCCCAGTTTGCCCGAGTCTTCAAACATCACAATTCGACCACAAAGATCGTACTGGAAATGCACTGCGAATGGCTGGCTCAACTTGAACGCTCTACCGTGGTCAGCCGGCTCGCTTACGTGGATTTGATCACTGGATGCAGTAATCACATTACCAGCGGAGTGAAGGCTGCCATACCGGATCTCAAAATCCCATGCCATACGGCCTACAACGGTATCGATGCGGATCGCTTTTGTAACGATAGCGAAGGGGATGATGCTGCTTATGAAAACTCCAGAAACATACTATTTGTTGGGCGAGTCTCACCAGAAAAGGGCGTGCACGACTTGATTGAAGCCATGTCGCTGGTTGTACAAGCAGATTCGAGCGCAAGACTGCAGATAGTGGGTCCGGCGAGTTCGCTGCCTTTAGAACTTATCGTAGGCTTAAGCGCGGACAAAACGCTACAAAATCTCGCACGGTTCTACAATGGGAATCTGGCAACAGATTATCAGAATTATCTGGAGATGCGGATAAGAGATCTCAATCTTCTGGACCATGTTGAGTTCATCGGCGCTGTACCACAAACAGAACTGGCAGATCACTACCGCGCTTCAAGAATGTTAGTTAATCCGTCGTACAGCGAGTCATTTGGCATGAGTGTCACCGAAGCGATGGCGGTCGGACGACCGGTAGTTGTCACAGCGGTGGGCGGCATGAAGGAACTGGTACAAGACACTAAAACCGGGCTAATCGTGGAGCCGAATTGTCCTGAGCAACTTGCGTCCGCACTTTTGGCATTATTGAAAAATGACCAGTTGTGCCGCGATATGGGGAATCGCGGTATGGAGCGCGTACGCACATGTTTTTCCTGGAAAAATAGAGCCGATGATCTAGGGAACTATTACCAGAGTATTATTCAATGAGCCTTACGATATCGAGTATGTAGTACACCTGCCTGTTAATCTAGCGGAACACCCTGACAGATAGCAGGAAGCAATCTGTGGTGAAAAGTGCCCACGTAACACGATCTCAACTTTGGCATACCTTTTGCTCTATATTCTATGTACTTGAAAGATACGCCACAAACGCGGTCTATGCCTATGATCAACGACCATCCACCATGGCCAGAGCAATGACTTGTCAACTTCGAACGGCGTTTGGGAGACGGCGTTTCTTCACAAACGATACCAGAAAGCCCTGGCACAGCGAGTCAATTCCTGTTCCATACTAATCACCTGTCCTTAGGCGATTGTCCTGAAGGCTGAAATAGTCGGTCATCAGATGTTTCGCCGTCGGTGAGACTCAATGAAGGAGTGTTTTTGTGAAAGACGATCGTGTTCGCCGAATTATGGTTACCGGAGGAGCTGGATTCGTTGGCTCCCACCTGTGTGAAAAGCTCATCGAAAGCGGGAATGAGGTGCTCTGTGTTGACAATTTCTATACGGGGTCAAAGCGGAACATTCTCAATCTTATGGGTCACCCAAATTTCGAAATAATTAGGCATGACATCACTTTTCCACTCTACGTCGAAATAGATCAAATCTTCAATCTTGCCTGTCCAGCCTCGCCTATCCACTATCAAAATGATCCCGTACAAACAACAAAGGTGAACGTACACGGATCAATTAATGTCCTCGGATTAGCAAAGCGGGTCAAAGCACGAGTACTTCAGGCCTCTACATCCGAAGTGTACGGCGATCCAACAGTTCATCCTCAGATTGAAAGCTACTGGGGCAATGTCAATCCAGTGGGATTGAGAGCCTGTTATGACGAAGGGAAACGTTGTGCCGAGACGCTATTCTTTGACTATCATCGGCAGCATGAGCTCGAAATTAAAGTCGCCAGGATATTCAACACCTATGGACCAAGAATGCATCCCAACGACGGGCGAGTCGTCTCTAACTTTATAGTTCAAGCTTTGCAGGGTAATCCGATAACGATATACGGAGACGGGTCACAGACACGGTCATTCTGTTATGTAGACGACCTGGTTGATGCACTCATCCGCTTGATGCAATCACCCGCAGACTTTACCGGTCCGGTGAACGTCGGCAATCCTCACGAATTCACAATTTTGGAACTGGCTCAACTCGTGATAAGGCTAACGGGATCGAAATCCGAAATTGTAACAAAAGAGCTCCCCGCAGATGACCCGACCAGAAGGAAGCCGGATATTTCGCTGGCCAAATCAGTTCTGGATTGGTCACCAAAAATTGAGTTGGAAGCAGGGATCTGCAGAACAATAAATTATTTCGAAAATCTTCTAGCCGTACACCCCACCTGAACCCATTCCGAGTGGAAAGCCAGACAATCCCACTTTGAATGAAGTTCAGATCTGCTTGATCAACCTTTGAACTGCAAAACGAATATCCCCAAACAGCCGCCGCCTCTGCGCCAATACCTGCCTTAAAACATGAAAGTAACAACTAAGTTTCACCGAAAGTGAAAGCCGGCTTATGGGCACGGAACATATAAATTCCCACATCATTCTCCAATAGGGGAAAACAATTTTTCCGGACAATGCCGGATCGAACCACTCCGCATAGTTACTATATTCTTGTGAACTTAGTGCGTCGGATAAGATTTTCATAGATTGGGCATCATGACGTCTCTGATAGAACAACGTTTCAGGGATCTCGACAAATCGACCCAGCAAACTGAGTCGTGCTAACAGCACACCGTCGCCGTGGGCGTAGGCGCCCATCAGAGGAGTCAGCTCCAGCGCGCAATGCCGTATCAGGCCAAATATCTCAAAACACATATGCAGGGAGACCATATTTTTAAATCGCTCGGATGCACTTGTGCTTTTGGCGTTCACCCATGGCTCGAATGCTTCTATTACTTCTCCATCTCTTCCGATGATTTCCAACTGACTATAGACCAAAACGCAATCTTCGTTGTCGTTCAATATCGCTACACATTTCTCAATAAGATCTGGCGCGAGACGATCATCATGAGCGGCCCACTTGAAGTATTCACCCTTAGCGTACTTGAATACCTTATTGAAATTTCCAGCGGCGCCTATATTCTCTGACAGGCGATAATACCTGACCCGGTTGTCGAGGCTGGCATAGTGGCGGCATATTTGTTCGGTATTGTCTGTAGAGGCGTTATCACTGATCAGTAATTCAATATCTGTGTATGTTTGGCCCAGGATAGATTCGATGGCCTCGACAATATAGTTTTCTCCGTTATACACAGGGAGCCCGATACTTACTCTTGGTGTGCTCGATGTATTTATAGCAGTAACCGTCATTGGTCTACACCTACCTGCGGTAGAAGTTCAGAATATACGGAGATCGACCGTTACGATATTAGCAAAATCTACAACAGCGGCTAAAATCAACTTCATCATACCGCCGCTCTATTCCTGTCATCCATAAGCCGCAGTATCCGCAATGAAACTACTCTTGGACACCATACCAGACACATCATACAGACGGCTTGTAGCACCCGCTTTGCCACTACGTCATTTCCGGACCGAAGATAACTGAAAATGGATCCAGAAAGTCCAGGCGCGGTTAACTGATGAATGTACTGACTGTCCAATTTATGCACATATCCTGCGCACAAAAGTTGGTGTATATAGAAGCCACTTCTGAGATTTTCAGTGTATGCACAACGGGTCATTCCCTGTTCCAAACAGGCATTTTCTATCAGTGCTGTGCTCTTGTAGTAATTATCCAAATGGACTCCAAGTCGCCTCAAATCCATAAAAATACCGGAGGCAACAGAGGAAAAGTTATTACTCCCGTGAATTCGATAGGCGCCAAGTTCCAAGTCAACAGAACGCACAGGCCCCTGCTGCGCAGTATTAACGAAAATAAAGCTATCAGCGCAAATCCGATACTCCTTTTCAGGAACGGGTAGAACGGATTTTAGTATTTTTGCATCAAACATGTTTCCACTGGTCGGTACCGAGGGAAACTCTGCTCTTTCAGCTGCGGCAGACAAGGCGCAACCATCTAAATGAAAAAACGAGTCAGTAGTTTTCGGGGTCGCGATTATGGTGTTGTCATATTCATCCACTTGCCTTAGTCGAAAGTAGATTCTGGAATAACCATCGCAAAAATAATTCAAACATAACTCCACCGTATCCGGGAACAGATAGTCATCTGAATCTAGCAGAATAATGAATTCACCTGTGGCCCGGGCAATTCCTACATTAAACGCTGAGGCCTGTCCGCCATTTTTCTTTTGAATGATCGTTGCCTGTTTTGCGTACTTCATTAAAACTTTGCTGGATTGATCGGTAGAACCGTCGTCTACCACGATAAGCTCGACATTTTGGTAGGTTTGCACAAGCACGCTATTTATCGCTTGTTCGAGAAATCGTCCGTAATTGTAATTATTGATTACAACTGACACTTTTTGCTGTATCTGAATTTCATTGGACATTGAATACGCCCCGATCTGTGAAATTGCTATCGTCATTGGCAACCCCAATCCTGAACATGCTAATACCTTTGCTGAAAAGACTTCTCCAGAAAGTTCAGAGGGAGGCTGTCATGCCGCATAGTTTAATGCCCATCCCCCATCGCATCTATAATCTGCACACCAACTCCGGCATTCTCCAGATCAGCCTCGATTTCCTTCGCATACTGCGGATTCATTACCACCAAATTAACAATAGAGGATGAACCGATTTGTTCAAGCGGAAATATGCCTATTCCTGTTCCAGCGATAAACTTTCCCTGCTTTGCCGTACTCCGATCTATCAGGCCGGCAATACGCCCATCGGGATCCACCAGATTACAGAAGGTAATACCCTTCGAGCCAGCGCCCCACACCCAGGTTTTTTCGATCGAAGAATCTGCTTGCTGGCTCCAGATCTGGAACGAGTTTAACTTGGAATTAAAACAGTCGGCGAAGGATCGTGCCGTCTCAACATCTGCTTGTGATATCGAGACTGACGACCGCACGGTATCTGAAGTGGCACTACCGCGGCCTGACAAGCGCGCTTCTACGTACAAATACTGTTCGCCATAAGTCGATCCCAGGCTGATAACTTCGAAGCCGGAATCCTCGAACAACCGCCGCAGAGAGGTTGGGGTAAAATACGATATATGCTCGTAAATCAAATCCCAAATACCCAATTCCCGCGCCGTAAAAAGGCCATTGGGAACCTCGAAATAAACCACTGGACGACCCGCCTGAAAGGCTCTTGATTCCGCCAGGCCGCGCAAAAAAATGGCGGGATTTTCGACATGCTCAAGTACCTGCTGACAGACAATAAGATCTGCCCGAATATCAGAGTAATCGGCTGAAAAATAGTCGCGCACGTAGAATACGCTGGACAAAAGTGCATCTTCACCCTCTACCGGCGTGGATGTATCAAAGCCGATCCCCCGATTCCCTCCTTCCCGGCAGAGCTGGCGCAAAAATTCTCCGCGCCCACAACCAATTTCAAGAATCTGTTTGCCGCGAATATTGTATGTCGATAGCAACCGCTGAACTAATGCATCGGCGTACTGCCTGAATACGCCGGAGGCATACAACGAGGTTTCGTAGTTCTCTGAGTAGTACATCAGATCGGGCTGGAATGAGCGATTAAAGTAATGGCCGCAGTCCCCGCAGAAAGCCAGATCCATACGCCCCGTAGCCGCCTGACAGGCCGACGCCGGCGACGCGTGTAGTTCGTTGCAAAGTACTGGCAAACTGGCTATCGTCACCAAATCCTTCGTATTAGTGGCGCCACAGTTGATGCAAGATGTCATCAGCGTGCCATCTGCTACAGGGTGAGAACGGTCGGTTTAAGGCCCATTTCATCGAGCTCCTTCACAATCTCATCGCGATACACTGCGTTCATTGCGATGATAAGGTCGGGACGCAGCTCCTTCAGTTGAGCGGGCGCGACGATGGGATGCCCGGTTCCGGCCATGAAATGGCCGCAGCGATGCGGATTGATATCGATCACATGGTCGATCTCTGTAGTGACACCCAGTGAGGAGAGAAAGGCGACCGCCTTCGAACCCGACCCCCACAACGCCACCACCTCACTCTTGCTCCGCGCCGCGGCTAGCACTTCGCTCCAGTGGTTCACAGTATCCTTCACTCTTGCAGAAAAGCTCGAGACATAACCTCGCAGTGTCGCCAGATCATCTTCGCCAGATAGAGAGCCTACCGCTGTTCCATTGTGCGCTGGTCGGGCCTCGATAGTGAGGTACTGATTATCGTACTCCGTCTCGAGTTTCAGCACTTCAAAACCGTTGTTTCTAAACAGACGCGCCAGAGAGCCCGGAGTGAAGTATGAACAGTGTTCATAATAGACATCCTCAAATGCGCAGTCTCGCAGAATTCTGGTGGCCTCCGGAATCTGGAAAAAGACATCACTATCGTATTCTCCAATAGCGCTTCGCACGCCATCCATAAAGGCGCCAGTGTCGGGAATATGCTCCAGCGTCATTTTACAGCAGACAAAATCCGCTTTTTCAGCTGAGTATTTTTCACTGTAAAAGTCCTGCACAAACGTTATGTCCCGTGATTCTGTTCCTTCCAGACGCTCTGGCCTGAAACCAGGATCAAACCCAATGCCGTCATTTTTGCCGAGTTCGCAGATCATTTGAAGAAACTCACCCTTACCGCAGCCTATTTCCAGAATACGTTTTTCCTGCAAGTCGTAGTCCCCAACGAGGCGCTCGGCCAACTTGCGATGAAATGTATTGAAGGTGCCTGAAAATGCCTGGGTTTCCTCGTAACGGCCGCTATACTCCGTAAGGCTTGGGTCAAAGGCTGTATTCGCGATGAAACCACAAGCATCGCAAAAACCCAGTTCAATACTACCGCGGGGATAGTTGATGGCCGCCTCCGGCGTGTCCAGGAGGATACAGCTATTGGATGGCACACCGGCCTGTGAATAGAACGTAGTCATTTGCGACTTCAGGCAGGCGGGACAGATGTGACTTGTCATAGTATAGGCCTGCTAGACAATTCGAGGCGTGGGCACGGGCACGATGAACTTCCCACCGGCAGCGCGATAGTCCTGCTGTTGCTCCAGGATTTCATCTGAAAAATTCCAGGCAAGCATCAACACATAGTCGGGCTGTTCTTGCACCAACGCAGCCGGATCACGGATAGGGATGTGATTCCCCGGCATGAACCAACCCTGTTTGTGCACATTCCGGTC
>JBBKWY010000020.1:0-26192 GCA_037969215.1 Halioglobus sp.
ATTCACCGCTGAACGAGCCCGGCACAACCCGCCTCACACCGAGCGTGATTCTGCCCCACCATCTCCTGACCAGTTATTCCTTTACTTGATCTACAGCAAGCCCTATAACAAACAGCCCAGCTATCATCGATACAGGAATGTAAACGTGTTGGATCAAGCCCGGTCAAATAGCGGGTTGTTCGATACGTTAAACCGAGGTGGGTATGGCAAAGTTGACATTTTTAGGTGCAGTTGAAGGGGTAACCGGGTCTTCCTACTTGTTGGAGACCGGTGCAGCGAAGGTCTTGCTGGATTGTGGTCTGTATCAAGGCCGGCGCGAAGAAGAAAAGGAGAACGAGGAATCCTTTCGCTTCGATGTTCAGTCACTGGACTGCGTGGTCTTGTCGCACGCTCACCTCGACCACTCTGGCCGCCTGCCAAAACTGTCTGCCGAGGGATTCAGTGGGCCAATGTACATGACCCGGCCGACCTGTGAACTGCTGGACGTGATGCTCAAGGATGCTGCCTCGCTGCAACAACGTGACGCGGAGTGGGAGAACAAGCGACGGCGCAGATCGGGGAAGGACGAGGTCGAGCCGCTGTACACGTTAGAGGATGTAGACGTGACGCTGGGGCAATGCGTCGGCTTCGGTTACGGGCAGCGCAGGACCGTCGCCGACAATGTTGAGGTCTGTTTTCGCGATGCGGGACACATCCTCGGTTCTTCCATTGTTGAAGTGTTTATCAACGAGCAGGGCGTCGAGAAAAAACTGGTTTTTTCCGGTGACTTGGGCAATAGCTGTGCCGCACTTCTGGAGGATCCTGAAGTGGTAGAGCGCGCCGATGTCCTGTTGTTGGAGTCCACCTACGGTGATCGCGATCACCGGCCTATGGATGAGACTCTGGCGGAGTTTGAGCAGATCATCGAGGAGGCCTCGGAGAATGGCGGGAATATTATGATTCCGTCTTTTGCCGTTGGGCGTACACAGGAAATTATTTTTCGACTTGGGCAGCTTTATCAAAAGGGTAAACTGAGGCAGCAAGCCGTCTATCTGGATAGCCCTATGGCGATAGCAGTCACCGAAATCTATCACCGTTACCAGAACGTCTACAATGCCGAAGACGCCGAGACCATCAACAGCGGGAAGGGCAGTAGTTTGCATTCATTCCTGCCGGTTCTGCGTTACTCCACAACGACAGCGGAGTCCATGGCACTCAACAGAATCGAGTCCGGTGCCATCTTTATCGCAGGTAGCGGGATGTGTACTGGCGGTCGCATACGACATCATTTCAAGCACAATATCTGGAAGAAAAATGCCCATGTCATTATTGTTGGCTACCAGGCCGTTGGGACACCGGGGCGGGCACTGGTCGATGGCGCTAAAGTGTTTCGTATAGGCGGTGACGAGATTGCTGTTAACGCAAAGATTCACACCATCGGTGGTTTTTCAGCACACGCCAGTCAAACACAGTTGTTTGACTGGCTGAGCAATTTTACCAAACCGCATGCAAGGCTCTATCTTGTGCATGGCGAGTCCGATGCAAAGTTGGCCTTCCGGGAATTCCTGTCGACCAAAGGTTGGTCGGCTGAGGTGCCAGAAAAAGGCCAGGCGATTACCTTCTGAAATCCGCTTGGACAGTTGGCTCAGGATTGCGAGGGGCGTTTTTGCAACTTCCGTTGCAGCGTTCTTCGGTGCATGCCAAGCGCTCGCGCAGTCGCCGCGATATTGTGATCGTTTGCGACCAATTGCCTTTGTATGTACTCCCATTCCACGCGCTGAACGCTCAGTGGATTGTCTTCGATCATGTCACTCGCGCCGCTACCCGCGTCGCGGTGTTCGTCATCGCTGTCAAACGCCGCCAATACTTCCTCTACGCTTGCCGGTTTGGACAAATAATTGACGGCACCTTGCTTAATCGCTTCCACGGTAGTGGCGACGCTGGCATATCCTGTTAATACGACAACTTGCAGTGCCGGGTTTATCGCCAGTAGTTGTGGCAAAAGCTGTAAACCATTGGTTTCAGCGAGTTTCAGGTCAAGAATGGCATGGGTAACAGGAGATTCAAGCAAGGTATCACGCAGTATGGCCAGCGCGGTGTCACCCTGATTGGCGATAAGCGCATGATGGCCCTTCCTGGTGATGGAACGCGCCAGGACATAGGAGAATGTTTGGTCGTCATCAATGATAAGAAACGTTTTCATTGCACGCACGCCAGGGTAATCGTGGTGAGAGTGCCGCCATCGATGTGTGACTGCAGCATTACCCGGCCGCCGAGTCGCTCGACAGTTGCATTGGAGAGAAACAATCCCAGGCCGCGACCTTGACCCCGAGTCGACACAAACGGTTGGCCAAAGGTTTCGGCATCTATATCGATGCCGGGACCATAGTCTCGAATCTGCAGCGTCAGTGTGCTGGCATGACTATCTATCCGAGCAGATATTTCTATTCCGGCGGGGCTGGCTTCCGCGGCGTTGTTCAATAAATTGATAATGGCTTGCTCAAAGGTGCCATCGACGCGAATAAAACCTTCGGTCGGCAGCGTATTGTCCTTCAGAGGAATGCCCGGCTTTAGCAGATGCCAATGGGTCAACACCTTGCTCAGATAGTCATTTATCGCTACGCGCTGTAGCTGATCTGAGGATTGTTCCGCCGCGTGCGCGAGATTCTGTAGGCTCGATTTACAGCGCGCCAACTGCTGCGTGAGTAGATTTACATCGTCGGCGATTTCTGGGTGGTGCGTTGCCGCGCTTTTTAGGTCTTGCGCGAGCAGCGTCATGGTCGCCAGCGGCGTACCGAGTTCATGCAGCGTGCCGGCGGCCAGAGTGGCGATGCCCAGCAATTGCTCATCGCGCAGTTGTTGCTCTCTGATGTCTGCCAACTCGGCATTGCGGCGGCGTAGGGTGCTGGCCATACGTAAAACGAAATAGGTGATCAGCAGGGTGCTTAGAACGAAATTCAACCACATGCCGACGACGTGCCAATTGACCTGTCTAGTCTCGCTCAGGGCCATGCTGTTGTGATCGCTATGCAACGTCATCTCGTGCGCGGGGGATAACAGGTTCATCGGCTCGTAATAGAACATCAGGAGTGAATAGGCCAACAGACAAAAAATTGCTAGAGAAAGTGTGAAACGGATAGATAGCGTGGCTGCAGATATCGCAATCGGCACCAGATAAAGCGAAACAAATGGATTGGTGGCGCCTCCCTGTAGATACAGTACCAGCGATAGTAGGGTACAGAGGCCAAAGAAGATGACATGCAGCTGAGTCACCGATAGCGCGTCGGTTTTCTTTTTGAGTAAACGTTTCATCACGGCATTTTCCCGGACTTGCCGGCCCCCCGACAGGAGGGCATTAGCCACATAAGATAGCAATAACTACCCTCTGTGTGTTGGTACTATACTAAGGTACGGCGTTGCGTGTATAAACTGTCTGCAGCGATATGCGGCCGGTAAGATAGCAGGTTTTGGAGGGGCAATGAAGGTAGGCGATTTTTTGACGCGCGACGAGGTTGCATACTTCACCGCCAAGAGCGATTGGCAGGCCTGGCGCATGGTACTGGGCACCTGGCTTTTTATAACGGCCATTTTCGCGATAGTGGCGGTCTGGCCTAACCCGCTTACCCTGCTGGCGGCGGTAATTCTGTTGGCGGGACGACAACTGGCCTTGTCCGTACTGATGCACGACTGTGGTCATCACACACTGTTTCGGTCTGCACGGCTTAACGATATCGTCGGTCAATGGCTCTGCGCGCTGCCAGTTATGAATGATCAGCCGTCCTATGCGCGAGGACATCTGGACCATCACCGCAAGGCCGGGAGCCCTGCAGATCCCGATTTATCCAACTATCAGGACTACCCTGTGTCGCGCGCAAGCTTTCGCCGTAAGGCGATTCGCGATCTTACCGGCCAGACTGGCTTCAAGTTGATGTCCTACATTTTTCGCGGTGCATCCGGCGTAATCTCTAACGAAAAACGCGACTCAGCACTGCCTTTTGTACAACAGTTACTGGTGCAATTGGGTTTGTTTCTCGTTTTGGCGGTCTGCGGAATCGGCTGGACATTCTTGCTCTGGGTGGTGGCCTATATGACGGTTTTTATGTTCATTATCCGTGTGCGACAGATTGCGGAGCACGCTGCCGTGCCCGACCTGTTTGATTCTGATTCGCGTCTGAACACTCGCACCGTCGAAGCACCCTGGTGGCAGCGTCTGGTATTTGCGCCCTGTGGCGTGAACTTTCATATGGAGCACCACTTCATGGCGAGTGTTCCCTGCTACAAGCTCAAAGAACTGCGTGAACACCTGCGCACTCGGCACGCGCTTGATCAGGTGCCTGAGTTCCGCGGCTATGGACAGTTACTGCGCCATGTCGTTACTGCCTGAGCCGAAGGAATTTCATAATTCACCCATCTCGGGTGTTGTTCCAATATCTATAGCTGATATGATTGGTTTAAATCCGGTTGGGCCCTACCGCATTTTATAGGGCCCCACCAAACTCGCGCCTCCGTAGTTGGCGTGCGTATGTCGCAGAGCCTGGGAGCCAGGTCTTCGCAAAGTGCGGCCGGCAAATAAAAAATTGTCAGCAGGTGGTCACTGATCCGCTACACTCACAGAATAATCCCGGAAAATGAGGAGAGTACTGTGGAAAGGACGCTACCTGGGTTGTTTGGCAGGGTGAGCTTAAGCTGCTCGCACCGGGTGTGTTGCACCGGAGGTGTCGAGAGTTGCATACTCAGCCAGAACGAAAGGTTCACTCCCCGGAGACGTGTTTGCGTGCGCGAATGCTGATGCCGCTGATTTCAAGAGAATCGTGATTGTTAAATTCTCTCTTTGTGACTGTTAGTAATGGAAGTCCTGATATGAAGTTAAAAATCGTAGTGCTGGTTTGCGCCCTGACTCTGACAGCCAACTCCTCGGCTGCGCCTGAAGCTGGCAAGTATGACGTACTGGAACTGCCCTCGGTGCCAAGTGAGCTGGCGTCGAAGACCCTGATCTACTCTATCAGCAAATTTGGTGACCGCTATTTCGCCACCGGGCAACACGGTCACATTCTGTACTCGGACGATGGTGGCGAAAGCTGGCAGCAAGCCCAGGTGCCGGTGCGCAGCAGTATCCTCGATGTCGACTTTCCAACGCCGGAACTGGGTTGGGCTGTGGGGCATGAGGGCGTCATTCTACACTCTACCGATGGCGGCAAAACGTGGGTCAAACAGTACGACGGTCTACGCTATGGCAGCGAGGGCCTGACCTACTATCAGGCCCTCGCGGACGCTAATCCCGACAGCGAATCCTATCCCCTGCTGGTCGATGAAATGAAGTTCGCAATCTCTCAAGGCGCCGATAAGCCCCTGTTTAGAGTGGCGTTCCCCACCAGTACCCACGGCTATGCGCTGGGTGCCTACGGCATGATTCTTGAGACTGAAAACGGTGGCAAGGACTGGCTGCCGGTGCTGGAAAATGTTGAGAACCCCGGCTTCTATCACATCTTTGATTTTGCGCCGCTGCCAGAGGAGGGCAAGTTTTTTGCCAGTGGCGAGGCGGGGCTGCTGATCGAGGGCGATATCAACCAGGAGATTGGTCGAAAAGTGGAGACCATCCCCTGGGACGGGAGTTTCTTTACCATTATTGATACCGCCGATGGCGGCTTGGTGATGGGCGGGCTGCGTGGCAAGATGTTTCGTACCAGCGACGTCGGGGCCACCTGGACAGAGGTGAACAAGCCCATGACGAGTGCAATTGTCGATACCACACGGCTGTCCGATGGCCGCATCATAGCGGCGGGTATTGGCGGTGAGGTATTGATGAGCAGTGACAACGGGGCCAGTTTCACCACTGTTCCCATTTCGGGTGGTGGACAGATTTATACTAGCAGTGGCTATATATATGCTGTTGCAGAAGGGCCGGACAACACGATTTTGGTGGGTGGTCCCACCGGTATTCACAAAGTCAAGTTGCCAAAATAATAGCATTTGGAGAATAAGTAATGGCTCACGCAACACAGTCAGATCTGCCGGTTATTGCGAATCTCAAGGATTTTGATGATCAGTCCGGCACCTTCCTTGAGAAACTGGTATTTAACCACCGTGGCGTCGTACTGGTGCTGTGTGCACTCATTACGTTGGTGCTCGGTTTCCAGGCAACCAAGATTCAGTTGCAGGCGGGCTTCGAGAAAACGCTGCCCAAGGCACACGAGTTTGTCATCAATTACCAGGCCAACCAGAACGACCTGAAAGGTCTGGGTAACAATCTGCGTATTGTGGTGGCGGTCAAGGAAGGCACCATATTCACGCCGGACAACCTCAGATACCTTGAGAAGGTTAACGACGAGATATTTTTCGTTCCGGGTGTCGATCGCAACGGTATGAAGTCGCTGTTCACGCCCAATACTCGCTGGCGGGTGGTGACCGAGGAGGGGTTTGAAGGCGGGCCGGTCATTCCCGGCGATTACAATCCGGATTCACCCAAATCCATCGCCGAAATTCAGCTCAATATGGTGCGCGCCGGTATTCTGGGCGACCTGATTGCGAACAACCTTAAATCCATGACGATTATCGTGCCCCTGCTGGATAAAAATCCAGAGACTGGCGAGCGCCTGGATTACGCCGATCTCAGTGATAAATTGGAGGAAGTGCGCGACCGTTTTACCGCTGACGATCCGGATAAATCAATACACATTATTGGTTTTGCCAAACTCGTTGGCGATCTTATCGACGGCCTGTTTGCCGTCATGGGCTTCTTCGCCATCGCCGTGGTGATCGCGGGCATCCTGCTGTATTGGTACACGCGGTGTATTCGATCTACCGTGATGGTCATCATGGTGACACTGGTTGCGGTGATCTGGCAGCTGGGTATCCTGGCCACTTTGGGCTATGAACTGGATCCGTTCTCCATTCTTGTGCCTTTTCTGGTCTTTGCCATTGGGGTGAGTCACGGCGCGCAAAAGCTTAACGGCGTGATACAGGATATCGGGCGTGGTACGCACCGTTATATTGCGGCACGCTACACGTTCAGGCGTCTGTTTCTGGCGGGTGTAACGGCGCTGCTGTCCGATGGTGTCGGATTTGCGGTGTTGATGATTATCCAGATCCAGGTGATACAGGATCTGGCGATTACAGCGAGCATTGGCGTGGTGGTACTGATCTTCACCAACCTGATTGTGATTCCTGTGGCACTGTCCTATACCGGTGTTGGTAAGAAGTGTGCCGAGCTTGCCAGTCGTGAAGTGAAAAGTGCCGAGGAGATGCATGTCCTGTGGCGCTTCCTGTTGTCCTTTACGCGTAAAGGGCCTGCCGCTGCAGCGATTATTATCAGTTTGCTAATGGCAGCAGGTGGTATCTACGTGAGTAAGGATCTGGCTATTGGTGACCTCGATCCGGGCGCACCGGAGTTGCGAGCCAACTCCCGCTACAATCGCGACGTCGCCTTTATGAGCGAGAATTACTCGGTCAGCACCGACGTGTTCGCGGTGATAGTAAAAACAGAAGAGAATGGCTGTATCGAACACGAAGGCTTAAGCCTCGCGAATGAGTTGGAATGGCGAATGCTGCAGCTTGACGGCGTGGAAGCGGTGGGCGGACTCAATATTCGTACGCGCGATATTATGATGGGACTTAACGAGGGTTTTCCGAAGTGGGAGGCACTGTTCCGCAACCAGGACACCATCAACTACGCGGTGACGGAGTTGGCTAACCTGGATTATGTCGATCCCGGTTGTTCGATTTGGCCCATGCCAATCTATCTCTCCGACCACAAGGCGGAGACCCTCAGCGGTGTGGTCGAAGCGCTGGAACAATTCAATGCCGAATGGCCGAATGAGGATATTCAGTTCCTGGGTGCAGCTGGTAGCTCCGGCTTTGAGGCGGCCACCAATATCGTCGTGAAAAAAGCCAATACGGAAATGCTGTACTACGTCTATGGTGCGGTGATCCTGCTGTGCCTGATAACCTTCCGTTCGGTGCCGGGTGTGATCTGTGCCGTATTGCCGCTAATGCTCACATCGATTCTTTGTGAAGCGCTGATGGTATGGCTGGGTATCGGTGTAAAAGTCGCGACACTACCGGTGATAGCGCTGGGCGTAGGTATCGGTGTCGACTACGCACTGTATGTGTTAACGGTGATCCTGGCGAAAACCCGGGAGGGCAAGGATCTCACTACCGCCTACTACGAAACACTGAACTTCACGGGTCGCGTGGTAGCACTGATCGGTGTCACTCTGGCGGCAGGTGTAGTGACCTGGTCACTGTCTCCGATCAAGTTTCAGGCCGACATGGGTATCTTGCTTACCTTTATGTTTATCTGGAATATGTTTGGCGCCTTGATTCTGATGCCGGCGCTGGCAGTGTTTTTGATCAAGCCCAGCGAAGCCCCCGAAACGGCCTGAGACCTGCGTTTGAAGGAGGGCGTTTTGGGCAGTTAGATGTTGGGGAGTTACTTACTAAACGGCCATCAGTGAATACTTGTGGCCGTTTTTTTTGTGCCGAGTACACGTAGCGGCCGTTGCTGAAGAAGGAATGTCTGGATAATGCACCGATTGTATAACAAGCGTTTTACTGGATTCGCCGCCGCGCTTTCTGTGCTGTTGTGGGTTTCGACCCCGCAAGCGGCAGACGTCAAGGCAAGCCTCGATGTCGTCTCCAGCACCAACAGCAGCGCCGCTGCGTCACAGAAGAAAATTGATGAGCTGTCAGGCCAGAGCCGGACGCTGCTGGAAGAGTACCGACGCCTGCAGGACGGTGTCGAATATCAGGCGGCCTATACCCGGGAGCTGGAGGATCTGCAGCAGGCTCAGCAGATGCAAATAGAGGATTTGCAAACGCAGATAGCCCAGGCCGCGATCACACGTCAGAGAATTGTGCCGTTAATGCGCAGTATGGCCGATGCGCTGGAAAAGTTTGTGGTGTTGGATCTGCCGTTTCATCATGAAGAGCGCATCAACGGTGTATTGCAATTGAAGCGCCGCCTGAACCAGGCCGATTTGTCCGTGTCGGCAAAATTCCGCTTGCTGCTGGAAGCCTATCAACTGGAACAGGGGTATGGCAGCAATATTGAAGCGTGGCGTGGCCCGCTGCAATGGCAGGGTGAAAAGCTTTCCGTGGAGTATTTGCGGGTGGGTAGGGTGGCGCTCTATTTCCAGTCTCTGGACGGCGCCAGTAGCGGCGTTTGGGATGCAGAGCAGGAACAATGGCTGGCACTGGATTCCGGGTTTGATCGAGAACTGGCACAGGCCCTGCGCGTCGCCAGAAACCAGGTTGCGCCGCAACTGCTGCAGTTGCCGATGAAGGCGCCGGGAGATGCATCGTGAGGCGCGTGCTGAGTGTTTTATTGGCAACATCACTGTGGCTGAGTGTGTTGTCGCCAGGGTTGGCGTCTGCCCAGGAGGAGGCCGTGCCCGAGCAGCAGATTACCAATCTCGAACAGTTGCTGGAGTCCGTGCGCAACGCGCAACGTCAGCAGCAGGCGCGCAACGCAGAGCGAGAGCAGCGCTTCCTGCGCGACAAACAACAACAGCAGCAATTGTTGATCCAATCGCGACAGGCGTTCGAGAGCAGCAAAAATGAAAATCAGCCTCTGCTGGCGGTCACGGAGGCCAATGCGGCAGAGATCGAGCGTTTGCAAGCGCAGTTGAAAGACGTGGTGCAGGACATGGGAGATCTGGCCAGTACCTTCCGCGAGTTCTCGGGCGATTTTTCGGCTGTGTTGCAAGATTCCATGATTACCGCACAGTTGCCCGAGCGCAAAGAACAGTTACAGGAACTGGCGTCAGCGACCAGGCATCCCAGTATCGACGAGATTCAGTTGCTCTGGTTGTTGCTGCAGGAGGAGATGACGCAGGCCGCTCGTATTGCCGTATTTGATACCGCCGTGGTGCAGGCGGATGGCACCGCAAGCCAGCGACAGGTGTTGCGAGTAGGGCCGTTTTCAGCGTTCAGTGAAGGCGACTTTTTGCGCTTTGTGCCCGAGACCGGCGAGTTACTGGTCCTGAGTCGCCAACCCGCCACGCGTTTTCGCGACGCTGCAATCGCGTTTACTGAGCAGCCCGGGCAGGTATCCTCGCTGACGGTTGACCCCAGTCGCGGTAGCCTATTGGGCATGCTCAGTTACACACCCAGCCTGCGTGAGCGCATCGACCAGGGCGGTATGATTGGTCTTATTATCATTGCCCTGGGTACTTTGGGTTTGTTGATGGCCTGTTGGCGGGGTGTCTATCTGGGCGTGGTGTACTTCCGAATTCGCCATCAGTTGCAGCATCTGCAAACGCCGAGCGCGTCAAATCCGCTGGGTCGGGTGCTGAAGTCGGTAGAGGGCATTAGCCTGCACGACGACGAATTGTTGCAGTTGAAACTGGACGAGGCAGTACTGGCAGAAATGCCGGCGCTGGAGCGCGGTAATGGTGTGATCAAGCTGTTGGCGGCCACGTCTCCTCTGCTGGGTTTGTTGGGCACGGTGACCGGCATGATACTCACGTTTCAGGCCATCAGTTTGTTTGGTACCGGTGATCCGAAATTGATGGCAGGCGGTATTTCGCAGGCGCTGGTTACCACCGTGTTAGGCCTGGTGGTAGCGATCCCGCTACTGTTTAGCCACAGCATTATTGCCTACCTGTCACGCTCAATGGTTCAGCGCCTCGATGAACAGTGCGCGGGTGTGCTGGCGCGAAGTGCCGAGCAGCAGGAGCGTGGGCAGTGACTATACTGGTGTCGACCACCAATGCCGTGCTGGATTTGATCGATCAGGGCGGCCCCGTGTTGTGGGTAATTTTTGCCACCTGCCTGCTGTTGTGGGTGCTGATCCTGGAGCGATTATGGTTTGTTCGCATCACCTGGCCATCGCGTGCAGCGCAGTGGGTGGAGCAGTGGAATAGCCGGGACGATCGCACGTCCTGGCGCGCGAAGAAGATCCGTGAGTCTATCGTGTCAGAGGTGCGCCTGGAATTGCACGCAATGTTGCCTTTCATTCAGTTGCTGGTGGCGCTGTGTCCACTGCTGGGGTTGCTGGGTACGGTGGTCGGAATGATTGGTGTCTTTGAAGTCATTGCCATCAGTGGCAATGACGATGCCCAGGCGATGGCGCGGGGTGTTTATCGCGCGACTATTCCCACCATGGCAGGCCTGGTGGTCGCGCTGACAGGCATTTATTTTACCGTGCGCCTGCGCCGCGTTGCCGATCATGAGGCCAGTCATCTGCAGGACAGACTCACATTGCATGAGGCGACAGCAGCAGGAGTACCGGCATGAGTGCGAGACGCCACATCCCGGCTCAGGAGGATACGGAGCTGGACATGACGCCGATGTTGGACATCGTGTTCATCATGCTGATTTTCTTTATCGTGACGACCTCCTTTGTGAAGGAGTCGGGTGTGACGGTGAATACACCGCAGGCGTCAACGGCTGCAAATCAGGAAAACGCCAATATTTTTATCGCCATTACCGCATCTGGCGAGGTGTGGATCGACCGCCGGCCAGTAGATCCCCGCTCTGTGCGCGCCATCGTGGCGCGGCTGCATGCGGACAACCCCGAGGGCTCTGTGATCATTCAGTCGGATACTGATTCGGCCACCGGTGTGCTGGTGGATGTGATGGATCAGGTGCGTCTCGCCGGTGTCGAGGGCATCGCCATCGCCGCCGACAAACGCGTGGAGTAAGCGAGATTCCGGCGATGCGATTACTCCCCGCACTGGTTGGCGCACTACTGATTACGCTGGCGGTATTCCTGTTTATGCACAGCCTCATCCAGCGCGGTAAGGAGGAGAGCGTGCCGCTAATGGTTTATAACGATGTGCAAATTGTGCAGCGCGAGCCCGACGAGCCGCCCGAGGAGGAGGCGCAGCCGGAAGAGGAGTCCGAGGTTATGGATGAGCCCACCATGGAACCCCTGACGGTCACGCCGGTCAGCCCGGCGGCACCTGTTCCCGCCGATACCCTGGAAATTCCCGCGCTTGACCTGGGTGTAGGGGATATCAATATCGCAGCGGCGGGTAAGCGCTGGAGTGCTCCAATCGGCGGCGGTGGTGGCGAGGTGGTCGTGGGCGGTAAAGATGCCCAGGGCTACATTGAAGTTGTGCCTTTTGATACCCGTAGACCGAACGTACCGGAAGTGGCCTGGCAGAATAAGATTGACGGTTGGGTGCTGGTGGCCTTTTCCGTCACAGCCGACGGGCGAACACGGGATGTGCGGGTGCTGGATGCCAGCCCCCGCGGTGTCTTCGAGGAAAAGGTGATGGCGGCCGTTGAGGACTGGACCTACCGCGTCAGCTTTTCGGGAGCGCTAAAGGGCGATGTCATACTGACGCAAAAAGTCGAAGTGCAGTGGCAGAGCTATCCCCAGAACATACCCAATGTGGATTGATCGAATAATGCGTACAGGACTTTCCGCCGTGCTTTGCATGACACTCGTCTGGGCTGCTGGCGTGTCTGTTGGAAGTGTGGCCGCGGAGGGGCAGTACCGCAGCAAAGTATTGCTCACGCCAAACGACGGCGACTGGGCCAAGGGCGCAGATCTGTCGATTGAGGAACTGGAACAGCAGCTGGGCAGTATTGAGGAGGCCTACGCGAAATCCAGTGCCGGTCGTCATCTGGCGCGTCACTACGTCGAGCGCAAGGAGTACGGCAAGGCCATCGAGTTCTATCAGCAGGCACTGCAGGCAGAGGGTCTGTCAGACGTGGCCAATCGCGAAATGTTGCGCGAACTGGCGCAGGTCTATTTGTTGAAAAAAGACTACACGGCGGCAGCCCAAACACTGCAGCAGGTGCTCGCCATTGATCTGGTGCCCGATATTGCGGATTTCCTGTTACTGGCGCGCGCGCAGCACCACCTGGGCAAATATGTGGATGTGGTGGCCACTCTGGATGGTATTCAAAAAGCCGGATTGACGATGGACACGCCGCAAATACAGCAGGCGCTGGCGCTGTATTATCACGCAGGTGCCTTTGCGCAGTGTGAGGTATTGCTCCGTCGACTGCTCGAAGTCCAGCCGGACGACCCTCAGAATTGGCATTTGCTGGCCTCGGTGTATTTACAACAGAACAAGAAAAAGCAGGCACTCGACCAGTTGACTCTGGCACGCGACAAACTCGTGCCCTTCGCCGAGCGGGATATCCTGCTGCTGGCCAGCCTGCAGTCCGCCAATAACAACCCGTATGGCGCGGCTGAGGTGCTGGAGGAGGCGTTATCGTCGCAGCAAGTGGCCCCAAGTGCCGCGACCTATCGCAGGTTGTTTGAGTTCTGGTTGCAGGCCAGGGAACAGGAGAAAGCACGCAAGGCCTTGCAGCAGGCTGCCAAATTAAGCGGTGATATCGAACTGTACCTGTATTTGGCACAGTTGCAGATGGAGGAGCAGGACTTTGACAATATGCACCAGACGATGTTGGCGGCCTGTGCCAAACAGCTGCCCGACAAATACGTGGGTCGGGCCAATTTACTGCTGGGCGTTAGCCAATTAAAACGGGGAGACGAGAGCGGCGCGCGCCGTTCATTTATCAACGCGACCCTGATTGGCGGCGTCAATGCCCAGGCCGGCCAGTGGCTTCGGTTTATGAACGCTGCGCCTCCGACAGATGATGAGATAAGACGCATTGTCGGAATTTGTTACGGGGCGAACGACAAGCGGCTGGACGCCTCCACCAGTCTCACGCAGACCGCTGTTGAGACTTCCGCCGATGCGACTGCAACGGAGGTGGTATCCAACGCTTTTGATATTAAAACCATTGCGCCAATGTCTTTATATTATATGCAGTCCAGTAAGCCGATCGCAGAACTGTTGGGGTCTCTGCGAGGCACCGCGATAAACTTGTACGTCAGTCTGGCCAAGTCCGGGGGTAATGCCGATGGTCCTCTACAGGTTATTTTATCCGGCGATCCCCAGGGGTTGGAGGAGGATGTCACGACACAAATAGGCGCGCCTTTTGCGGGGGCTGCAAGCGGTAGCGGCAAATTCAGCATCAGAACAACCGAGCCTTTCAAATGCGCCTCGCAGATGTTTGAAGGGGAGGGGGATGCGCTGGGCAAGGCGTTGGCGCAATTGGCCGAGTCAGTGCAGGGCGCGCAACACGAATTCACCGGTGAAATGCGCATTGTTATTCCACCTGGCGATAGCGGTGGCACGCTAAAACTTGAGCTACAGCTGGGAATCCACTGAATCGTAGCAGGGCCGGCGGTGGGTAGTTTACCCGGCGCCGACGTTAGGTGATTTATTCACGCAGATAGTACACATTTTTCGCATTGGACATGAGAGGATAGTGCTGTAGTATTCTTCTTGAAAATAGCGGTTGAAGCAGTGTACTTTAGCCCGAAAGTCAGTGACAGGGTCAAATCGGTATCTCGTAATACCAGCCCTCTATAACTCTAAAATGGATGGTCATGAAATGAAAAAATTGCTCGCCGTTTCAGTTCTTGCAGCCGCTTCTGCAGCCAGCATGCAGGCTCAAGCGTTCAAGTTCGACACACCCAACGACTGGGATGTCCGATGGGATAACACCGTCAAAGGTAACCTTATGTTGCGGGTTGAGGATCAGGATCCGTCGATCTATGATCCCACTCGAACCAAGGGAGCAGATGGTCCTAACGCCACTGCTGCGGGGATTGCGGATGATGCGGATTTTTCCGTTAAGCAAGGCCACTTTGTCAGCCAGCGGGTTGATTTGTTATCCGAGATGGATGTGGTCTGGAAAGACAGAATGGGTTTTCGGGTAAGTGGTGCGGGTTGGTATGACTTCGCCTACGAAAACAGCGCCTACCCCAGTAGCGGTCCCACCAAGGGCCAGCCCTCTAACTTATCAACCTTTGCCTATCTGACGGTACAGCCTGGCGAGTACAACGACGCGGCGAGAGATCTGCACTATCGCGGTGGTGAGCTGCTAGACGCTTTTGTATTCGGGAACTTTGAGCTATCTGATTCTGTTTCAGCCGGCGTTCGAGTGGGTCGTCACACGCTCTATTGGGGTCAGAGCCTGTTGGCTACGGGTGCCATACACGGTTTTGCTGGTTCCATGGCGGCGCTTGATCTCGCGAAAGGTCTGGGAACCCCTGGTAGTGAAGCCAAAGAATTGTTTATTCCCAACAACAAAATATCCACCACCGTACAGTTTGGGGGTGGCTGGAGTGTTGCCGGCTTTTATGCGATGGAGTTTGAACCCCTGCGTTGGCCAGCATCGGGTACTTATTTCAGCCTGAACGAGTTGCTGACAGAGAACTCCGAGTGTTTGACCCTCATAGCGGGCGCGAATGGTAGAACCTGCTTCAGATCGGTCGATTACAAGAGCAAGGATTCCGGTGACTGGGGTATTAACCTGAAGTACTGGATTGAGGCATGGGATATGGAAGCCTCTGCTATCTATATGAACAATACTGACAGACTCACCAGCGGCCTGTACTCAGCCGGTGGGGTAACACAAGATCAGAGAGACGAAGCGGCCGACACGAACGCTACTCTAGCGGGCCTGTACGGTTGGGTTTACAAGGATGACATCGACACGTTCGGGATTTCATTGTCCAAGCAGTACTGGGATATCAGCTGGGGTGCTGATTTTGTAGTTCGCCTGAATGATGCTCTCAGTCCAGATTTGACGACCAGCTTGTTGCCATCATACGCCTCAACGAGCGACGTAGGTGTGGGCGACAAATATCCAGGTCCCACTGGTGATACCGCACATATCGTGCTTAACGGTGTTGGCCTTCTCGATGGTGGGTGGGGGTTGTGGGACGGCGGTAGCTATATCGCAGAACTGACGCTGTCACAGTTGCTCAAATTTAAAGATTTTGAGAACAAGGCCAATAGTTACATTAAGGACGATAACCTGTGCTCGCAGTTCTCTGGCGTATTTACGCCAACCTGGTATCAGGTTCGCCCAGGCTGGGACCTCAGTGCCAGGGCCTCTATCAGTCACGCTTTTACCTGTAAGCAGGCGCCGAACTCCGCCGGCGGTAACGAGAAGGTTGGCAATGGCAGTATTGGACTCGCCGTCGATATCGAGCAGGTTTGGAATGTGGCGCTGAATTACAATATGTACTATGGCCCGCAGAAAAATGGCACCGCGGCGTTCATCAAAGACCGTGACAACGTTGCTCTGACAGTTAAGAGAACCTTCTAACCAGCTGAGTTGATTGGCCAGTGTATTACGACTGCTCTCCTTAGGAGGGCGGTCGGTACTTCCCTCCTTCTTATCGAATCCCCGCTTTATACGTTTTCAACGCAGCCGCCGTTGTCGGCACCCCGGTTTCGTAATACAGCTTCATCGAATGCGCTACATCGCTGATGGTGGCCTGTACAAAGCCGGCCATTTTTTCGCCCAGCCACGCGCCTAAACGCCCCCAGGGCATCTCGTAAATCAGGCTGGTGGTGAGCAGGGTTTGTCCGTTGCCACCGTCCTCCAGCGCGTACCGAAACCAGGCGTCCCTAAACGGGGGGGCCGGTTTGTCACCGCGATGGAGGTGGATCAGAAAGCCCGTACCGGCGTCCCATTCTTCTACCGTTTCCTGGATGTAGCTTTTTTGGTTGCGGTACACATAGCGACTGGCGCCTACACCTTCAAGCTGCTCACTCACGATCTCAGTGTTGACGATGCCCGGCACATAATTGTGGGCCTGGGAGATGTCACGAAGTTTCGCCCAGGCATCGTTGAGGGGTAGATCGATAAGTGTTTGTGCGCGGACTTCCTGACTCATGGTTTACTTCCTCTGGGGCCCCGCTTCCGAATGGGCCGGTCAAATAATTGAATACTATCCCGGCTTGGGCCGCTGCCAGCAATGTTACCTGCGAGCGTTTTCGCAACGGGACTAACGGTTGAGACTGTCTTCCTCCTTGAGTCTGACGGGGCTAAATTGGCCGAGTATTTTTCCCTGCATACCGGCATAAAAGCCACGGAAATACTGCATGTCGTTCTGCACGCTATCAGTGACGGCAAGCGCCGGTCCAAAGCCGCCCCGCTTACTGCCGTAGTCGAGAAATGAAGGCACGATGGGAACCGCTGCCTGTCGCGCGATGTGGTAAAAACCGGACTTCCAGTATTCGGACCTTTCCCGTGTGCCCTCCGCAGGCACCATCAAAACCAGGTGGGGAACGGTCTCAAAGGCTTCAATCATCGCGGAGACCACATTCTGGTTTTTGTGTCGGATGATCGGCATGCCGCCCATCGCGCGCATGAACCAGCCGAACGGGGGATAGAACAGGCTATGCTTGGCCATCCAGGTTACTTTGATATCGAATGCGGCAGCGAACATCAACATCATTGGAAAATCCCAATTGGACGTATGGGGTGCCGCGATGAGAACGTAGTGATCACACTGTGGGCGCTCGCCCACCAGTTGCCAGCCGGTGAGGTGCAACAGCCATCGCGCAAGGCGTTTTTTCATGAGTAAGTCTTATCGGAAAGGAGGGCAGATGTTACCGTAGCTCGGCGCAGTATAGAACAGAACACAATCGGATTGGAGGTACCTATGACCAAATTGATAGACCAGTGCGTGGTGGTGACCGGCGGTGCCAGCGGTATCGGCGAAGCAACAGTGCGCGCTATTGTAAAGGAGGGCGGCTCTGTCGTGATCGCCGACCTGCAGGACGAGCGTGGCCGCGCTCTGGAATCTGAGTTGGGCGCCGCTGTAGTCTTCCATCATACCGATGTGACGCATGAAGACGACATCGCGGGTGCAATAGCGCTGGCCCAAGAGCGCTTCGGCCCGCTGACCGGGATGGTCAACAATGCGGGAATAATCGGTGCTGTAGGGTCAATAATGGACACCAGCGCAGAGGCGTTTGATCACACCATGGCCATTTTATCGCGCGCGGTATTTCTGGGTATAAAGCATGCTGCCAGGGCGATGCGCGCACAGGGCAGAGGCTCAATTGTCTCGCTCGCCAGTACCGCGGGCGTGGTCGGCGGGCAGGGGCCGCATGCCTACACCATGGCCAAGCACGGTGTGGTGGGGCTGACCAAGTCGGCCGCCTGTGAGCTGTCCCGGTTGGGGATTCGTGTAAATGCCGTGGCGCCGGGCGGCACAGTCACGCCAATGGTCGACGCTCTGGTCGACAATAACCCGGAGTCCACCGCTAAATTTATAGCACAAACGTCACCGCTGGGTATTGCGTGTATGCCGGAGGATATCGCTCGCGGTATTTTGTTTTTACTGAGTGACGACACGCGCTATATGACGGGGCATACGCTGGTGATAGATGGGGGCCTGACGACGGGTGCGGAGCCCTCACCCTTCTTTTCCCAGGAGGCAGATCTGCTATTGCATGCAGGGCTGCGCGGTGGTGTGAACGCAACGAAGGCCTAGGTGTGCAGTGTCTGTTCAAGCGCATCGACCAGACGCGTGCGAAACAGGCGGTCGTTTTCGCAGTACCACTGTCTGGCGTTGTCGCCCAGTGTTTGTCTCGATGGCCCATCCATTGCAATGATCGCCTGGATTTTGCGCTCCAGATCAGCTGGGTCGACATAGTAGTTCATGCCCGATCGCTGTGCCGACGTCCTGTTGTAGTTCACCAGCACGCCGCGCTCGGGGCTGATCAGTTCGTTCATCGGCGGCGCGTTGGTGGTGAGGGTGAGGGCGCCACAGCTCATCGCCTCGGCAATGCAATGGCCAAACCCCTCGGCTTCAGAGGGGCATAGGTGGATAGCGCATCTGTTCTGTAGTTCCCGCAGCGCGGCATCGTCCAGACGCACCAGCAGATGCTCTATGTTGGGTGCTGCAACCGACTTCACTTTCGATTGACTGTAGGTCCTGGCATTTTGTACCACGGTCAGCGTTGGCCATTCGGGGTGGCGCAACCACAGTGCAAGCAATGGCTGTGTACCTTTTTGCCAACTGCGCCCGGCCATGTGTAAAAAGGTGTTCGGCTGCTTTTGCGTGTTCGCATTGTGACCGCGATCCTCGCTGGTGAAGCCTATAAAGCGGGTCTCACTGCCGAGGCGCGAAAACGTCTCCTGTGCATCCCGGGTCTTGCACAAGACGACATCGATGCCCTGCAAATGACGCTGTTGGTTTGCTTTGAACCACTCGGGGTTGGGAATGAACATATTGGCGCTGGCATGTTGAAAAAATCCCGGCGTGAGATCCTCCAGGAATATATTGACGTCAAACTGTGCTGCGGCCAATTGTTTGTGGCGCCGCCACAGATGTCGAAAATTGGATGCCCGGTGCACAATTCGGCGACGACGAATGGTGGCCTGCTCGCGGGGCGTACCGTTCAGGCTCACCTCAAAACGGCTTGCCGGAAGTGCGTCGAACAGGGTATCTATGTCTCGACTGAGACCGCCACCATTGTGCCAGGCGATGATGTTAATACGCTTCATAGCTATTTTTGGTCAGTCAGTGACAGCTTGCTGCTGTTCCCGTTGTTGTGCGAACCACAGTTCTGCATAATGCCCACGCTTGTCCAGTAGCTGTTCGTGCGTACCCTGCTCAACCACGCGGCCCTGATCCAGTACGACAATTTTATCCGCGTCGATGATCGTGGAGAGGCGGTGTGCGATGACGAGGCTGGTGTGTCCTTTGGCAACCTCGCGCAGCGCTTTTAATATCGCCTGTTCCGACTTGCTGTCCAGTGAGGAGGTGGCCTCGTCGAACACCAGTATCGGCGAACGTTTAAGAATCGTGCGGGCAATTGCCACCCGTTGTTTCTCACCGCCGGAGAGCTTCAGGCCGCGCTCGCCCACCTTCGTTTGATGTCCGTCGGGCAGTTGACTGATGAAGACGTCCAGATGGGCGAGCCGGATGGCCTCGGCGACCTGGGCATCATCGGACTCTGGGCTGCCATAGCGTACATTCTCAAAGATTGTATCGTTAAACAACACGGTATCCTGTGGCACGATACCGATAGCCTCGCGCAGCGAGTATTTGCTGACCTTGCTGATATCGACACCGCCAATCGTGATACTGCCACTGTTCAGATCGTAAAAGCGAAACAGAAGTTTCACCAGGGTGGATTTCCCCGCGCCGCTGGCACCGACAACAGCAACTTTGTGCCCGCTGTCTATGGTGAAAGAGACGCTGCGCAGAATCTCTCGGTCTGAGCGGTAGGCAAACGACACATCCCTGAATTCAATCGCACCGTTGTTGAGTGGCAGTGCCGGGGCTTGCGGTTGATCGTTGACGCTTGGGCGGACGTCGAGCAGCTGCAGCATTTTTTCGATATTGGCCATCGAGCCCTTGATCTCGCGGTATACGAAACCCAGGAAATTCAACGGCATAAACAGCTGGATCATAAACGCATTGATCAGCACGAAATCCCCGATGGTCATGGTGCCGGCGGCAACACGAACTGCGGCAAGCCACATCATGCCTGTCATCGCCGCGGCAATGATAAACGCCTGCCCGGCATTGAGTGAGAACAGCGACAGACGGTTCTTGCGCCGCGCCTGCTCCCACTTGCCAAGTTCATGATCGTAGCGCTGTGCCTCGAACTCCTCGTTGGTGAAATATTTGACCGTTTCAAAATTGAGCAGGCTGTCTACCGCCCGCGTATTGCTGGCCGAATCGGCCATATTGGCCTCGCGGACAAACTGGGTGCGCCATTCCGTTGCGGATACCGAAAACCAGGTGTACAGGACGACGGCCACCAGGGTGATGAGCGCGAAGCCCCAGCCGTAGTTGTACAGCAGTATCCCGACCACCATAAAAATCTCGATAAAGGTGGGAACAATATTGAATACCAGGAAACGCATCAGAAAGCTGATGCCGGTGGTGCCGCGCTCAATATCGCGCGACAGGCCGCCGGTGCGGCGATTGAGGTGAAAATCGAGGTCGAGTTTATGCAGGTGGCGAAACACCTCCAACCCGATTTTGCGCATGGCCCGCTCGGTGACACGCCCGAAAATCGTATCGCGAATTTCGCCCAGCAGGACGTTGGCAAAGCGGGCCAGGCCGTAGGCGAGGACCAGGGCGATAGGGGCCGCGATGAGTTGGGATTTCTCCGAGTCCAGCGCGTCGACGATGTACTTGAGAATAAAGGGGCCGACCACGTTGCTCATCTTGGCGAGCACCAGACAGCCCAGTGCGAGGAGCACGCGGCTGCGGTACTCCATCAGATAGGGCCAGATTATGCGGACGATATGCCAGTTAATTTTCTGGTTGGGTTCGTTCTCGTAGTTGCCATGATTCATAGTGCTGCTTACACGCGCCGTCGATTTCCCCCATCCTACACGAAGTCGCCCTGTACGGGTTGACGCGTATCTAGCCGAGCACGTCCTGTAGCTGGCGGTGCATGTTCTGTACCCCGGGCTCGTTGCGCCCAATCAGTACGTTGCGCGGTATACCGGCCTTCAGGCCGCGGTTGACCTTGTCGACCAGTGAGTAGTCCTCGGCGACGGCCACATCGTTGATCATCTGGAAGTACGCTTCGTATTCCTGCAGTGCCTCCGGAGTCGCCGGTTCCTGCGGCAGGAACATGCCGTGGTAAACCACGCTGCGATCGGGCGCGATGGGGTAGACCCGCCACGTCTGGAAGTGGTCCGCCACCACGAAGATGACTGTGTTGGGGAAAATGTAGTTGACGTAGGAACTGTAATTCATCGGCTCCCATTCACTTTCCGGCTGCCCCTTTAACTCGTTGATGGCAAGCGCGGGTGACCCCATGGAGTGATTGCGGCCGTACTGCTTATAAGTAGCCGTATTGCTATACGCCATGGTGGCGATAGAGTTCGGATGCAGGAACTCGAAGTGGTAATACTCGTGGAAAGTGTCCATGTTCAGCTTCCAGCTAAAATCAGTGAACACCTGTTTCGCGCCCAGGTAGTGGGAACTTTCAAAGCCGAAGCCACTCAGGCGTTCCTGTATGCCGCCCAGCACATCATCGATATCAAACGTCTTGTCGGGGTTTGGCATCACAAAAATCATGCCGTGTTTTTCCTGCACGTCCAGCGGGCGCAGGCCGAGTGTGTCGCGGTCGATGCCGGTAAAACCCTCGTTGGCGAAGGGCACGCCCACCAGCTTACCTTCAAGGTCATACGTCCAGCCGTGGTAGGGGCAGGAGAACATGCGGCCTTTCTTGGCCTTGCCGTGGTCGCATTCATTCAGCGGTGCGCCCCGGTGTGAGCAGATGTTCACGAACGCCTTGAGGCTATGGTCGGTCTGACGAACGATAAGGATGGGCACGCCGGTATCATCGAAAGCAAAATAATCTCCGGCCTCGGGCACTACACAACTGGGCCCGACAAACTGCGGATAGTTGCGAAACAACTCGGTCTTTTCGCGCTGGAATTGCGCCGGGTTGGTGTATTCCTCGACATCGATCGCCATCACACTGTCGGCCAGCGTCGTGGTATTGCGTGCTACCAGATCCAGCAGGACTTTGATTTCTTCAACCAGTTGTTGCCGTTGCATTGAAACTCTCCTACAAACCCAACACCATCTTGGCGATGATATTGCGCTGTATTTCCTGTGACCCACCAAAAATGGAGGCGGCGCGATTATTCAGGTATCGGGGCACGACTGAGCTGCGGTAGTCCGCCCGCACCGGGTTGCCATCGGCCACCGGGTTCAGGATGAAACCGGTATAGCCCAGTACATCCACCGACAATTCGTTGATCTCCTGCTCCAGCCGTGTGGCGGACAGTTTCATGATGGAGGACTCGGGCCCGGGATTGCCGCCACCGCTGACCGCCGAGAGAATTCGCAGTTCGGTAATTTCCAGTGCCTTTAAGTCAATCGCCAGGCGCGCCACTTTGCGGTCGATATCACCGTGCAAATCAAAATCGGGGTTGTCACTTTTGGCGCTGTTGATCAGCCCCCGCAAGTTTTCCAGCTCATGTCGAATACGGTGCGCGCTGAAGCCGCCACCCCGTTCAAATTCAAGCAAATACTTGGCGTAGCTCCAGCCTTTGTTCTCCTCGCCGATACGATTCGCCATTGGCACGCGTACGTTGTCGAAGAACACCTGATTCACTTCGTGATCGCCCGCCATGGTGATAATAGGCTCGACGGAGACGCCCGGGCTGTCCATGTCGATTAACAGGAAGCTGATGCCATGCTGCGGCTTGCCGCTGGTATCGGTGCGCACCAGACAAAAAATGTGGTCGGCGAGGTGCGCGTGGGTCGTCCAGAGTTTTGAGCCGTTGACGATGTAGTGATCACCATCGGCTTCGGCTTTCAGCTTCAGGCTGGCCAGATCGGAACCGGCACCGGGCTCTGAATACCCCTGACACCAGTAGTGTTCACCGTGCAGGATTTTGGGCAGGTATTCGGTTTTTTGCTGCTCCGTGCCAAACGCCATGATCACCGGTGCCAGCATCAGCAGGCCCAGTGGAATCAGCATGGGTGCGCCGGCGTGGTAGCACTCTTTGGAGAAGATATATTTCTGCGCGGGAGTCCAATCGGTGCCGCCGTGTTCCACCGGCCACTGCGGTACGGCCCAACCCTGCTTTACCAGTATTGCCTGCCACTCAAGCGCGATGTCTCGCTCGACAAACACACTGCCGTTGTTGGCAGTGCCCTCGACAATGTGCGCTGGCAGCTTGTCGGACAGGAATTGGCGGACCTCACGTTGAAATTGCAGTTCTTCTTCGCTGAAATTGAGATTCATCAGATAGACTCTAGAGTAGGGGCTCCATCGCCCAGCGGATACCACGGCGCAACAGTTCGTAGAACTCTGCGGTTTTCCAGGCGCCATCTTCTGGCACCGGATACTCCTCGATATACGGTTGCATGTCGTATTTTCCGCGGCAGTGTCCCAGTGTCAGATACAGCACCTCTCCGGCGCCATGGGTATGAATGTACATCACGGGCTGCACGTCTGTGTCTTTCATCCAGTCGCTGCGCAAAAAGTTGTCCACCGGAGCAGACCAGTGCGTGTGCAGCAAGGTCTGGTGCTCGCCGTGAAATTTGCACAGATAGAGTTCGTCGTCGACGGTAAAGGTGGGGATATTTTTTACCAGCGGGTGATCGGGCTCTGTGACATGCACCTCATACTCCTGAATGGGCGGGTGTGCCATGAATTGGCTGCCCAGTACCTCCATAAAGGGAATGTTTTCCTCGGGGCAATCGACCCGAGGGGAGCCATCTGCACCGGGCTCCATAAACCGCAGGATGGAATTGGTGCCGTGCAGCGCAAACCACTTTTTACCACTTTCCACGAACGCTACCAGCGCGCGGGTCTCTGCTGCCGTGGGAATAACATCACAGGTATAAGTAATCAGAAAATCGCTCGCGCTGATCGCGTCAATGTCACTGAAGTCCGCGCCCACCAGCACCTTGATACGCGGCTGTTCCGCAAGGAGTTTGAGTATCTCTACCCTGGCATGGTCAATGTTGTGGAACTTGCCGCCGGCGACAAGGTAGACATCAATACGATCACTCTTGCTCATAGGGCTTTATTCTCGAGTGCCAAAAGGGGTTCGGGGGCACGTTATCAAACCTGTTTCTATAAAACAATCCGAATTGACTGTTTATTTTGTATCCGATACTGTGGGCGCTCTGAGACATATCGTTTGCATAAAAAACCGACCAAAGGAAATCATCATGAAACTTTACTCTTCTGTAGGCCCCAACCCACGCGTGGTCAAAATGTTTATGGCAGAGCGCGGCATCACATTGCCGGAGCAGGAGGTGGATATCATCGCGGGCGAGAATATCGGCGATGATTTCAAGAACCTCAACACCTCGGCCCAGACGCCCTGCCTGGAGCTCGACGATGGCAGTGTGGTGGCAGAAGTCACTGTGATCTGTGCCTACCTGGATGAAATTACCGACGGCCCTTCACTGATTGGCGCGACGCCCGAAGAACGAGCCGAAACCCGGATGTGGACCCGGCGGTTTGACGCGCGCATTCTGGAGCCCATGACGCTGGCATTTCGCAGTGCAGAAGCCCTGGAACTGTTCCAGAGTCGGTACCATGTGATTCCCCATGCCGCGGATGACTTAAAGGAGACCGTGCGCAAATCCTGGGCCTGGCTTGAACCCCAAATGGCAGGTAAGACTTTTATCTGTGGCGAGCGGTTTACGCTGGCCGATATCCTGTTGTTTGTCTTTGCCGATTTTGGTGCCATGGTTGGCCAGCCCATTCCAGAAGGGCTCCCCAACGTTGATGCCTGGTTCAAACGTGTCGCCGAGCGCCCCAGCGTCGCAGCGAGTGTGCATCCCTCGCAGGCGGCGTGATGAAGGCGGCAGTGTTCAAAGCGATCGGTCAGGCGCTGGCAGTGGAAACCGTGGCAGACCCGGTGCCAGAGTCTACTGAACTGGTGATGAAGGTCAGCTTCTGTGGTATCTGCGGAACGGATCTGCACGCCACGCGCGAGGGTTTGACCACCGCCTGCTGTGGCCAGATTCTCGGCCACGAATACGTCGGGGAAATCGTTGAGGTCGGCAAAGACGCAGTGGGCGACTGGCGTGTTGGTGACCGCGTGTGTGCGATGCCCTTCATTGCCTGTGGTCGCTGCCTGCCCTGTGCCGCCGGCCGTTTTTTTGAATGTGCCAATAAGAAAGTGTCCGGGGTTGATGATCAAGGCGGTTTTGCCGAGTTCGTTACCACGGGCTGCCGGGAGACTATCCTGCTGCCCGATAGCCTCGACATGCAAAGTGCGGCGCTGGTGGAACCACTGGCAGTGGGTATCCACGCTGTCCGCGTGGCCGACGTCAAGGCCGGCAGCCGCGTGATGGTGATCGGTGCCGGTCCTATCGGTTTGACGGTGGCGTTGTGGTGCCGGTTTTTCGGAGCCAGAGAAGTAGTGGTCAGTGAAGTGGCGCAAACGCGGGCCGATCTGGCGCTCAAGATGGGTGCCACCGCTGTGATTCATCCGGATCTGACCAAAGGCGCGGAAGATCTTCTGCAACAATTTGCAGATGTCGCCGGCGGCGCGCCGGATGTGATTTTTGAATGCGTAGGGGCGCCAGGATTGCTGCAGCAGTGCATCGAAATGGCACCGTATGGCGGCAAGATAGTTCCGGTGGGCGTCTGTGAACAGCCCGATGCCATTATGCCGTTCCTCGGCCTGGTAAAGGAATTACAGATCCAGTTCGCGATCGCCTACACGCGCGATGATTTTGATACCTGTGTGGCGATGCTGGGAGAGGGCCGCATCGATGTCTCGCCGATGGTGACGGATATTGTCAGCCTCGATGAGATGCCTGTGGCGTTTGAGGCGCTGCGCACGCCCAGTCATCAGTGCAAGATTTTGCTGCAGCTTTAGTGGCCTGATATCGTGAGTAGCGCTCGAATTGCGCTAATCGCGATAGTAGTCCACGCCTACCATTTCCTGCCAGCGGTCGTGAAACGCATCACCCTGCAGAC
>JBBKWY010000021.1:0-55033 GCA_037969215.1 Halioglobus sp.
ACCATACCTAGTTAGTAGATAGTCGTACATCACTACATGCAGCATCAACCAAAGCGCTGCTGCAACCACGGGAGTAAGTGGCTGTTAAATGCGTCTGCCTGCTCTCGATTCACCCAGTGCCCCGCGTTTTCAATGACGTGCATTTCCAGGTCACTGCAACGCTCTGGCATGTCCGCGGCGAACTCCGGGCGCAGTGCAGGGTCAAGATCGGCCATTAACATCAGGCACGGAATATCCAGCGGGACCACGCCGACCTCCGGGTGCGCGGCGGCATTGTTGTCGATATTGCGATACCAGTTGATGCCACCGCGAAAGCCGGTGCGTGTGAACGCCGCAACGTAGTGCTCGAAATGCTCCTCACTCATCAGCGGCGCACCGAGATCCGGTGCATTCTCAACATCGAGAAACGGATTCATATTCAGCTTGCCGTCGGCAAACGCAACCGCGAACACTTCTTCCAGCGGCGGCGCCGTGCGCATGATTTTCGACACTATGGTGCGCACATGTTTATCCATATAGGCTTCGGCGACGCCGTCTTGCTGAAACCACGCAACGTATTGACGCTCGATATCACCGTCAACCAGTTCGGTATGTACTGCCACACTGGGAAATGGGATATACGGCGTACAGGCTGCTGCGATTCCGGCGACGCGCTCGGGATGCAACACTGCCATCCCCCAGGTGACAAACCCGCCCCAGTCATGTCCGACGAAAACGGCCTTCTCAATATCCAGCGCATCAAGTAGCGCCACCAAATCCCCGGTCAACTCGGCCAGAGTATAGGCGTCTACGGGATGGGGGCAGGAGCTACCACCGTAGCCGCGCATGTCTGGCGCGATGGCGTGAAAACCCAGATCAGCAACAGCGCCCAACTGCTTGTGCCAACCCAGTGCCAGATCGGGAAAGCCGTGCACAAACACTACCGCGGGTCCGCTGCCGGCCTGATGCGTTGACAGATGAAAGTTGGGATCCTGTGCCCGACCGGGTAGTGCAATATCGGTAAGTGTCACCTGCGATGTCATTGAGCTGCTCCCATTTCAGCTTTTTTGTGTGGGGCCGCTTGCGGCCCGCGAATCAATTTACCCGGCAACTTGCCGGTGGCTTTGCCGTTACGGTAGATCACCTCACCGCTGCGAATCACTAAATCGTGCATACGCTGAACCTTTATTTTTGATTTATGACGTATACACTGTCGAATCAGGTGACATATGTCAATTTAAATGACATTGATCCTCTCGTTGGCGTGGGCTACCGCTTCTGGCTTGAATTTGCCCCGGAGCTGGCGGCGCTCTTCGCTATTTCGGCGGAGTGGTGGAAAACTTTCATATGACAATGGGCGCAATTTTTATCTTGTTTCAATAGCCAGTAACCGGGCAAGACACAAGGTCGACCCGGTTATCTATGTCACTTGTCTCTTAAAGCAGCAACGGCTGCGTGGGTTAACAGCCAGACAATAAGAAGTGCGCCCACCAATGCCAGACCAAACCCGATCGCTCCCAGCACATTGGACGCGCCCAGTGGGTTATCACCAAAGCTCAACGCCCGACTCCCCGACGCGTTACCAAACCAGTAGAAGGCCGTATTGGCCCAGCCGATGTAAATAAACCCATAGACATTCATTTTGCGCATGCCATCACTCAAGGGGATAAAAGGCAGGGCCAATGCCACACCCATTATCAGTAGACCGTTGGTCAGGCCGCCGGCATGCGCTCGAGACCACCCTTCTGCCGTACCGTAATAAGGCATCTCAACAATAGTGCCCGGGTAAAGCTCCAGGCCACCAATCAAACCGAAGCCGAGCATAAACCCCGCCAGCATACTAACCGCAATGACCAGCAAGGCATTGCCAATCATCAACTTTTGATACCTTTCCATCGTATGTTTCCCTATTCCAGCGTCAGCTTATGACCGCGAAAACCTGTGTTTACATACTAGCTTCCGGGTGACAGACTTGTCCCACGCTTTCGCATAATAATCCCAATAAACGCTGCGCTGTTCATCACTAAGCGCGACACACTGCGCTGCAGACGTACCGAGAAAGGAAACAACAATGACATCTCAGAAAACGGATTATCTGGTAGTCGGTGCGGGCGCCATGGGGATGGCATTTACCGATGTGCTGATGGCGGAGTCAGAAGCTACCGTCACCATTGTGGATCGGTATCACCAACCGGGCGGGCACTGGAACGTCGCCTACCCCTTTGTACGACTGCACCAGCCCTCCAGTTTTTATGGCGTCAATTCCCGCAAGCTGGGCAGTGACCGCGTTGACACTATCGGCTGGAACAAGGGTATGTATGAACTCGCCAGCAAGAATGAAATCTGCGCTTATTACGACAGTCTCATGCAGGATTTTGTCAGTTCAGGCCGCGTGCAATATTTCCCAATGAGTGAGTACCGGGGAGAGGGAAAAATCACCTCTTTGCTGTCAGGCACAGACCACACTATCCAGGCCGATAAAATCGTCGACGCCACTTTTATGAATGTACGAGTCCCCGCGATGGACGGCCCTGCTTATGACGTGGCCAAGGGTGTCCCGTGTGTGCCACCCAACGCGCTGGCGGGGGCACGCGGCGAGTGGCAGAACTACGTCATCATAGGCGCGGGTAAGACCAGTATTGACGCCTGTTTGTTCTTACTGGCAAACAGTGTCGACCCCGACGCAATCTGCTGGATTAAACCGCGCGACGCCTGGTTGTGGGATCGAGCCCGCACGCAGTCCGAAGCGTTATTCGAGACCTCCATTCGCCTCTTCACTCTGGGACAAATCCAGTCTATTGCCGCCTCGGAGTCTGTGGATGACCTGTTTGCCCGGGCGAATGCCGAAGGCTGGTTACTGCGCATCGACGAAGCTGTCCAGCCGACCATGTTTCGCTGCGCAACAGTTACGCAAAGTGAAATCGAAGAGCTGCGCCGCATCAAAAATATTGTGCGTAAGGGCCGGGTTCAAAGCATCGAATCTGCGCGGGTACAACTCGAGCATGGATCATTTAACTATGATCCACACACGCTGTTTGTAGACTGCACCGCCGATGGTCTGGCGAGAAGAGCACCGGAGCCCGTGTTTGCAGGCAATAGAATCACACTGCAGTCTGTGCGCACCTGCCAGCAGGTATTCAGTGCCGCGTTTATTGCCCATCTGGAGGTGACAGAGCAGGATGAGGCACGAAAAAATCTATTTTGCACACCCGTTCCGCACCCTGACACCGATATGGATTACCTGCGCAATATGTTGGCCGATCTGATCAATGGTGCGCAGTGGGCCGCGGATGAGTCGCTGCAGGCATGGATGAAGGCATCCCGCCTCGACGGCTTTAGCTCCTCACAGTACAGCGCTACTGCAGCCGACAGTGTGTTTATCCAGAACTTGCAAGAGCTTGGGCTGGCCGCGGCGGAAAAGCTCATGGGGTATCTGGCAGAGGCCGATGCCTGTTGATCCTACGCGCCATAGCGTCCTGGCGACGCGAGTAAACAGGCGCTATCCGTGCCATGAAGGGCTCGAACCCGTGACGGATAGCCGTGTGGCCGAAGAATCGGCATACACTGTTCATCGCGAAAGCGAATCGAGACCACAGGTGTCACTGACTATGCTCAAAGCACTGTTCATTAGTTCCTTACTCGCTGGCAACTTTATTGCCTTTACACATAGCCTCGTTGCCTTGTTCTCGGCACCAAGTCTTTCCTGGCTACTGGTAGCCATCGCCTCCGGCGCCGTGCTGTTCACCTTCCTTGCCTATATCGGCCCGGGTAAGAGACCACGCACCTCCGCAAACTTACCCACGCTTCTCGCTGTTGTGTCGACCTGCGCGATTCTGCAGGCCGTGACAACCGATATGCGCAGCCTGCCTTTTTTCTATAGCTTTGTTATCAGTGCTGCGGGAGCCTGGGCTTACGTTTTCTGGTATTCAAAACTCAACCGGTCCAAGCCGCGCATCAAGGTCGGAGATATTCTCCCCAATGTGTCATTCTACGACAGCAATAACCACCCGGTGAGCAGTCAGGAGTTACAGGCACCTCTGTTGCTCATGTTCTATCGGGGTAACTGGTGCCCGCTGTGCACGGCACAAGTATCAGAGATGGCAGCCCATTATCAGGCGCTGGAGAAGCGCGGCTATAAAGTACTTTTCATTAGCCCTCAATCTCAAAAAGAAACAATACGGATTGCCAGGCGCTTTAATATTCCGGCGTTGTTTTGCGAAGATAGAGACGGTGTTGTGGCCAAAGAACTGGGCATATTCCACGAGCGAGGTCTGCCACTGGGAATGGAGGCGATGGGTTACGCCGCGGATACGGTAATGCCCACCGTCATCATTACGGATGCACAACACAACATTATTTGGCTGGATGAGACGGATAACTACCGAGTCCGGCCGGAGCCAGAAACGTTTTTACGCGTCATCGATAGTGCTCTCAACTAGCCTCACAACCAATCTTCAAGCCAGCACGGCCGCGCCTGTCCACCATAAGTGCCCCGAAGAACAGGCCTCCACGACAGGCAGCTCACCCGGGAAGGAGCAGACTCCCCTACCCGACCACGCTGGCGGCATCCCGGGCCTACGCAGAACTCCGTCCACCCGCCGAGCGTCATGCCGCCATGATCGCTTCAATTAAGTTTCCCAATACACTGGGAGACGCCGCACTGGAATGGTATCGTAACGCCAGCCACTTTATCTGCTCCTTTCCTCCATCTTTGTGTATCACTGCCCATGGAAAATAACCACACCCCAGAGCCCGACATCGCTGTGCTGATTCCGTGTTATAACGAATCGGAGAGCATTGCTGCCGTTATCGCTGATTTTCGCGCCGCACTACCGACGGCTGTTATCTACGTCTATGACAACAACAGCAGTGACAATACCGTCGCCATTGCACGTTCAGCGGGTGCCCTTATCGGCAATGAGCGGTATCAGGGTAAGGGACACGTCGTACGCAGAATGTTTGCCGATATTGACGCCGGTGTGTACGTTTTAGTCGACGGTGACGGCACCTATGATGCGGCCAGCGCCCCCAAAATGGTTGAGTCCCTGCGACACAACCGCCTCGACATGGTGGTAGGCTCACGCCAACACACGCAAGCCGCCGCTTACCGCTCCGGACACGTTTGGGGAAATCGCATGCTGACCTGGCTGTTGGGGACACTGTTTGGTCGGCGTGAGATCAGTGATATTCTCAGCGGTTACCGCGTTTTCAGTCACCGCTTCGTGAAATCATTCCCCGCTTTGGCCACCGGTTTCGAGACCGAAACTGAGCTGACAGTTCACGCGCTTGAACTGCACATGCCCGTTGATGAGATCACCACGCCCTATGGCGAGAGAGCAGAGGGTTCAACGAGTAAGCTCAATACGTATCGCGACGGTTTACGGATTCTGTTTGTCATGCTGCGATTATTTGAAAAGGAGCGTCCTCTGCCGTTCTACGGCATCGTGTTCATAGTGTGTTGGCTAGTCGCACTAATCCTGGGGATACCGCTTTTATCGACCTTCCTGGAGTCTGGACTGGTGCCGCGTATACCCACAGCTTCGGCAGTCGTCGGTTTGATACTGCTGGGCTTTATCAGTTTGGTCGCGGGTATGATCACAGATTCCGTGGCGCTGGGTCGCCGTGAGACCAAACGACTGTTTTATCTTTCTGTTCCGCAGTTCGGTTACAAACGCGGTGAGCGAATCAGGTGAAATTGACGGGCGAATTACTTCGCTTCGGTGTGGTGGGTACTGTCGGTTTTGTGATCGATGCTTCGGTACTACAGATACTGGTGTCATGGTTTGGTTTTGGCCTGCTTATCGGCCGGGTATTCAGTTATCTGGCCGCGGCGACCGTAACCTGGTTTTTGCATCGCATCTACACCTTCCGCAAACAGCTACCGGCGCCAGATGCTCCCTCAGCGTCTTCACGAGTCCTGATTGATCAGTGGATTCGCTTTGTTATCGCCAATGGGATCGGCGCTTCCTTAAATTACGGAATCTACGCCATTTGTATCCTGAGTTCGGAACTGTGTCGTACCTACCCTGTACTGGGAGTTGCGTTAGGCTCCGTGGTAGCCATGGTGGTCAATTTTGCGCTGTCAAAGCGCTTTGTTTTTATCGGGAGCCCGCGGTCTTGAATGCTCAGTAGTATCGCGCCATTACGACATACGGGGTGATGATCAAGGTGCCCGCCGCAAAAGCGAGCATCAGCGAACGGTACACAATTTGACTACTGCCGGTGAGCATTTTACGCGAAGCACCTAGCGCCAGGAAAAGCGCCACCGGTATAAAGTACCTGCCTTGCGGGCCCTCTATTATCGGGTTTCTCAGGGGACTCCATGAGATATACAAAACCAAAAATATCCCGACGATAGTCCCCACCACAATCACACACGGCACCAGCGCCTGTTTGCGCAAGCTGCTGAAAAATGTACCCGTTTCAGACAGATAGCTCATGAAGAAAGCGAGCGTCAATGTCAATCCCGTCAGCGCGTAGTAACTATTTGGAAATGGCGTGTCAAGATGGCCGACGATACCTATGAATGAAGATATATAAAAATCCCACCGCTGGCGCCAACTCTCGGCCAGTATCGACAACCAGTCGAGCGGTGACTGGAGAATAAACAAGGCCTGATCGCCCCAGTTCGCACCTTCCAGACCAAAGGGTACCGACACATACAGCGCAACATAGAGCGCCCACAGAATAGTGGCCAACCATGTGACAACAAAAGCTACGCAGCATTCGATCGCAAGCGAGGTTCGCGCTCTATAGATATACGCGAAGTACAGGTAGAACAGTGATAGCGCCGCATTAGGTGTTCTCGCGCTGATCAGCGTTATCATGAGTATGACCGACCAAGCCAAACAGACTCGTCGTTTGCGCTCTGGTAATTCAGGACTGAGTTGGGATAACAACGCCACACACAAAGCAGCAACCGCGAAGCCAATGCCATCCTGGCTACTCGACCCCATTTGCGCGAGCGTCATCGGCATTAACAACAGCACAAAAAACACACCGAAGCCGCGGCGTAGCGCGAAGATGGCAAGACAGGTAAGCAACACACAAAATAACCCGCTAATCAGTCGAGAGAGCGTTAAGGTCTCAACAATACTCCAGTCAAGGTATTGCCCCACCATGACGCCCAGAGCTGGAATAACGTAAAACGTCGGCGCATTCACGCTGACACTACGGGTGTCCCGCATCTCCCCCTCTCGCCATCTGAAAGCGTTAGCCTCGGCAGCTTTCTCTGGGGTAAGTTTCACTGCCGCGTTGAATTGCATATAGGTTAATTTTTGTGCCGCCAGATAGATGCCGGGGTCCGTCGTACCACCCACCGTAAATTCACCCGGCGCATTGGGATCGGCCTGCTTGGTCGGAAAAAACTCGCCCTGCGCCAACTGGTAAGCCCGCGCCAAATGCGAGGACTCATCCGGCACCTGAAAAGCGGGAATAAAGAAGGTATAAAACAGCATCAGTGGCAGCGCGAATACGGCATAGCTGATGCAGTAGAAAGCGCGGTCCGATGACTTGAAGAATTGAATCATTTAAAGGGTCCCAACTGCAATTGCTCGCCTTCCGTGTAAGGCGTGTACACCAACAGGCCCTGGCAGGAACAGCAGTGATAGCGCATTCTGCGCGTGAGTACCCGGTTGTGCCGGGTAGTGGAGACCTGGTGTATCTGACACCCGCACTGGTAGCGATGGGTTCGCTGGTTGCGCTGGGGAACACCATCGAGATCAAGATCAAAGGTGACGCCTGCATCTGCGCCAAACTGCGCCATCAGGTCCTTCCAGGCGTGGCCGTGCGGCTTGGTGGAACGCCTTGGATAAACCTCATGCACGATAAAATGTGCGACCTCGTGCGGCACAGTGTCGCGCAAGTTCTCTTCAAAATACTTGGCAAAAATCCACGGGTTATAGCGGATAAGCCGCCGCTTGCCGATCGTTTTGAACATGCCTGCCGCACGGCCCTTGAGATCAAAGAGCACCGGCACTCGATCGAAGCGCCTGGTAAAAAGGCGCTCTGCCTGAAGTATGTACTCTTCGGTGCGCTGCTCTACCTGACGCTGTAGTGCACTCCCGATGGGCTGGACCACGGTGGCGGATTCCTCTGTTGAATTCGAGCGCTCTGTCGTAGACCGTGGCTGTCTAATTGCTCACCTGCCAAATCCAGCCAATGGCCGTTTCGCTTGCAGATAGCTGCGCTGCCAATAGTCTTCACTGAGGAAATCCATGCGGACGACGCCGCCGGTACTGGGTGCATGAACAAAGCGACCCTCGCCGACATAAATACCCGCGTGGCTGGGACGACTGCCCCAGCCTGTTGCAAAAATAACCAGATCACCCGCCTGCAGGTGGTCTTCCTCGACACTGGGAGCATCGAGCTTAATCATACCGGCCACCGTACGCGGCAATTTGATATCGGCACTTTCGGCATACACATACTGAATCAAACCACTGCAATCAAAACCGCTGTCGGGGGTACTGCCACCGTAACGGTACGGTATTCCCACCTGCCCAAGCGCGGAGAATAGTATATCGTTGGCTTTAAGGAGCTTGTCGACAGGCGCTGGTGACTGCGATACTTTCGGCGTTTTGGTAGCCTGAGTGCTACAGCCTGATACAAACAAAGCAACGACAAGCATCAGGCCATAGACGGCGCTCTGCGAGATCTTGCTCTTCTTGTTATTCTGCATCGTATATACTCGATAGAACGACCAAACACCGACGGTGCAACCACCGCGCGACCACATAGCTATGAATCACGGCCCCTAGCATACCGCCTGTCTATATCTGGCTCAATGAGTTTCGATACAGTGTAAGTTCCGGTACATTTATTTGTTGCGAGCTGTCATTGTTACACACTCACCCACAGCACAGACTTTGCCACGGTTGAAATCGGCCGCAGCTTAGGGAAAATAAAGCACTATGAAGACACAAACATTAGACACCCAAAGCCTTAGCGACTATCTGTCGCAACATATTCCCGGCTTTCAGGGCCCTGTGACCGCAGAAAAATTTGCCGGTGGTCAGTCCAATCCCACATTCAAACTGACGTCTGCCAACGGCCAAGACTACGTGCTCAGACGCAAGCCCCCCGGCGAGTTACTCAAATCTGCCCACGCCGTGGACAGGGAATTTCGGGTTATCACCGCCCTGCGCGATACCAACGTACCCGTCCCCCATACCCATGTGCTGTGTGAAGACGACAGCGTGATTGGCTCTATGTTCTATGTCATGGAGTACAAAGAGGGTCGCATCCTGTGGGACCCATTGCTGCCAGAAGCTGCCGACAACACCGAGCGCGCCGCTATTTACGATGCCATGAACCAGACCATGGCCGCTCTGCACAATGTCGATATCGATGCTGTGGGCCTGACCGATTTTGGTCGACCCGGCAATTACTTCGAGCGCCAACTGGGCCGCTGGAGCAAGCAGTACCGCGCCTCCGAAACACGCCATATCCCTGCGATGGAAGCGCTGATGCCGTGGCTTGCCGAGCGCATGCCCAAAGATGACGGCACGCTCACCCTGGTACACGGTGACTATCGTCTGGACAATATGATGTTCCACCCCACCGAGCCACGGGTCATCGCCCTGCTGGATTGGGAGTTATCTACCCTGGGCCACCCGCTGGCCGACCTGGCCAACCAGTGTATGGCCTGGATGCTACCGCGCGAGGGCCGCATCAAGGGCCTGTCGGGTGTCGATCGCGCGGCGCTTGGCATCCCCTCCGATGAAGACTACATTGCGAAATACTGCGAGCGCACCGGTCGCGACGGTATCGAAAACTGGAACTTCTATCTGGTGTTCTCGCTGTTCCGGCTGGCGGCCATCCTGCAGGGGATTGTCAAACGCGCCCAGATAGGCACAGCCTCGAGCGCCGAGGCCGACTCTCAAGGCGAAGCGGTGGACGAACTGGCCAATCTGGCAATGACGTTAACTGACTAATCAATTCACAGGTGCCTGATAGCACCACACCTTTCTTTTCACTCACGAGGACTACAACAATGTCTGATGAAGTATTGGTAGACGTCACTGACGGCATCATGACCGTCACCCTGAATCGCCCGAAAGCAAAGAACGCCGCCAACCGCGCCGTTGCCGTAGGCGTCGCAGCGGCGATGGATGAACTGGATAGCAACGACAGTATCCATGTGGCCATCATCACTGGCGCCGGCGGCACTTTCTGCGCAGGCATGGATCTGAAAGCCTTCGTCAGCGGTGAAATGCCTATGGTAGAAGGCCGCGGCTTCGCCGGACTGACAGAGTCCCCGCCACGCAAACCGCTGATTGGTGCTATTGAGGGCTACGCACTGGCAGGCGGCCTGGAACTTGCGATCTCATGCGACCTTCTGGTCACCGCAGACGATGCCAAGTTTGGTATCCCCGAAGTGAAACGCGGCCTCGCAGCGGCAGCTGGCGGCCTGATCAAACTACCCCGCCAGATCCCTGCTCGCGTGGCTATGGAACTGGCCATCACCGGCGATTTCATTACCGCGCAACGCGCGTATGAGATCGGTCTGGTCAACCAGGTCGTCCCTTCAGGTACGGCACTGGAAGCGGCAAAAGCACTGGCAGCCAAAATTGTCGCTAACGGCCCTCTGGCCGTCGCGATCAGCAAGCAGGTCATTCTCGAGTCGGCCGACTGGTCCGATGAGGAAATGTGGAAAAAGCAACAGGACATCGTCATGCCAGTTTTTGGCAGTGAAGATGCTATGGAAGGCTCCATCGCCTTCGCCGAAAAACGCGCCCCCAATTGGAAGGGCAAATAAGGAGTAGAACAATGTCAGAAGCATGGATTATTGATTCCTGTCGCACGCCTCGCGGCATCGGCAAAAAGGGCAAAGGCGCCCTCGCTGATCAGCACCCACAACACCTGGGTGCCACCGTACTCAAGGCCATTGCCGAGCGCAACGACCTGAACACCGCCGACGTCGACGACGTGATCTTCGGCACCAGTTCACAGCGCGGCCGCCAGAGCGGCGATCTGGCGCGCATGGCGGCACTCGAAGCGGGCTACGACATCCGCTCCAGCGGCATGACGCTGGACCGCTTCTGCGGATCCGGCATCACCTCAGTCAATCTGGCGGCGATGAGCATTATGTCCGGCACCGAGGATCTGATTGTCGGGGGCGGCGCTGAAATGATGTCGACCTACGGCGAAGAGGGTGCAATGCCAAGCATGTTTCTGGACAACGACAACCTGGCACTACGAGAGCTCCATCCGCAACCGCATCAAGGTGTGTGCGCAGATGCTATCGCCAGCATGGAAGGTATCGACCGCAACGCACTGGACACGCTGGCCTATGTGTCACAGCAGCGCGCCGCCCACGCGATCGCCAACGGCTATTTTGACAAGAGCCTGATACCCGTTTTCTCAACAGACGGCACCCTGGCCCTGGACAAGGAAGAATTCCCGCGTCCACAAACCACAATGGAAGGCTTGGCGGCACTGAAAGCCTCCTTCGCCCCCGTCGCCGATTACCCGCTGAATGAAAGCGGCATCACCTACCGCAATATGGTGCTGCAAAAATATCCCGGCCTGGACATCACGCACGTGCACCACGCGGGCAACTCCTCCGGCGTGGTAGACGGTGCCGGTGCAGTACTGCTGGCCTCACCCACTTACGCCAAGGCACACGGCATGAAGCCGCGTGCGCGTATCAGGGCGATGTGCAATATGGGTGACTGCCCTACCCTGATGCTGAACGCACCCGTTCCAGCGGCGCGCAAAGTGTTGGCAAAAGCGGGACTGTCGATCGAGGACATCGATCTGTTTGAAATTAATGAAGCCTTCGCCGTGGTCACGGAGAAATTTATCCGCGACCTGGGTCTCGACCGCGATAAGGTCAACGTCAACGGTGGCGCAATGGCACTGGGACATCCTATCGGAGCGACTGGCGCAATGCTGATCGGCACGGTACTGGATGAACTGGAACGCCGCGACAAGCAGTTTGGCCTGGTCACAATGTGCGCCGCTGGCGGCATGGCACCCGCGATCATCATAGAACGCATCTAGCACTTACCCGCGTGGCGATGCTCTATCGCCACGCGCCTTTTCTTCTCCCTCCCACTACGGAGAACGCCGTGTTCAATTTCAGTGAAGACTCCCTCAGATATCAGGCAACACTCTCACAGTTCATGGATGAGCATATTTATCCTCGCGAAGAGGAATATGCACAGCAGCTGCACAACGCCGCAGATCGCTATAGTTACCTGCCTATCATGGACGAACTCAAGGCCAAGGCGAAAGCCGCAGGGCTGTGGAATTTGTTCATTCCCCCAGCGCTGGCAAAGTTCAGCGAGCAAGGTGGTTTGAGTAATTTCGACTACGCGCCGCTGGCTGAAATCATGGGGCGTGTGTTGTGGTCACCCGAAGTATTTAACTGCAATGCACCGGACACCGGCAACATGGAAGTGTTCATGAAGTACGCCACGCCGGCGCAACAGACGCAGTGGCTCACCCCTTTACTGGCGGGCGATATTCGCTCCTCCTATGCGATGACAGAACCACAGGTGGCATCGTCTGATGCCACCAATATCGAATTAAGTATCGTGCAAGATGGCGATGAATGGGTACTGAACGGTCGCAAGTGGTTCATCACTGGCGCGCTGTACGAGCGCACACGAATATTCATCGTGATGGGAAAGTCGGACCCCGACCACCCCAATCGCCACCAGCAGCAGAGCCAGGTGTTAGTACCCAAGGACACACCGGGTCTGCAACTGATACGCCCGCTGACCACCCTGGGTTATGACGATGCGCCTATCGGCCACGCCGAGATGGTGTTCGATAATGTGCGCGTACCGCTGGACAATATACTGCTGGGTCCCGGGCGAGGATTCGAAATTGCCCAGGGGCGACTGGGACCAGGCCGCATTCACCACTGCATGCGACTGATAGGCGCGGCACAGCGCTCACTGGAACTTGCCTGCAAGCGCGTGTCATCGCGCACCACCTTCGGTCGCACCCTCAGCCAGCACCAGTCAGTGCGTGAGGATATTGCACGCTGCTTCTCCGAGATTGAAATGGCGCGCCTATTGGTGCTAAAAACCTGCAAAAAAATGGACGACGTTGGTGTTAAGGACGCGTTGGATATGATCGCCGCCAGCAAAACAACGGTGCCGCTGATGGCCCAAACGGTGATAGACCGCTGCATGCAGATGCACGGCGCCGGGGGACTGACAGCGGATTACTGCATGGCCGAAGCCTTCAACTACGCGCGCTGGTGCCGTCAGGCCGATGGACCAGACCAGGTGCACCTGATGGCATTGGGCAAGCAGGTCATCAATCGGTATACGTGATCACCTGCCACTGCTGCAATTTTACCGCTAGCGGCATCGCAGCATTCGCTGGGCTGGTTGAGGGCAAGCGTAACGCCTGAATACCCGCCTGTTGCTGCGACAGCTGCGGCAGAACATAGCGCCTGTAAACCGCTTCAGCTTTCGCACCATTGAAATAAATGTGCGTGATACCCGGGTGAGTCGACAGAAACGACGCAAAATCATTCGGAACAATAGAAGATTCATCGATATCCGCATCCAGACTACTACTTCGGATACACACTTTAAGCACGTCCCAGAGCGCCGTTCGCGTTGCCACTAATGCACTGCAGCGCTCTTCATAGGACGCATCCTCTGGCACACCGAGAATGGACGCCATAAAGCGCCAGAAGTGATTGCGTGGATGGGCGTAGTACTGCTGCGCAGACAAGGACACTTTTCCCGGCATAGAACCGAGTATCAGGCGCTGTGCACCAGGGCTTTCGATGGGTGGAAAACTATAAATACTGCTCATAAGCTTTTACAACAAAAAACCCGCCGAAGCGGGTTTACCAGGTTTGCTGGTGGTGGTTACGCCTTCTTGCGCCGTGACCAGCCAAGGCCAGCCAGCCCGAGGCCGAATAGTGCCAACGTGGCGGGCACCGGCGTCTCGCCAGGTGTGGTACTGCCAAAGGTGATGTCGTCAAACACGATCTGGTTGGCTACACCAGCAAAAGAGACAGACTTCGCAATGCCAGCGAAGCCGATACCGCTAGGTGAAAACGGACAGAATCCCGCACTGTATCCGGGACATGACCCGGCGTTAGCGCTCAGGTTTAATGTCGCCAGCAGATTGCCTGTGCCATCCAAGCCGTCGAATACAGATACGGAACCTGGCTGGCTGAGGGAAACATAATTGAAGGAGAAACCCGTTTCAAACCCGGCCGCTACATTCATGATGGATTCCGCCCCACTCAGGAAAAACAGGCCTCCTTCGGCAGAGCTGGGATCCAAACCGCCGCGTGAGGTATTCGAGCAAAAGACGCTATTTGAATTCAGGCAAATGGCCAGGGAATTACTTGAAAAGCTAATCCCATAATTCGTACCAGTGGTGCCGATTGAAGAGGTTCCTCCGTTGTAATATTGCTGTATAAAAACATCATTGTTATTCGGGTAAGGCGCGATATTCTCAAAATCCAGAGAAATAACCGCTGATTGGGCCGCGTTCACTGCGCCGAGCCCGAGACATAGAACAAAACACCTTAGCAATTTTTTGCCCATCATAATCTGATACTCCATTTGCACGCCCAGTCTCAACTCCGAGAACGACCACCAAATACAGCTGTGATCGGCGACGGGATAGATACGCTTCAGATCATCCGGACGATATAATTCCAATCCCGGATTAAAGGCAGCAGAAAGCATGCCAAAAATATTTTTGTCTTTATTTTCAATACCTTGAAGAAATACCCAAATTCGCGAAGTGCGACTTTGTAAAATTTCCTGACACCAGGAAGCGCTCGAGACGAGAGAAATCAGTGTGCGGGGCGAGTACCGAGCTGCTAAAACAGCTCGGGATCGATCAAATCAAACGATACCGGCCTGAACAGGCTAGGCAACTTTACGCGAGTCCTCAGCTTTACTTGGCGCCTTGGGTTTACGACGGATCGCCGACTTGCTGCGCGGTGCGCTTTTCTTACGTTGCGCCGGCGTTTTTTTCACCGCCTCCTTTTTTACCTGGCCGGAGTTAAGGCGATATTCACGCAGCGCTTCACGGTCGGAACGTGTCGCCGATGGACGACGGCGCGATGTGCGCGGGCGATGATAATCGGCTTCATCCGGACGCAAATCCCCCTGCTCAAAACGGTGCAGGATTTCTTCCATGGTGCGACTGATTTTGGTACAGGTCCGAATGGCCTCCACTGCAGGATAGGCGGAAAGCTCCCCCCCCTGCATCAACGCGAGCAGATCTTTTTCAGACAAATGTGACAACAATTTCGCGGGGTTGTACCAGCGGAATTTAGGCACGATATTGATATCGCCACTGTATTCCTGGTCCATCAACGCGTGGACGCTGCTCATCAACATATTGAAGCGCGGCCAGGTTTCACTGCGATTTTGTACCATACCGCGATAAAAATTGAGCAGTTCACGCCCCATGCCTACACCCAGAGTGCCCAGAGCCCCCTTCAGTGCGCCCGGCTTGCCCTCGTTTTCCAGAAAGGGAATCGCAATGGGGTTTACCATGCTCACAATATAGTGATTACAGGAGTAAAGGCGCTGCAGGCGCTTGGCGGGGAGATCGTCGGCGATAGAGCCATCCACCCACTTGCGGGTGGGCAGGTAGGGCTGGGGCTCCCCGTGCTGATTCTTGGCCATCAGCATGACGGGAGGAAAGACACCTGGCACCGCGCAAGAGGCCATGACAGCCGCCCTGATGTAGACGTTGGGTGAGGTGATGGCGTTTAACAATCGAGAGCGCTGATGGATTTCAGCGGGGGCAACAGAAATGCTGATCTGCCGGCCGGTTTTCTCGTAGGCCTCCTGGAACGTCATATTGGGAATCATGCGCGCTATCAACTTCTCCAGATCACCCACATCGATCTGTGAATTGGCGCCAAAAAACATGCGAGTAATGACGCTGGCTTCCCGCTCGGCCTCAGTGAGCACATTCGCGGGATCGTAGAAGCGTTCCAGCTCTTTGTCCGTATGGGTTCCCAACGTGCCCGCCACCAGAGCACCGGCACTGGAACCGGATATCACCTGTGGCAGCAAGTTCTGGTCCAGCAGGGTCTTAACCACGCCCAGATGATAAAACCCCAATACGCCGCCACCACTGAGCATCAGCGCGGAGCGGCCAAAACAAATATTCGCCCGGTAAAAGAAATCGAGCTTTTCCTGCACATCGATATCGTCAGTGTCCAGCTCCGCCAGAAAACGCAGTGAATCATCGACCTCATCAATGTACTGTTCTATCAGGTTTTTGGTGCCAAACTTTGCGCGGCTATACAGGCTGTGCCGACCCATGCCACCCATATTGCCGTGAATACCCTCGTTAAGCGTGAACAACAGCCCCTGGTAGTCGTGGCGCGCGCGCAAGCTGCGCAACTTATCCAGTCGCAATCGAATCTGGGTGTAATCGTACTGGTTGGTATGGTCTACCTGCCGCCAGCGTTTTTCACCCGACAGTTCATCGTGCGCCTGGGCGGCCTCGCTCCACTGATCGTAGCTGAGAGAGTTATCCATTTGTTTCTGCAATTTATTTAATTTGCGTGACTTTATCAATAGATGAATCCTCTTGGTGCCACTGAATTTTTTGCCGGTTCTCTCTAGGATAAGCCAAACAGGGCATGACTCAAAGCACTTGCTCTTTATTCGTTACTTGCATTTTGGCCCTCTATCCCGTAAAGAGCAGTATTGATGGAGACTCGGAATCAGCGGTTTTTTGCACTTTTTGTCCGCGAAGAGTGCGCCCAGCACACAAAGTCCCTAAAATGACAGGGCGTCACGTGATATTGCGATAACTATGCAACCCGGACGACGACTAATAAATCGAAGCATTATTTACTAAGGGGCCGGGCCTTGCGCGCTTACCTGTTCGTTGTGGTTCTACTACTGCTGATTTTCGGCGGCATAGCGGGCTATTTGTACAACAAATTTTCTGTTCTGGCCGGCACGGATTTCAGCCCACCGCCCATCACTATCGCCGCAGCCACCGCGCAGTCTGCTCTCTGGGCGTCCGAACTCGAAACAGTGGGCACTATTCGCGCGGCGCGGGGTGTGGAATTGGGCGCCGAGACCAGCGGCGAAGTTATTGCAATTTCGGTCAAATCCGGTGAGGAGGTGGCGGCTGGCCAACTGATCCTGACGCTCAATGACAGAGTGGAAAAGGCCCGCCTCAAACAGCAGGAAGCAAACCTCAAACTGGCGCGCCAGTTATTCGAACGCGATGCCAGCCTGATCAAGAAAAAATCCATCCCGCAGAGCCAGTACGATCGCTCCCAGGCAGAGCTCGACAGTGCGATCGCCCAGGTTGCACAGACCAGCGCCCAACTCGATAACAAACGCATTGTGGCGCCCTTTGCCGGAACCACGGGGATCATCAAGGTAAAGGTGGGCGACTATATTGAATCCGGCACAGCAATCGCCAACCTGCAGGATCTGTCAGAACTGGAAATCGATTTCTCGGTGCCCGACCGATACTTTCCCAGCCTGCGACCGGGATTATCTATTGCCGTCCATGTGGCCGCGTTCCCTGACCGCGAATTCAACGCGACATTGAGCGCAATAGATGCCAAAGTTGATACCAGCACCCGCAACCTCTTGTTGCGCGCCACACTCGCAGACAGCGAGGGACTCCTTCCGGGTATGTTTGCGCGCATGGTCATCGACCTCGACCAGCCAAAGCGCGTTGTCACCGTGCCGGAGACGGCTGTCAGCTACTCCTTGCACGGCAATACCATCTTTGTGCTGCTGCAGAGCAAAGGCAAGACCACGGCACAGCCGAGGGTGGTGGAGACGGGCGCCACGCGAGATGGTCAGATCGCCATTACCCATGGCTTGCTCAGCAGTGAATGGGTCGTCACCGTCGGCCAGAACAAACTGTATCGCGACGCGCGCGTCGTGATCGATGACAAAGTGAAGTTCTAGGCAGCGATGGCTTTCACCGACCATTTTATTCAACGCCCCGTGCTGGCCATTGTAGTCAGCAGCCTGTTACTCCTGCTTGGGGGAACCGCCTTGTCGCGTGTGAATATACGCGAATTTCCCGAGCTGGAGCGCAGCGTCATCTACGTCGAGACGTCGTATCGGGGCGCCAGTGCTCGCACAATTCAGGGGTTTGTCACCACGCCGCTGCAAGTCAGCATCGCCGGTGCCCGCGGCATCGAGTACATGACCTCAAACAGCAATCCCGGCACCTCGGAGATCGAAGTGCATGTCCGGCTCGGCGAAAACAGCAGTGACGTGCTGTCGGAGGTCATCGCCAAAGTTAACGAGGCCAGGGGAGATCTTCCCACAGATATTGATGAACCGGTGATCACCACCGCCGCCGGTGGCGATGCGATGATGTACCTGGCGTTTTACTCCAAGGAGATGAGCCCCTACCAGATCACCGACTATCTCCTGCGCACGGTACAGCCCGAATTAGCCACACTGAAGGGCGTCGGCAAGGTTAAGATTTTCGGCCGCTTCCTGGCCATGCGCGTCTGGCTTGACCCGGTGCGCATGACCGCCTTCGGCGTCACCGCCTCTGATGTGCGAGATGCGATACAGCGCGACAACTACATCGCAACCTCGGGCGCAACCGAAGGCAATCTGGTAAGAGCGACGGTGGACGCTCGTACCGACATGAAAAGCCCGCAGGACTTTGAAGAGCTGGTGGTACGCCAGATGGACGAAGAGCGTGTCAGGCTGGGCGATGTCGCAGACGTTGAATTGTCGGCCGAGACGACACAGCTGAAAACGCTTTCCAGCGGTCGCGATGCCGTGTTTATGTCAATTTCGCAGACGCCTGACGCCAATCCGCTGGATGTCTCCAAGGTTGTGCATGCGGCAATACCGCGCATACGTGAACGCCTGCCTGCCGACATGGAACTGTTTCTGGACTGGGATGGCAGCATTGTCATCGATGAAGCGCTTAAGGAAGTGCTCATTACGCTGGTGCAGGCTAGCCTCATCGTCATCCTGGTGATTTTTCTATTCCTCGGCTCACTTCGAGTAGTGTTGATCCCGCTGGTGGCGATACCGCTGTCACTGATCGGCGTGGTTTTTCTGATACTGGCGATGGGGTTCTCCCTCAATCTCCTGACCCTGCTGGCGATGATCATCGCCATTGGACTGGTGGTGGATGACGCGATTGTCGTGGTGGAAAATGTTCACCGGCATATAGAACTCGGCGCATCGCCACGCGAAGCCGCGCTGCTCGGTGCGCGCGAGGTCGCGCTGCCCGTGGTGACCATGACGCTGACACTGGCTGCTGTGTACGCCCCCATCAGCTTCATCGGTGGCCTGACCGGTGCGCTGTTTAGCGAGTTCGCGATGACACTCGCCGGTGCCGTCGTGGTATCGGGTATTGTAGCGCTAACCCTGAGTCCCATGATGTGCTCCAGGGTACTCAAGGACAGCGAGCATCAGGGCCGACTCGCCACTTGGCTTGACCAGCGTTTCGACCAGCTAAACACGCAGTTTCGACGTTTGCTGTCCCTCAGCCTGAACCACCGCGGCGCAGTAATCCTGTTCGCCGCCGTGATTCTCGCCAGCCTGCCAGTACTGTTCTCCCTGACACAGGAGGAACTGGCGCCCGAGGAAGATACCGGGGGTATCTACGTTACCGGAATCGCGCCGCGCTATGCCAATCTGGAGTACACCGACTACTTTCTGAATGAAGTGGTACAAATTTGGAAGGGCATCCCTGAGTTCAGTCACTCCTGGCAGGTTATTCTTCCCAACAGTAATTTCGGCGGCATTACACTCACACCCTGGTCGGAACGAACGCGAACACAACAGGAAGTGCAGGCTGAATTTCAGCAAAAGATAAGTCGCATCGCCGGCATGGAGATGTTTTCCTTCGGCACGCCGCCACTGCCAGGTTTCGACGCGGGACTGCCGGTCAGTTTTGTGGTGGCCTCCACAGAAGATTACACGGAAGTGAAGCGTGTCGGTGAAGAGCTGGTAAAAGCAGCTACGGAGTCAGGACTCTTTATATTTGTCACCCAGACACTGGATTTCGACCGCCCTGAGATCAAGGTCAATATCGACAGAGAACTCGCGTCACGCCTGGGCATCTCCATGCGCGAAATTGGCCACACCCTGTCCGTTATGCTGGGCGAAACAGAGGTAAACCGCTTCAATCTGGAGGGGCGCTCCTACAAAGTGATTCCGCAGGCCGCCAGGGGTTTTCGCCTCACCAAGCAGGAGTTGGAAAAATACTATGTGCGGACCACCAGCAATGAACTGGTGCCGCTGTCTGTGGTTATCTCGCTGGACTCTACCGTCGAACCCAATGAATTGACGCAATACCAACAGCTGAACAGTACGAGCGTACAGGGCATCATGATGCCACCCAATAGCCTGGGCACAGGACTGGCGTTCCTGCGCGACAAGCTACAGGAGATCGCACCGACGGGATTCAAGGCGGGATACACCGGCGCTTCGCAGCGCTTTATGCAGGAGACCTCCTCCTTTCCCATACTATTTCTATTGTCGATGATCCTGATTTTCCTGGTGCTGGCCGCCCAGTTCAACAGCTTCCGTGATCCCATCGTGGTACTTCTCAGCGTACCGCTATCCATCTTTGGCGCTGTGATACCTATCGCCCTCGGCATCGTCACGCTCAATATCTATACCCAAATCGGTCTCCTGACGCTGATTGGCCTGATCAGCAAGCACGGCATACTGATCGTGGAATTTGCCAATAAACTGGTGCTGCAGGGCATGACGCGACACGAGGCTGTACTCGAAGCTGCGTCGCTGCGACTGCGGCCTATACTGATGACAACGTTCGCCACAGTAATGGGCGTTTGGCCACTGGTGATTGCCTCCGGTCCCGGCGCTAACAGTCGCTTCAGTATCGGCCTGATGATCACTGCCGGCATGCTGGTGGGGACGGTGTTTACGCTGTTCGTGATTCCGATATTTTATCTGCCGCTGAGGCAACAGAAAGAAAATCCACTTCCCGCTGACGAAGGCACAGGCATCTCTTCCACCTTGTCACAGTAACTCAAAGTCATTCGCTGGCACATCGCGTTCCATGCAACGCTGGGATTGGACTATTCTTTTTCTTTCGGTTTATAAATGAGCAGATCGGAAATTCGAGACCCGCTCTGGGCGTGAGCCATTTGCACTAGCTCCTTCGAATCCTCCAGAAAAAACACCCGTCTCCCATCGACACTATTGTCTGGGTAGAGGATGACGAACAGCCCTGCAAGGCCGGGAAAATATTCCGGCGTGTATCCCCAGGGGAATACTATAAATGGCCTGTTGCGAATGTAAATGTCGCCGCTGCCTGAAGGGTTCTCCAGCGCCTTTTCAAGTGCGCGCGAAGACTGCATCAACTGATTTTTCTGCCATTGTGTATCGGATTCCGTGATTGCGGGAACAGGCCCCATCGCACATGGCACAATTACAACAGCCAGCCAAAGGAAGTAGGGAATACGCCCGAAGCTAACGACTCTCGCAGGAAGGTGATCCAGCAATTTGACCAGAACGAGACAATAGACTATGGCCATTATGGCGGCCGCCAGATACTGATAACGTGGTTCATCCGTGAGGAGGACGAAATAACCAGATGAGCGGGCAATTGCAATCAATCCATAGCCAGCGAAGGGTAGGAGTAACAACGCGAAAATTCGCCGGCGTTCGCAGGGCTCCGATACCCAGCACCCCCAAATCAACAGCGGCAGTGTGACAAATACAGCAGCCAAGCTCGCAACGAAGGGCATTGACTCCCTGGGCACCACAGAGAGGTTTCCGGCAATCAAGGGGCCCCACAACAAACCTGAGAAGCCGATAGCAAGAAGTTCAAAAAATGCACGACTAATCGGCACAATGTTAACAGCGGTCCGCCTCACGATATCAACCTTGTCGCCCAGGTTATCCTGGGCGTCGCCCTGTAGTTTCATCGTCACCAGGTAAAGTGCAACCGCCATCATTGCGACGCCACCATAAACCACGAGCAGCCGAAAGCGCTCTGCCGGAAGAGGATTCCACAGACCGACGAGTAGTGGCAATATTACTGTAGATGTCAGCCCCACTCCAAAGCTGGTGGCCGCCACCAAAAGTAGTACAGCGTGACGCACCAGTAGCGTATTGCCCATCAGCGTCGACCGCTGGCTACAGCGAACGATATCGAGTAACACCCACAACACTGCGACAGTGGCGTACGCTTGCCCATGCGCCGAGACCCACCCGAGAGTACCTGCAATGAATGGATTAATCCCCCAAATTGTTGCACCAAAAGCCGCTACTGCTGCCCTCCCCGTCAGACACAATACGATCTCAAAGAGTAACCACACACTTGCAACATGGACCAACAAGCCAAGTAACAGAAAGGCGAAAGGATCTGGTCCAAACAGGGATTTTACTATCCACACAACCGTGGTAAAGCTGTGTAACAGGTGCCCTCCCCACGGCACGCTGACAGCCTCCAATAACGAGAGGTTCGATACCGCATACAAATGCAGGAAATCGTCGAACACAAAGGCGTTAAACAGCACATGGCTCTGTGCAACGAGCGTCGCTATCAGCGGCCAGCAAACGAAGGGTATCCGGTTGCTCACTCTGCGGGCCTGCTCGAGGGGGGGTGTAGCAATAGATCAGCGTCCGTGTCTGTACTACATTTAGGCATCAACGTTGGTTTTCCCAGAAGAGGTACCATCGTTTTTATGCCCAAAGATACTAGTCCGATCACACCACTGAAGCAACAAACGCGCTTGGGAATCGACCCCAATATGCGCTATCGTGCGACTCTAAAACCAGACAATGCATAAAACACCAAGGATTCGCCATGACTGCTATACACAAGAAAGCAATATTTCGACTACGCCAGCGCCTTATGGGAAGTTTCATGGTCAAACCCCAGCCCAAGCCGCTGGTGTTTGTTGGCCCGGGTTCGGCAGTACAACTGAGCAAGGCCATCGCCCAATTCGGCTTGCGCAGGATACTGGTGGTGACAGATAAACCTCTGCGCGAGCTCGGCGTGCTGGACAACACGCTTGCGGCGCTACAAAACGCCGGCGTGGAGACCGCGGTTTTTGATGGTGTCTTGCCTGACCCCACAGAACAGGTGGTAGACAATGGCATCGACTGTTATCACCGGGAGCGCTGTGACTCAGTACTGGCGTTTGGCGGCGGCTCGTCCATTGACGCAGCCAAAGTGATTGCGCTGGGCGCAGCCAACAACTGCAAGACCGCGGCCTGCATCGGTGCAAAAAAATGTAAACTGCCCGCCGTGCCTTTTTTCGCCGTGCCGACCACTGCTGGCACCGGCTCGGAAGCCACCTTCATTGCTGTCATTTCCAACAATGAAACGCACGAAAAAGGCGCCGTGATAGACCCCAGCCTGATACCGAAAGCCGCCGCACTGGATCCCGAGGTAATGCTCGGTCTACCGGCACATATCACGGCCGCCACCGGCATGGATGCACTCACCCACGCGATTGAATCGTACATCGGCCGCTGGGAGACAGACGATACCAACTACTACGGATTGGCCGCCGCCCGCCTGGTGTTCGACAACCTGGCCGAGGCCTGCCGCAACGGCAGCAACTTACAAGCGCGCGAAGCCATGGCGCTGGCATCGCATTACGGCGGACTGGCTATCACCAATGCCCTGGTCGGCTATGTGCACGCGATTTCCCACAACCTGGGTGCGAAGTACGGTATTCCCCACGGTCTGGGCAACGCGATGGTACTGCCGCATGTGCTGGAACTACTGAAGGACGACGCCGCCGAAAAACTCGCCGATATCGCCGTCCACTGCGGCATGGGCAAGCGCTCTGAATCCAACTCGGCACTGGCGCGCAAGTTGATCGACAGGGTTTGGGAACTCAACGAAGAAATTGGCATCCCGTCAACCAGCGAAGCGATTCGCGAAGAGGATATCGAAGCGCTGGTGACTGCAGCGATAGCAGAAGGCGGAAACTACCCCTCGCCGCGCTTCATCACCGAAGAGGAATGCAGGGTTGTCTTGCGGACTATCCGCGCCTGATGGCGCGCTAGTCCCTGTTCCCGCTGTCGGCTGCTTTTTCCGCATCGGCCCGGTTTCGGTATTCATCTACCAGGTGACGTTTGTACAGCTTGCCGTTGTCCATGCGCGGCAGCTTGGGATGGAAATCCAGAGACCGGGGCATTTTTAAACTGGAGATGCGCTCGCGCAGCCATTCCATGATCTCAATGGCAGTCTCGTCCGTCGCGTCCGCCCAGTTCATGGGCTCTATCACGGCTTTAACCTCTTCACCAAACTCCTCATTCGGAACACCAAACACGGCCACATCTGCCACTTTGTCGTGACTGGCAAGAATGTTCTCCACTTCCTGCGGATAGATATTCACGCCGCCGCTGATGATGGTGAAGTTTTTGCGATCGGTCAGATAGAGGTAACCGTCGGCATCCACATAGCCGACATCGCCGGTGGTCGCCCACCCTTTGTCATTGTAGGCCTCGGCGGTTTTTTCCGGCTCACCGTGATAGTGAAAGTGTGATTGCTCGCCGCCGAAATAAACCGTTCCGGTCTCGCCAATGGGCAGCTCATTGCCATCGTCATCCACGATATGCAGTTCGCCCAATAGCGCCGTACCCACGGAGCCCTTATGCGTCAGCCAGTTCGCAGAGTCTATCAGGGTAAACCCGACCCCCTCACTGGCGGCATAGTATTCCATCAGGATTTCACCCCACCACGCGATCATCTTCTCCTTGATCTCAACCGGGCATGGCGCGGCCGCGTGAATGGCAACCTGCATGGAACTGATATCGTATGCGGCTCGTATTTCTTCCGGCAATTTGAGCATGCGGTTGAACATGATGGGCACCCACTGGCTGTGGGTAACGTGGTGTTCCTCGATCAACTTGAGCGCCAGTTCGGGCTCAAACTTTTCCATCACCACCGTGGTGCCGCCGTTGTACAAAACCATCATGTTGTAATGCAGGGGCGCTGCGTGATACAGCGGCGCAGGCGAGAGGTAAACAGATTCGTCGCTGAATCCAAACACCGCGCCAATCGTTGATACCAGAGCAGTCGGCGCATTGACATCGGTGTCATAGCCACTGACGAAGATGCCCTTGGGCTGCCCCGTGGTACCGGATGAGTACAGCATGGGTACACCATTGCTTTGATCCGCTATGGGCGTATCCGGCTGCGCATCGACGGCCTCTTCCCAGGACTCAAAGCCGGGCTTGATGCCACCCACCATGAAATAGTTCTCTACACCTGTGGATTCGGTTAGCAGTTGCTCTGCAACATCCGCAAGCGCCAGCGAGCCGATGAACAATTTAGCGCCACAATTTTGCAGTATGTACGCCGTCTCGCTCTTCTTCAGATGCGTACTGATAGGCGTAAAAATCAAACCGCTGCGCTGCGCTGCCCAAAGGATTTCCAGGAACTGGCGGTTGTTCTCCAGCATCATCCCGATGTGGTCCCCTGTTTTCAGGCCCAGGGATCGAAACAGCTGCGCGCCCTGATTGGAGCGTTCATCCAGTTGTCTGTACGTCACCATCTCGCCGGAGTCACCCATAATAATTGCGGGCTTGTGGGGATAGGTCTGTGCGGTGATGCTGGGATGTGGCATGGGCTTCTCTTCTCTACTGTGTTGGCTCAATCAATACTATAGAATTTTCAAACGCAAAGTGACAGCGCGTTAACGAAAACGCATCACACCCTGCTGCATGGTGGTGGCCACCAGCCGTCCCTGCCGATTGTAAAAGTTTCCCCGCGCCAGACCACGGCCACCGCCGATACGCTCCGCCTCGACGGTATGTAGCAACCAGTCATCGGCGCGAAAATCCTCGTGAAACCACAGTGCGTGATCGAGGCTGGCCACCTGGAAATTACCGCTGGCGAAATGACGACCGTGGGCGATCAGGCAGACATCAATCAGAAAGGCATCCGATAAATAGGCCAACAGGGCCTGGTGTAAGCCTATGCCGTCGGGCACTGGCCCGGTGGTCTTCATCCAGGCTTGCAACACCGGCTCCCGCGCCACCGGGTGATCCCAGTCCACAGGCTCGACCACACGGATATCCAGATCCTCACCGGTAGTGATCATGAAGCTCTCATCCAGATTTCCCGCATCCAGGCTCAGCTGGCGCTCATTGGGAAGCGAGTCCGGTGGCGGCACCTGCGGCATCGCAGGCTGGTAATCGTCGCCCGTGGAGGGCGTCTGGAACGACAGCGAGCTAACCAGGATAGGCTTGCCGCCCTGCAGCGCGGTCACCCTGCGGGAACTGAAACTCAGGCCATCCCGGGCCCGCTCGACTTCCAGCACAATCTCCTTGGCGGGATCCCCCGGGCGCAAGAAGTAAGCGTGCTGCGAGTGCAGCACCCGCTGTTCATCGACGGTGGCAACCGCCGCGCTCACGCACTGCGCCAGCACCTGCCCGCCGTAGACCCTGAAAGCTGAGGGGTGCATATTGCCGGCAATAAATCTGTCCTTACCCGCCGGGCTGGGATTTATTACGTTAAGCAGTTGGTCTAGCATAGATTTCACTTCATATTCCGTGGAGCCGCTATTATCCAGATTTGCGAAGCCTTGCCAAACGCTGTGCATGGCCAGAGCGATATTTGTTACTCTCGGGACGGACAAATCCGCCAATTGAGGAGGAAAGGCTATGAAAAGTGCAGTATCCCCCAGTGAATTGCGTCACAAGATACGATCCGGCGAGCATATCGGCAATACCTCCGGCTCTGCACCGGGTTTTGTACAGTGCAACATCGTTATACTCCCGGCCAGCCATGCCGATGATTTCCTGCGATTTTGCCAACTCAACCCCAAGCCCTGCCCGCTTATTGCCCAGAGCGAACCGGGCAGTGTGGCACTCCCTACGCTGGGCGACATCGACATACGCTCCGATATACCCCGCTATCGCGTGTTTCGCGAGGGCGAATTGAGCGAAGAGGTCGCTAATATCAGCGCGTTGTGGCGTGATGATCTCGTGACTTTCGCCCTGGGTTGCTCATTTTCCTTCGAGGAAGCGCTAATGGCCGATGGTCTGGAAGTGCGCAATATCTCCCAGGGAGTGAATGTCCCGATGTACCAGACCAATATCGACTGTACCGCCAGCGGTGTGTTCTCCGGTAAAATGGTGGTCAGTATGCGCCCTTATCGCGCCGCGGAGGCCATACGCGCTATACAAATATGTTCGCGCTTTCCGGCCGTGCACGGGGCCCCCATACACTTGGGCGATCCACAGCTGATTGGCATTGCTGACCTGTCGCAGCCAGACTACGGCGACGCGGTGCGTCTGGAGGAAGGCGAGCTGCCGGTATTCTGGGCCTGCGGTGTTACCCCGCAAATTGCCCTGCAAGCGGCGAAACTGCCGCTGGCCATCACTCACAGTCCGGGATGTATGTTGGTCACTGACATGCGCAACAGCCAACTGGCGGTGCAGTAATTAAAGGAAATAACGATGTTACTCAATTGCGATCTGGGTGAAAGCTATGGCTGCTGGGCCATGGGGGACGATGCCAGTGTTATGCCACATATCGATCAGGCGAGTATCGCCTGCGGCTTCCACGCCGGAGACCCGTTGACCATGCGCCGCACCCTGGCGCTCGCGGCCGAGCACGGGGTCGCTGTCGGCGCTCACCCCGCCTATCCGGACCTGGTCGGTTTCGGCCGGCGCAGCATGGTGCTCAGCCGCGAGGAGCTTATCGCCAACCTGCACTACCAGGTCGCCGCGCTGGACGGCATGGCACGCAGCCTTGGGATAACACTCACCTACGTCAAGCCCCACGGCGCCCTGTACCACGACATGATGAACGACCGGGCGGTGCGCTCCGCGCTGCTGCAGGCCGCAGCCAGTTACGCCAGTCAGGACCAACCGCTGGCATTCATGATACAGGCCACTACACACGCTGCAGAACACCGGGCAGAAGCACACGCCGCTGGTGTGCCGCTGCTGTTTGAAGTGTTTGCAGATCGCTGCTACGCCGACGACGGCAGCCTGCTGCCGCGCAGTCAACCCGGCGCGGTACACGACCGGGAGCGCATGCTGGCACAGGTAGCGCAATTGCAACGGGACAGCACAGTCACCACGCACGGTGGCAATACACTGGAACTGCAATTCGACACTCTGTGTGTGCACGGTGACAACCCCGAGGGTGTGGCGGCGATCAAAGCTATTCGCGCACTGTCGAATGTCGGCTAGCGGACAGTGAAGTTAACCGCAGTGGGCGAGGACGCCCTGATGCTCTATCTCGGCGAGCGCGCCGATGCGCAGACGCTGGCGCAAGTACAGGCGGCAGTCGCTGCTATCGAACAGGCGCTGGGGAGCGAACTGGTGGACCTGGTGCCCTCCTACGCATCGGTGCTGATTCTGTATAACCCCCTGCACAGCAATCGGCAAGATATTACGCACCGTGTGCGCCACGCCCTTGGCAGCCTGCAGACAAAACCGGCGGTAGCCGCTCGAGCCGTGGTCCTGCCAGTGTATTACGCCGCCGAAGCGGGCGCGGACCTCGAGTCACTGGCGGCGCGTGCCGGACTCTCCATTGATGAGGTCATCGCGCTGCACAGCGCCACAGAGTACCGTGTATACGCCATTGGCTTTGCGCCGGGGTTTGCCTACCTTGGCGAGGTGGACAAACGCATCGCCGCGCCGCGCCTGGCGACTCACCGCGCCAGGGTTCCGCGCGGTTCCGTGGCCATCGCGGACCGCCAAACGGCGGTGTATCCCTCGGAATCACCGGGTGGCTGGAATCTGATCGGACGCTGTCCGGTGCCGATGTTTACACCCGCGGCGCGCCCCACCATGCCGGTCGCAGTCGGCGACAGTGTGCGCTTCGAGCCGATCAACCGTGCACACTATCTGGCTTTGGGCGGTGAACTGTCGTGAGCATGACCGTGTTGCAATCGGGGGTACTGAGCTTGTTGCAGGACAGCGGGCGACGCGGCCAGCATCGTCTCGGCCTCACCACGGGGGGGCCGCTGGACAGTGAAGCCTTTCACTACTGCAATCGCCTGCTGCAGAATCCCCTCGGCAGTACCGTCATCGAGGTCAGTGTCGGCGGTTTGCAGCTGTCGATACAGGTCGATACCTTCGTATGCGTTACCGGCGCAGACATGCCGCTGAGTATCAACGGTGAAGAAAAAGCGCTGTGGGCGGTCCATCCCGTTGCCGCCGGCGACATCCTTCACCTCGGCTTTGCCCGGTCCGGTTGCCGCGCCTACCTCGGGGTAGCGCAGGGCTTTAACATAGCACCCAGCTTCGGCAGTAGCGCCACCGTGATGCGGGAGAAAATCGGCGGCCTGCACGGCGACCGCCTGCACGCCGGCGACGAACTACCGTGTAGCCCAGTCATCGGGCGCAAATGTCTTTTCCTGCCAGTACCAGACCAACCCCGCTATCAGAACACACTCACCGTGCGTGTTATACCGGGCTACCAGCAACGTCATTTCAATCGCACTGAGCAGCGCCGCTTTTTTGGCAGTCGCTTCCGGGTTTCAGAGCGCTGTGACCGCATGGGATATCGCCTGGAAGGTCCGACCATCGATTGCGATATCGACGGTATTTTGTCCGAAGGTATCTGCCACGGTGCCATCCAGATTCCGCCGGACGGCCAGCCCATCGTGCTGCTCAATGATCGCCAGACCATCGGCGGCTACCCGAAAATTGGTACGGCGCTGTCGCTGGATGCCGCACGCCTCAGCCAACTGACAGCGGGGTGCAGCGTACATTTTGCGCCCATTACCCTACACACCGCCCACCGCGCACTGGATCTGGCACAGCGCTTCACGTTGCAGCGACCGTTACGGGAGCGCCAGGCGTGAATGAATTGCGGCTGAGCCAGGCCGTCGAACAGTTGCTGGTGAAGCGCAATCTACGCCATATGGAGCGTGCCCGGAGCGCGCTGCAACCCGGTTACTTCCTGCGCGCCGCCGGTCATTTGCGCAATCTTCAGGGCACGGTCATCATCGCCACCGGCTTCCCCGTTGCCAACACGTTTGAGACAGACGGCCCGGTGGGCGCAATGGCACTGTACCTGGCCCTGGAAAAACTGGGCGCGCGACCGCTCATCGCCTGTGGCGCGGTGCTGTCAAAAGCTCTGCAGGGCAAATACGAGGTACTCGAGTTAGCGGCTGCGGACCTGCCCACCGCGCGCGTAGAAGCACAGACACTGCTGCGGGCGCAACAGCCTCAGGCTATCGTCGCCATCGAGAGCCCGGGGCTTGCAGCTGACGGTCGCTACTATAATATGCGCGGTGAAGATATCTCTGCTCGCTGCACACTATTCGACCCTTTCATCAACCAGGCCTCCTGCCCTACCATTGCTATCGGGGACGGCGGCAACGAAATTGGCATGGGCAATATCAGCGGCGCGCTCGCCAGCCTGGACATCCGCACATCGATCACCGGCTGCGATGAACTACTGGTGGCAGACGTGTCCAACTGGGGCGCGTATGGTCTGATTGCCCTGTTGGCGCTGTGGGCGCAACAGGATCTGCTGGCAAGCATTTTCCCGGTAGAGCTGCTGGAATACCTCTCCACGCGCGGCAGCGTTGACGGCGTAACCGGGGAGAACACGCTGACCGAAGACGGCCTGCCGGCCCGGGAAGGACAGCGCGTGATTGAACAGCTGCGCCAACTGACACATTTTTCGCACAATGGACATCCACTATGAGTACAGTTTATCTGAACGGCAACTACTTACCGATGACTGAGGCGCACATCTCCCCGATGGACCGCGGTTTTCTGTTCGGTGACGGGATCTACGAAGTGGTACCCTCCTACGACGGCGCCCTGGTGGGTTTTGCACCACACCTCACGCGCATGCAAAACGGACTCGACGCCCTTGAAATACCCTTGCATCTTGATTCCGAGCAATGGCGCGAGATCGCCGCGCAACTGATCACACGCAATGGCGGTGGCAATCTGGGCCTGTATTTCCATGTCAGCCGCGGTGCAGACACCAAGCGAAACCACGCCTACCCCGATGGCATCACACCCACGGTGTTCGCCTTTGCCTACGAGATTCCAGCGGCCCCCGTCCCCGACAAACGTGCGGTCAGGCCCTTTGCTGTGGGGACTGCCGAGGATCTGCGCTGGCAGCGCTGCAATATTAAATCCACCTCTCTGTTGGGCAATGTCATGCACTACCAGCAGGGGCACGTCGACGGCCAGGATGAGACCGTTTTATACAACAGCCTCGGTGAAATTACCGAGGCCGCCTCTTGCAACGTTTTTGTCGTCAAAAATGGCGTAGTGGCAACCCCCCTGCTGGATGACCATAAACTTCCCGGCATCACCCGCTCCATGCTGCTGGCGATACTGCGCGATGACGGCAGTATCCCGGTCGAAGAACGGGTGGTAACCCTCGACGAGCTGCGTGCCGCAGACGAGGTGTGGCTGTCCAGTTCCAGCAGGGATATTGCCCCGGTCGTTAAGGTCGATGGCCGCCCTGTGGGCGATGGCAACATTGGCGATGTTTGGCTGGCAGCACAAACACTGTACAGCGCGCACAAGTTCGACTTCTGATGGCCAGACCCAACCAGGCAAGACTGGATCTTTGCGCGCTGCGCCACAATGTCAGTGTTGCACGTCAACTGGCGCCCGACTCCAGGCTCATGGCCGTGGTTAAGGCAAACGCCTATGGCCACGGTGCCGTCACCATTGCAGGCGCGCTGCAGCCAGTAGTAGACGCGCTGGCGGTAGCCTGTATCGAAGAGGCGCTGGAACTGCGTTATGCCGGCATCAGCGCGCCGATTCTATTATTGGAAGGTATCTTTGAAGCGCAGGAATTGCAGCAGGCGGCGCAACTGGATTTATGGATCACCATCGACAATGAGCGACACTTGCGCTGGCTGGAAGAAGCGACACTGCCCGCCCCTGTCACCTGCTGGCTGAAGGTGGATACCGGCATGAACCGCTTGGGTGTGCCGCCGCATCTGGCACCAGCGTTCTACCAGCGCCTGCTCGTCACCAGAAATGCCGACAACGCGATAGTCACCTGTACCCACTTTGCAGCGGCTGACGACCTGCTGAGCCTGCAAACAACACAGCAACTGGCGGTCTTCGACGCCCTGCCCTTTGCCACGCTGCGCAGCGCCGCCAACTCGGCCGGACTGCTGGCATGGCCCAGCGCACATTACGATTGGGTACGCCCCGGCTACATGCTGTACGGCAACTCGCCGATGCTGCAGGATCACGTCAATGTGCAATCCCTGCAACCGGTTATGACACTTACCTCCGCGGTGATTTCGCTACGCGATGTGGCGATGGGCGAAGCCGTCGGTTACGGTGGCACCTGGGTCGCGCAGCGCGCGTCGCGTATCGCTACGGTGACAATCGGCTACGGTGACGGCTACCCGCGCCATGCGCCCAACGGCACGCCGGTACTCGTCAATGGCGAGCGCGCGGTACTGGCGGGCCGGGTCTCCATGGACATGATTACCGTCGACGTCACAGACCTCACAGCGGTTGAACTCGGCTCCGAGGTGGAGCTTTGGGGTGCGCGACTGCCGCTGGCAGAGGTTGCACTGTGCGCCGACACCATTGGCTACGAACTCTCCACACGTATGCCCGCGCGCACACCCAGGGTCGTCATTCATGAATAAGCCACCCTGCACGCAGCTGCACCACATCCTCGAACGGCAGGCGGCCGCGCAGCCGGAGGGCATCGCGCTGTGGTGGCAGGGAGCTGCCATCAATTACGCCACCTTGCAGCGCAACAGTATCGCAGTGGCTGCACGCTTGGCCGCAAGCGGCAGCGCCGGCGATCGCGTCGCGGTGCTGTCGTGGAATTGTCCCGAATTTGTCGAACTGATTTACGCTGTGCCCGCCGCGGGAAAAATACTGGTTCCACTCAACGCCCGCCTGGCGCCCGCCGAATTGATCTACCAGCTGAATACCTCAGGCGCCACGCTACTGTTTGGTGATCCTGCACTGCTGGCACCGGTGCTGGAGCTCGCCGATTTTCCGGCGGGAATTGAGCGTATCGCACTCGACGATGAATACTTACAGTGGCGCTCGACGGGCAGCACCGCACAACTGTCGCAGACACAGGCAGATGACGCTGCGTGGATACTGTTTACGTCGGGCTCGACCGGGCGCCCCAAAGGCGCGGTACTGACCCATCGTTCCTTTATGGCCGGCCTGCGCTCCGCTGCGCTGGCGCGACCCGTCGAACCCACAGATAAATACTACTACCCGTTTCCGCTGTTCCACGTCGCCGCGCACAATGTCCTGCTGCAACATCTGTACGGCGCAGCCGTGGTGTTAGCACGCTCTTTCGATGCCTCGGATACGCTCAAGGCCTGCCGCGAATTACAGATCACCACCATGTCGCTGGCACCCACCATGATCGGTTTACTGTTTGATCACCCGGACTTCCAGGCAGAAGATCTGTCCTCAGTGCGCACCATTGGCTACGGCGCCTCGGCCATGCCGCAGACCCTGCTGCAGCGATTACTGTCCGAAACCCGCGTCGGCCTGTGCCAGAGTTATGGCATGACCGAGCTGTCCGGCAGTGTCGCCTTCCTGACCGTACAGGACCATCAACAGGCCGCTCATCACAACCCCGATTTGCTTCACAGCGTGGGTCGCCCGCTGCCCGCGGTCCAGCTCAAGCTGGTGAATGACAAGGGCGATGCCTGCGCCGTCGGCGAGCCCGGGGAGATACTGGTGCAAGCGGATCAGTGTATGGTCGGTTACTGGCAGGATGACACTGCGACCGCGCAGGCGCTGGTTGACGGCTGGTTGCACACTGGCGATATTGGTCGCTTCGACAGCGCGGGCTACCTGTTCATTGTCGACCGCAAAAAAGACATGATCATCAGCGGCGGGGAGAACATTGCCTCCCGGGAAATCGAGGAAGTGTTACGCCGTCACCCGGCTGTTGCCGATTGCGCCGTCATCGGGCTGCCACATCCAAAATGGGGCGAGAGCGCCTGTGCGGTGCTGCGCCTCAAAACCGACGTCAGCGATGCGACTCTCACCCAACACTGCCGCAGCCTTCTGGCCGCGTACAAAACGCCGAAGCGCTGGATTCACGTCGACGCGCTGCCAGTGAACGCAGCGGGCAAAATCGACAAACCCCTGTTGCGGCGAATGTATGGCTAGCGGCGGTTTTGTGAATCCAGGAAATCGGAAAACGCGCTCTCATACAACCTGAACATCACCAGCGTAACGGCGAAAATCAGGGGACCATAGATTAGCCCCATCAGACCAAACACCTGCAATCCGCCAATCAGCGAGAAAAATACCACCACCGTATTCATGCTGGCGCCCTGCATCAGCAATGGGCGTAAGAAGTTGTCGACGGAGCCCACTACCACGACACCCCACACTGCCAGAAATATGGCCCAGCCCCACTCGCCTGTGACCAGCAGATACAGTGCCGCAGGGACCCAGATCAGCGCTGTGCCGACCAGGGGAATCAGTGACGTAAACGCCATTACCGCACCCCAGAAAACACCGGGGAAGCCCGCGAGCCAAAGCCCGAAGCCGCCCACCACACCCTGCGTAACGGCCGTCGCCAGAGTCCCTAACAAGGCCGACTTACTGACCGTCTTCACCTCCTCAAACAGGGTCTCTTCCTCGCTGCGCGATAGCGGCAGCGCACGGTGGATAAAGGCAATCAATTTGTCGTGGTCGCGCAACACGAAGAACAGTACAAAGAGCAGCAGCACACCGTTCATCATAGAGCGCGTCAGGCTTCCCAGTACGGTGGTCGATATGCCAGCGAATTGCTTGCCCATCATGCCGGCTGCTGCCAAGGCTTTCTCCCGAATATTGTCGGCGTGCAGCGCGCCTTCCGGGAGAATGCGAGTGAGCCGCGAATGAATTTCCACCACCCACGGCTGGGACATCAACTGGTGAACATTCTCTTGCGTAGCCCATTCTTTTACCACCACCGAATAACTGATGCCCTGTTTCAGTACCGCCACTAACAACACCATTGTGGGTATCAGAAAGATCAGCGACAAAATCAGACAACTGAGCAAGGAGGCTGTCGTTTTGCGGCCGCGCAGAGCCGCTACAAGTCGCTCATGTGCGGGGTAAGCCAGCAGGCCGATCAGGATCGCCAACACAATCGGCTCGAGGAAAGGTGCTATCAGCCAGTAACTGGCAAACAGTGATATAGCGAGAAAGACAAGCAGCACCACGCGATGCGAGCGACCTTCAAACTGGGGATTCATACACGTGCATCCTGTGGCGGGATGGTGGATTGGTAAATAGCGCGACGCCATCAGGCCTGACCGCGTCCATGTTCTGGCAGCAAGTTGACTGTCGCAATTCCCAGCCAGTTGTGCAAGCTGTGTATACCATATTAGTGCGACTCGCGCACTCCGCCGGCGATGACCTTGGCGCGGCGATTCAAGCTGCCAGCAGTCCACCGGGGGTGGATTTCACTGGCCAGACTGTTTATGTTATCGCCTTTCGAAACAACGGACTGAGCAGACAGTATTTATGCCTACACCAGATAACACCCCTATTCTCGTCGGCGTCGGACAACACACCTGGCACGAAGCCGATGCCAGTCGGACTCCGGTAGATGCGTTGCATGAAGCTGGCGCAAAAGCCATCGCGGACGCCCGCAGCCCACGCATGGCCGACGCGATCGATGCGCTGGCGATGGTCCGGTTTATCGCCGACACCACTCCCGGCGTTGGCGCGCTGTTCCCCCGCAATCCCGGCAGCGCGCTAGCGCAGCGTCTGGGCATTACAGATCCCGCGATCTATCAGGGCACCATAGGCGGCAATACCCCACAATACCTGGTCAATCACTTTGCCGGGAAACTGGCGCGCGGCGAACACAGTGCAGTGTTACTGGCAGGCGCTGAGTTACTGGCGACCCTGTTCTCGGTGCTGCGCTCGGGGGAGGACATCTCAGCCTGGGCTGACGCCGGCACCGAGCCGCCCACCTTGGGCGTAGAGCGTGAGGGACATACTGCGTCCGAACTGGCGCACGGTTTGTACGAACCTATCAACACGTATCCGCTGTTTGAGAACAGCTTGCGTCACCACCTCGGCGTGAGCCAGGAAGAACACATTGCGCACATCGCTGAACTCTGTAGCCGCATGAGCCGCGTCGCCGCCGATAACCCGTATGCGTGGCGCCCACAATTCCAGACCGCGCAGCAGATTAACACCGTCGAAAAACGCAACCGCTATATTGGTTACCCCTATACCCGTGCGATGAATCCCATCCTGGAAGTCGATATGGCGGCCGCGGTAATTATGACCACCGTGGCGAAAGCGCGCGAGCTCGGTATCGACGAAAGCAACTGGATCTACCTGCGCGGCGGAGCCGACGTCAACGATATCTGGTATGTGAGCGAGCGCCCCACCCTGCACGCCTCGCCCGCTATCAACATGGCGTGGACATCCGTGTCGGCGCAGGCTGGCATCGCGCTGGATGAAATCTCACACTTTGACATTTACAGCTGCTTTCCCAGTGCCGTGCATGTTGCCTGCAATGAAATTGGTTTGGATCCGCTGGATGATCGTGGCGTCACGGTTACGGGCGGCCTGCCGTTCTTCGGCGGACCCGGCAATAATTACTCGCTGCATGCGATAGCACAAATGACCGACACGCTGCGCAATGGGACGGGCGGGCACGGCCTTGTCACCGCCAATGGCATGTACCTCACCAAGCACTCACTCGGCATCTACTCAACACAAGCGCCAACACAGGACTGGCGTGATGCCGACAGCGCCAGCCTGCAGCAGCGCATCGATGCCGCACCGCGCCTGTCAATCGCCGCTGACCCCTCGGGCAGTGCCACTATTGAAACCTACACCGTGAGCTTTGGCCGGGAAGGCCCGCAGCGCGGTATCGTGATCGCGCGCAATGCAGCCGGGGAACGCATCATTGCCAACACCCCTGCCGATGACGCGACGCTACAACAGCTGATGACACAGGACCCCATCGGACACACAGGCAATGTTCGGGTGGAGGACGGCATCAATATCCTGGAACTGTAGTGCGCAAACGCCGTCTAAACCTGTTGCCACCTACCCCCGCAACGCACGAGCGGGGAGCGCTATAATCCTCTATACTTTCAACCCCATTTCCGGAAAAGGCGAGTCACCATGAATGCATCGGACAACTCCTTCGGCACCCAATCCACACTAGAAGTGAACGGAAAGAGTTACCGTTACTATGCAGTCAACGGCGGCGAACTGGCCGCGCACAGCAGCGTCAATCGGCTCCCGGTATGCAGTAAGATCTTGCTGGAAAATTTACTGCGGCACGAAGACGGCATCAGTTGTACACGCGAAGACATTGAGAGCCTTGCCGCCAGTGGCGGAGGCGGTTCCGACCAGGAAATTGCCTATCATCCGTCGCGAGTACTGATGCAGGATTTTACCGGAGTGCCGGCGGTGGTGGACCTCGCCGCCATGCGCGACGCACTGGTTAAACGCGGCGCCGACCCGCAGAAAATCAACCCCCTGTCGCCGGTCGACCTGGTAATTGATCACTCAGTGAGCATCGACAAATTCGGCAGCAGTACAGCCTTTGAACAGAACGTTGCGCTGGAGATGGCGCGCAACCACGAGCGCTACCAGTTTCTGAAATGGGGCAAGGGTGCGTTCGACGATTTCAGGGTAGTCCCCCCCGGCACTGGCATTTGTCATCAGGTTAACCTCGAGTACCTGGCAAAAGTCGTCTGGCAGCACGCCGGTGAGGATGGGCCGACGGCCTATCCTGACACCCTCGTCGGGACCGACAGTCACACCACCATGATCAACGGCCTGGGTGTACTCGGCTGGGGCGTGGGCGGCATTGAAGCTGAGGCGGCCATGCTCGGCCAGCCCATCTCCATGTTGATACCCGATGTCGTCGGTTTCGAACTGACCGGTAAAATGCGCGAAGGCATCACCGCCACCGATCTGGTGTTACAGGTCGTGCAGATGTTACGCAAGCAGGGTGTTGTTGGAAAATTCGTCGAGTTTTACGGCAGCGGCCTCGATCAGTTGCCGCTGTCCGACCGCGCCACCATCGCCAATATGGCGCCAGAGTACGGCGCGACCTGTGGTTTCTTCCCGGTGGATGCACAGACCATTCTCTACCTGCAACTCACCGGGCGAGATGATGACACCGTCGCCCTGGTGGAAGCTTACTGTCGGGCGCAGGGAATGTGGCGCGACGAGAATTACATCACGCCGAATTTTTCCGCCACACTGCAGTTGGACATGTCCACGGTCGAGCCGAATGTGGCGGGGCCGAAACGCCCGCAGGACCGCGTTCCGGTGCGCGAATTACGCAGCGCCATCGACCAGTTTATCGAACTCGATGGCAAATCCAGCCAACAGGACACCGCGTTTCCCCTCGAGGGAATGGCGGGGTCGTTACACCACGGCGATGTGGTGATCGCCGCAATTACGTCCTGTACCAACACCTCTAACCCGGCGGTGATGATAGGCGCCGGATTGGTTGCGCAGAAAGCGCTGGCGCGCGGACTGCAACGTAAACCCTGGGTGAAAACGTCGCTCGCACCCGGATCCAAAGTGGTCACAGATTACCTGTTGAAGGCTGGGCTGCAGTCCTCACTGGATACGCTGGGTTTCAATCTGGTGGGCTACGGCTGTACCACCTGCATCGGCAACTCCGGCCCGCTGCCGGATGTCGTGGAAAAAACAATTGCCGCTAATGATATCGTCGCCTGCTCCGTCCTCTCGGGCAACCGCAATTTTGAAGGCCGCATCCACCCGCTGGTAAAAGCGAACTGGCTGGCATCGCCGCCGCTGGTCGTCGCCTATGCGCTCGCAGGCACCACCCGCATCGATCTCAGCACCGATCCACTGGGCGAGGACGAGAGCGGCGCGCCGGTTTACCTGCGCGACATCTGGCCCAGCAACGCGGAGATCGCGGCGGTGGTGCAGACGGTCAACAAGGAGATGTTTCAAAAAGAATACGCTGCCGTGTTCGACGGTGACAGCACATGGCAGGCCATCGAGACCGGCGGTGGGGCCACCTACGCGTTCTCCGATGACTCGACGTATATCCAGCTTCCGCCTTTCTTCGAGGAACAATACCAGGGCAACCAGCACAACATCATGGCCGCCCCTATGCTCGCGATGCTGGGCGACTCCGTCACCACAGATCATATTTCCCCGGCCGGTGCGATTCCCGGCGACAGCCCGGCCGCGCAATACTTGCGAGAACACGGCGTTGCCAAAGCTGATTTCAACTCCTACGGTTCGCGACGCGGTAACCACCAGGTGATGATGCGCGGCACCTTTGGCAACATTCGTATCCGCAACGAAATGACGCCCCAGTTGGAAGGTGGCTATACGCGGCTCACAGGCGAAAAAGAACCCATGTTTATCTACGATGCTGCGATGGACTACCAGTCCCGCGGGGTAAGCACGGTAGTGGTTGCGGGATTAGAGTACGGTACCGGCTCCAGTCGCGACTGGGCAGCCAAGGGCACATTGCTGCTAGGCGTAAAAGCCGTGATCGTGGAGAGCTTCGAACGCATCCATCGCTCCAATCTGGTGGGCATGGGTGTACTACCGCTGCAATTCATGCCGGGTGAAACACGCAAGACCCTGGCACTGCAGGGCGATGAAACGTTCGACATTCTCGGTTTGGATGAAAAACTCACGCCGCAGCAAGTACTGCGCGCCGTGGTGCACTATCCGTCCGGGGAAACACGTGAAATATCGTTACAATCCCGGCTCGACACCCTGGTCGAGGTTGAATACTACCGCGCTGGCGGCGTACTCACCTTCGTACTCAACCGGCTGGCCGGGGAATCCTGAACAGGAGTCGCACTATGCCCGACAAACGCATCGAATCGGACAGCCTGGGAGACGTAGAAGTCCCCAATGCAGCGCTCTATGGCGCGCAAACGCAACGGGCAGTCGACAATTTTCACATCAGCGGCATGACGATGCCAGCAGGCTTGATATCCTCGCTGGGCCTGATCAAGGCCGCCGCTGCGCGCGCCAATGCCGAACTGGGTTTGCTGGACCCCTCCATGGCGAAGAGCATCACCGCAGTGGCCCTGTCGATTGCACAGGGGGAATATCAGGAACAGTTTCCCATCGATATTTTCCAGACCGGCTCCGGCACCAGCACCAACATGAATGCCAATGAAGTGATCGCCACGCTGGCGTCCTCGCATCTGGGAGAACCGGTACACCCCAACGATCATGTGAATTGCAGCCAGAGCAGTAATGATGTCATTCCCACCGCCATCCACCTCAGCGCGGAACTGGCGCTGCACAACACCCTGATGCCTGCGCTGCAGGCTCTGGCGAAGGCGATCTCGCTGCGAGAAACAGCGCTGGTCGACAGTATCAAGACGGGGAGAACCCACCTGATGGATGCCATGCCACTGAGTTTAGCGCAGGAGCTCTCTGGTTGGCGCGCACAGCTGGAACAGGCAGGCGAGCGTATCGACACCTCTCGAACACAGTTGCGGCGACTGGCACAGGGTGCAACGGCGGTGGGGACCGGTATCAACGCCGACCCGAAATTCGCCGAGCGCTTCTGTTTTTATCTCAGTGACAGTTGCGGTCTGAGCTTTTCGCCGGCCAACAATTTCTTTGCCGCACTCGCCAGTCAGGACATCGCAGTGGCGCTGTCGGGACAACTCAAATCACTGGCTGTGGCACTGATGAAAATCGCCAATGACCTGCGCTGGATGAACAGCGGGCCCTTATCCGGGCTAGGTGAAATCAGTTTAAAAGCCCTGCAACCGGGCAGCAGCATTATGCCCGGCAAGGTCAACCCGGTGATACCCGAGGCAGTGGCGATGGCCGCAGCCCAGGTAATCGGCAATGACAGCGCCATCACCATCGGGGGGCAATCAGGCAACTTTCAGCTGAATGTCATGCTGCCGCTCATCGCCCACAACCTGTTGCAAAGTATCGCCCTGCTCGCCAATAGTTGTACAGCGCTGACAGATCACTGTATCGCTGACTTTGTGGTAAACACTGAGAACATCGAGGCGAACCTGGCCAAAAACCCTATACTGGTAACCGCGCTGAACCGGGAGATTGGTTACAGCAAGGCCGCCGAAATTGCCAAACGGGCGTATCGCGAGAAACGCCCGATTCTGGAGATAGCGCAGGAAATGACAGATCTGCCGCCAGAAAAACTGGCGCAGCTGCTAAACCCCAGAAAGCTCGTATAGGCCAATCGCCAATCAGTCGCGAGCAAGCGCCAGTTTGCCGTCTTGCAACGGGATAGTGTCACCGGGATCGTGGTCCATTCGCACCTGGCCGGGCACGTCACCGATCTGATATTTGACGTCGTAGCCTACCGTGCGCTCACTGACGTCATACAGTGTTTTACAGACACGTTGCGTGGTCTGATAGGTATCACTTTTTTGCAGACTTTCCTGCGTTTTGTTGCCGGCGTATCCGCCAGCGGCGGCGCCCGCAATTTTAGCCGCGGTGTTTTTGCCACCGCCCCCGATGGCATCACCGAGTAATCCCCCGGCGACGGCACCCAGTACCGTACCCGCGATTTTATGCGTGTCCTTAACGGGCTCCTGCTTCGTCACTACCTGATCAGAGCACTCTTCCCGTGGTGTTTTGATGCTTTCCGTGACGGGCGTTACCGCGGTTACCTGCGCATACTCCTGATCGCTCAGCATTTTGTATCCAGCGAAACCGCCCGCCGCTGTCGCCAGGCCTGCGCCAAACACCGTTCCAACTAACATTGATTTGTTCATAGCACGCTCTCCTGCATTAGGACTGGGTGCGAGTATAGGCCATTCACCCGACTTTCAATACTCGCGACACGTGATCTGCTACCCGTAAAAATCCCGCTAAATACACGCCGAAAAGCATTGCATCCCCTCACAGACCGCGCTGTTTATGGATTGCGCCATAGGTTAGCATGCAATCCTAATATAATTTGATCCCTATCAACGGTGACGTCCGTGCAGAAACTTTTCAAATATTTACTTTTCGCAACACTTATCGTGGTAGTGATAGTCGGCGTAGCGCTGCTGTGGTTGCGCTACGAGTTCCAGCGGGTACAGCACGACAGTGCCAATCTCCCGGGCTGGGATCAGGTTACCGTGCGCTCCTTGCACGATGGGCAAGCATTAGCGCCGCCCTGTACGCAGCAATATCCACACAATAAAGCGTGGTTCGGCGATCTCCATGTCCATACCGCCGCCTCCTATGACGCCACCTCGTTTGGCGTGACCACCACCGTTGACGATGCGTATCGCTTTGCGCGTGGCACGCCCATGCCCCTGCACCTGCGCGGCGACCCCGAAGCCTACCAACCCCCGGTACTGCAAATCAGCGCACCTCTGGATTTTGTAGCCGTAACCGATCACGCCGAAGCACTGGGGGAGACACGCCTGTGCTATACGCGCGGTGCAGACGGGTATGAAAGCCTGGTCTGTGAACTGTACCGTGGCGATGTCCGGCTGCCGATGGATCAGAAGTTGCAGTCACTGGTGCGACTGGCGAGTTTCGCCATATTCGGTCAGGACCGCTCTACCCGCGTCTGCGGCGCCGATGGCTCACTGTGCCGCGACAAGGCGATTGCGGTATGGCAGGAAAACCAGCTCAGCACCGAAGCCTTTCACGATCACAGCGCCAACTGCGCGTTCACCACGTTTCACGCCTACGAGTACACGCTGGCAGAAGAGGCCTCCAATTTGCACCGCAATGTGATCTTCAAATCGAGCACCGTCCCCCAGGCGGCTCTCAGTGCCAAGGATGCGCCGACGCCCGAGTTGCTGTGGCAGTGGCTGGACACCACCTGTATCGCTGGCAATGCGCACTGCGACGTGCTGGCTATTCCCCACAACAGCAACTGGAGCAGCGGCCGCATGTGGTATCCCTATAGCAATCGGGACATACCCCTGCAGCAACAGCAGGAGCAGGCCGCCCTGCGAGCACGACTGGAACCGCTGGCAGAAATTATGCAGATCAAGGGCGATTCCGAATGTCGCAACGGCATCGCCAGCGTATTGGGCGATACCGACGAGTTCTGCGATTTTGAAAAACTGCGCCCTGCCAGCGAGGTAATCGCGGATTGCGGCGAGGACGTCAGCAGTGGTGGCATGATGTTGAAGGGCTGTGTATCGCGTTACAGTTTTGTGCGCTATGCACTGACCGCCGGGCTCAAGGAAGAGGGCAAGCTAGGCGTCAATCCCTTTAAATTTGGCATCCTCGCCTCCACCGACACCCATATTGGCGCGCCCGCCGCGGTGACCGAAAAGGGATATCAGGGATCCCACGGCAATGATCGCAACCTGCAGGATCGCCTTATCAGCAAAATAGAGGTGCCCGGTGATGTCGCTACCGGCTCACCCGTGCGTTACAACCCCGGTGGTATCGCCGGTATCTATGCGCAAGAAAATAGTCGTAGCGCGTTGTTTGAATCAATGCAGAGGCGTGAAACCTTCGGCACCAGTGGACCGCGCATCGAACCGCGCTTCTTTGCCGGCTGGAAACTGGATAACGACGTCTGCCAGAGCAGCGAATATCTGGCGGACGCCTACCGTGATGGCGTACCGATGGGCGCCGACCTACCGGCCGCGCCTACTGGCATGCAACACAGCCCTATTTTTGTCGCCTCGGCCAGTCGCGACCCGCGCGACGGCGGCAACCTGTTGCAGCGTATTCAGATCATCAAGGGCTGGGTCGATAGCGCTGGGCAAACTCAGCAAGCTGTCTATGATATCGCCGGCGCGCCGGCGGGAGACGCCAGCGTAGACCCACAAACCTGTAACGTTTCAGGCAAGGGGTTTTCCCAGTTGTGCGGGAGCTGGCAGGACCCGGACTTTGATTCACAGCTCGCCGCCGTGTACTACGTGCGGGTGCTGGAGAACCCCAGCTGTCGCTGGAGCCACTACGACTGCCTGACACTCCCCGAGGCAGAGCGCCCGCCCAGCTGTACCGATGCCGAACTGCCCTGGCAGATTCAGGAGCGCGCCTGGACCTCCCCCATCTGGTACCGCCCGCCAGCTGGATAAGCGAGTACCGTATGTGCGTGTAGTCGGCACTCATGCTGCTGTGCGGTCTCATCTGGCCTGGTAGCTGCAGCCAGACCGTGCCTTTGAAGGTCAGGTCAGCTGAGCGAGGGGTGATTGTTGTCTACAAGTTCAAGCGCGTACAGTGCAATACCCAGTTTCCGCGTATCAGACCCAAGCCCCAAGGTTTCGGGACTAGCGGCATCAGGCAATTCCAATTGTATGATTAATTCGTTCTGACTGACGCGCTCCTGTGGAATTCGAATGTGCTTACTTTCAACCTTGCGATTGTCACAGGTCCAATCCTCTAACGGCACGCCATCTATCGAAGCGTAAATCGCCTGGGCAGGAATGACTTCGGGATGAATAAAAGCTCGGTACTTCAGTGCCATTACCAGTGGTGTGTTGAGGTGAGTATTGGGTATTCGAAGCTGTAGAGTGGCACGATTCTCCGTTGACCAACAATACCCATTCAATGGTTGCGCCCACCCGGCAGTCAGGAGCTTGTCCTCTATTCCCGACGACTCACTAAACTCTATCACTGTGCCAATTTCATAGTCCACAGATACCAGTCGAAGCGAGTACAATGCAATACCAAGCTTGCGTTTATCTTGTCCCAGGCCCAGAGATTTGAGGTTAGCCGCATCCGGAAATTCAAATTGAATGTGCAAATCATTCTGGTCGACACATTCCGACGGAATTCGAATTCGCTCAGTAGCAATTTTGGGCTTATCGCGGACCCAACGCTCTAGTGCTACGCCATTTATCGAGACTTGAATCGTTTGCGCGGGCAGCACGTCAGAGTCAACGAAAGCCCTGTATTCTATTACCAGTTCCAATTCTGTATTGAAGTAGCGATCGGGTATTCGCAAGTTCAGGGCTGCGCCAACATCTCGCGACCAACAATATCCATTCGACGGTGGCGCCCACCCCTCATAGCATACAAGGTACGCGAGTGCCGACGACCCATCGAACCGAAGCGTTGAACCCACTTCGTATTCATCGAGTTTTTCTCTGGCAACATCAGCAGGTGTAAAGTGGGCAGGAGGCGCATCGAAATCAAACTCGCCATCATCTGCGATAGCCCGAATGTAAACAGGCGAAAACAAACCAAATATACCCACCAGGTGATAGTTGTTTTCTGACATCACCTGTTGAAAATCAGCTTGCTCTTCACTGCTAAAGGTAATCGTCTCGACACATATAATCGCTGGCTTATATTTGGCGACATCAAATTGCTTGAACGCCAAATAATCGAAACCCTCAACGTCGATGTTGAGAAAATCAACACATTCCACCGAGTTGTCCTGCAGTATTTTCTCTACACTCATACACGGAATGGAATGGTCGACCACAAGGAATTTTTCCGCATTTTCGGAGACAGCGTCTGGTGTGCTTTCACGCAATGTCGCTAGCGTATCGAGCACATAATCACGATCAAATGAACAGCACTGGCTCACATAGTTCATATCGCAACCTGAGCGCGAGTCGATGTAATAAACAGGGCTGGGCCGATCACCGACGGCAGCTTGTACCAACTTGATACCGCGGTATTTCTGGTAGTTGTGTGAAAGCTGAGAAAAATTATAGTGAACTGGCTCGACACAGATGCCACGCCACTGTGGATACATCAACAAAAAAGGGTATATGGGATCATTGTCGACACCATCGTTCGCGCCGATATTCAGTATAGTGAAATCATCCCGCAGCAGATGTTTCACCGCACGGTAAAACTCCGGGTACATTGTTTCGGCAGGCGACACAGCGTTTTTTGGTGCCCGAGATATAAAATCCGTAGTAACCATTCCATGGCTCGCGTCATACGGTGAATTCACAAGAAACCCTATCATTATTTTGACCGCCCTATCAACACTTGCAGGCGTAGACTCGCGCCGACATTGCGGCACTTTTTGTAGCTCGGCTGTAACCGTAATCTGCTGAAGCTGGAGCCCGTTACGGCATGTGCGCGCACCGCCAGAATGCTTTACCATTGTATTCGCGCTCACCCACACACGGAATCCTCAGCCCTTGGATGTAGATAGTCAGGACATACTCCCGGACGGTAGTCAGCTTGCTGCCATAGACCTTGGCAGTAATTCATTTCACCTCATCATCGTGAAAATCGAACACGGTGAAATGCGTACTGTGGAAACGCTGGCCGAAAAAGTGCAACTCGGTGCAGGGCTCGAAAACGATATGCTGAGCGAGGACGCCATTCAGCGCGGTCTCGACTGCCTGTCGCGCTTCGCACAAGTACTGGAAAGCGTTGGGCCCGAGCGCGTGCGTGTGGTCGGCACGCATGCGTTGCGGCTGGCGAAGAATCGCCGGGCCTTCACCGTACCCGCCAAACGTATTCTCGGCAGCCGAGTGGATGTCATCTACGGTCTTGAGGAAGCCAGGCTGGTCTATCTGGGCGTCGCCCACTCGCTGGCCGATGACGCGCAGTCGCGACTGGTGATCGATATCGGCGGCGGCAGCACGGAGTGTATTGTCGGCCAACGTTTCGAACCGCAATCTCTGGAGAGCCTGCAGATGGGCTGCGTCTCCTTTGGACATGCCTTTTTCCCAGACGGCAGGATAAGCCGCGGAAACTACCGCAGAGCCTACGAACAAGCGCGCGAGCAGATCTACCCCATTCGCCACCGCTTCGGCTCTAAACGCTGGGAGGAGTGTGTGGGCTCATCGGGCACGCTGCAGGCGCTCGAAACAATCCTGACGCAAAACGGCTGGGAGGAAGGCGGCATTTCCAGACGCGGCCTGACCGCACTGGAGAAACGTCTGCTCAAATTCAAATCGATGGAGGAGATTCAGCTGGACGGCCTGACCGCCCCGCGACGCAATGTCATCCTGCCCGGGCTTGCCATTGCCAGCGCTTTGTTCGATGTGCTGGGCATCGACCATATGCGCACTTCCCGGGGCGCCCTGCGCGAAGGTGTGATCTACGACCTGATGGGGCGACTCAGCCACGAGGATGTGCGAGAACGCACGGTCAACGCGCTCATGCAGCGCTACGCCGTCGATGCCGAAACCGCTGACATTTTCGAGCGCAGAGCGCGCACTTTTTATATGGCCACGCGGGAGAGTTGGCAGTTAACGCCGTACGACTGGGACCTGTTGCACTGGCTCACCCGCACCCACGAAATCGGCATGGCGATTGCACACAAACATTTCAACCGCCATTCGGCCTACGTATTGCGCAACGCCGATTTACCCGGATTCTCGCAGGAGGAGCAGGAAGTTCTCGCGGTACTGGCACTGGGACAACGGGGCAAGCTAAAGCCCGATTTCTTTGCCGACATTGCCGAGACAGAGCTACTGAGAATACTGTATATGCTGGCAATTATTCGACTGGCGAGCTGTTTCAAGCACGTTGAAATACTGGAGCAGTTACCCGATTTCTCTATTTGTGCCGACCAGCAGTCGCTGACTCTGGCGTTCCCCGAGGGCTGGCTGGATGATCACCCGCTCACTGAACGGGAGTTGGGAGAGGAAAAGCAGGTACTGGGAAAGCTCGGGCTGAAACTAAAGATAAGCTGAGCCTTGCAATCACGCGCCCAGCAGAGCGGCTAAATCCGTTCCTGTATATCGCGCAGGTAATCGAGCAGGATGGCGTTGACCGCTGCTGACGCTTCCAATTGCACCATGTGACCGGCCCCGGGAATCATGCGCACGTCGCGCAGATCGGGGAAAATCGCGCGCATCAGACTAATCGGATCATCGCCGTGAAACCCCTCCAGGTCCACATCGTGCTCACTGCCCAAAAAATAGGCGGGCACCGTGCTCTGCACGCCTTCATACGGCTTGCGCTGCGCCCACTTCAGATCGAACGAACGGTACCAGTTGAGGCCGCCAGTGAAACCGCTGCGACTGTACTCACTGACAAAAAATTCCAGCTCCAGCTCGGACAGCCACGACCACGGCAGTGGCGGCGGCTCTGCCATAGCATCAATATATGACGTTCCCGGTGGGTACTTGAATACATCGAAGTAGTTCCCCGCGCCGCTTAAGGTGTGAAACACCTTGTGCAAAAAGCGCCGCGGCTGGGCAGCCAGCTCTTCATCCGCGCGCGGCGGCACACGAAAATACTCAATATGAAGAAAATGCTCCTGCGCGATGCGCCGGTATTCGGTGAGCGGCGACTCATCGGGGTTGTGTGGCGCCGCCGGATTTTCCAGCCCGATTACCGCGATCACGCGCTCGGGATGCCGCAGCGCCAGATCGTAAATGGCGAAGGCGCCAAAATCCAGACCGGCAAACACGGCGCGCTCCACGCCGATATGATCGAGCAGTCCCAGCAAATCGCCAGTGATATGGTCAATGTCATAGGCGGCGGGATCAGCGGGCGCCTCGGTCTGCCCCATGCCGCGCATATCGGGAGCGATCACCCGATAGCCGGCCGCGGCCAGCGCGCTGATTTGCCGGTGCCAGCTGAACCACAGGTGGGGAAAGCCATGGCATAAAACCACCGGCATACCCTCCCCCTGCTCCACGTAATGTGTCTGGATACCGTTGATGGTGGCGTGACGGTGTTGCCAATTCATATGCTCTACCCCTACAAAAAAGGCCACCGGAGGTGGCCTTTATTTCGCGTACGCACTGGCTACAAATCGTAACCGCGCTCGTCGTGCAGCACCAGATCGAGGCCCTGATTTTCCTCGTCTGCGTCGATCCGCAGCCCGACCATCATATTGACCAACTTGAGAATGATATAACTCATTACAGCAGCGTAGACAAACGTCACGATAACGCCGGTCGCCTGTACGGTAAATTGACCGCCAATGCTGTCGATGCCATCGGAGAAGCCGTTGCCGCTGAAGACACCGAGCTGGGTCGAGCAGAAGATGCCGGCCAGCAGTGTTCCTAATATGCCGCCGACACCGTGCACTGGAAAGACGTCCAGACTGTCATCGACCCTGAGCACGTTGCGCAGCAGGTTGGTTGCAAAATAGCAGACAACACCGGCGCTCAGACCAATGAGCACTGCCGCAGCGGGACCGACTGAGCCCGACGCTGGCGTGATCGTACCGAGGCCCGCCACCATGCCGGTCACCATACCCAGGACTGAGGGCTTGCCGTGGCGCACCCATTCCATCGTCATCCAGGCCAGTGCACCACACGCGGCAGATAAGTGTGTGACCAGTATCGCCATAGCCGCCATATTGTTGGCGCCCAGTGCCGAACCACCGTTAAAACCGAACCAGCCGACCCACAGCATACCGGCCCCGGCAACCGTGATCATAAGGTTATGTGGCGCCATAGGTACGGTGCCAAACCCTTTGCGTGGCCCCATCACCAATGCCGCGACCAACGCCGCCACCGCCGCTGTGATATGCACCACCGTACCACCGGCAAAGTCCTGCAGACCCATCGCACCCAGCCAGCCGCCGCCCCACACCCAGTGACAAACCGGCGCGTACACCACCAGTAACCAGATCGAACTAAATATCAGCATGGCCGAAAACCGCATACGCTCGGCAAATGCGCCCACGATCAACGCGGGCGTTATAATCGCGAAGGTCATCTGGAAGGTCGCAAACAGGGTGGTAGGGATCGTGCCACTCATCGAATCCATCGTGATGGAGGAGAAAAAGATATTGCCGAAATCACCGAGAAACGGCCCCTGCTCGACACCTTCGGTGCCAAACGCCATGGTGTAGCCCACCGCAAACCACAAGACCGACATGAGACACGTCAGTGCGAAGCACTGCATGAGAACAGACAATACGTTTTTGACCCGTACCAGGCCGGCGTAAAACAGCGACAATCCTGGAATTGTCATAAACAAAACCAGTGCTGTAGAGGTCAGTATCCACGCGGTGTCAGCGCCGTTCAATTCATCGGCGCTGCTACTGGCCGAGGCCAGTAGCAGGAGTGTGAACGTCAACATATTTGCTTGCAGTTTGCTCATAAAGGGAACCATGATTAGAGAGCCTCTTCTCCAGTTTCACCGGTGCGGATACGAATACTCTGCTCTAATGGACTCACAAATATTTTGCCGTCGCCTATCTTGCCAGTGCTGGCGGCATTACAAATAACCTCAATAGCGGCTTCGACCTGGTGATCGGGTATGCCGATCTGTATCTTAACCTTGGGCTGGAATTCGACCAGATATTCAGCGCCGCGGTAGAGCTCGGTATGGCCCTTCTGGCGGCCATAGCCCTTCACCTCTTCCACGGTCATCCCCATGATACCTATCTGTTGCAGTGCATCTCTAACGTCATCAAGTTTGAATGGCTTGATGATTGCGGTCATCATCTTCATGTTGTTTCCTCACAATTACATTGCCCGATGACGTATGCGTTATCGGCGGAACCCGCATCCTGCCACAGTGCGGTGAAAAGGTTAACTGTCTCGTACAGCAAAAACGGGGCAGCGAGTGGTCCCAGACGTCGACGGGGACTCAGTCACGCACCGGGCGAGGTCTGATTTTGTCGTGTATCATCCTGATCGACGCGGTTTCAAACTGCTTTTATCGCTCTAACAGAATGGGTTTATCGTATGAATTTCAGGACATACTGTTTACTGGCCAGTCTGCTACTGCCAGGCGCCGGGACTCTGGCGCAAGACAACACGGCACCGCAACCCGACCCTGTCCCGACCGCGCAACCCCGACAGGTCATCCTGATTATCGGCGACGGCATGGATGAGCAGCAGATCACCATCGCGCGCAACTACCTGCGCGGCGCGGCCGGACAGCTGCTGCTCGACCAGATGCCACTGCGTTCAGCGGTGCAGATTCAAACCACGCAAGACGATGCAGAGGGCAAGCCCCTGTACGTCGCAGATTCGGCCAATACCGCGAGTAGCATGGCCACCGGGACAATCACCAGCAGAGGCCGCATTAGCACCAGCGCCGGCGTCGACCGGGACCTTACCACCATCGCCGAGCTGGCTAGCGCCGCTGGCCTGCGCACCGGCATCGTCAGCACCGCCAGCGTCACCGATGCCACGCCCGCCGCATTTGCCGCACATGTCAGCCTGCGCCTGTGTGAGGATTCCGCCACCATGGAGGACATCAGGTACCACGACATTCCGCTGGGTGAATGCAAAACTGACCTCAAGGCAAATGGCGGCAACGGCTCAATCGCAGAACAACTGGCCGAGTCCGCAGTCGATGTCATACTGGGCGGCGGCAGCGCCCACTTCACCCCGATAGCGGAAGGTGAAACGGTAAGCACCCTGGATCTGGCACGACGCAATGGCTACGAAGTGGTGACCGACGCCGCCGAATTGGCACAGGCAGCGCCGGATAAAAAGCTGCTGGGGCTGTTTGCAGCGGGCACCATGCCGGTGCGTCTACAGGGCGAAAACGGACGCGCAGCGGAAGACCCCAAGCGCAGCTGGCTCAATCAGCTGCACCCCTATCTGGGCAGCGTCACCCTCCCCGCCCCCATGGCGTGCGTACCCAACCCGGCCTTCAGCAGCGTACCCACATTGCGACAGATGACGGAGGCGGCACTGGCACACCTGGGCAACGACAACGACAAAGGCTTCTTTTTGATGATTGAATCCGCGTCCATCGACAAACAGTCACACGAGCGCAAGCCCTGCGGCTCAATCGGAGAACTGGAACAGCTCGAAGAGGCACTGGACAGCGCTCTGGCCTTTGCCAGAACTCACCCGCACACGCTGATCATGGTGACCGCAGATCACTCCCAGGCGGCGCAGCTCGTCCCCTATGAGAGCCTGTTCGCGGCCTTCCCTATCCCGGTCTACACACCCGGCAAGCTGGCCCGAATTAAGACGCCCGAGGGCGGCCTGATGGCCGTCAACTACGCCACCAACAACTTCGTGATGGAAGAGCACACGGGCGCAGCGGTGCCGTTGTTCAGCAATAGCGAGGGGTTGGGACTGATACCGCCGTTCATTCAGCAGACGCAGATATTCACGATCACCCGGGACTACCTGGGGCTTTAACTCCGCGCAGTAGTAAGCCCAAGCTTCAGACTGACGGAGTGAGATCAAAACGGGGCCAATCCAAAAATTACAAATTGATCCAACTGTTGAGCGCCCGCAGCCGAAACTGTGTGCCCTGGTAGTTCAGGACCACAGAATCCGGCAGTATTTCCTCTACCTTCATGCCCATTGCGGGAGTACCACCCACGCTCAATGTCTTGCTGTTCAGCACCACAGTGGAGCTTGATGCGTCGCTGGAATAGTCATGGCGCAGGTAGTGAATAGTGGGAACACTATCCTTAAATTGCTGCGACAAGTCGATCAGGAACGGCACGGAGTGATCCGCCACACCGGTGTTTTTAGATTCCGCTCGCGCCAGTTTAATAAGCTTGTCGACATCGATGGGCTCGGCCCTCGGTTTCGCACTAGTAGCTGACCGCGCGTCGGCTTGTCGCTGTGGTTTTCTTATCACTGGCTCATTGGCCAGACCGGGGTTCTGGTAAAGCTGGGCCACGGCGTCGTTCGCCGGTAGCGCCGGCACTTGGGGCGCGGCTGCGGCGCTGACACTCTGCGAGTCAATCTCGGTAGACACCTCCTCCTCGAGCGGCGGCGATGCCTGCAATGCGGGAATCGACTCTATTGCTGTCGGCGTCTGGGCGATTGGCGCAGGGCGGACGATTTCTGCTACTGCTGGCGCACTGTCTACCATCGACGGCGTCACTTGCTCTGCCGCTACCCGGATCTCAGCCGCTTCGCGAGCCGGTTGCGGGGCGCTGTAACGCTCCATAAAGAGCCAGGCAATAAGAACGACTGCCACCGAGAGCGCCACCCATAGCAGATACTGTCGCCGATTGACGGCCACCTCCTCCACCCGGTGATGCGTCGTCAACCCCGGGACAGGATTCGCATCCTCGCGGGAGCGATTGAGAGCATCCAGAATCAGCGACACAGGCAGGCCTCGCGGAGGGTAGGCAACAAGGAGTTCTGCGTCATTCGGTCGCCTGCGGTGTTGCGCCGAGCTGCAATTTCTGCCGCGCCTGCTCTGCGGTCACATCGATACCCAGCTGGGCATTGAGTTTGAGCAGCGTCTGCACCCCGACCACACCATCGTCGGCCAGGGCGTTTTGCTGCTGGAACAGGCGCACGCGCTGTTCCAGTGCACGGTTAAAATAACGGCCTGCGAGTGGTTGGGGTTGTTTGTCGAGCTGTGCAAAGAGTTGCGCCACCGCTGCCACTACCGCGCTGTCATCGCCCACCACCAGCGGCTTGCCGAAATTTTCAGGCGGGCGCCACATAAACCGATAGCGGCCGGTCCAGTTCGGTGCCAGCTCAGCCAGGCTAACTTGCGCCACACCCGACTCGGTCACCACCCAGGCCTGCGCACCTTCGATGCCGACCAGCAATACCTCGGCAGAAAAACGCTCCGGGGTGATCGTCTCCAATGACAATGGCCGGTCGAACGCGGCCAGCTCATCCCAGGTCCAAACCTCGCCTTCCAGGCACACCAGCCCCTGTTGCGCGCCATCCGAACAGGGAAATGGCGGCACCGGCTGATCTGAATTCAGCGCCCACAGCCGCGCGAGGGTATCGCCGGGCGGCTGCATGGCGTCTGCAACATTGATTGTCTCTGCCGGGATAGCGGCGCTGGAAGCAGACGAGACCGCTGGCACGGGCGGCACCGCTGCGTCCGTTAACGCGGCCGCTGCCGTGGCCGCCAGTGGCGCCGTGTCCGCGCCCGGCACCAGGACCCGCTCTTCGATAACGGCGGGCGATGTCGCCGTGCTTTCCGCCCCGACGGCCTCAGGCTCAGGCAGCGCGGCGTATTTACCCAGCAACCACCCGCCAGCCCACACCAGCAGCAGCACGGCGACCGCCGCAGCAAGCCAACGCCACAGGGTAGAATCCGCTTGCTGCTCTCCCAGCACCTCTTTTACCGCCAGTCTCAGCATATCCTGGTCCACATGCGAGGTATTGCGGCCGTAGGCACCCAGAAGCATCCGGTCGCACAGTACATTGATGACGCGAGGAATACCTCGTGTCGCCTTGTAAATGCTGCGGACCACGGAGGGGGTAAAAACCACGCGCTCGGGGCTCATGCCCGCCACCTGCAACCGGTGCTGGATGTAGGCACTGGTTTCATCGAGGTTGAGAGGGTCCAGGTTGTAGCGCGCGGTAATGCGCTGATTCAACTGGCGCAGCTCCGGACGCGCCAGCATCTGTGCCAGCTCCGGCTGCCCAATCAGGATGATCTGCAACAGTTTCTCGTTATTGGTCTCCAGATTCGTGAGCAACCTGATCTGCTCCAACACATCGAAATCCAGGTGTTGCGCCTCGTCGATCAGCAGGACAGTCTTGCGCCCGCGAGCGTGGTTCTCGAGTAAAAAGCGGTGCAGCTCATCCGTCAGCGTTTTGAGGGTGTGTCTATCGCGATTGTATTCAATGCGCAACTCATCGCAGACACTGCCCAGCAACTCGATGGCGTTCAGCGCCGGATTGAGAATAATCGCCACATCTGTATCGGTAGGCAATTGCTCCAGCAGGCAGCGGTTGATGGTGGTCTTGCCGGTGCCGACCTCGCCGGTCAGCAGAATAAAGCCACCGCCGGTGCCCACCCCATAGAGCAGGTGCGCCAGAGCGTCCCGGTGACGGGCACTCATGAACAGGTAGCGGGGATTCACCGCGATGGAGAAAGGTGCTTCTGTCAATCCAAAGTATTGGTAGTACATGCAATCGCGAGCCGGTGGACTGTGCGTTTTAATCTGCGGGCATTATGCCCAAGCGCTGGCGGCAATGCTATGTCGACAGTGAGCAGCGGCGAGGTTTACTCGCCATAGCCACCATCAATATCCAGCAATCCACCCTGACAGCGCGCTATACAGCGGTGCTCGCCGGCTTGGCAGGGAGGATGTCCAGCATATTGGAGAGTGCGTGCTCGGCAAAACCGGCACCCGCCTCCGCATAATAATTGAACACGACATCGGCCCCGGCGGCTCTCATGCGGGCTCTCTCATCCTCGTATTTGGCCACGGCGGCCACTTTGCCGGTGTAGCCGGAGTTGCGCAACTGCTGCACGGCATCCACCATTTCCGACAGTGAGGGCATGGTAAACATCACCAACTTGTAATCGGTCGCCTGCAGGCCTTCCCAAAAATCAGCATCCTCGGCATCGCCGTAAATAACGCGTCGACCCGCCGCATTGTGCTGATTCATTTTCGTTCTGTCGGTGTCCACGCCACACACCCGCAAGTTGTATTGCGATTCAATCGTATCGTAGGCGCCAGTGCCCACCCGGCCCAT